>JAFPWF010000077.1 GCA_017395085.1 Oscillospiraceae bacterium | reverse complement strand
GTTACGGCCGCCGTTTACCGGGGCATCGATTCAGAGCTTCGCATTGCTGCTGACTCCTCCTGTTAACCTTCCGGCACCGGGCACGTGTCAGACCATATACGTCCACTTGCGTGTTAGCATGGCCCTGTGTTTTTGGTAAACAGTCGCTTCTGCCGTTTCCCTGCGGCCTCCTGTGGCTTCGCGCTGTTCACGCTGACCATGGGAGGCTCCCCTTATCCCGAAGTTACGGGGTCAATTTGCCGAGTTCCTTCTCCCGAGTTGTCTCGAGCACCTTAGGCTATTCGCCTCGTCCACCTGTGTCGGTTTCCGGTACGGGCATGCCTGGGCTCCCTTAGGGGTTTTTCCTGGCACGGGCCCACGCGTCTCCCACTCCGGCCGAAGCCTTCGTGGGGTCCGGTACCTGGGGCATGTATCGGGGGGATTTGCCGCCCCGAAGCCTCGCATACCATCCGCGGCATCCATCGGCCGCTGCGCGCTGTCCCATGCGTCACCCCGTCGGTGATGACGCCTTCAGCACGGTTCGGGAATATTAACCCGATTTCCATCGGCTACGCCTCTCGGCCTCGCCTTAGGACCCGACTGACCCTGGGAGGATTATCCTTGCCCAGGAAACCTTGGACTTACGGTGCGCGGGTTTTTCACCCGCGTTTTCGCATACTCATGCCAGCATTCTCATTTCCGATACCTCCAGCGCGCATCGCCACGCGCCTTCCCAGGCCTACGGAACGCTCTCCTACCACTCTGTTGCCAGAGTCCACGACTTCGGTGACGTGCTTAGTCCCGATCATTTTCGGCGCGGGGCCGCTTGACCAGTGAGCTATTACGCTTTCTTTAAAGGATAGCTGCTTCTAAGCTAACCTCCTGGCTGTCTGTGCAACCCCACATCCTTTCCCACTCAGCACGTACTTGGGGACGCTTAGTCGGTGGTCCGGGTTGTTTCCCTTTCGTCCGCTGATCTTATCACCCGCGGGCTGTCTGCCATGCATCGCGTTCACGGTATTCGGAGTTTGATAGGGTTTGGTAAGCGGGTGTGCCCCCTAGTCCTTCCAGTGCTCTACCCCCGTGAAGCTAACATGACGCCATACCTAAATATGTTTCGGAGAGAACAAGCTATCGCCCAGTTTGATTGGTCTTTCGCTCCTACCCACAGCTCGTCCGGACACGTTTCAATGTATATCGGTTCGGCCCTCCACGGAATGTTACTTCCGCTTCAGCCTGGCCATGGGTAGATCACTAAGGCTTCGTGTCTGCCGCGTACGACTGGTCGCCCAGTTGAGACTCGCTTTCGCTTCGGCTCCGGGCCTGAGGCCCTTAACCTCGCCGTACACGAGCAACTCGCTGGCTCATTAAACAAAAGGCACGCCGTCAGGAGGACAAGTCCTCCCTCCGACAGAATGTATGCACGCGGTTTCAGGCGCTGTTTCACTCCCCTCTCGGGGTGCTTTTCACCTTTCCCTCACGGTACTGTGCACTATCGGTCATCCGCTCGTATTTAGCCTTGGAGGGTGGTCCCCCCGTCTTCGGACAGGATTTCACGTGTCCCGTCCTACTCTCCGACGGCCGTCCGGTTCGGGGTCGCTACAGGGCTGTCACCTGCTGTGGCTGGGCTTTCCATCCCGATTCGCTTGCCTTTCCCGGTACGGAACCCGTCTGGGCTCCTCCCCTTTCGCTCACCACTACTAAGGGAATCTCGGTTGATTTCTTTTCCTCCGGGTACTTAGATGTTTCAGTTCCCCGGGTTCGCCTCCTCGGGCCTATGTATTCGGCCCGTGGATACGCTTGCGCGTGGGTTTCCCCATTCGGAATCGCCATGGTCAAAGACCCTTTGCGTCTCGCATGGCACTTTCGGGGCTTGGCCCGTCCTTCGTCGCCGGCGGATGCCAAGGCATCCCCCGCGTGCATTCTATCGCTTCGTTTCCTGTTTCCAACGATTCAGCTCAATCTACTCTGCATGAGCAGCTCGAATCCACACCGTGGTGCTTCGAACTTCTCTCGTTCAATTGCTTATTCTTGGTTTTCGTCTGCCGTAATGTCAATCTGCCGCAACCGTCTCGCGGATGCGATTTGCGCCCGGGGGCGCCTACTGGAGCTAAGGAGACTCGAACTCCTAACATCCAGCTTGCAAAGCTGGCGCTCTACCAGTTGAGCTATAACCCCTAAAGCTATGGGCCTGAATGGACTTGAACCATTGACCCCCGCCTTATCAGAGCGGTGCTCTAACCAGCTGAGCTACAGACCCGGGCTCTAAAAGAATCGGAGATATGCTTAGCTGACGGCGTCTCTACGGACTACAGGTGGGCGGAATTCCTTCCGCGTTTACTCCTTAAAGGAGGTAATCCAGCCGCACCTTCCGGTACGGCTACCTT
>JAFPWF010000022.1 GCA_017395085.1 Oscillospiraceae bacterium | reverse complement strand
TCTACTTCTACAATAACCAGCGTATCCAGACTAAAACAAAACTGACGCCGCTGGAAAAACGACGTCAGCATGTTGCTTAATATTTCATTCCCTATGTAGGGGGCTTCTTTTGTGCTGTCCGCACAATCTGGGGCGGTTCAGCATTTGCCGGAGGGCATTTTTCTTCACAATCCGCACTACTTCCTCATCAGATGTGCGAGCACATGAGATTTTTTGACACGTATCTATTCGGTTCATCTTCATCTTGCTCGGCCAGTCGATTGCTCTCCGCCTTCGGAATATTATTCCACATTATATACACTGATAGCAGTACAATATGACCATTTAGAATACACTGATCTCAGTAAGGGTAATCAACTATGCCGTCAGCACTGCCATGGAGAAAGCAAAACGAAAATGGGATGAGTCTCACCGCAACCTCAGCAGGTAGTGTCCGCTGCGCTTACCCAACGACGACAAACAAGTCAACGTCGCACGTACTGCCGCCCTCGGACTGCCCGTCTCCTAATACATCAGGGGCCTGATTTACGTCGCTCTTAGCTGGCAACCCTGAGTCTCAAAGGTGTAACTGGTTGTCAGTCTTTAACAGTACTTTTCTAAAAGAAAAAGACTATAGAAAAAGTAGAGAATCGACAGATACCGTGGTACCCTTCAGCCGTCCTGCAGGGTGGCTTTTTCATGCCCGCTGCTCATGTTCTTGCAGGCCTAGCCACTTGACGATCCCGTCATTGAGACGTAAACTGACTTCAAACTAGGGAAAGGTAGAAAAAAATGAAACGACTAATTCCTACAATCTTGGCTTTTGTCATGCTTTTCTGCCTTTGCGCCTGCGGAAGCGGCGCTCTGCCGTCAACCGAGGCCGCCCGGCCGGCAGAGACCGCCGCCTCCGAGATCTCCGCTCCCGCAGATCCGGTCGCCCAGGCCGATGCGCTGATCGCGGCCGGTGAAACTGAGGAGAACCTGAATGCCGCCCTGAAACTTTACCAGGCAGCGCTGGACAGCGACCCGGAGAATCTTGACGCTATTCTCGGTACCGCGGAAGTCATGATCCGCAAAGGCAGTTTTGACAATGCGCTGAAGTGGTATCTGAAAGCTGCTGAACTTGGTAATGCAGATGCTATGTTTGGCATTGGCCTGCTATATGAGTATGGTCACGGCGTCGATCAGGACGATGAGAAAGCCATGGAGTGGTATCTGAAGGATGCTGAGCTTGGTAATGCAGATGCTATGATCCACATCGGCATGTTGTATTATTATGGCCTGGATTATCACGGTCCAGGAATCAATCCGGATTATGATAATGCTATGGAATGGTTTCTGAAAGCGGTTGAGCTTGGTAATACAAATGCAATGGTTTGGATCGGCATGGTATATTATTATGGCCAAAAGGATTATAATGAAGCTATGGAATGGTTTCTGAAAGCTGCTGAACTTGGAAATGGAAACGATATGTCTTATATCGGCTTGTTGTATGAGCTTGGCCACGGAGCAGATCAAGACTATGAGAAAGCCATGGAGTGGTATCTGAAAGCTGCTGAGCTTGGAAATGAAACGGCTATGTATGCCATCGGTGATTTGTATGAGTATGGTAATGGAGTCGATCAGGATATTGTCAAAGCATCGGAATGGAAACAAAAAGCTAATGATGCTAATTAGAGATCGATTATTAGCAGACTTATATACCGGCAATTCTTCCGTTGCCTGGATTGAGCGGAGAAGTCATTATCAAACGATAAATAGTCTCGGCACAATTAGAATGCAGTTTTAAGAGAATAGTCTGCCTCATTTTTCAGTATTTCTTCATTTTTGCGGAATAATAAAAACAAAAAAAGAGCGGAAACTCTATAGTTTCCACCCTCAAAAGTTGGAGCTGATAGCCAGATTCGAACTGGCGACCTCATCCTTACCAAGGATGCGCTCTACCTACTGAGCTATATCAGCAAATATTATGCCCCTTATAGAAGGGGCATAGTGGCGACCGAGAAGGGACTTGAACCCTCGACCTCCGGCGTGACAGGCCGGCGTTCTAACCAGCTGAACCACTCGGCCACAGCTATGACAATATAACAGACAAAGATCATTTTGTCAACCGTTTTTTACAGGAAATCAAGATAAAAATCGCCGCCCGGTCTGGGCGGCGTTTGCTGTCTGGCATCAGAGGGCGTTGATTGCAGCTTCAATCTCCTTCGCCACATTCTCCGGAACAATCTTCTTGGAGACCACGAGATCAAAAATCTCACCGCAGGTCTTCTTGTTGAAGAGCTTGATGGGATACTTCATGAGATTGGGTGCCTTCTCTTTGATAATCGCAGTGCAGGCGGGGTTATCAAAGCACTCTTTCACAGTCATGCTTCTGAAGTTCATAGCAGTCGCTCCTTTCCATGGTACTTTTCGGGCTCAAAATGCATTCACATTTTGAATTATACATAGTATACCACAGAATAAAACCACCGTCAACCGACGAATCCGAACCCATCCGGAGGGGCCGTTGGTCGTTTTGCATAAGAAGCAGGCACGCAATGCTGCTGCGGTCATTGGAGTATGCATAAAAAATAAATACGATATTGACTTTTTTGGGGAGAAAGCCTATAATTTACGCATAAATATACAAATAGGAGTAAATATCATGAATAAAAATAATATCAAAAAAGTCGTCCTCGCATATTCCGGCGGGCTGGATACCTCAGTGATCATCCCCTGGCTGAAGGAGAACTACAACAACTGCGAAGTGATTGCAGTTTCCGGCAACGTGGGGCAGGCGGATGAGCTCGAGGGCCTGGAAGAAAAAGCCCTGAAGACCGGAGCCTCCAAGCTCTATGTGCTGGACCTGACGGAGGAATACGTCAACGACTTCATCATTCCCTGCATGAAGGCGGGCGCGATCTATGAGGACTACCTGCTGGGCACCAGCCATGCGCGGCCCTGCATCGCCAAGGGCCTTGTGGAAATTGCCCTGAAGGAGGGCGCCGACGCTATCGTGCACGGCTGCACCGGCAAGGGCAACGACCAGGTCCGCTTTGAGCTTGCCATCAAGCACTTTGCACCGAACATGCCCATCATTGCGCCATGGCGCGAGTGGAGCATCAAGTCTCGCGAAGAGGAAATCGACTATGCAGAGGCGCACGACGTCCCGCTGAAGATTAACCGCGAGACTAACTACTCCAAAGATAAGAACCTCTGGCATCTGTCGCACGAGGGGCTGGATCTCGAAGACACCGGGAACGAGCCTCTGTATGAAAAACCGGGCTTCCTGGAGATGAGCGTTTCGCCGCTGCAGGCCCCCGATGTGCCGACCTATGTGACGCTGGACTTCGAAAAGGGCGTGCCGGTTGCGCTGGACGGCGAGAAGCTCAGCGCCAAGGAGATCATCCTGAAGCTGAACGAGCTGGGCGGACAGAACGGCATCGGCCTGCTGGACATCGTGGAAAACCGCCTGGTCGGCATGAAGTGCCGCGGCGTGTACGAGACTCCGGGCGGCACGATCCTGTATGCGGCGCACAGCGCCCTGGAGACCATGTGCCTGGACAAGATGACCATGCACGAAAAGCAGAAGCTGG
This sequence comes from Oscillospiraceae bacterium, assembly GCA_017395085.1. GTDB lineage: Bacteria > Bacillota > Clostridia > Oscillospirales > Oscillospiraceae > Limivicinus. Next base: position 51,617 of record JAFPWF010000022.1, on the reverse strand, counting down.
CCATCACCTTCGGCGAGCTGGTGTACAACGGCCAGTGGTTCACGCCGCTGCGCGAGGCGCTCAGCGCCTTTGTGGACAAGACGCAGGAGCGCGTGACGGGAACCGTGAAGCTGAAGCTCTACAAGGGCAACATCATCAAGGCCGGGATCTGGAGCGATCAGTCGCTGTACAGCGAGGAGATTGCAACCTTCGGCGAAAGCGATTATAATCAGGCGGACGCAGCCGGGTTTATCAACCTCTACGGCCTGCCGATCAAGGTGCAGGCACTCGTCGACGGAAAGTGAGGCGCCATGGCAAAGATGTGGGCCGGCGTGACTGCCGGGAAAACAGATCCGACGGCGGATGATTTCAATTCCTCGATCCGTTTTGACCGGCGGATGTTCCGCCAGGACATCACAGGCAGCATCGCCCATGCCACCATGCTGAGCGCAAAGGGAATTCTCTCCGAAGCGGACTGCAGTGCCCTGACCGAAGGCCTGACGGGAATTCTCGAGGATCTTGAGGCAGGCACCCAGGAGATCGACGGCAGCTGTGAGGACATCCACATGTTCGTCGAGCAGGTGCTGACTGAACGCATCGGGGAAGTCGGCAAGAAGCTGCACACCGCGCGCAGCCGCAACGACCAGGTGGCGCTGGATTTGCGCATGTACCTGCGAGACGAGTGCGACGGCATCTCCGGGCAGATCCGCGGGCTTCTGAAAGTGCTGACGGATCTCGCGGAAGAGAATAAAAGCAGCATCATGCCCGGCTACACCCACCTGCAGCGGGCTCAGCCCGTCAGCTTCGGGCACTACATGATGGCTTACGCCTCGATGCTGCTGCGCGATCTTGACCGCATCGCCGACTGCCGGAAGCGCATGAACATCTCGCCGATCGGCTGCTGTGCGCTGGCCGGCACCACCTACGACACCGACCGGCACCTGGAGGCGGAACTCCTCGGCTTTGAAGGCGTCTGCCCGAACAGCATGGACGGCGTGTCGGACCGGGATTTTGCCGTGGAACTCCTGTCCGCGCTCTCCATCCTGATGATGCACCTGTCCAGGCTTTCCGAGGAGCTCATCCTCTGGGCGAGCTGGGAATTCCGCTTTATCACCCTGTCCGATGCCTATACGACCGGGTCCTCCATCATGCCGCAGAAGCGCAACGCCGACATGGCGGAGCTGGTGCGCGGCAAGACCGGACGGGTCTACGGAGACCTGATGGGCCTCCTGACGGTGCTGAAGGGCCTGCCGCTTGCCTATAACAAGGATATGCAGGAGGACAAGGAGGGCGTGTTCGACGCCTGCGACACTGTGAAGATGTCCCTCACGGTGCTGACCCCGATGCTGCAGACCATGCAGGTGAACGCCGAAAATATGCTGCACGCGGCGCAGGAGGGCTTCATCAACGCCACGGATCTCGCGGATTACCTGGTGCGGAAGGGGATGCCCTTCCGCAGCGCATATAAGATTTCGGGGCAGCTGGTGGCCCTGTGCATGAAGGAAGGCACCGTGCTCGAGCACCTGCCCCTTTCGCGCTACCGGGAATACAGCGAGCTTTTTGAAGCAGATCTGTACAATGCCATCGACCTGAAGACCTGCATGGAGAAGCGCAGCAGCGAGGGCGGAACCAGCGTCGCCTCAGTCGAAAAGCAGATTGCGGCGGTACGCGTGATTCTGGAGGGATACTCCGAATAAAGGAGAAACAGAATGACAAAAGTTTTTATTGACGGCAGCGCCGGCACGACCGGCCTGCGTATCGGCGAGAGGCTTGCCGGGAGGAAGGAACTGGAACTCCTGAGCCTGCCCGCGGAACTGCGGAAGGACCCCTCCGCGCGGGAGGAAATCATCAACGCGGCGGATATCGCGTTCTTCTGCCTGCCGGATGCGGCTTCCGTTGAAGCGGCGGCCATGGTGCACAGCGACCATACCGCCGTCATCGATACCTCGACCGCGCACCGCACGGCCGAAGGCTGGGCCTACGGTTTCCCCGAGCTGCACGGCATGAGAGAAAAGATCCTCGGCAGTAACCGCATTGCCAATCCCGGCTGCCATGCAAGCGGGTTCATCTCGCTGGTTGAGCCGCTGGTGCACGAGGGCCTGATTGCCCCGGATACGGCGCTCAGCTGCTTCTCGATTACTGGGTACTCGGGCGGCGGCAAGAGCATGATTGCCGACTATGAGAGCGGGAACCGCGCTGCCGAACTGGATTCCCCCCGGCAGTACGCGCTCGGGCAGACGCACAAGCACCTGAAGGAAATGGTTGCCGTCTGCGGCCTTGCAATTGCCCCGGTCTTCTGCCCCATTGTGGGTGACTACTACAGCGGCATGGCGGTCACGGTGCCCCTGTTCCGGAAGGACCTGAAGGGCAGCGTGGAGGATATCAAACAACTGTACGCGGCCTGCTATGCCGGCCCCCTGGTGAAGTACCGGGAGTATGACGGCGGGATGGTCGCCGGGAATGCGCTTTCCGGCCGTGACGATATGGTGATTACCGTTGCCGGGAATGAGGAACGGATCCTGCTGGTGTCGCTGTTCGACAACCTCGGCAAGGGCGCCTCGGGCGCGGCGATCCAAAACATGAACCTGCTGCTGGGCATGGATGAAACCACCGGGCTCGTTACCGGCGACTGAAGCGCGGCGGCAGAAAAGGAGATAACAATGGCAGAAATCAAACTGATCCCGGGCGGCGTGTGTGCGGCGAGCGGTTTTCAGGCGGCGGGCATTTACTGCGGCATCCGGAAGAACCCCGAAAAGAAGGACCTCGCCCTGATCACCAGCAGCGTGCCGGCCAGTGCCGCGGCGGTGTATACCACAAACCTCGTAAAGGGTGCCCCGCTGACGGTAACCAAAGCGCACCTTGCCGACGGAAAGGCCCAGGCGGTCATCTGCAACAGCGGCAACGCAAACACCTGCAATGCCGACGGAATCGAAATTGCCGAAACCATGAGCAGCCTCGTGGCCGAAGCCCTTTCCATTTCCCCGCAGGATGTGGTCGTGGCTTCGACCGGCGTCATCGGCCAGCCGCTGCCCATCGCCCCCATTGCGAAGGGAATCCCCCTCCTGGCCGGGAAGCTGAACCCGGACGGAAGCACCGACGCCTGCGCGGCCATCATGACGACGGATACCAAAGAGAAATCCGTTGCGGTTGAGTTTGCGCTGGACGGCAAAGTGTGCCATCTGGGCGGCATTGCCAAGGGCAGCGGAATGATCCACCCGAACATGGCGACCATGCTGGTGTTCCTGACATGCGACGCCGCCGTCAGCCCGGCTATGCTGCAGAAGGCGCTCTCCGGCGACGTGCAGAACACCTTCAACATGATCAGCGTGGACGGGGATACTTCGACCAACGACATGGTGGTGATCCTTGCAAACGGACTTGCCGGGAATAAGGAGATCTGCGAAGAGGGTGAGGACTTCTCCGCGTTCATGCTGGCGCTGAACACGGTTACCGTCCAGCTCTGCCGGATGATCGCCGGCGACGGCGAAGGCGCGACCAAACTGCTGGAATGCAGCGTCTCGGGAGCAAAGGACGAACAGGCGGCCAAAACCGTTGCGCGCAGCGTAATCAGTTCCAGCCTGACCAAGGCGGCTATGTTCGGTGAAGACGCGAACTGGGGCAGAGTCCTCTGCGCCATCGGCTACAGCGGCGCGGATGTGGATGTCGGCAATGTGGACGTGAGCTTCCGCTCGGATGCGGGCAGCGTCACCGTGTGTCAGAACGGGGCGGGAGTTCCCTTCTCCGAAGAGGAGGCCGCCAAAGTCCTGCATGAGACCGAAATCGATATCCTCATCACCCTTGGAGACGGGGATGCCGCCGCAAAGGCCTGGGGCTGCGACCTGAGCTATGAATACGTGAAGATCAACGGAGATTACCGCACCTGATAAATGGAAGGAATACGGGATGGACAGTTTTACCAACAATCAGCGGGCCCAGGTTCTGACCGAAGCCCTGCCCTACATCCGGCAGTATAACGGCAAGATCGTCGTGGTCAAATACGGCGGCAACGCCATGGTCAGCGAACAGCTGCGCCAGCAGGTGATGGAAGATGTGGTCCTGCTTTGGCTGGTCGGCGTAAAGGTGGTGCTGGTCCACGGCGGCGGGCCGGAAATCAGCGACATGATGAAGCGCCTGGGCAAGAAGCCGGAATTCGTCGACGGCCTGCGCGTTACCGACGCCGAAACCGTGGACATCGTGCAGATGGTCCTGGCGGGAAAGGTCAACAAAACCCTGGTCAAGCTGCTGGAAGTTAAAGGCGGCAGGGCAATGGGCATATCCGGCATGGACGGCGGTCTTATTCAGGCTAAAATGCGCAATCCCGACCTCGGTTATGTGGGCAGCATTACGGGCGTCAACATCGAGCCGATCATGGACCTGCTGGAAAAGGGCTACATCCCCGTGGTGTCGACCCTGGGCTGCGATGCCGAGGGCAACACCTACAATATCAACGGCGATACCGCCGCCGCGTATATCGCGGGCGCACTCGGCGCCGAACGTCTCATCATGATGACGGACATCGCCGGCGTGCTGAGAGACAAGGATGACCCCGGAACGCTGATCCCGGCGCTCAGCATCGGCGAGGCGGTCCAGCTGTTTGAGGAAAACGTCATTGCCGGCGGGATGATCCCGAAAGTCGAGTGCTGCATCGACGCCATCCACCGCGGGGTGCAGCGTGTCATCATCATGGACGGAAGAGTGCCCCACTCCATTCTGATGGAGATTCTCACCGATGAAGGCGCGGGCACCATGGTATACGGAGAGGAGACGGAACAGTGAAAGACCTGAAACAGATTGACAAACAGTATATTGCCAACACCTATGCCAGGTTCCCGGTGGAACTGGTCAGCGGCAAGGGCTCGCTGGTTTATGACGAAAACGGAAAAGAATACATTGACATGGGCAGCGGGATCGGCGTGACGGCCTTCGGCATTGCGGATGACGAATGGCAGGCGGCTGTGAGCGCACAGTTGGGGAAGCTGCAGCACATGTCCAACCTGTATTATACCGAGCCCTGCGCACTGCTGGCCGAAGCCCTGTGCGAAAAAACAGGCATGAAGAAGGTCTTCTTCTGCAATTCGGGCGCCGAAGCAAACGAGGGAGCCATCAAGGCTGCCAGGAAGTACGCCGCGGAGCACAAAGGCCCGGAATACTTCACCATTGTGACGCTGGTGAACAGCTTCCACGGCCGCACCCTGACGACGCTGGCCGCCACCGGGCAGGAACATTACCACGAACTGTTCCAGCCTCTGACGCCCGGCTTCGTCCACGCACCGGCAAACGACCTGCAGGCCGTCAAGGATGCGGCGCTGCAGAATAAGGCGGCAGCCGTGATGATCGAGTGCATCCAGGGCGAGGGCGGCGTCATTGCATTGGAGAAGGACTTTGTCACCGGGCTTGCGGCTTTCTGCAAGGAACAGGACATTCTGCTCCTGGTGGACGAAGTGCAGACCGGGAACGGCCGGACCGGAGCACTGTATGCCTACATGAATTACGGGATCACCCCCGACGTGGTTTCAACCGCGAAGGGCCTCGGCGGCGGCCTGCCTCTGGGCGCGGTGCTCTTCGGTGAGAAGACCGAGTTCACCCTCGGTGCCGGAGACCACGGTTCCACTTTCGGCGGGAACCCCGTATGCTGCGCCGGCGCTCTGAGCGTGCTGAACCGGCTGGATCAGGACTTCCTGGACGGAGTCAAGGCAAAGAGCAAACTGGTTTTTGATACCCTGCAGGGCAAGCCCGGGATTGAACAGGTCAGCGGGATGGGCCTGATGGTGGGCATCCTGACCGAGAAACCTGCCGCGGACGTGGTAAAAGCCTGCATGGAGCAGGGCGTTCTGTGCCTGACGGCGAAGAACAAGGTGCGGCTGCTGCCGGCACTGAACATTCCCGATGAGGTGCTGAAGAAGGCGCTGGATGTGATTATCGGCTGTGCGGCTGTCTGAGCCGTCGGCGAAAAGTGAGGGGATAACATGGTGAACCTGAAAAACCGGCACTTCCTGAAGCTGCTGGACTTTACCCCTGAGGAAATCGGCGGGCTGCTGGAGCTTGCCGCGGAACTTAAGGCACAGGAAAAGGCGGGGATCCCGCACCACATGCACGAGGGCAAAAACGTTGCGCTGATCTTTGAAAAAACCAGCACCCGCACGCGCTGCAGCTTCGAGGTCGCCGCGGCGGACCTGGGCATGAATGCCGTATACCTGGACCCGAGCGCCTCGCAGCTGGGGAAAAAGGAAAGCATCGCCGACACGGCGCGCGTGCTGGGGCGGATGTTTGACGGCATTGAGTACCGCGGCTTCGGACAGGAACGGGTGGAAAAACTGGCGGCTTACGCCGGTGTTCCGGTCTGGAACGGCCTGACCAACGAGTTCCACCCGACACAGATCCTGGCAGACTTCCTGACCGTTCAGGAACACTTCGGTGCCCTGCAGGGGAAGAAGCTGGTATACCTGGGTGACGCGCGCTACAACATGGGCAACTCTCTCATGGTGGGCTGTGCCAAAATGGGCCTGCACTTTGTGGCATGCGCGCCGGAAGCATACTTCCCGAATGCGGAGCTGGTGAACACCTGCAAGGCCGTCGCCGCGGATACCGGTGCCGTGCTCGAGTTTGAGACGGACCCGCTGCAGGCGGTCAGGAACGCGGATGTGCTTTACACGGATATCTGGGTTTCCATGGGAGAACCGGCGGAAGTCTGGGCGCAGCGCATTCACGATCTGCTTCCTTATCAGGTAAACGGGAAGCTCATGGAGGCGGCGGGAGAGCAGTGCCGCTTTATGCACTGCCTGCCGGCGTATCATGATCTGGAGACGGAAAACGGGCTGGCAATCTATCAGGAATTCGGCCTGGACGCCCTGGAAGTGACCGACGAGGTGTTTGAAAGCCCGCAGTCCATTGTCTTCGACGAGGCGGAAAACCGCATGCACACCATCAAGGCTGTGATGGCGGCAACGCTGTGATTTTAGGAGTGAACGAACTTGACGGAACAGACCAATCAGGTTTATCTGGTTCTGGAAAACGGGGCGGCCTTCGCGGGCAGCCCCATTGGTGACTGGAGCAGTCAGACGAACGGGAGCCCCTCATCACCGGAAAAGAGCGGCACCGGCCCGGAGAACGCCATCCGTTCGGTCGGCGAACTGGTGTTCACCACCGGGATGACCGGTTATCTCGAGACTCTGACCGACCCGAGCTATGCAGGGCAAATCATTCTCCAGACTTTTCCGATGATCGGCAACTACGGGGTGATTTCTTCGGATTTTGAAGGGAAGTGTTTCGCGCGCGGCTATGTAGTGCGCGAACTTTGCAACATGCCCTCAAATTTCCGGAGTGAAGGAAGGCTGGATGCCTGGCTGAAGGCAGCGGGGATCCCCGGAATCTGCGGGGTGGATACGCGTGAACTGACGCGCATCATCCGGGAGAACGGCGTTATGAACGCCTGCCTCTGCACCGGAGTTCCGGATGACCTGAGCGAGGTTCGCAGCTACCGGGTGCATGATGTGCTGCGGGAAGTCAGCACCGGGGAAAACGTGGCGTTTGATTCTGAAAACGGCGAAAGCCCGGAGAGTGCGGCGGGAAAACGCCCTGCCGTTGTCCTTGTCGACTACGGAGCCAAGCGGAACATTGTACGCTGCCTGGTAAAGCGCGGCTGCAGGGTAACAGTGGTGCCGCACGACACCCCGGCGGAGGAGATCCTGGCCATGCAACCCGACGGCGTGATGCTCTCAAACGGCCCCGGCGACCCGGCAGAAAATGAATATGAAATCTCCCAGATCGCAAAGCTGGTCGGCCAGGTGCCCGTGTTCGGGATCTGCCTGGGGCACCAACTCTGCGCGCTGGCGATGGGCGGGCGCACGTATAAGCTCAAGTACGGGCACCGCGGGGCAAACCAGCCGGTCACCGACGGGAAGCGCACCTGGATCACGACCCAGAACCACGGATATGCCGTGGAGAACGCCAGCATGGCGGGCATTGCCGAGCTGAGCTTTTATAACGCCAACGACCGCAGCTGTGAGGGCCTGGAGTATCCCGGCAGGAGGTGCTTCACGGTGCAGTTTCATCCGGAAGCCTGTGCGGGACCGCATGATACCGAGTTCCTGTTTGACCGTTTCCTGCGCATGATGCGCGGAGAGGAGGCCTGAGATGCCGAAAAACAGCAGCATACACAGCGTCCTGGTCATCGGCTCCGGGCCGATCGTCATCGGGCAGGCGGCGGAGTTCGATTACGCCGGCGCCCAGGCCTGCCGCGTGCTGCGACAGGAGGGAATCCGCACCATCCTGGTAAACTCCAACCCCGCCACTATCATGACGGATAAAAAGCTTGCGGACGCCATCTATCTTGAGCCGCTGACCGCCGAGACGCTCCGCCGCATCATCGAAAAGGAACGGCCGGACGGCCTGCTGGCCGGGCTCGGCGGACAGACCGGGCTGACGCTTGCCATGCAGCTCAGCCGCGACGGAACGTTGCAGCGCTTTGGGGTAAAGCTCCTCGGCTCGGATATTGAGAGCATCGAGCGCGCCGAGGACAGGGAGCGCTTCCGCAGAACGCTGGAAGAGATGGGGCAGCCGGTCATTCCGTCGGCGACTGCGGTCACGGTGGAAGAGGCGTTGGGGATTGCAGATGAAATCGGATATCCGGTCATTGTGCGTCCTGCCTATACGCTGGGCGGTACGGGCGGCGGCATCGCGGCTGACTCCGAAGAACTGCGCGAGATCGCAGGCAACGGTCTTGACCTTTCGCCGATTACCCAGGTGCTTGTAGAGAAGTGCGTTTCCGGCTGGAAGGAAATCGAGTTTGAGACCATGCGCGACAGCGCCGGCAATGTCATTGCGGTATGTTCCATGGAAAACGTGGACCCTGTCGGCATCCATACCGGCGACTCGATCGTCGTGGCCCCGGCGCTGACCCTGGCGGACCGAGAGTATCAGATGCTGCGCAGCGCGGCGCTGGATATCATTGCAGCCCTGGGCATCGTCGGCGGCTGCAACTGCCAGTTCGCGCTGAATCCGGACAGCTTTGAATATGCGGTCATTGAGGTCAACCCGCGGGTGTCAAGGTCCTCGGCGCTGGCGTCAAAGGCCACGGGCTATCCCATCGCGAAAATCAGTACCCGCCTGGCGCTGGGCTATACGCTGGATGAAATCCCTAACGACATCACAGGCAAGACCTGCGCCTGTTTTGAACCTGCGCTGGACTATGTGGTGGTCAAGTTCCCGAAGTGGCCGTTTGACAAGTTCCCGCATGCAAGCCGCCGGCTGGGCACCCAGATGAAAGCGACCGGTGAAGTGATGGCGATTGCGCCGACGTTTGAAATGGCGCTGATGAAAGCCGTGCGCGGGGCGGAAATCTCGCAGGAGACGCTGAACATGCCGCAGCCGGAAGGGCAGCTTTTGCAGCAGGATGACCGGCGCATTTTTACGGTGTTTGCAGCGCTGAAGCAGGGAATGAGCGTGGATGAGATTCACCGCCTGACGGGAATCGACCCATTCTTTCTGTACAAGCTCGCGGGGCTGGCAGAGTTTGAACTCGCAGTCGGCGGCCGGAAACTGCAGGACGCGGAATACCGCGCTGCCAAGCGCCTCGGCTACACGGACAGGGGCCTGCGGAGTCTTGGCTGCGGCATTCCGGAGGGAACAGAACAGCTCTTTTCCTACAAGATGGTGGACACCTGCGCGGCGGAATTTGACGCGCAGACGCCGTATTTCTATTCCGACTGCGAAAGCTTCTGCGAAGCGCGCACGTTTCCCCGCAGCGGGAAGCCCGTTGTCATGGTGCTCGGCTCCGGGCCGATCCGCATCGGGCAGGGGATTGAGTTTGACTACAGCTCGGTTCACTGCGTCTGGACCCTGCGCGAGATGGGATACGACGTGGTGATTGTGAACAACAATCCCGAAACGGTTTCCACCGACTATGACACGGCGGACCGCCTCTATTTTGAACCGCTGTGCCCGGAAGATGTGTGGAACATCATTCAGGTGGAAAAGCCGGTCGGCGTGGTGGTGGCCTTCGGCGGGCAGACCGCCATCAAGCTGACCAAATTCTTGGATGAGCGCGGGATACCCATCCTCGGAACTTCCGCCGACGGGATCGATGCCGCCGAAGACCGCGCCCGTTTTGACGCCCTGCTCGAGCGCTTCGGCATCAGCCGTCCGCGGGGGCACGCCGTGCTGACCATGGAGGAAGCGATCCTGGCGGCGGAGGAGCTCGGATATCCGGTTCTGCTCCGGCCGAGTTATGTCATCGGCGGGCAGAACATGTGCATTTCGCGTGACGCTGAAATGACCCGCAGCTATATGCAGGGAATTCTGGCGGGCGGAATTGAAAACCCGGTGCTCATCGACAAATACATGCCGGGCATTGAGCTGGAAGTGGATGTGATTTCCGACGGGACAGACGTGCTGATTCCCGGGATCATGGAGCACATCGAGCGGGCCGGGGTCCACAGCGGGGATTCCATTGCCGTTTATCCGCCCTATAACCTGAACGACCGGTTCCTGCAGCGCATCTGCGACGTGTCGACTAAGCTGACACTGGCGCTGGGAACCAAAGGCCTGGTGAACATCCAGTACCTGATCTACGAGGATGAGCTCTATGTCATCGAGGTAAACCCGCGCGCCTCCCGCACCATTCCTTACATCTCCAAGGTTACGAACGTGCCCATGGTGGATCTGGCGTCCAGGATCATGCTAGGGACAACGCTTTCGGAACTCGGCTACGGGACCGGGCTCTGGAGGACGCCGCCCTACTACGCCGTCAAGGTGCCGGTGTTCTCTTTTGAGAAACTGTCCGATGCAAACTCCATTCTCGGCCCGGAAATGAAGTCGACCGGGGAAGTGCTGGGGCTCGGACGCAGCCTGGCGGAAGCCATGTTCAAGGGCCTGACGGCTGCCGGCTTTACCATTCCGGAACCGGGCAGCAAGGTCCTTCTGAGTGTGGAGACGGCAGATTATCCGGAGATCCTGACCCTTGCCAGGCGCTTTCACGATCTAGGCATGAAGCTCTGCGCAACCGAAGGGACTGCCGCCTTTATCGCAGAGGCCGGACTGCCGGTGGAGCACTACGACCCGGAGATGCTGTTTGCACCGGAAGGCGCAGCCGCACCGCAGCTGATCGTATATACCGGCGCAGTGAAAGACGGCACCATGGGCGACTACATCGCGCTGCATCGGCGGGCCATGCAGCTGGCGATTCCGTGCCTGACTTCGCTGGACACGGCCAATGCACTTGCCGACAGCATCGCCGGGCGCTATCACCAGAGCAACACAGAGCTGGTCGACCTGAACCGGATGCGCCGCTGGCGGCAGAAAATCGCCTTTACCAAAATGCAGGACTGCGGCAACGACTACATTTTCATTGAAAACTTCGACGGCAGGATCTCCTGCCCCGAGTCGCTTTGTGTTTCGCTGTGCCAGCCGCACGTCGGGATCGGCGCAGACGGCATTGTACTGATGGAGCACTCCGGCGTCGCGGATGTGAGGATGCGCAGCTTCAACCGCGACGGCAGCGAAGGAAAGATGGCCGGGAACAATCTTCGCTGTGTTGCCAAATATCTGTATGACCGCGGCTATGTCCGCACCGATACGCTGCGCGTGGAAAGCGCCGGCGGTATCCGACAGCTGAAACTGTACTGCCGCGACGGAAAGGTGAGCTCTGTCACAGTGGATATGGGGACGGCCGTGTTTGAACCTTCGCAGATCCCTGTGCTGACTGAGGAAACGCGCCTGCTGAACACGCCGGTTTCTGCCTGCGGCGGAGACTATCGGATTACCTGCCTCTCGGTCGGAAATCCGCACTGTGTGGTGTTCTGCGACAGCCCGGACAGCCTGAACCTGGCTGAAATCGGACCGAAGTTTGAGCATGACCCGATGTTCCCGGAGGGAGTCAACACGGAGTTCGTCCGTGTCCTCAGCCGGACCTCCCTGCGGATGCGCGTGTGGGAACGCGGAAGCGGCGAAACCCTCGCCTGCGGAACCGGTGCCTGTGCGGCCGTAGTGGCAGCCGTGGAAAACGGGCACTGCGACGCCGGGACCGACGTGCGCGTTGCACTCCCGGGAGGAGACCTGACCGTCCGTTATCAGAACGGCAGGGTATTCCTGACCGGCGGCGCCGTCGAGGTCTTCAGCGGAAGCTTTGAATACTGACCCGGAAACCGAACCGAATAAGGCCGGAGCAACACCCCCGCCCATGGCAGGGGTGTTGCTTTTTCCCGAAAACTGCCGTATAATGCCGGAGCACGACACGCTATGAAAGGGAAACCCAAATGGTCTTTTCCAGTCTGATTTTCTTATATGCGTTTTTGCCGCTGTCTCTGCTCTGCTATTGGCTCTGCAGAAGCCTGCGCGCAAAGAATATCGCGCTGCTGGTGTTTTCCCTGATCTTCTACACCTGGGGCGAGCCGAAGTACGTCCTGCTGCTGATGTTTATGGCGCTGGCCGACTGGTTCTGTGCGCTGCATATTGAAGCGGCAGAGACCGTGGTCGGGAAAAAGCTGTGGCTCACCCTGGCCACGGTCACGGACCTGGGGCTGATCGGTTTCTTTAAGTACTCGGGGCTGATCTGCTCCGTGTTCGGCGCGGTGCCGGAATGGATCAGCCGCATTGCGCTGCCCATCGGGATTTCCTTCTACACCTTCCAGCTGCTGACATATGTGATCGACGTATACCGCGGCGATGCAAAAGCGGAGAAAGCATACTGGCATGTGCTGCTGTATGCGGCCCTGTTTCACCAGTGCATTGCGGGGCCCATCGTACGCTACAACAGCATTGCCGGAGAACTGTTTACCGTCCGTGACGGCAGCGGAGAACTGACGGAAGGCATCCGCCGCTTTGCCTGCGGCCTAGCGAAGAAGGCGCTGCTGGCCAACCCCTGCGGTGCGTTGGCCGATACCCTGCTCCTGAGCGAGAGCACGGCGGGGAACGCTGCGGCATTTGCGGAAAACCTGAGCTATCTGCAGAATGTAACGGTTCTCGGTGCCTGGACAGGAATGGCGGCCTTTATGCTGCAGATCTACCTGGATTTCAGCGCCTACTCGGATATGGCGATCGGAATGGGGAAGATGCTGGGCCTGCACTATCCCGAAAACTTCAATTACCCATACACCGCTAAATCCGTGACGGAATTCTGGCGGCGCTGGCATATGTCCCTGAGCAGCTTTTTCAGGGACTATGTGTATATTCCGCTCGGCGGTAACCGCCGGTCGGGAATCCGGACGGTGCTGAACACCTTCATCGTTTGGGCTCTGACAGGGCTCTGGCACGGGGCAAGCTGGAACTTTGTGATGTGGGGACTGTACTGGTTTGTGTTCCTCATGATCGAACGGCTCTTCCTGCGGAAGATGCTGGACCGGCTGAATATCCTGCCGCACGTCTATCTGGTGCTGGTGGTTTACTGGGGATGGATCCTCTTCCACTTTACTGATATTCGCCTCGGCTGGACGGTTTTCCGAGGGCTCTTCGGCCTGAACGGGAATGCCCTGTCGGACTTTATTTCTGTTACCGTGCTGCAGAACAACGTGTTTCTCCTGCTGGTCTCGATTCTTGCCAGCACCCCGCTTGCGAAAAAGGCATCGGATTGCCTGGCGGCCAGCCCGGTGTGGCGCGGCTGCCGCAGCGCACTGATTCCCGTGATCCTTCTTCTCCTGTCCACCTGCGCGCTGGTCGGAGAGAGCTACAATCCTTTCCTGTATTTCCAGTTCTGAGGACATGCGGATGAGAACACCTGAAGAAAAAAGAAAAAACAGAGAGCATGAGTTGGAGCTGGCGGGACCGTTCCTCACGGTCCTGGCGGTGCTGACTCTGGTTGCCTTTCTTCTTCCGCTGCGCCCCGAAACTTCCATGCGGGAGCGGAGAAGGCTGAGGGAGTTCCCGGCTTTTTCGGTTGAGAGCCTGCTGAGCGGCGACTGGTTTGACGGGATTACCGCCTGGTTTTCGGATACTTTCCCCGGCCGCGAGACCATGCTGGAAGTGTCAAACCGGATGGACGCTCTGCACGGCCTGAACAAAAATGAAGTTGCCCTGGGATCCGGCAGTTCCGCCGGCACGGATATTGCTGAGCTGGATGCCCTGCTGGAACAGGCGGAAGCGGCTGCCGCCGCAAGGGCGGAGGAACCCGAAACCGTCATGGAAGCGGAGCCGGAGCCGGAACAGAGCGGGCCGGCCGATCCGAACGAGGTCATCGAAAGCTGGGAAGGCCTCGACGCCGAGAACGAAGCCGCAATGTACGGCGATCTGGTCCTGATTGACGGCACCGTTATGTCGCGCCTCGGCTTCAGCCGTGAATCATCGGATCTTCACGCGTCTCTGATGAACAGAGGCGCCGATGTGCTGGCGGAAAAGGGCATCCGCTTCTTCAATCTGCCTGCCCCCACCAGCTCCGGTATTCTGCTGTCATCCGACAGGCTCGCGGAGCTGGAATGTGCCGATCAGGGAAAAACCCTGCGGTACATGTTCGCACAGGAGAACGGCAATGTCGGAAAGGTAAACGCCTTCAACAATCTCCTTTCCCATAACAGCGAATATGTGTATTATCACTCGGATCATCACTGGACTGCACTGGGAGCCTATTACGCCTATGAAGAATTCTGCAGCGTGGCAGGCTTTGATCCGGTTCCCCTGAGTGAATATGAAGAAGTAAACATGGGCGATTTTACCGGCTCCTGGTACTACTCGATCAATCCGCAGAAGGTAAAGCATGATGAAATGATTGCCTACATTCCTCCGGGGAATATCCATATGGAAATTGCGGGCTTCCCCAACGTGACGTCTCCTGTTGTCGACAAAACCGATGATGAGCCGAACATGAAGTACAACTGCTTCCTTAACGGAGACAACCCCATTACGGTGCTTGTGAACGACGACCTGCCGGACGCACCGGACTGCCTGGTGTACAAGGACTCTTTCGGAAATCCGTTCGCGGTCTACCTGGCACAGCACTATCACAGAGTCTATGTGCTGGATTATCGCTATAATATCACAGCGGCAAGCATTACCGCTGAGCAGTACGGAGTCTCCGACGTCGTCCTTGTACAGAGCATCGGAGTCAGCCAGTCTATGAGTGCCATGGGCCTTCTCCAAAATCTGATGAACTGATTGCGGCATTCGTGCGTGAAGTTGTCAGGATGCTGCGTTACACTGCATATGTTATAAAACAGCCGGGAGCATCGCTCCCGGCTGTTTCTGTATCGGATTGGATCAGAGGTACCGCTGTTTCGGCCTGTAGAATTCAAAGATGACTGCATCGCGCCCCTTCTCACTCTGAAGTTCATGCGAGGTCCAGCCGATGTTCAGCGCCCCGAGCAGCGTGCACAGCCGCACCAGCGGAGGCCGCGGACCGATGCGATAGGCAACAAAATGCGGCCGGGCCAGGAAGTTCAGAAGCGTGTGGTGCAGAAGGAAGGCTTTCAGGCCGTGAATGTCGTCATCGGCGTAGTTTTCAACCGTGGTTGCGAGCTGCCCGCGAACCAGACCCGGTGCGTGCAGACGGAACCAGGCAACAATCAGGGGGTTGAAGCTTTCAATACAAACGCTTCCGTGATATCCGGAAAGCAGCTTCAGTGTTTTCCGGCAGAGCTCGCGGTTCCGTGGGCCGTTTTTCAGCTCCACGATCAGAGCCTCGCAGCCGTCAATGGAGGACAATACTTCGGAGAACAGGGGGATGCCCTCGTCTGTCCCGCAGAGACGCAGCTTTGACAGTTCTTCCCAGTTCAGGTCGTCCACCCGGGCATGAACTCCGCACACCCGGTCCAGCGTGTCGTCATGAAAGACGACAACTTTACCGTCTTTGGAGAGCTGAACATCCAGTTCGATCCCGTAGCCGTTTTCAGCGGCTTTGCGGAATGCGGCGAGTGAATTCTCGGGGATCTGTTTGTCCCGGCTGTGCATTCCGCGGTGCGCATAGTTGACGCCGCGGAAGATTTTCCTCTTGCTGCGGCTGATATGACCGGGGGCAGCCGCATAAACCGGGAGTGCAAGCAGGCCGGCGGCAAGACCGACCAGGAGAATGGTTTTTCGATGAGTTGTTTTCATATCATACAGACCGTATTTGACCTTTCAGAAAAATGAGCAGGTTTCCGGAACTCAGTCCACGGAGTCGAACACTTCAAGCCCTGTGACAGTGGCCACCTTGGTTGCCCGGATATTCTTAACCAGAGCAGTGAACACGAGAAAGCTCAGCGCCGTCAGAATTGCAGCGTAGACCGGCAGGGTACGCCAGGCGAGTGTTGCATTCAGCACCAGACCGAGGAGAATCGGAGTAATGGTCTGGGCCGACATGCTTGCGGTGTAGTAATAACCGGTAAACCTGCCGATCTTCTTGGCAGAGCAGAGTTCAACCACCATCGGGAACGAGCAATTGTGGACCAGCGCCATTCCGAAGCCCTTCAGAACCCAAACCGCATAAAGCAGGGCCGGAAACGCAAACTCACCGCGTTCACCGACGGCGCGGCCGGTCGGGGAAACGAAGCACATGACAACCAGACCGATAAAGGTGATGGCCAAACCGCTGGAAATGGTCCATTTGCGTCCGATTCTGTCGGCGATTCCGCCGGCAATGGCAAAACCGATGACAGAAGCGAGGCCGCCGAGAATGGTCAGAATCATTGTGGCGCTGGATACCGACTGCAGGTGATAGATGACATAGTTGCCGATGTAGGTGCCGAGCGCGTTATCGGACATGAACCAGAGAAACTCCGCGCCCAGGATCGCGAGCAGCATGGTCTTGTTCGCCCTGGACATCGGCGCATCGTCGTCAATGGGCGTTTCCACGGCAGCAAGCTGCTCTCCGAGGAGAAGCTCTTCGTGGATTTCTTCCTTGATTCTGTTCTCCTTGATTGTGGCAAACAATACCAGCGCCGAGATGACCATCAGCACCGAAGCGATGATAAAGGGCAGTTCGATTGTCCGGAGGTTGCGCTCCGCAACAGGGGCGTTGATGTATTTGCTGAGCACCATGAAGATGCCGAGAACCGTGGCAAACGCGCCGCCGAAGTAACCCATGATGTTGATGATGCCGTTCGCTTTGGCGCGCAGAGGCTTTGGCGTAATGTCGGGCATCAGAGCCACGGCCGGGTTGCGGTACATCATCATGAACATCAGCACGATCCCCATGGTGATGACCATGCCGACGATGTTGTTATAGTGGAAGAAGAGCGGGATGAAGGGAAACGCGACAGCGGAAACGAAGGTCCCGACCAGAATATAGGGCATGCGCTTGCCGATGCGGGTTTCGGTTTTGTCCGAAAGATTCCCGAAGATCGGCAGCAGAATGAGAGCCGCAAGATTGTCGCAGGCCATAATGATGCCGACGATCCACTGGACATTCAGGATCTTGGAAGGATCGCTGGCCTTGAGCTCCGCAGAAGACATGTTGTAGATGTTCCGCGCGAAAATATCCGTCAGGAAGGTCGGGCACCAGGAATCATAAACCTGCCAGAGAAGCAGAATACCGAAGAATGCAAAGCCGATCAGAGCCGTGCGCCTGTAGTTCAGCTTTAAACTGCCGGGGGCGGGTGAGGACTTTTTCATACTGACTCCTTATTGCTGTGGATTACTGCTGCCCTGCCCGGTCGGCGGAGATGGCGTCACATTCGGGCATCAGTTCGTCTGCCATGACGCGAAGGATCTTTTCGAAGGCTTCCAGCTCTTCCGTGGAGAAACGCTCCTTCATTCGTGCCATGACCGTGTCTTCATATGAGGTCAGCAGGGACATGTACTGGTAGAATTTTTCGGAAAGAATGAGATGATACTCCCTGCGGTCGGTCTCGGAATTTTGCCGGACCAGGTAGCCCTTGCGCATCAGGCTGTTGACTTTGTAGGTTGCATTGGACTGGGAGATGTTAAGAAAATCCGCAAACTGGCCGATTGTGGGGGCATGCAGCAGGTCTATGATTTCCAGAGAGAACGCTTCCATCGCTGTCAGAGAACCGTCACGTTCGCGAACCTGGTCAAAAATCCGGCGGAAAAACTGAAATTTGAACCGATCGAAAACGTCATTGAAACTTTTCTCAATCATGATGAAACAGCCCTGTCCTTTCAAAATTTTTTAGTAATTCTATTGTACTCCCTCACTTGTTGTTTGTAAACAAATAACGGAAAGTTTTTTGAAAAAGTTTTGTCAGCGTTTACAGGAAATCCGATGATTTCAGGCGAAAACTCTGCAGCCGGAAGGATTCGTGACAAAAATGTGAATTCTGAAAAAACCCCAGCGGACTGCTTGACAGAGCGGAAGGAAAATGGTATATTAGCACTCGAAAAGAGAGAGTGCCAACAGTCCTGCGGGGTGAGTGCTAATATGGGCATCAGTGATCGAAAAAAGAAAATCCTTGCAGCGGTTGTAGATGAGTATATCCGCACGGCGGAGCCGGTCGGCAGCAAGCATCTTGCCGAGAACGCCGGCCTGGGCTGCTCTTCAGCCACCATTCGCAACGAACTGGCGGAACTTGTCGCTCTGGGTTATCTGGATCAGCCCCACACATCGGCAGGGCGGGTACCGACTCCCATGGGCTATCGTATGTACGTGAACGAGCTGATGGAGAAGCAGAAGCTCTCGCTGGAAGAAACGGAAGAGCTGAACCGCCGCCTGAACCTGAAGCTGCAGGAACTGGATGACACCATCGGCAGCATCAGCCGGCTTGCCTCCCAGCTGACGGATTATCCGGCCCTGGCGCTGACGGCCGCAAGCCCCACCACGGTGAAGCGGGTGGATCTCATCTATGTGGATGCAAACACCTTTATTATCGTACTGATGCTTTCCGGCAACTCCGTCAAGTCCAAGCTGGTGCATCTTCCGATGTCGGTGGATCAGGCTATGGTACAGAAGCTTTGCGCCCTCTTCAACTCCGGGTTTACCGGGATTACGGAAGAACAGATTACGCCGCTGCTGATCCATTCGACCGAGCGGGCCGCGGACGACAGCATGGGCCTCACGTCTGTGATTGCGGCCTTTCTGATTGAAACCCTGTCGGAAGCCGGAACGCCGGAAGCCTTCATTTCCGGAGAGAACCGGCTGCTGAACCAGCCGGAATTCCGCGACCCGGATAAGGCGCACCGCCTGATGGCCTATCTTTCGGGCGGGGGATATGTTCTTCCTCCGGCCGAGGGAGAGTTCCCGGGCGACAGTGAGATCCGGGTCCTGATCGGACCTGAAAACGTTGCTGAGGAACTGCGCGATTCCAGCGTTGTCATCGCAACCTATGATGCGGGCGATAACACAAAAGGCCTCATCGGCGTGGTGGGTCCGACCCGGATGGACTACTCCACCGTTGCAGCAAAGCTGCGTTTTTTGGCGGCAGGCCTGTCCAGACGCCTTGGCAGCGGGGAAGCACCCCCGGAAGGCCTGCATAACAAACTGATACTGAAGAAGAACGAGGACAGTGAATCATGAGTGAAGAAACCCTGAAAGAGGAGAGAAAAGAAGAACCTGCTACGGCTGAAGAAGCCTCTCCGGTTGAAGAATCGGCTGCAGCGGAAGCCGAAGCAGCCGGTGAAGCCGCACAGGCTGAAAAGCGTGCCGAGCCTGCCCAGGATGCACAGGAGGAGGCAAAGGAGGACGGCAAAAAGGAGAAACGCCGTTTTCGGAAGCCTTCCAAGGAAGAGGAAAAAATAGAGGCGCTTGAAAAAGAGCAGGCGGCCCTGAATGACCGGTATCTCCGTCTCTGCGCGGAATACGACAACTTCCGCAAACGCAGCCAGAAGGAAAAAGACGCCCTGTACGGGGATGTCAAAGCCAATGCAGTCAGCGCTTTTCTGCCGGTATACGACAATCTGGAGCGTGCCCTGAAGCAGGGGACCGAAGACGAGGCATACCGCAAGGGTGTGGAAATGATCATGACTCAGTTCTGCACCACTCTGGAAAAACTCGGCGTAACCCCGATCGAGTGCCAGGGAGAAAAGTTCGACCCGGCGCTCCATAATGCAGTCATGCATGTGGAAGATGAGGCAAAGGGTGAGAACGAAATTGTAGAAGTCTTTCAGAAAGGCTTCAAACTCGGAGACAAGGTAATCCGTTTCGCCATGGTTAAAGTGGCGAACTGATTATAGATTTCACACAGTAAAACATTTATCTTTTTATACAGGAGGACATTACAATGGGTAATATTATCGGAATTGATCTCGGAACAACCAACAGCTGCGTTGCCGTGCTGGAAGCCGGCGAGCCGGTTGTCATTGCTAATGCAGAAGGAGCCCGCACGACTCCGTCCGTCGTGGCCTTTGCCAAGACCGGCGAGCGTATGGTCGGCCAGGTCGCAAAGCGTCAGGCCGTTACCAACCCGGACCGCACGATTTCCTCGATCAAGCGTGAAATGGGTTCCAATTACAAAGTAACCATCGACAGCAAATCCTACACCCCGCAGGAAATCTCTGCGATGATCCTGCAGAAGCTGAAAGCGGATGCCGAAGCGTATCTGGGGCAGACCGTGACAGAGGCAGTCATTACCGTCCCGGCATACTTTACCGATGCACAGCGCCAAGCCACCAAGGATGCCGGCAAAATCGCAGGTCTCGATGTCAAGCGTATTATCAACGAGCCGACTGCGGCTGCCCTGGCCTACGGCGTGGATAAGGAGCAGGAGCAGCGCATCATGGTCTATGACCTAGGCGGCGGCACCTTTGATGTTTCGGTTCTGGAAATCGGCGACGGCGTGATCGACGTTCTGGCCACTGCCGGCAACAACCGCCTCGGCGGCGATGATTTCGATGCGTGCATCACCAAGTATCTGGTGGACGAGTTTAAGAAGGCTGAAGGCATCGACCTGTCTGCGGACAAGGTTGCCATGCAGCGTCTGCGTGAGGCGGCCGAAAAGGCAAAGATCGAACTCTCCGGCGTCACCACCTCGAATATCAACCTGCCGTATATCACGGCGGACGCCACCGGACCGAAGCATCTCGATGTCACCCTGACCCGTGCCAAGTTCAACGAACTTACCCATCACCTGGTCGAGAAGACCACCGGCCCCGTGAAACAGGCGCTGTCTGACTCCGGCCTGCAGCCCAGCGACATTACCAAGGTCCTGCTGGTCGGCGGTTCCACCCGTATCCCGGCCGTGCAGGAAATGGTCAAGTCCCTGGTCGGAAAGGAAGGCTTCAAGGGCATCAACCCCGATGAGTGCGTAGCAATCGGCGCAGCCATTCAGGGCGGCGTGCTTTCCGGCGACAAGGAAGGCATCGTTCTGGTCGATGTAACTCCGCTGTCCCTGGGGATTGAAACACTGGGCGGCGTGTGCACGAGGCTCATTGAGCGCAACACCTCGATCCCGACCCGCAAGAGCCAGGTCTTCTCCACTGCCGCAGACAACCAGACTTCTGTGGAAGTCAATGTTCTGCAGGGCGAACGTGAGATGGCGGCCTATAACAAGAGCCTCGGCCGCTTCCACCTGGACGGCATCGCCCCGGCACGCCGCGGCATTCCCCAGATTGAAGTCACCTTTGATATCGACGCAAACGGCATCGTGAATGTATCCGCCAAGGATCTCGGCACCGGTAAGGAGCAGCATATTACCATCACGGCTTCCTCGAATATGTCCAAGGAAGACATTGACAAAGCGGTCAAAGAGGCCGAGATGTATGCCGCAGAAGATGCAAAGCGCAAAGAGGAAGTTGATATCCGCAACCAGGGCGACCAGATGGTCTATCAGACGGAAAAGACCGTGGAAGAACTCGGCGACAAACTGGATGCTTCCGAGAAAGCGGAAGTGGAGAGCAAACTCGCAGCTCTGAAGCAGGCCCTGACCGGTACCGACAGCGCGGCAATCAAGTCCGCTACGGAAGCGCTGACCCAGGTCTTCTACAAGATTTCCGAGAAGCTCTATCAGCAGGCAGGCGGACCGCAGGGCGCAGGTTTTGATCCGAACCAGGCAGGCGGACCGCAGGGAACCGCGCCGAACGGGCAGGATTACTACGATGCTGACTACACCGTCGTGGATGACGATCACCAGTAATCGGAAAGATTGAGCTGATTTCGGTGAACAGCCCCTTGCCTGAGGCGTTCACACAGCACGATGAGGCGGGGAATGTTCCTCGCCTCGTCGGTGCGTATTTTGACTGAATCCTGATCGGAGAACAGCATGGCAGAAAAACGTGATTACTATGAGGTGCTGGGCGTCAAAAAAGACGCCACAGCCGATGAAATTAAAAAAGCATATCGAAAGGTTACGAAGGAAAACCACCCGGATCTGCACCCAGGCGACAAGGCGGCCGAAGAGCGCTTCAAGGAAGCAAATGAGGCCTATGAAGTCCTGTCAGATGAGGAAAAGCGCAAGAAGTATGACCAGTTCGGGCATGCGGCATTTGATCCCAACGCAGGCTTCGGCGGCGGAGGATTCGGCGGCTTTTCCGGCGGCTTCGGTGATTTCAGCGATCTCTTCTCAAGCTTCGGCGATATCTTCGGCTTTGGGGGGGGCGGCGCTCAGACCCGGAATCCGAATGCCCCGCGCCGCGGTGACAATATTCGCACCCAGCTGAACATCAGTTTTGAAGAGGCTGCTTTCGGCTGTGAGAAAGAACTGAATATCCCCCGTATTGAGCCCTGTAGCGACTGTAACGGAACAGGTTGCGCCCCGGGGACGACACCCGAAGTCTGTCCGGACTGCAAGGGAAGCGGCCAGGTCCGCACCACGCAGAGAACCCCGTTCGGCATGGCGCAGACCATGGGTCCATGCTCCAAATGCCGCGGAACCGGGAAGATCATCCATCAGCCCTGTAAAACCTGCCGCGGGATGGGAAGTGTCCGCCGCGCCAAGAAGATGACTGTCAAGGTACCTGCCGGCATTGACGACGGGCAGACCATCTCCCGCCAGGGTTACGGCAATGCGGGTGCCAACGGAGGTCCTGCAGGCGACCTCCTGATCAGCGTCATTGTCCGTCCTCACGCGATATTCGAACGGGACGGAACGTCGATCCTGATGGAGCAGAATATCAGCTTCGCACAGGCGGCTCTGGGCGCAGAGGTAGAAGTACCCACTCTGGACGGCAAGGTCAAGCTGACGATCCCTGAAGGCACACAGCCCGGCGCGGTATTCCGCCTGCGTGGCAAGGGCGTCCCCTATCTGCGGGGAAGCGGGAGAGGCGACCAGTTCGTTTCGGTGAATATTGCCGTCCCGAAAAACATGACTTCTGCACAGAAGGAAGCGCTGCGTGAGTATGCGGTATCCATGGGCGAGGAGCATGAACGTTCCGGCGGCATCTTCGGAAAGAAAAAGAAATAAAAAACAGCAGGGCATCGATTGCCCTGCTGTTTTTTATTGTTCAACCGTCAGAAAATCCATTCGGAATAGTCTGCAAGATCCGGATACCAGGTCATTGAGGTCGTATGTGTGGTACCGTCGGAGAGTGTCAGCGTACGCGTGCGCGCATCGGTCATCCGGTTGTCCGTCACATACTCCGTGCGGATAAAAACCAGCGTGCCGTGTGCCTGCGTGATGCGGCCGAAACTGGCACCGTTAGCAAGGGGGAGCGTGTCATAGGGGAGAATCGCAACCCGGTTTTCCCCGGCGTTATTCTGGATGCTGATGCTGAAGTCTTCGCTGCGTCCGTAATACACCAGGCCTTCGGCATAAGCCGGGCTGGAGAGCACCCAGGCGCTTTCATTGGTCGGCTGGTCTTTCTCATCCGGAATGATGCCTACATTTTTCGGCCTGGAAATATACTGATCCACATTGCCCGCGGTCAGTTCTACCGCGACAAAACGCTCGGCAATGTAATCGTTCAGTTCGGAACTGCGGAGGAAGTTCAGATGAAGATCCGGGGCGCAGAGCTTCGCATAATCTCCGTCATGAAGGATGTCAACAACCGTTTTGCCGCGGCTTCCGCGCAGAGTCAGCTGCGAGCAGTCCGGGCTGAGCTCCCAGGTGCCGGCTCCGGTACCGCTGGAATACGTTCCGTCGTCTTCAATCTTCAGGGAGCCGAACCAGGAGACAATCGGCCGGAAAAGAGGAAGTGCTTCCGAAAGTTCGGACCATTCCCCGACGATGGTATCCATGGTTTCAGAATAGCGCACAGCCTGGCGCTCGGCCGCGGCCTGTTCTTCGGCGGCGAGTGCGGCCGCCTCTTCCTCGGTCAGAACAGTTCCGTCGGGAGCGATCAGGAGCGTGTCACTCTCCTCCTCTTCGTCGCGCAGTCCGGGAAGACGGAAGTTTTCCCATTTGGCGATGCGCTCGGAGAGCGGCGGCTTATTTTTCTTCTCTGTTTCTTTCTCCGGATACAGCCTGCCGAAATTATTCCCGCAGCCGGTAAGCGTCAGAAGCAATAGGCTTGTCAGCAGGATGACAGAAACAGTTTTCAGGCACAGAGCGTCTGATCTCTGTGCCTTGTGCTTTATGATTTTCACATTCTGCAGCAGGTGCTTCACTTCTTATTCCTGAAAACAAGCAACTTTGAGAACACATAGTTCCCGATGACGACCAGAACCCCTACAACAACCGTCGAGATGAAAACGCTCACACTGAGCACATTTACCAGCAGCATGTTCAGCAGCCATCCCATGATCCAGGTTGCCACGCGGGAGCCGACAAAACTGGTGAACTCCGCCAGAATATTCGGGTTCTTACTCTGAAAGACCCATCTGCGATTTGTCGGATAGGCAAAGGCAATGCCCGAGACATTTTCCACCACGGAGAGCACGGAGTTCTGCGCCACGGTCGGAAGCTTTGTACCTGCATAGAAGATATAATTCCACAGGAACTTGCAGCCCCATGCGACCAGGGTGGTGAGCACCCCGACGATCAGATAAACGATGACTTCCCGGTATTTGATGCAAAGAGCTTTGATTTTATCAATCATCCTCTGTACTCCTCAATAATATATCTGGGCCGCCCTTTGATCTCTTCATAGATGCGGGCAATATAATAACCGATGATCCCCAGGCTGATCATCATGATGCTGCCGAGAAAGAGCAGCAGAATAATTACGGTGGTAAAGCCGCCCAATGCAGTCCCTGCCAGCTTCTGTACCAGGGCAACGATGGAAAACACGATGGAAATTGCCAGGGTGATGAAGCCGAGGATGGTGATCAGATGCAGCGGCGCCGAGGAGAAGGAACCGATGTTTGTGATGGCATACTTGATCAGCGAGCGGGTAGACCATTTGCTTTCACCGGCTGTGCGTTCCCGAACATCGTAGGTGACTTCCGTTTTTTTGAACCCCACCCAGAAGCTCAGTGCACGAAAGAACACGTTGCGTTCCGGCATGGCGTTCAGCGTATCAACCACCTTGCGGTCCAGAAGTTTGAAATCCGAAGACGAGGCCATATCGATCCCTGTCGCTTTGCTGATGATTCCATAGAAAGTGTTTGCCGCAAAGCGGTGAAGGCCTGTTTCCTCACCGCGGTCGTGTTTGATGCCCTCCACCACTTCATAGCCCTGTTCCCACAGGCGGTACATCTCAACGATTTTCTCCGGCGGATGCTGCAGGTCGCAGTCCAGCACCACGCAACAGTCTCCACGTGCCTTTTCAAGCCCGGCAAACATGGCGGCTTCCTTGCCGAAATTGCGGCTGAAGCAGACGCCGCAGACTCGGGAATCTTTCTCTCTGGCACGGCAGATTTCGTTCCAGGTCCCGTCCTTTGAACCGTCGTTGACGAATAACAACTCAAAGGGTATTTTTACGGCGTCAAGGATCCCGGCAAGTGTTTCCGCTGCTACAGCGATCATTTTTTCTTCATTGTATGAAGGCAGGATGACAGATAACATTGTTTTTCTCCTTCGGGATTACTACTTCGTGAGCAGATAGGTATCGCTCAGGGCATAACGGTAGAGGGGTTCGGCCGCCGAATAGTCCGTTTCACGGAACAATTCTTCCAGAACTTCACCGGAATCAAAGCCGCTGCCCCACATGGAATCCACATCAATATATACGACGCATTCCTCATCCGCTTTCCCTTCAAGGTATGCGGCAAGACCATCGGATGCGGGGTCTTCCGTGACATAAACGTCTTCAAAGGCAATCAGCTGGAGCATGTCCTGCGTGGGAGCGGCGTAATAGCCGGTAACATAGACGCAGGGACTGTCGGCATGTGCCTGTACCAGAGCATTATACTCCCGGTGTTCCTCGTAAATATAATCCGGTACGGAACGCAGAGACCAGACAACGGCCAGAACTGCACAAACGGCGCACCAGCGACGGACGTCCGCATATCTGCCATAAAGCGCCAGAAAGAAACCCGGAGCAAGGACGCAGATCGGCATGACGTTGTAGATATACCGGCCTTCCAGAACCGGAGAAATCAGGGCGGGTACGAACACCGTCGGAATCACAGGAAGCAGCAGAACCAGGAACCGCCAATCGCTGCGGGAAACGCGCAGTTCATGCCGGAACAGCGCGGATACGGCAAACAGCACCGCTGTCGCGACAGCTGCACCTACTGCGACCGCCAGCCCGGCGCGGATCTGACCGAAATAATAGCGCAGGCGACCGGGCCAGGCGGAAAAGTTCCGCAGGTTTTCCAGGGAGTCGCTTTGAGGGCCGAGGCGGTTGCCCGTCATCTGGGTGAAAACGGCAGGGAAGCAGAGCAGCATCAGTCCGACTGCTGCAAAGGCAAAGAGAGCAAAGAACCCGGCGGCCTTCCATTCCCTGCGGCTCAGCAGCACAAGCACTGTCGCAGCGCAGAGGAAAAACGCGTAGAACACAAAGTAATACTGCGTCATGAGCCCAAGAAAAATACTGAACGCGATGCCGAGCTCCGTTTTCCTGCTGGGCTTGTGAAGTTCTTTTGCCGCCAGCAGCGCCATAAGCACCGTGAAGAAACACATCAGCACATACATGCGGATCATCAGCATGGTGCTGAGACCGACCTGACTGAGCCCGTAAAGCAAAACCATGCAGGCTGCGACCCATTCGGACCCGAAGAGCTCCAGACCAAGCGCATAGAGCAGGATGAGGGTACCGAGGTAGATGATCAGGTCCGGAATCAGGCCGATCCACTTGGAAAAGTGTCCTTCCGCCAGGGAGGAACAGAAGTTCAAAAGCCAGTAATACAGCGGCGGATGGACATCCCGCACCTGGTTGTAATATACGGACCCTGCGTCAAAACGCGCTTCTCCGTCGGTTATCGCAAGGTAGTCAAAGAAATCTTCGCGCGTGAGGGTCTGTTCCTGAATGCGATCGGAAGCACCATTGCCGATAAACGGCATATAACTGCTGTTGGAGAGACCGTAGGTGTAGATTTCGTCAATGAACATCCCGCTCTTCCAAAGGCAGAAGTGCAGGCTGATGGCCAGGATAACAAGCAGGCAACCCAGGAGCGGCAGGTGCCGCAGAGGCTTTTTGTTCTGATCAGGTTGAAGTGCCATCGGTCTCCGTCCGGTTTACGATTGCTTCAAAGTCGGCAATACTGTCATCCAGCTTTTCGTCGGTGCGGGCGTCGTCGCCGGACCTTTCAAAAGATGCCTTATAGGCTTCCACTTCAGCTTCCTTGGCGGCAATGGCGTCACGCAGGCTTTCAGCCTGTTGAAACAGCGGCACAAAGAAGCCGTCCGGCGCATCTTTTGCCTGCTCATAATACAGCTTTCCAATCTCGGCAAAAACCCGCTCCAGTTCCTTGTGATCGCGGTTGAGATCCAGGGTAATCTTCGTGGCATTGCCGAAAGACTTTGCGTGCTGCGCGCCCTTTTCGTAGACTTCCAAAACGCCGGTGCTTGCGGCGGCGTCCTTGACACGCTCGACCGCACCGGTTACGGCGTCGCTCGCGGCGATCTCTTTTGCTTTCGTAAACAGGGTACCGACGGTGTTGGAAAGAATTTTGCTGTAATTGTTCTGCTCTGCCATGTTCAGTCCTCCTTGCGGTTTACAGGCATGCTTTGATCTCCCGGAACGGAGCTGTCCGGGACAGGAGCTGCCGAGAGGGCTTCCGTGTTCGAGGATGCCTCGGCGGCTGTTTTCAGGCTCCGGTTGTTGCGGTTGAGGAAGAGAATGATTCCGGATACGGCGACCAGCACAAGACTCAAAAGCTGTGAAACACGGATGCCGGTGGAGCCGAGATACAGACTGTCGGTACGCAGGCCTTCGATCCAGCTGCGGCCGAGACCGTACCAGAAGAAGTAAATGAGGATGCATTGCCCGTCATAGCGGCGTTTGTCTTTTTTGGTAAAGAGAATCAAAAACACAAGCCCGCACAGATTCCAGAGACTCTCATACAGGAAAGTCGGATGAACAAAGATCTGTGCGCCGGAAGGGTCAGTCAGTCCCATGCGGCAGAAGATGTCGGTCTCTGCTCCGAAGGCTTCACGGTTAAAGAAATTGCCCCAGCGCCCGATGGCCTGACCGATCAGCACACCGAAGGAAATGACGTCGAGCATCGCAGGAATGCGGATTTTTTTGACCTTGCAGAAGATGCAGACAATCAGTACACCGGCCAGTATTCCGCCATAGATCGCGAGCCCGCCTTCCCAGATGGCCAGGATTTCCCCGGGATGCTGCAGGTAGTAGTCCGCCTTGAATGCCACATAATATAGGCGGGCACCGAGAATGGACAGGGGAATCAGCCAAATCATCAGATCGTAGAAATTGTCGGCACTGATGCCGAACTCCGGTGCTCGCCTGGCACAGTACAGGATTGCAAGCACAAAGCCGAGAGCAATCAGAATTCCGTACAGGTAGATGTTCCGCCCAAAAACCGTAAGGTATGCGGGTGGATTGATGCTCCAGCTGCCGAGGAATGGAAAGCTGATGGCGGATTCACGTTGAATCGTGGAAAACAGAAATGAGAACAGAGAGTCCGGCATGGCTTACCCTTTCTTAGCTTCCACGATGGAAAGCGCAAGCCGTTCAGGCTTCAGAGCATCTGCCAGAAATGCCTCGCATTCCGTTTTTTCGATGGATGCCATTACAGACGGATAATCCAGATAACAGAACCCGTCAAACTCATCCAGCACAAGCGACACACAGACATCGTCAAAGTCTTCCATAGCACGCAGCGCGCCGCCGAGCGCAGCGCGGCGGGAACGCTCAAAGAGGATCGGATCCAACCCCGCTTTTCCAATGCGGCTGACTTCATCCAGCAACGCCTGCAGCACAGCATCGGGATCTCGGCTTTCTCCGCCGATGATCACTGTGCCGACACCGGTCGAAAAGTCCGCATCTGCGTCGAACGACCGATTCAGCAGACCGCTTTCATACAGCCTGTTATAGAAGGGGCTTGAAGGGCCGGTCAGAAGCCGAAGCGCCAGTGAGGCGGTCAGCTGCTGACGGAAAAGAAGAAGGCCTTTCTCAGCCGGGCGGAGCTTCGCTCCGATGAGAAACTGCGTCGTCGCAACAGGCATATTCAGCACCGCACGCTGCGCAGCGGGCAGCAGGTCTTCAGCCTCTCCGAACAGCACTTCGGGAATCGGCTTCGAGTCCGGCGGGAGTTCCTCTTCGGCGATGGACAGAATGCGGTCCGGATCCACGTCGCCGGCAACACAGAGAACCATGTTTCCCGGGGTATAGAAAGCGGCGTGGCATTCGTAGAGAGTATCCGCCGTGATTTCGGCAATGCTCTCCACAGTGCCGATCACTTTCTCACGGATGGGGTGGTTCCGGTACAGCAGGTTCAGCAGTTGGTAATAGTTCGCAGTGCCGGGGTTGTCCTCACCCATGTGGATTTCCTGCCCGATGATGCCCTGCTCCTTCTGAACTGTTTCGGCAGTGAAGTACGGCGTCGAAACGAAATGAAGCAGCATCCGCAGGTTCTCTTCAAACCTGTGAGTGCAGTGAAAGTAATAACAGGTTACATCGGATGAAGTGAAGGCGTTGGGATCGGCCCCGTTCTGGGAAAGCAGATTCAGCGCACTGTCACCGTCAGGCAGATCGAACATTTTGTGTTCCAGATAGTGAGCGACACCTGCTGGCGTGTCATATTCTTTTCCGTTCAAGCGGAATCGGCGATAGGTTCCGCCGTAGTCGGTGCCGAACACGGCATAAAAGCCGGAAAAGCCTTTTTTCGGCACTACTCGGACGCGAAGACCGTTCGTAGCGGTACCGCTGTACAGAGTATCACCTGTGGCGGGATAATCTGTTTTTGTCATTCTCATGCAGTTTCACCTGCCTCTGCGACTTCCGCATTCACTTCTCCGGAATCTCCCGAAACAGCTGCTTCGCCTTCCGCTTCCTGCGGAAAAGCTTTTAATAAATAGATTTGGTCACATTCCACACTTTGGGCGACTGCCTGCACTCTGTCGGCACTAACTTCGGTTACCAGTTCCGCCAGCTCCAGTGGGCCGAAATCGGCGCCGGTAACGGCCTGCGCCAGGAAAAAGCTCTCCAATGCACTCTGAGTATCCGGAATGGATCGGAGATCTGACGCAACGCCGGAGCGGGCTGTATCCAGCGCTTCTTCCGTGATTTCTCCACGCTGCAGCGCTTCCAGCTGGGAAAAGATTTCTTCTTTTGCTGCATCGTAATTCTTTTCCTGAATGCCGGAAGAGACCAGCAGCAAGCCCTTGCGCACGTCAATGATGGAACTGGCATAGTAGCAGAGAGACAGCTTTTCACGTACGTTCAGGAACAGACGCGAGCTGGGACTTCCCCCGAAAAGATCGTTAAATACATATAGTGCTGGGAAGTCCGGATCTTCCATGCATTCGCCCAGACGCCAGCCGATGACCAGGTTTGCCTGGGCGACGTCCATCTGCTCTTCGGTGTAACGCGGCTGATCTTCCAAAGCGTTCATGCGGATTTCCGTACCGATTTCGGTATTGACTTCACCGCGGGGAAGGGGTGCCAGCAAACCACGGAGCAGCCGGCGCACGCGGTCAAGCGATGCACGCCCACAGTAAAACAGTTCCAGCGGCGCTTCCTGCAGCATGGCCTTGTAATGGCGGCTCAGTTTTTTATAGTTGATGGAGCGGCAGGTCTCTTCGTCTCCATAGCGGCTGACGGCAAAGTCTTCACAGCAGCACATCTCTTCCAGGCACCGGGTCAGCGCATAGGCGCGTTTGTTGTTGAGGCGGGAAGCGATCAGATCCAGCAGGTTGTCGCGTTCACTCTCTACATATGCAGGCAGAAAAAGCCCGCCCCTTGTGACCGGGGAAAGGAGCATCTCAAAGGTCAGTTCCAGAGCTTCCTTCAAAACCGACTCGCCCTTCGGCAGAAAATCATCCTCGGGGAAACTCGCATAAAAACCGGAACACTGGATTTCGCCGATGCGGCGGACAGAGGGTTCAATGGCCGTGCCGTACAATTCCTCGAAGCGGGCGTTCAAAGCCTCCATGTCAGGGTAAAGCCTTGTTCCCCGGCGCAGAACAAAAGGAATCAGCGCATTCATTGCGGCGGTATCACGGCTGAGCTGCGAAAGCAGGCTGACGCTGAAGCAGGCCGTTTTGAACTTGTCCTCCCGCAGATGGGTCAGCCATACGCCGGGACGAACTTCAACCCTCGACACTTCCATATGCAGTACTCCTTCCGGCAATTGTAAACACATGTTAAGCAATACTTTACTATAACATAGAACGGTCAAAAATGGTAGTGAAAGATGCAGTTGAAGGCACAACTTTTACAAAAAAGTCAATGAATAATTCAGGGTGACAAGAAAAAACACTTGACAGAAGAAAACGGCTGAAGTATAATCTCGAAAGCTCAGAAAGAAGAGGGGGAGATCGCATGCCCGAAGACCATCTGCACCGGAGCATGCTGTTGGATTATTACGGCGACCTGCTGACCGCGCGTCAGCGGGAATGCTATGAACTCCATTTCAATGAAGATCTTTCCCTGTCCGAAATAGCCGAGCAGTGCGGGATCAGCAGGCAGGGTGCCTGGGACAACATCCGCCGTGCATCCGATACCATGGAAGAACTGGAAGAAAAGACCGGCTTGATTCAGCGTACCCTGGAGACTGACCGGCACCTGCGCACCCTGGAGAAACTGCTGGACAGGCTTGAAGCACAGTTCAGAAAAGCTGTACCGGAGAAAGCCGCTCCGAACGCCGGGAGCCGGCAGGAAGATGAAGCGAATCCGGATATTGTCCGCCTGCTGCAGGAAGCCAGAAATGAAGTTCACACCCTTCTGAAGACGGAAAACTGAGGGAAGCATATGGCATTTGAAAGCTTGTCCGACAAATTAACCGCTGCCTTTAAAAGACTGCGCGGAAAGGGTCGCCTGACGCCGGCGGATATCAAGGAAGCCATGCGTGAGGTGCGCCTTGCACTTCTGGATGCCGACGTCAGCTATAAGGTTGTCAAAGACTTTACCAAGGCTGTCACGGAGCGCGCCAGCGGATCCGATGTTCTGGAAGCGCTTTCACCATCGCAGATGGTGATCAAGATCGTCAATGAAGAACTCTGCAGCCTGATGGGCGGCGAGAATCAGAAGCTGAACATCAGCTCCCGTACCCCCAGCGTTGTGATGCTGGTAGGCCTTCAGGGCGCAGGCAAGACGACCAACGGTGCGAAACTGGCAGGATACATCCGCAAGCAGGGGAAACGTCCTTTGCTGGTTGCCTGCGACATTTACCGGCCCGCGGCCATCAAGCAGCTGGAAACCGTAGGTGCCCAGCTGGATCTTCCGGTGTTCCAGATGGGGCAGACAAATCCGGTCGACATCGCAAAGGCGGCTGTGGAACATGCCCGCAAGCATGGGAACGACATCGTTTTTCTGGATACGGCAGGCCGTCTGCACATCGATGAAGAACTGATGGATGAATTGCGGAATATCCGGGACGCGGTAGAGCCGGCTGAAATTCTGCTGGTTGTGGACGCCATGACCGGTCAGGACGCCGTCAACGCAGCGGTTGCCTTTGATGAAGCGCTCGGCGTTACGGGTGTGATGCTGACCAAACTGGACGGAGACGCCAGGGGCGGCGCGGCGCTTTCCATCCGCGCAGCCACCGGGAAGCCCATCAAGTTCATCGGTACCGGTGAAAAGCTGGATATGATCGAGCCCTTCCACCCCGACCGTATGGCGTCGCGAATCCTGGGCATGGGAGACGTCCTGACGCTGATCGAAAAAGCGGAGCAGAGCTTTGACGAGCAGAAGGCGAAGGAAGCCGCGGAACGCCTGCTGCAGAATCGGTTCACGCTTTCGGATTATCTGGATCAGATGAACCAGCTGCGCGGCATGGGGGATTTGGGTGATATCGCCGGGATGATTCCCGGTGTGGACGCAAAAGCGCTGCGCGGTGCAAAGATGGATGAAAAACAGCTTGCACGGCAGGAAGCCATTATCCTGTCCATGACGAAAGCCGAGCGAAACAACCCCTCTATTCTGAACTCCAGCCGCAAAAAGCGTATTGCGGCGGGTTCCGGAACGTCAGTGGTTGACATCAACCGCCTGCTGAAGCAGTATGATGCCATGCAGCAGATGGTCAAACAGTTCTCCGGCAAGAACATGAAGAAGATGCAGCGCAAGATGGGCCGGATGGGCGGCTTTGGCGGAGGCTTCCCCGGAATGTTTTAATGCCTGCTTCCATCGGTCAAAGCGACGGTATGCAGGGACTGGCAGAGCGGAACGCTCCGCGCCGAGTGCTTACAACGCCGGTTCCAGACGGAACAGGTTTTGTAATAAAACATGATTAATTATAATATGGAGGTGAAACAGGATGGTTAAAATCAGACTTCGCAGAATGGGTGCAAAAAAGGCGCCTTATTACCGCATTGTTGTGGCGGATTCCCGCGCTCCCCGTGACGGCCGCTTTATCGAAGAAGTCGGCACTTATAATCCTGATGCCGAGGGCGAAAAGCTGAAGGTCAACATGGATCGTGTGCAGTACTGGATCGCAAACGGTGCCCAGCCGACCGATACCGTACGCGGCCTGATGAAAAAGGTCGAAGCATAATTAAGGAGTCTCATATCCATGAAAGAACTATTGACCTACATTGTACAGAGCCTTGTTGATCATCCGGATGAGGTTTCGGTGACTGAGCGCAAGGCCGATGGCGAAACGATCTTTGAAGTTCGGGTTGCGGACGGCGATATGGGCAAGGTCATTGGCCGGCAGGGCCGGATCGTCAAACAGATCCGAGTGCTGATGCGGGCCGTTGCCCAGCGAAAGGGCAAAAAAGTTTCAGTCGAAGTTCTGGACTGATGACGGAGTGTGAAGTGTGGAGAGTGGAGTGTGAAGGTGCATTTCACGCTTCACATTTCGCATTTTTTCCCAGAGCGCAGAAGGAATGAAAAAGCGTGTGGGGACAATGGGACAAAACCCTGACAGGGAGGCTGCTCTTGAAAGAACCCTTTATTCCGGCGGGAAGAATCGTAAACACCCATGGCGTACGCGGAGAAGTCCGCATTGAAGTCTGGCTGGACAGCCCGGCCTATCTGAAGACATTTCCGCGAATCTTCGTGGATGGCGAAGAGAAGAAAATTCTTTCCGCTTTTGTTCATAAACAGTTTCTGATGGCCCAGCTCGAGGGCATATCGGACGTGAATGCGGCGATGCCGCTGAAAGGGAAAACGGTGATGGTCGCCCGTGTGGATGCGGGGCTTCCGGAAGGAGGCTACTTTTTACAGGATCTGATCGGCGCAAAAGTGCAGTCGGAAGACGGCAAGAACATCGGGATCCTGACGGAAATCCTGGAAAAACCGGCATCGGAAATCTACGTAGTGACCGATACCGAAGGGTACGAGCATCTGATCCCGGCGGTTCCGGCCTTTGTGCTGTCGTCGGACGCCGATGCGGGCGTTGTTACCGTACGAGTGATTGAGGGGATGTAAGCATGAAAATAGACATCCTGACGCTGTTCCCGGAGCATGTGAACGCCCTGCTGCATGAGAGCATTCTGGGGCGTGCCTGTAAAAAAGGCATCCTGGATATCAACTGTGTTCAGATCCGTGATTATACCGAGAACCGCCAGAATCAGGTGGATGACTACCCTTACGGCGGCGGTTTCGGCTGCGTGATGATGGCGCAGCCCCTGAAAGCCTGTCTGGATGCAGCAGTACAGGCAGCAGGAAAACGCCGCAGGAGGGTGATCTATCTTTCCCCTCAGGGGAAACCCTTCAACCAGGAAACCGCACGGCGCCTTCAGCGGGAGTATGATCATCTGGTTTTGGTCTGCGGACACTACGAGGGCGTGGATGAACGCTTCCTGGAAGCCTGTGTGGATGAAGAGATTTCACTCGGCGATTTTGTGCTTACGGGCGGTGAACTGGCCGCCATGGCAGTGACCGATGCGGTGTGCCGCCTGGTGCCGGGCGTCCTTTCGGATCCTCAGTGCTATATCGGAGAAAGCCACTGGGACGGATTGCTGGAGTACCCGCAGTACACCAGACCCGAAGTCTGGGAAGGCCGCGCGGTACCGGAAGTGCTGTTGAACGGAGACCATCAGAAGGTGGAGCACTGGCGCCGGTTTCAGCAGCTTGAGCGTACCAGGGAAAGACGGCCGGATCTTTACCGGGCGTTCCAACCGAAAACGAAGGAAGACTCCGCACTGATCATGGAACTGGAGCGCCGTTCCGGCCGCGTCCGGCTGACGGAGCCTCTGAGCTACCGCCCCGCGACTGAAGCCGACCTCCCACGGATTCTGGAAATCCGCGAGACGGCGCGGGAGAGCCTTGCCCGTTACGGCGTGGATCAGTGGCAGGGGCCGTATCCGGCGGAAGAGGACTTCAGAAAAGACCTGAAACGCGGAGAGAGCTTCGTGGTGCTGCACGGCAGTGAAACGGCAGCATTCTTTACGCTCAGTACGCGTCCGGAACCGGAATACGACGCGATTCGGGACGGCAAATGGAGCGACATTCCGGAAGCATGCATCCTGCACCGGGCGGCGGCCGCCAGGGAATACCGTGGCAGCGGGATTGCCGGGGCAATCATACGCTTTGCAGGCCAGCAGACCCTTTTATGGGGACGCCGCTGCATCCGTGCCGATACTCACCGGAAAAACAAACCGACGCAGAACATGCTCCGGGAAAACGGATTCCGGTACCGGGGGAATATCACCATCAGCTCCGAACCCGGGCATGACCCCGAAAGGCTGTGCTTTGAGAAAATACTGAAGAAGCCCGGGCAGGATACAGGCAGCATTCCGGGAATCGTACCCAAGAGAAAAGAAGAACCGGAAAAGGAGAGGGAATCATGAAACGAACCAGACGCTTTGCACTGATTATGGCCATTTTCTGGACAATTGTCGCCGTGGCGGCAATTGTGCTGGTCACCCGTATGAGCCTGAGCACCCCAGAAACAATTGTCATGGCCTTTCTGGCCTTCGTAGCGGTTGCCGGAAACTGGCTGCGCTACTATAAAACGAAATGAATTTCACGGACCCGGGTGAATTCCGCGCTCTGCTCAACCGCCACGGATTCCGGTTTTCCAAGTCCATGGGGCAAAACTTCCTGATTGATGCTTCCGTTCCCGCACGGATCGCCGAGAGCGTTCATGCGGACGCAGACTGCGGTGTGCTCGAGATCGGCCCCGGAATCGGCTGCCTGACGGCAGAACTGGCGAAGCGGGCAGGAAAGGTCCTCTCCGTGGAACTGGACCACAGTCTGGAGCCGCTTCTGGCGGAAACTCTGTTTGGCGCCGCCAACATTGAACTCCTGTTTTCCGATATCATGAAGCAGGACATCCGGCGCCTGACAGAGGAACACTTGCCTCAGCAGACGAAACTGGTATGCGCGAATCTTCCGTATAACATTACGACCCCCGTATTGACGGCGCTGGTTCAGGCGGACTGCTTTGAGCGGATCTGTGTCATGATTCAGAAGGAAGTTGCCGAGCGCATCTGCGCGGATCCGGGAGGCAAAGACTACGGCGCATTCAGCCTGCTGATGCAGTGGTACTGCGAGACGGAACTACTCTTCACCGTACCCCCGCACTGCTTTCTGCCGCAGCCGAAGGTTACATCGGCGGTAATCCGTCTGACGCGCCGCACAGATCCGCCCGCAAATGTGAGTGATCCGGCTCTGATGTTCCGGATCATTCGTGCAGCGTTCAACCAGCGGAGAAAGACCCTGGTGAACGCGCTGACATCGGCAATGCCTGACTTAAAAAAAGAAGACTGTGAAAGAATTCTCAAACTCTGTAATCTTGACACAAATATCCGCGGTGAAAAGCTTAAACTTGGTGATTTTGCAAGAATCAGCAACGAAATCGACTTGTTGAAGTCAAACAATTTGTGAGTAAAATGCATTGAATCTCAGCGCGGATCTGTGGTAAATTAAGCGATGGTCTCAGAGAAGAAAAATGATAATTATTTTATTCGGAAAGGAATCTTGAAATGAGCAAAAAGTATGTCTATCTGTTCTCAGAAGGCAATGCAACCATGCGTGAGCTCCTCGGCGGAAAAGGTGCCAACCTTGCCGAAATGAGCAACATCGGCCTTCCTGTTCCCCAGGGCTTTACCATTACCACCGAAGCATGCACCCAGTATTATGCTGACGGCCGCAAGATCAATGATGAGATTATGGCCGAGATCATGAAAAACGTGGAAGAGATGGAGAAGATCAACGGAAAGAAGTTCGGTGATCTGGAGAATCCGCTGCTGGTTTCCGTGCGCTCCGGCGCTCGTGCTTCCATGCCTGGCATGATGGATACCATCCTGAATCTCGGGCTGAATGACGAAGTGGTTGCCGCCATGATCAAGGGCAATCCCGATCCGAAGTTTGAGCGTTTTGTCTATGACTCCTACCGCCGTTTCATCCAGATGTTTTCCGACGTCGTCATGGAAGTCGGCAAGAAGTACTTTGAACAGCTGATCGATGCCATGAAGGCAGAGAAAGGCGTTACCTATGATGTCGAACTGACGGCCGCAGATCTGAAGGCACTTGCCGAGCAGTTCAAGGCAGAATACAAGAAGCAGATCGGCAGCGACTTCCCGTCTGACCCGAAGGTGCAGCTGTATGAAGCCATCCGTGCGGTGTTCCGTTCCTGGGACAACCCGCGCGCCAATGTCTACCGCCGCGACAATGACATCCCTTACTCCTGGGGTACCGCTGTCAACGTGATGCCGATGGTCTTCGGCAACCTGAACGAGAACTCCGGTACCGGTGTTGCGTTTACCCGTAACCCTGCTACCGGCGAGAAGAAGCTGTTCGGCGAATTCCTGACCAACGCGCAGGGTGAAGATGTCGTTGCCGGCGTCCGTACCCCGATGCCCATCTCTGAAATGGCCAACAAGTTTCCCGAAGCTTTCGAGCAGTTCGTGAAGGTCTGCGATCTTCTCGAAGAACACTACCGCGACATGCAGGATATGGAGTTCACCGTGGAAAACGGCAAGCTCTACATGCTGCAGTGCCGCAGCGGCAAGCGTACCGCACAGGCAGCGCTGAAGATTGCCTGCGACCTCGTAGATGAAGGCATGATCGATGAGAAACGTGCCGTTGCCATGATCGAGCCGCGTACCCTCGACACCCTGCTTCACCCGCAGTTCGACGCCGACAAGCTGAAGGCCGCAACCCCGATCGGCAAAGGCCTCGGCGCATCTCCCGGCGCCGCCTGCGGCAAGGTCGTCTTCACTGCTGAGGACGCCAAAGCCTGGAATGAGCGCAAGGAAAAAGTCGTTCTGGTCCGTCTGGA
Organism: Oscillospiraceae bacterium; assembly: GCA_017395085.1. Taxonomy (GTDB): domain Bacteria; phylum Bacillota; class Clostridia; order Oscillospirales; family Oscillospiraceae; genus Limivicinus. The sequence goes on along the minus strand of JAFPWF010000022.1, from coordinate 13,237 downwards.
GACCAGCCCTGAGGATATTGAAGGCATGAAGGCAGCCCAGGGTATTCTGACTGTGCGCGGCGGCATGACCAGCCATGCAGCGGTTGTTGCCCGTGGTATGGGCCGCTGCTGCGTGTCCGGCTGCGGCGCCATCCAGATGGATGAGGAGAACAAGCAGTTCGCCCTGGCTGGCAAGACCTATCACGAGGGTGACTGGATCTCCATCGACGGCTCTACCGGCAATATTTATGACGGCATCATTCCGACGGTGGACGCCAGCATCGCCGGCGAATTCGGCCGCATTATGGAATGGGCCGACCGTTATCGCCGCCTTCAGGTTCGTACCAATGCCGACACCCCGTTTGACGCAGCCAAGGCGCGTGAACTGGGCGCACAGGGCATCGGCCTGACCCGTACCGAGCACATGTTCTTTAATGCCGACCGCATCGGACCCTTCCGCGAGATGATTTGCGCAGATACAAAGGAAGAGCGCAAGGCCGCCCTGAAAAAGCTTGAGCCGATGCAGCAGCAGGACTTTGAAGGCCTTTATGAGGCCATGGAAGGCTATCCGGTCACCATTCGTTTCCTGGATCCCCCGCTGCATGAGTTCGTTCCCACCGAGGAAGAAGACATCGCCGCCCTGGCCGAGGTGGAAGGCAAGACGGTCGAACAGATCAAGCAGGTCATCAGTGGCCTGCATGAGTTCAACCCCATGATGGGGCACCGCGGCTGCCGCCTGGCGGTTACCTATCCTGAAATTGCCCAGATGCAGACCGCTGCCGTAATTAAGGCGGCACTGGCCGTTTCTGCCCGTCATCCCGACTGGAATCTCGTTCCGGAGATCATGATTCCTCTGGTTGGCGAAGCGAAGGAACTCAAGTATGTCAAGGATGTCGTCGTGCGTGTAGCGGACGACCTGATTGCCAAGTCCGGACAGGAGCTGAAGTATCTGGTTGGTACGATGATCGAAGTTCCCAGAGCTGCGCTGACTGCGGACGAGGTTGCCAAAGAAGCCGAGTTCTTCTCCTTCGGCACCAACGATCTGACCCAGATGACCTTCGGCTTCAGCCGTGACGATGCTGCCAAGTTTCTTGGTGCTTACTACAACAATAAGATCTATGAAAGCGATCCCTTCGCCCGTGTCGACCAGATCGGTGTCGGCAAGCTGGTGAAGATGGCTGCTGAACTTGGCCGCAAGACTCGTCCGGAACTGCACCTTGGTGTCTGCGGTGAGCACGGCGGCGATCCGAGCTCTGTGGAATTCTTCCACAGAGTCGGTCTGGACTATGTCTCCTGCAGCCCGTTCCGTGTACCCATCGCCCGCCTTGCCGCAGCCCAGGCTGCCATCAAGGAAGAGGAAGAAGACGCTGCTGAGCTGAAGAGCGCACAGGAAACCGTCAGGGAAGAACTGAGCGCCGCAGTCGAGACGGCCAAAGCCGCTTTGAAGGAAGCTGCTGAAAAGGCTGAACTGAACGAAAAAATGGAGGCCGCAAGAGCTGCGCTGAAAGAAGCAGCTGACAAGGCTGAACTGAATGAGAAGGTTGAGGCCGCCAAGGTTGCCCTGAAGGACGTTTCCGAAAAGTTCCAGTCCATCGCAGCCGGGAAGACAGACAGCCTCAAGGAGTTTGCCGCGGTTGCATTCAAGAGCCTGAAGGCCGGCTGGGACGAGGCGAAAAAAACCTTTGACCAGGAGAAAAAGTAATTCTTCTGTCACAGCGAAATTGAACGAAAAAGCAAAAAAGCACGTCGGAAGACGTGCTTTTTTGCTTGAGAATAATCTGATAGAGATCAGGAAGCCTTTCTGTCCAGTGCGGAATTTCGGAAATAGAGCACAATGTCTGCCATGACCATGGCAATATCCGCAAGATAAAACCAGACGGAATACGCCCATACGCCGGTTCTCCGATAACTGACGATTTTCCCGCACAGGCCGATCAGATATCCGAATACTACGATAAACTCAAAAACAACGCTTTTCCCTTTTGCTGTCCTGGAACGCCAGGACTTGATGATGTTGAACGGCCAGGAAAAGCCAAAGGCTACCAGCATTCCGATTTCGCAAAGCTGAACAATGTCCATTTTGTGCCTCCATCTAAATCATCCGGTATCATGTCCGCCCATTCTAACCGATTCGCTATCATTTGGCAAGCATCAACTGAAATGAATTCATCCGGAAGCCGGAAAGGTAATAGGAAAAGCGGAAACTGCGGGTGCCTGCTGTAGATTATCAGGCTGATCTATGCTAAAATACACAGTATGGATAAAAAGAAATACGCAATGTGAAGGAGGAGACCTCCATGCCGATCGTTGGAGCGATTATGGTCCCGCATCCGCCGATTATCCTGCCAGAGGTTGGCAGAGGGGAAGAAAAGAAGATTGCCGCGACAGACAAAGCATACAGGGAAGCCGCTGCACTGGTCGGAGAGCTTGCTCCGGAGACCATTGTTCTCGTTTCTCCGCATGCGGTGGGATATGCGGATTATTTCCATATTTCCCCGGGAGAAAGTGCAGAAGGCGATATGAGGCAGTTCCGGGCACGGGACGTGAAGATCCGGGCAGATTACGACAGCGCATTTGTGGAGGCGCTGGCGGCTGCGGCGGCCAATGCAGGCTTTCCCGCCGGCAACTTTGGGGAAAGAAATCCCAAACTGGATCACGGAACGATGGTCCCGTTGTATTATGTAAACCATTTTTACCGAAACTATCTCCTCGTGAGAATCGGCCTGTCAGGTTTGCCGCTGACGGAGCACTACCGTCTCGGGCAGATGATTCAGCAGACGGCAGATTCCCTGAACAGGAGAGTTGTGATCATCGGCAGCGGAGACCTCTCCCACACGCTTCGGGAGGACGGCCCATACGGCCTGTCGAAAGAAGGACCGGAGTATGATGAGCGTATCATGGATGTGATGGGACGGGCGGCTTTCGATGAGCTGTTTGATTTTGACGAACATTTCTGTGACAAAGCTGCGGAATGCGGTCACCGGAGTTTCTGCATCATGGCGGGTGCGCTGGACGGCCTGAAGCTGGAAACCCGTAAACTGAGCCACGAAGGGACTTTCGGCGTCGGATACGGGATCTGCACCTACCGGGTAACAGGAACATGCAGCACACGCTTCAGCCTGGAAACCTGGAGGGAACGCCAGAAGGAAAAACTGGCAGAAAAGCGCCGAAAGGAAGACGCTTATGTCAGACTTGCACGTGCATCGGTCGACTCCTGGGTCATGGAAAGAAAAAGAGTGTCTCTCCCGCCTGATCTTCCCGATGAGATGCTGAAGGATCGTGCGGGTGTCTTTGTCTCGCTTCACAAGGACGGGAGACTCCGTGGCTGCATCGGTACCATTCAGGCGACTAGGGAAAACATAGCGGAAGAGATTGTGGAAAACGGAATTTCAGCTGCAACGAAAGATCCGCGCTTCAGCCCGGTCCGGCCGGATGAGTTGGATGCGCTTGAAATCAGCGTGGACATCCTCGGTGAACCGGAAAAGATCACATCAAAAGGGAAACTGGATGTGAAGCGTTACGGGGTCATCGTTAGTAAGGGATTCCGGAGGGGACTTCTGCTGCCAAATCTGGACGGAATTGACTCCGTTGACGAGCAGGTCGCCATTGCGCTGCAGAAAGCCGGACTGTCGAAACGGGAGAAGGTGTTCGAGATGGAACGTTTTGAGGTTGTCCGTCATGTCTGAACGCGGAATGGATCAGTTGATATGCGATGTGTGCCCTCATCACTGCCGGATTTCGGAGGGAAGGGCCGGAAAATGCCGTGCCCGCGGAGTGAGGGACGGCAAGGTGGTTTCTTTGAATTACGGGATCGCCACATCGCTTGCGCTGGATCCGATTGAGAAGAAACCCCTTGCCAGATTTCACCCGGGCAGCAGGATCCTGTCGTATGGAAGCTACGGCTGCAATTTGAACTGCCCGTTTTGCCAGAACTGGGAGATCTCCATGTCTGACGGCAGGGAATATCAGTCAGGCGGGAAGATCCGGGGGCGCAATCATATTTCACCGGAAGAGTTGGCAAATGCAGCGGAACAGCTCCGGGAAAAGGGTAATATCGGAGTTGCCTTTACGTACAACGAACCGATGATTTCCTATGAGTACGTGTTGGATACGGCAAAGCTTCTTCGGGGAAAGAATTTGAACGTGGTGCTGGTTACCAACGGGTGTGTCTGTGAAAAAACGGCAGATGCGGTTCTCCCGTATGTGAATGCGCTGAACATCGACCTGAAAAGTTTTCGGGAAGACGTATACAGGAACACGCTCGGAGGAGACCTGGAAGCGGTTAAGCGCTTTATCAGGAAAGCATGCGAGCTTTGCCACGTTGAACTGACCAGTTTGATTGTTCCAGGCATGAATGACTCGGAGGAAGAAATCCGTGAAATGACGCAGTGGATCGCTGCTCTTCCGCACGGAGAAGAAATTCCCCTGCACATCACCAGGTTCTTCCCGCGCTATAGAGTACAGGAGAAAAAACCGACGGAGCGCGCGGTGGTGATGCATCTGCTCCGCGTTGCCCGTGAGCGGCTGAAATATGTATTCCCCGGAAATCTGTAAAAAAGACCTGGAAGTTCCGGGATTCTGAACAGTTGATTTTTTTCAGAATATAACAAATATAAAAAGGGACTCGACGAAGCTTCAAGTCCTATGTTATAATAAAACAGAGAGCGGGAACACCCGGGAAATACCGGGAAAACACCTGCAAAACGGGTTATCGGATCATCAGAAAGGAGCTTGTGCAAATGGCCGTTTCAACATCACATCTGCAGCATGAACACAGCAGTATCCCTCTCCGCATTGCCAAAGGGCATTTCGCTACGAACAACTGCCATGTGAACTATTACGTTGACATGACCTATACCAAACACCGTCTTGCCGAGGCGCATGCGGCGGCAAAAGAACTGGTGCAGAAGTACGACAAGTCAAAGCCGGTCGATACGGTCCTCTGCCTGGAAGGGACTGAAGTGCTTGGTACCTGCATTGCAGAGGAACTGACCCAGGCAGGCATCACCATTACCAACGAGCACAAAACCATCTATGTTGTCACGCCGGAGATTGCCAGCGGTAATCAGACGATTTTCCGCGGAAATACCGCGCATCTGATTCGCAACAGGCATGTCCTGATTTTGGCAGCAACAGTTGCAACCGGAGCGATGCTCCTGGATGCGATTCATGCGGTAAAGTATTACGGCGGGATTCCGGAGGGGATCTGCGCGGTTTTCTCCGCGGGGACGCGGTGCGGCGGCCTGCCGATCACTTCGATCTTTACGGCGGATGTGTTAGGAGACTTTATGTATGTCCGGGCGGATGAATGCCCGCTCTGTAAAGCCGGGGTAAAGCTGGATGCGCTGGTGAACAGCTTCGGGATTTCCAGCCTGTAAAGCTGTGCTTTCATTCTGAGATACAGGTGCATGAATCTCCTCCGGTTTGAAGATGCGTCCGCTTCCATTCTCCCCGGGCGTTACCGGCATTTTAAAGGGAAAGAGTATGAGGTGCTGTATGTTGCCCGTCACAGCGAAACGGAAGAACCGATGGTTGTTTACCGTGCCCTGTACGGTGACTGCGGCATATGGGTTCGCCCGGCATACATGTGGAATGAGACCGTAGAGAGGGACGGAAAAGTGTTCCGGCGTTTTGAAAAGATACCGGATCTTCCGGGACCGTATCGGAAGGGGAGAGAATCATGATAAAAACCGATCATATTGCTGTGCTGACGCACAGCAGCATCAAAGTTCAGTGTGAAGCGGGAACAGTTTACTTTGACCCTTTCCATATTCCGGAAGAATCGCATGATGCGGATGCGATTCTGATTACACACGAGCATTATGATCATTTTTCCCCGGAGGATATTGAAAAGATCGCAAAATCCGATACGCTCGTAGTTGTACCGGAAGGCATGAAAACGAAGGCCGAAAAGGAACTGCCCTCCGGCTGCCGGATCCAAACCGTGAAACCCGGTGAAAAGTATCAGATTGGGGAACTGGAATTTGAGACGGTTCCTGCGTATAACAGGCTGAAGCCCTTTCACCCGAAAAGCAGCGGCTGGGTTGGGTATCTGCTCAGAGTCGGAGAAGAAACCGTTTATGTAGCGGGAGATACCGATGCCACGGCGGAAGCAGCGCAGGTGCGCTGCGACATTGCGCTGGTTCCGGTCGGCGGCACATACACGATGAATGCCAAACAGGCGGCGGAACTGATCAACAGGATTCGGCCTGCGGTTGCAATTCCAACGCATTACGGCAGCGTGGTTGGTTCAAAGGACGATGCAGTGGTTTTTGCCGAAAAAGTAGATCCGACGATTTCTGTTGAAATCAAAATGCCCTGAGCTGCGGGAACACTCCATCCGATGGGACGAAGAGAGCTGGTGAGCAGAATATGTTGAAATCGGCGTTTCAATCGGCAGCTGCCAGGCTGGGATCGGCAGCCAGACAGCTTGGATCAGCGGTCGGAACGGTGCTCTCCGCAGCACATTCCAAAAAGGACATGATTGACCTGAGGCGCCAGCGTTGGGAAGCAATTCAAAAAGGAGATCAGAAGATGTTTACGCCGAGCTGCATGCTGGACGGCATGGAGATTGAGAATGTGAAGGAAGATTTCCGGGATGCTCAGCGGATTGAGCAGTACCGCGTCAGTAAAACAGCGCTGTATATTCCGGATGGGATGCGATGGAAGTACATTCCTCTGAAAGCAATTTCACAGATGGAGGAATCATTCCGCGTAATCAGCGCCGGACACTGCGTGCCGGTGCGCGAAAAGCGCCCGGAATTAGACCTCATTACAGAAGCAGGGACTGTGCATATCAGCCTTGAAAAACAGGCGAGCATGCAGAAGCTTATGGAGATCCTCCGGAAATCACGGGAATCCTGATAAGCAAAAAGGGATAGTTCCTACAAAAGAGTCAGAGCCGCGGGAGCGGCTGCCTGTTTGCAGCGCTCCCGCGGTTTGCCGTTTTCCGCTTTGATGCGGATGTTTTATTCGTTGGTGTAGTTGTCGAAATACCCCTGAATGTAGACAATGGGTGTACCCTTGTCGCCGGAACCGGAGGTCAGGTCGCAGAGGGAACCAATCAGGTCTGTCAGGCGCCTGGGGGTTGTCCCTTCAGAGATCATATTGCCGACGAGGCTGTCGCCGGTTTTGGCACGGATTTTATCCTCAATAGCTTTGCGCAGTTCCTCTCCGGAGAGAGCGCCGAATTCATTGTCGGCAAGATATTTGAGTTTCAGTTCGTTCGGAGTGCCGACCAGACCGGCAGTGTAGCCGGGGGAGACGACAGGGTCAGCCAGTTCCCAGATTTTTCCGACCGGATCCTTAAATGCGCCGTCGCCGTAAACCATGGCTTCAATCCGCTTTCCGGATGCTTCGGAGAGCAGAGCGCTGATTTTTTCGGCAACTGCGGTGCAGTCCCGGGGGAAGAGTTTAACCGTGTCTTCCGTTGCCTTGTTGGAACCGAGCAGACCGTATTCCACGTTGCAGCCGCTGCCGTCCACGGAGGTGGTCAGCAGATCATCCAGACCGAGAACAGTTTTTGCGCCGGCAGCTTTCAGCAGGCGCTTGGAGCGTGCGCGGGTGTGAATATCACAGGTGATGACCGTGTCGGTATAGTCCAGCAGGGCAGTGACATGGTTTCCGAACAGAACTTCGGCTTCACAGCCTTCAGCCTGAATCAGATCAGAGTAAAAATCGATGTAGTCAACTCCCGTGAAAGGGTGGACAATATGCCCGAAGCAGCCCCGGAAGCGCTCCAGAGTCAGTGTTTCGGCGTAAGGGTTGACTCCCTTCTCATCCAGAAGGTCCCAGTCCACCAGATGGTTGCCGACTTCGTCGGAAGGATAGGAGAGCAGCAGCACAATCTTCTTGCAGCCAGCGGCCATGCCGCGCAGAAGGAGGGAGAAACGGTTCCTGCTTAAAATCGGGAAAGCGACGCCGACGGTTCCGCCGCCGGTTTTTGCACGCACATCTTTTGCAATCTGCGCAACGGATGCATAGTTGCCCTGGGCACGTGCGACGACGGACTCGGTTACCGCGACCACGTCACGGTCACAGGGAGAAATCCCGGCTTCCTGCCATGCAGCCATGACGGAATCGGCGACGATTTTCGCAATATCGTCACCCTGACGGATGATCGGGGCGCGCACACCGCGCACGACAGTTCCGATGGTTCTCATATTACAGACTCCTTTGCCTGAAAGGCGAAAATTTCCGCAGCACATTATACATGTTCTGCGGAAATCTGTAAAGAGTTTTTCGGGATGATGTATGAGAACAGGTCCAGCCGTTTTACGCCCATTTTCTGCAGCAGGTCTGCATTTTCCACCTGATCTTTCGGCGTGTTGTACTCCGGGATGACGGGGACGCGTACCAGAACCTGGTCAGGGTTTACCGATGAGAGAAGTCGCCTGAGATTGTTTTCCATCAGCGCAGCGTCGCCGCCGGTGTAACTGGTATAACGCAAGGGGTTCAGGTCCTTGCAGTCAACGATGTATTCGTCCACTGCGCCCAGTGCGGCGCTGAGCGCTTCCGGAGAAACGGCCAGGCTGGTTTCAACGGCGATTCGCCAATCGCGAGGACAGAGTTCGCGGAAGCGGCGGATAAACTCCGCGTGAAGCAGTGCTTCCCCGCCGCCAAAGGTGATTCCGCCGCCGGTTGCCCGATAATACAGATCATCGATTTTGACGCGATTCAGCAGTTCCTCAGCAGAGATAAACTCTGCCGGAGCTTCACGCAGAAGCCTGGCGTTGATACACCACCGGCAGCGCAGCGGACAGCCGGCACCGGCAACCAGCGTGGTCACGCCGACTCCGTCGGTCCCGAGGCGGTGGCGTGAGAGATGCAGCAGCGGATAAAGTGGCTCAGCCATTGACGGCTTCGTCCGGGAAATACGCTATGTCACCCGTCAGTTCAACTTCAATCGGCACCGGCTCCGGATCTTCAGGCGGGAGCACATCCGTACCGCAAAAGTTTTCCAATTCCTCCGGAAGGGCGTCCGATCCGAAATAGTCAGTGCCGTCAGACTCCGGCCACGCGACTTCACCCTCCAGAATCTCAATCTCCGGACCGGGCTGTTTGCCCGGTTCTTCGATAGGAACAGCTCCCCCAAGGTCATTCACAAGTTCAGGACCATTCGCTGAGGAACCGCATCCGGCAGTGCTCAGCGCCATCCCGGCACAGAGGGCGGTAACCGCAACCCGCTTGCCCATGGAAGCACGAAGCGAGAGCTGCTGCTCCAGATAACGCAGTTCACTCTCGCAGCGGGGGCAGGTACCGCTGCATTCCCCCTGGTACCGGCATTCGTGGGTGACATAGGGAATCTCGTTTTCATCTGCAATACGCTGCCGGATATCCTTCAGAATTTTGCATTTTTGCTTTCCAAGCATCGCGGGCACCTCCCGGAGTTTTTATCCTTTTATGCAGATTCTACCAGTTCTGTGCGAAAAAGGATAAACAGATTGTGAAATGAAAACCGGTGATGGACACAGTCTCAGGTGGGAGAAATGTTTTGGCCCGGAGCAGGCTGGGGATTGCATGCAGACAGACTGATGTGGTAAAATAAACTAAAATCCAGTTCATCGGGGGATACGCCATGTTCAGACAGATGAATCGAAAAAAGCAGCAGCTGACAGATGAGGAGTGCATCGGGATCCTGAAGTCGGAACTGCGCGGGGTACTTTCTCTCAACGGTGATGACGGATACCCCTATGGGCTGCCTGCAAACCACTACTATTGTGAAGAAGACGGAAGAATATATTTTCACAGCGGTAAAAAGGGATATAAAGTCGACGCGATCTGCCGGGATAACAGAGCGTCGTTCTGTGTGTATGACGGCGGCTTCCGGAGAGAAGGAGATTGGGCCCTGAATATCAGGAGCGTGATCGTATTCGGGAAAATTGAATTTGTGGATGACCAGAAAGTAATCAAACGGATCTCCGCCCTGCTCTCCCGCAAGTTTACCGACGATCACGAATATATTGAAAAAGAGATTGAGACCTACGGTGCGGCGACTCTGATGTTCGCATTGATCCCGGAATATATGACGGGAAAGATCGTAAACGAGGCGTAAAACTGCTGATGATTGTGAGAAAAGGCGAAAGCGAAATGCCGAAACATGCGGGATCGGCCGAAACAGGAGAGAAGAGATGGATAACAGCGTGACACTGAAAATGATTCAGGAAGCAAGAGAAGCTTTGAAGGGCATTGCCGAAGTGACGCCCATTGTGACCTCGACACGTCTTGGGAAGAACCTGTTTATCAAGTCAGAAAACCTTCAGAAGACGGGCTCCTTCAAGATTCGCGGTGCTTACAACAAAATCCGTATGCTGTCACCCGAAGAGGCAAAGCGCGGCGTCATTGCCTGTTCTGCAGGAAACCATGCGCAGGGAGTGGCGCTGTCCGCCACTCGTCTCGGGATTCGTTCCGTGATCTGTATGCCGGAAGGTGCGCCCATCCTGAAGGTGGAGGCCACACGCGGTTACGGTGCTGAGGTTGTCTTGGTACCCGGAATCTATGACGATGCGGCGCGTGAGGCAAAGCGTCTGGCGGATGAAGAAGGATTTACCTTTGCACATCCCTTTAATGACCCGTATGTCATCGCCGGGCAGGGCACCATAGGGCTGGAAATTCTGGAGCAGGTACCTGATGTGGAACAGATTGTTGTTCCCATCGGCGGCGGCGGTTTGATCAGCGGCGTAGCTGCCGCGGTGAAATCCATGCGCCCGAATGTAAAGGTAATCGGTGTACAGGCGGCCACGGTGCCGTCGATGTTTGTTTCCATGCGGAGCGGTGAAATCATAACCGTTCGGGACGGAGCCACCATAGCTGACGGCATTCATGTTCTGACCCCAGGCGACCTGACATTCCGCATGGTGAAAGATTATGTGGACGACATTGTCACCGTCAGTGAGGATGAGATTGCGGCAGCCATTGTTGCCCTGCTGGAAGGCCCGAAGACAGTGGCAGAAGGCGCCGGAGCGACCTCGGTTGCGGCATACCTCTTCAATCGTGTGGATACTTCCCTGAACACGGTAGCGCTGGTTTCGGGCGGCAATGTGGACATCACCACGCTTTCCCGTATTATTACCAAAGGCATGCAGAAGACAGGGCGCATCGTCCGCCTGACTACAAAACTGATCGATAAGGCGGGCAACCTCGCCCAGCTCGTGGCCTGTGTGGCTGAGTGCGGTGCGAACATCCTGGACATCGAACATGAACGCGAAGACGCCAAGACCGAAGTGAATTCCTGTGTGGTTACCATGACTTTGGAAACCCGAGACGAGGCCCATATTCGGAAAATACGCGAGAGTCTGGTCAGCCATGGTTACAGGCTGATTGAATAAGCAGGCAGAAAGTAAACCTCAGAACAAGTAACAGGAAAAGGAGAAATGATCATGAAAAAAATCGCAACAGACAAAGCACCGGCAGCGATCGGACCCTATTCTCAGGGCTTTATTGTGAACGGCCTTGTATTTACTTCGGGGCAGATCGCACTGAACCCCGCAACAGGGGAGGTCGTCGGCGACACCATCGAGGAACAGGCGGAACAGTGCTGCAAGAATATTAGTGCGCTCCTGGAAGCGGCCGGAGTCGCCTTTGAGAATGTCATCAAGACGACCTGCTTCCTTGCCGATATGAAGGACTTCGCAGCATTCAACGCCGTGTACGCAAAATACTTTGTCAGCAAGCCCGCCCGCAGCTGTGTTGCAGTGCGCGAGCTGCCGAAGCAGCTCCTCTGCGAGATTGAGGCCATTGCAGTAGAAAGCTGAAAAATAGCGGACACACAGCAAAGAGTTTGAGAAACGAAACCCGGAGACGGACAGCTGTCTGTCTCCGGGTTTTTGCTCAGCAAACTGCGGAAGCGCGCTTTTCATACGGAACCGGCTTGAGGAGATTGCGTTCAGCCCTCTGCAAAATCATCCGCACTGACATTGACTGCCAGCGGAGAGTCAGAGGTACCAGCTCCGTTTTCGCTGTGCCGCTTTGCATTCGGGGAAAGGCGCCACGCTTCTTCGCGGATCCGCGTTTCAATACGCTCACAGACATCAGGATTGTCAAGCAGATACTGTTTAACGCCGTCGCGGCCTTGGATGCGGTTGCCTTCCACGGTGAACCAGGCGCCGCCCTTGTCAATGATCTCCAGCTTGACGCCGAGGTCAACGATCTCTCCGATGCGGGAGATGCCCTCGCCGTACATGATGTCAAACTCCGCTTCCCGGAAAGGCGGCGCGACTTTGTTCTTTACAACTTTCGCTCTCGTGTGATTACCGATGATTTCCCCGCCGGCTTTAAGTGACTCCACCCTGCGCACATCGATGCGGACGCTGGCGTAATATTTCAGTGCAAGCCCGCCCGGCGTGGTTTCGGGGTTCCCGTACATAACGCCGATTTTCTGGCGCAGCTGGTTAATAAAGATGACGGTGCAGTTGTTTTTGGAGATGGCGCCAGCCAGACGCCGCATGGCCTGCGACATCAGCCTTGCCAGCACGCCGACGACCGAATCGCCGATTTCACCCTCCAGTTCCGTGCGGGGGATGAGCGCGGCGACCGAGTCGACAACCACCACATCCACTGCTCCGGAACGGACCAGGGATTCTGCGATATCCAGTGCCTGCTCTCCAGTATCGGGCTGGGAAATCAGCAGACTGTCGATGTCTACTCCGAGCGCCCGGGCATAGGCGGGTTCAAGGGCGTGTTCCACATCGATATAGGCGGCTTCGCCGCCACTCTTCTGCGCCGAAGCTGCGATGTGCAGGGCAAGCGTGGTCTTGCCGGATGCTTCGGGACCGTAGATTTCAACAATACGCCCGCGGGGCACACCGCCGATGCCCAGAGCAAGGTCCAGCGTCAGCGAACCGGTGGACAGCGCCTCCACATTGACCGGGAGGTCATCCCCAAGCCGCATGATGGTACCCTTGCCGTAATCGCGTTCAATCCGTTTGATGGTTTCATCCAGTGCCTTTTTCCGCCCGGCTTCAACCTGTGCCCTGCCAGCGGAGACCGGCGCATCTACAGTTTTCTTCTTCTCTGCCATGATTACTCCTCCATTTCAGGCCTGCGAGCCTCTTTATGTTGCCTGTAGTATAATTGAAATCAAGTCGCAAAAATTTACCTCAATTGAAAATCATTGCATCCTAGAATGTAAAATTAAAAGTCGAACAAAATAAACATTAACTTTTACAAAAGTTGCAATAAGATTTACAAAGGACCTCTCTGCCGCTAAGATGAATGCAAGACTGCCCGGTAGAAAGGAGGTCTTATGGCGAAGCATCTG
>JAFPWF010000021.1 GCA_017395085.1 Oscillospiraceae bacterium | reverse complement strand
CCTGGCCGCCGATGTCGATGATCGCCTTCACACTCGGGTCGGTCACGTGCACGCCCATGGCGTGGCAGGAGATCTCGGAAATGTTCTCATCCGCAAACGGAACCTTGTTGCGGCCGTAGCCGGTACCGATGAGGTACTCCAACTCCTTGCTGCTCTTCAGGCCGACCTGCTTCAGGACTTCGTCCATCGCCGCAATGGCGCTCTGCTCGGAATTGATCTTGCTCTTAATCGTGGTGTCGGCAACCATCTTGCCGTTCTCGTCCAGAATAACTGCCTTGGTGTAGGTGGAACCAACGTCGCAACCGCCGAAATACTTCATGAAATTACTCTCCTAAGATTGATTTTAATAAAAAGCCTGCAGCTTTTGTGAACGTTTTGATCCGGTCTCCCCGCCGCGGCGGGGAGACCGGCCCGATATTACATGTCGTACTTGTATTTGGGGAATTTGTCCATCTCATATGGACTTTTCAGCACATCCTTGCGCTCCATATTGTCATAGTGGTTCTTCAGGAAGGGTTCCACCACGTTGAACAGGAGTTTGCCGTCCAGGTCATAGAAGAAAATCAGGAACAGGCCGACATTCAGCGCCACAAAAATGCCGCAGAACTTCAGCAGGAACTTACAAAACTTGCACTTCATGGTTATTGTCCTCCTCTTACCAGGTCATGGAATCGTCGAAGTCAAGCAGCGACGGGTCCAGAGGTTCTTCATGCATGACGGTGGTCATGTAGTCGTTGATCTGACGGCGGATTTCGGCACGGGAAACGGTACGGCAGTCAGGCAGCGCATGCGGCATCCAGAACGCCTTGATGTTTCTCTTGCGGAACTCGTCCTCGAACAGACCGTGCACGCCCTGCATACCCTTGCACTGCAGCTGGTCGTACATGGCGACCATATCGCAGTTGAAGCGCTCCATGTACTCCCACAGTTCGAAGATGTGGTGCATGCCGCCGACTGCCATGCGGCGCATCGGAGCCCACATATGGTAGGTGGCCATATCCTCGAGCATGTTCTCGTACGAATCGGTGCGGATTTCCATATCGAACATCAGGGAGTCCATGTTGATGACGACGTTCAGGCCCCAGCAGTTGTAAGCCCAGGTGCACCAGTTGGAGAAGTACAGCGGCGCGCAGGACCAGGCGATCACGCGGTGGCGGGTCTTCGGGAAGGTATTGATCTTCTTCTCGACGCACTTGTACATGATCTTCTTGACCTTCTCGCTGGCTTCGTGCCAGAAGTCGCCCTGAATACCATACTGGGTGGAGTAGATACGGAACAGAGCCTGGGCAACGCCGTTGATGGGATAATACGGGGTCTTCGCATCGACTTCCCATTTCTCCCACTCATCGCGCTGCAGCTGGTTCTGGAGCTCGAGGCGCTTCTTCATGCTTTCCCAGTTGAAGGGAACGCCGGTCTGCTCTTCGATGAACTTCCAAAGCTCTTCGATCTCATTCATGCAGTACTTTTTGACCAGCGGGTCGTCAAACTGCATCGGCAGGGGCAGGGCAAAGAGCGGCTTGTTGGCAAACCAGTCCTGCAGGGTATGCGTGGAAACCGACGCATCGCAGGCTTCGTTGCAGGTTACGATGATCGGAGCGGAATCGGGAACATCGTCCAGAACAAACAAACCGGACTCAGCCTGGCACATCGGGCAGGGGTCGCCGGGAAGGCCGAGCGACTGCACTGCGTCGATGTAGTTCAGAACCGTGTGGCTGTTGACGTGGCAGGTGACGAAGTACGGGATCATCTCAATGGGAATATACTGATAACCGGCGTCCATCCAGGGATAGAACAGCGTGCCGCAAGTCGTCTCATTTGCATAGATGGTATGCTTGTAAGCGTTGTTCTCCTTGCCGCCGTGCAAACGGGTGTCAGCATTGAAGAAGTTGCACATCTGATGGAGGGAGGCGCTGACCATGGCACGGTAATGCCAGGCAGAAGCGGCAAGCGCTTCCCCTCGCATACCCTGCAGGCCGCGCTCGAACCAGTGGATTACGGGCAGATAGGTCTGGCCCATCCAGCGGTAACGCCAAGTTCCCTTGATGAAATCAAGGGGGTTATTGGAGTACTTGATGATGTCCGTGACCATGTGCAGGTAGTTGTAACCCCAGATCATGTACATATAGTACATGGTGTCTTTGACGCCGCGCCACTCTCTGTGCTTCAGAAGACCGGTCTTGTCTTCGTACAGTTCACCGAGACGGCGGCCGCCTTCTTCGGCGGTGTGGGGCTTGCCGTACCAGAAATCTCTGAGTGCTTTTTTAATGTTGGCCATATCAGTTGCCCTCCTGGATATGCTTGATCTCGACGCTTTCCACGAAGGCCTGGAAACGGGTGCGCAGCTGGCCTGACGCGGAGTTGATGTATTCCTTCTCGATGGAGCAGACAGGGAGACCGAAGTCGCGCTTCAGGATAAAGGTGTCGATGACACGCTCATAGCTCCAGTACTCGCAGAACTTGTTGGAAGCGATGATGACGCCGTCGGCATGATACTCCTTGGCGAGGTTTGCCAGCCTCTGCTTGCGGGCGCGCATCTCGTCCTGCGGCATGAAGCGCGGGCAGTTCGAGGTCTTCAGATAATGCTCTGCGATGCAGCGCAGCGGACTCTTGCCCTCTTCCAGCGTGATCGGAACACGGGACTCAACCGCGCCGTAGCAGAAGCGGTCGCAGACGACCAGAGCGCCGCAGCTTTCAATCAGCTTGGTGAAGTCGGGGTCGTCGTTCTCGGAGCCGGCCAGGACCACCTTGCAGCGGAAGTTCTTCTTGTCGTCGGGCTTGCGGGTTTTCATTTCCTTCGCAGTCTCACGCAGGTACGGGAGAATCAGTTCCTTCGGGCATGCGAGGGAAACAAGCTGGATCACATGAAACTCGTAGCCGGTGATGGTCGGATTGTCCAGTTTGCGGTAGTCGCCGATCTCATTGATGAGCTTGCAGACTTCATTGTGCTGCTTGACAGCCTTGAGAATGGCTTTGTCCGAGATGTCGATGCCGAAGTGCTCGTGCAGAGGCTCCAGCACGTGGGCACGGAGCTGGGTCTCGTAGTGCTGATAACTGTTCTCGGTGTTTTTGAAGGGGATGTCGGTAAACTCGCAGAAGAAGTCGTCGTTGTCGATGATGCGCATATCATCAACGGAATCAAGGTGCTTCTGCTGGAGGTGCTCCTGGAAACGGCAGGTGGCAGTGCAGGTCTCGGTGCCCATCTGTGCATCCAGGAAATTGTAGCCGCCCTCCAGTGCGCGCTCCAGCAGGGAACGTGCATAGTGGCAGACGCGGCCGGACAGGTAATAGGTCGCGATATCCGGGGAAGTGCAGCGCGGCGCTCTCAGACGGACCGAGAAGCAGCCGGGCAGGTCGAGAAGTACTTCAGGCATGAAATAGCAGGTATAGCCGATTGCGCGCTTGCCGTCGGCCTTGGCCTTCTGGACGAGCTCGTTGTTGGCTTCCTGAAGCAGATTCTCAAAGTAGATCAGATGCTTGAGATCTCTCACAGATAACCCTCCAAATGTTTGATTTCGGACTTCTGCCGCTGGTTACGGCTTCCGCCCGTCTACCGTTCGGGGCTGCAAAAAGGCGCAGAATCCCCCCACTTTCACGCAAAATATTATAGCCGCGTGTCAAAGCCTTGTCAATTATCAAATTATATAAAATAACCAAATTTCATGTAGAAAACGGCCCGGTTTTGTTCGCTTTTTTACACTTTTCACCAATTTGTCTAAACGAAAACGCCGCGCGTTTTCGCGCGGCGTTTTCGCAGATTATTCTTACATTCTTTCGGGTGCCGAAACACCGATAATACCAAGGGCGATCTCGATCACCTGGCGCACCGCGGCGCACAGCCGCAGCCTCGCTCCCAGCACGCCCGGTTCCGCATCCTTGATGCGGCAGACCGTATAAAATTTGTGGAAGCGCGTGGCAAGCTCGGTTACATATTTGTTCACTCGGCTGGGGTCATAGTCTTTGGCTGCCTGGCGGATTTCTTCCGGCAGGGCCGCAAGCTGCTTGATGACTTCCCTCTCTTCCGGGGTCGAGAGCAGCGCCGGGTCAGCGTCCGCAGCCTCTTCCATTCCGTGACCCAGTTCGGCGAGCGCGGCGATCAGGGTGCAGATGCGCGCATGGGCATACTGCACATAGTAGACCGGGTTCTCGCTGTCCTGCCGCACGGCAAGATCCAGGTCAAACTCCACCGGTGACTCGGGGCGGGAGTTGAAGAAGTACCGCGCCGCGTCCACCGGAACCTCGTCCAGCAGGTCGTCGAGGGAAATCGCCTTTCCTGTCCGCTTGGACATCCTGACCGGCACGCCGTCGCGCACGAGCTTCACCAACTGCATGAGTACCACGTCCAGCCGGTGCTCGCCGTCCAGGCCAAGCGCGTCCATGGCGCCCTTCAGCCGGGCGACATGCCCGTGGTGATCAGCGCCCCAGATGTTGATAGCCAGGTCAAATCCGCGGGTTTCCAGCTTGTTGCGGTGGTAGGCGATGTCGGCGGCAAAGTAGGTGTAAAATCCGTTGCTTCGGCGCAGCACATCGTCCTTGAGGTCAAGCTTCGCGATGGCCTCGTCGCTCTTCCCTTCAGCCTTCAGGCGGCTTCCGATGATCTCGGCCGTTTTCAGCCACAGGGCGCCGTCCTTCTCATAGGTATACCCCAGTTCTGTCAGCCGGTCGACCGTGTCCTTCACAAAGCCGCTCTCGTGCAGCTCGGATTCCAGGAACCAGCGGTCGTATTCAATGCCGTAGCGGCGCAGGTCGGCCTTCATCCTGGGGATGTTCCTCTGCAGGCCGAATGTCGCCATGGCGGCGTGACGCTCGCTCTCTGGTCTGGAAAGCCAGCCGTCTCCCTGTTCCGAGAGGAAGTCCTTCGCCAGGGCGATGATGTCGTCGCCGTGGTAGCCGTCTTCCGGGAAGGCCGGGGCTTTGTCGCCCAGCAGCAGTTCCTGATACCGCGCGTCAATGGAGGAAGCGAACTTCTCGATCTGGTTGCCTGCATCGTTCACATAGAACTCCCGGCTGACATCCCAGCCCGCAAAACTCAGCACCGAGGCAAGCGCGTCGCCCAGCACGCCGCCGCGGGCGTTGCCGAGGTGCATGGGCCCCGTCGGATTGGCGGAAACAAACTCCACCATGACCTTTTTGCCGGCACCGTCTGCGATATGCCCGTACTCCGCGCCTTCATCCCGGATCGCGTCCAGCACGGCACAGTACCAGCGCTCGGACAGGCGGAAGTTGATAAAGCCCGGTCCCGCCACTTCGATCGATGAAAAGAAACTGCCGTCCAGCGCGCAGTGCGCGGCAAGCGCCTCTGCGATCTTCCGGGGCGGCATCCGCAGGGCTCGCGCACCGGTCATGGCGTGGTTGGCGGCAAAGTCGCCGTTCTGAACATCTTTCGGGATCTCCACCGTGCCGCTGAGTTCGGCGCCTTCGGGCAGAACGCCCTCTTCCGCGCAGACGGCATAGGCTTCGCGCAGCAGTTCGGCTGCGTTTTCCTTCGCCAGTTCAATCAGATTAGCCATTCGTCTTCTTCTCCATCTCTTTCACTGAAATCCGGAACTTGTTCTTCATGACAAACGCATGCCCGAGATCGGTCACGTAGTCGATTTCCATTTCTCCGCCGTTTTCGTTGAAATTGTGGCGGATCCTGCGGGTGTCGATACCCAGCAGCATCTGCCCGTAGGGGGTGGAATAGGGGTACGAATCCCGCTGCCCCTCGCGGAAGACCATCCGTCCGGTCAGCATACCGTCGCGGTCGACCACCACCTGGTTCGGCATGACCATCACGCTGGTACGCGTCCCTTCCAGACCGGTCAGTTCCGATTCCTGATAACTCAGAACGCCGACGCCGTCGTCAAAGAAATAGTAACCCGCGGTGTCGAATACCATGGTGCTGCCGTCCTTTTCCCGGCCTTCATTCTGCAGGTTGGAAATGGAAATCCATACATCTTTCATCATTGCTGTATCACCCTTCCGGAATGGGCTGCGGGGGAACCGCCTCGGCATGGATCTCCTCTTCCCGGCAGCCCAGGAACAGAGACGCCGCCTCAGCAAAAACCGCCGGATCGCCGCTGGTGTAATAACGGATGTTTCCGCTGCCGCCCGTCATTTTCCGCTTTAACAGCTGCGAACAGAGTGCGGCGGCGCCGCTTTCGGCGGCGCTGACCAGAGTGACCTCCGATCCGAGGAAATCCGTAATCGCTTCTTCAATAATCCCGTAATGCGTGCAGCCGAGCAGCAGCACCCCGGCGTCCGCTTCGCGCGCAGGCTGCAGATAGCGCCGTACGGCGTCCTGCACCAGAGGGTCGGATGCATCCGTGTGTCCGCTCTCGATCAGCGGGACGAAATCCGGGCAGGGAATACCGAGAACCCTGCGCCCGGGGCAGGCTGCTTCCAGTGCACGCTGGTAGGCTCCGCTCGAAATACTGGCCGCGGTTGCGATAACCGCCACAGGGCTGTCCCCTTCCAGGCGGCTCATCCAGTCAGCCGAGGAACTGAGTACGCCTACAGCCGGCACCGGCCATTCGGCCAGAATGTCTCCGGCGTTGGAGGACAGCGTACCGCAGGCAATCAGGATCGCCTTGACGCCGAAGCCCGAAAGGAACGACAGATTCTGCCTTGCCATTCCGCGCAGCTGCACCCGGGTCTTCTCCCCGTAGGGAACGCGCCCGCTGTCGGCAAAGTAGACGATATTTTCCTCCGGCAGGAAGCGCCGCAGGGCTTTCAGCCCCGTCAGGCCGCCCAGCCCGGAGTCAAAGATTCCGATCGGTCTGTTGTCCATGCTGTTCTCCGCATTTCAGATTGGCATTGCGCTATTATAATGGAAAGCGCCGCATATTACAAGCGCATTTTTGAGTGGATTTTTTCTGTTCGGAGGGGTATAATGCCCTTCGCGGCAGTGCCTGGAACCCGGGCAAAAGAAACCGCTGAGAGGAAACGAAATGCACAACGAACTGACAAAAGAAGACATCCGCAAAATGCAGGAAGAACTCGACTACCGCCGACTGGAGCTGATGCCCGGCCTCATCGAAGAGGTCAAGCGCACCCGCGCATTCGGTGATCTGAGCGAGAACTTTGAGTATAAAGCCGCCAAGCAGGCCCAGAACAAGAACCGCAGCCGTATCCGCTATCTGGAAGGGATGATCAAGACCGCCGTCATCATCGACGGCCGCTCCGATGACGACAGCGTCGGGCTGTTCGACGAGGTGGAAATCTATCTGCCGGAAGACGACGAGACCGAAACCATCCGCGTGGTCAGCACAGTGCGCTGTGACCCGCGCAAGGGTCTTATCAGCCGCGAGTCACCCTTCGGCAGGCAGATCCTGGGCAAAAAGGTCGGCGACCGCTTTACTGTCCAGGTGGATGAGCATTACAGCTATGAAGCGGAAATCCGTTCCATCAGGAAAGCAGAAGACGACGGCTCCGTTCCCCTGTTGGGATACTGAACATCGTCCGTATAAACGCATCGGGAGAGACCGGAACCGGTCTCTCCCGATGCTGCTTTTATTCCAGACTCTTCAGGATACGGATTGTCCTGTCGTCCGCTTTGCCGTCATAGTACTTGTTCAGCACTTTTTCAAAGATGTCGCAGTTCAGATCAGCCAGACAGAACAGAGTCATGCAGCTGCGCAGTTTCAGGTCATCCGGATAGCCGAAGATCTCGGAGGCGCTCAGTCCGTCCAGATCCAGCAGCGCGGAGGAAATCTCCTTCAGCCTCGCGCCCAGCACCGGGTCGGCCAAATACGCCTTTGCCTCGTCCAGATCACGGATTGCATAAAACTCCGATGTTCTGGTAACGCCCAGACCCTGAATTTGCGGAAAAATGTACCACATCCAGTGACTGCGCTTTCGCCCGGCGCGGATCTCTCTCAGCGCCTGATCATAGTCGTATTCCTGGGCCTTCAGAAAACGGGATAAATCCGCCATGTGTTCTCCTTTCTCAGTCGTTCTGCCAGCCGGCAATGTCCCGCAGCAGGTTTTCTCTCTTTCGGACCTCGGTAACGTCCCATTCCCAGCCGCTGTCCAGCAGCCAATAGGTGATGGGCTCCTCGACCGGTTCTCCCTCTTCAATGGCGACGTCCGGCTTCATATTCTGCAGCTTCTTCCGGGTTTCATAGGCGCGCAGCTCCTGCAGGGTAAAGGGCAGGCCTTCCTCTTCGGCAATGGGGAGCAGCACATGCTCCACGACCTGCTCGCGCAGCTCCAAGCTGCCGGGGTACCAGGCCAGCGCATCGGCCACCTTCTGCTGCAGAGAGGGCTCCGCATCATACCGCTGAAAGAACTCTTCCACGTTGGTCATAATCTCTCCTTACCGGCGCAAAAAAGTGTTCCGCGCCCTTGACAAACGAAAAAATATCTGTATAATACACTTTGCGCTTAGCGGGATTGTGTAAAGGTAGCACAGCGGACTCTGACTCCGTATGTGAGGGTTCGAATCCTTCTCCCGCTGCCAGATGAAGCACTTGAAATCGTTATGGTTTCAAGTGCTTTCTGTTTTAAGCGATGTTTTTTGCACTAAAATGTTCTATGTTCACAATTGCAAAAAATGGTTTCACTATTTTTTCACTAAAGAGTTGTTGAGCAAAGTCATTATATCAGGTTTTTTCCCAATTTAAAAGAGTTTTCATTAGTAGAGACGCTGCCATGTTATATGCATAAGCAGCGTCTCTTTATTATGTTTTGTTATATGCGTAAATTACGAAAAGTTTCAGGGAGTGAAGGATTTCAGGGAAGAATAATACTAAGCCCTGTGGTCCGATTTCTGCAGTACTTCTGTCAGAATTGTGGTATAAATGGTTATGCTCAGGCCGTTTTACGGCTATTCCTAGCTGAATAATCATTTTACCTATCGGATGTTCCCTTATCCATGTTCGCTTTGCCATCCGGACTTAATGTTGATTCCCTAGTTAATATGTTTCCTGCCTTACCAGCACAGCAATCGGAAGAAAATGTAAAAAAGCAATCCTTGATTTTTGAGTAGTGATATGGCACAATAGTCACGTTTTCTGAATGTGCTTATCAAGGAACCATATGAAACTGGATGAGTTTACACTTTCCGTTGTGATTCCCTGCTCTAATGGAAAAGACAGCGCTCTGGATCTGTTTCACTGGGATTGAAACTGCTTATACCGCTTATGATAAGGCAAAATGCTAACCGCAACATCAAAGGAGTCTGCTATGAAAGAACAGAGAACAGGGAGAAGGTTTTCTCCTTTATTGTATCTTTTGCTTCTCTCTTCAGCGATCCTGTATATCTGGATTTTTTCAAATACGCCCTATTCAATAATCGATGACATCTGGTGGGGCCGCGATATTGGAATGAAAGCATTCCTTTCGGGGTCGGAAAACAGCAGATACGTCGGCAACCTTCTGGAGATTATTGTTACAAGGTCCGAATTTCTAAAGGCTGTACTGCACGGGCTGATTGCAATCGCCACTCCTTTTTTTGTTGCTGTCTTAGTCAGCACCAGGGCCAGGCCCGGCCCGGTTCTGAGTGAAAAAGCTGACAGATTGCCAGAGGCAGTCCTGCTGCTTTCCAATATTCTGTTTCTCACGGTCCCGGTGGATGTCTGGCAGGATATATACGGTCGGATTGCGGGATTTTCAAACTT
Source organism: Oscillospiraceae bacterium (assembly GCA_017395085.1). GTDB lineage: Bacteria > Bacillota > Clostridia > Oscillospirales > Oscillospiraceae > Limivicinus. The sequence continues at coordinate 116,299 of JAFPWF010000021.1, read as the reverse complement.
TGGTTTTGCCGTATTCTTCCTCGGAGCTTTTCAGCTGCTGGTTTCCCGGATTGTACTGGATGAAGTGCCCTGTTTTTCCTGGGTTACCGGGCTTGGATATTTCCTCTTCGGTGTCTGCATTCAGCTTGTGTTGGAAAACGTGACGATCTATGTTTTTCTTGTTGATATTTTTCTCCTGATCATCATGATGATTGAGAAGCGGAGCAAAGCAGCAAAGCACCTGATGCTTTTTATGCTTGCCGGGAACGCCATTGGTCTTTCCATCATGTTTTCCAGCAGCATTTACCAGTCTCTTTTGCATTCCGGAACTGCAGTCGGCGGTTACCGGGAACTGAGTTTTGACCTGCACGACAATCCTTTTCACATTTTCCTTCTGCTCAGCCAACGCTTTGTCTACTTCTATCCGAACCGTATGTTCGGGAATAACTGGCTGATGTGCAGTCTGATTTCCGTCTTCCTGTTTTTTCTGAGCGGCAGAGGGAAAAAATTGATCCGGTTTGGGATTCGGATTTTTACGGTATTCTTTTTGTTGTATTTTGTGTTTGTCCGTTTTTGTGGGCCGCTGGAGAAATATCTTTCTCAATGGAATGAGGTGCGCTCACAGTGGCTGAATCTTCTGTTCTTCTGGGGGGTTTTCCTGTCGGTCCTGCTTCTCCCCTGGAAGGGTATACAGATGCGAAGAATTCTGATCTTTGTCTGGCTTTCGGTTCCGGGAATTGTTCTGCCGCTGATTGCTGTTAAACTTGTCGGTTCCAGATATTTTTATCTCTCATCTTTATTCCTGATTGAGTTTGGTATGTTTCTGTTTGCGGAAGGCTACAGAGACTGGAGAAAAGGGCGCAGAGCCGCGGAATGTCTCATCCTTGCAGCGTATCTGCTTGTCTCCGGCTATTGGTTTTCTATATATTATGATATCGGTCAGGGCAAAAGGGAACGGGACGCTTTAATCAGGGCTGCACGGAACGGGGAAATCGACAGACTATGCTTTGAAGAACTCCCTCACAGTGAATATTTGTTTGTCAACGAAGTGCGGGATGACGATCCGGCGGGCATTGCGAATTTCTATGAATTCTATAATATTCCTGATTCTGTAGAGTTCAGCAATACGCCCGATGGCATCTCTCCTGAGGAAGAAACGGTTGATACAGCTAATAATGCGGCCGGGTGATCACCGCCGCTTCAAAGGAGTTCGCTATGGAAGAAAAACAAAAAACAGGGAAAGGGTTTTTTCCTTTATTCTATCTTTTGCTACTCTCTTCGGCGATCCTGTATATTTGGATTTTCTCAAATACGCCCTATGCAGCATCAGATGACTGGTGGTGGGGTCTCGACCATGGAATGAGAGAATTCCTTACGGGGTCGGTCAACAGCAGATACGTCTCAAATCTTCTGGAAATTATCGTTACAAGGTCCGTGCTGTTAAAGGCAGTTCTTCACGGGCTGATTGCGACTGCCGCTCCCTTTTTTGTTGCTGTCCTGGTCAGCACCAGAACCCTGTCAGGTCCGGATCTGAACGGGAAAGCTGACAGATTGCCGGAGGCAGTCCTTCTGCTTTCCAATATTCTGCTTCTCACGATCCCGATGGATGTCTGGAAGGATACATTCGGATGGATTTCAGCGTTCTCAAACTTTGGTTTTGCCGTATGCTTCCTTGGGGCTTTTCAGTTGCTGGTTTCCCGGATTGTACTGGATGAAGTCCCCGGTTTTTCCTGGCTTGTCGGGCTCGGATACTTCCTCTTTGGCGTTTGCGTTCAGCTTGTGCTGGAAAACATGACGATCTATGTCTTCCTTGTCGATTTTCTCCTTCTGATCATCGTGATAGCGGAGAAGCAGAGCAAAGCGGCAAAACGTCTGATGCTTTTGATGCTTGCCGGGAATGCCATTGGCTTTTTCATCATGTTTTCCAGCAGCAGTTATCACTCTCTTTTCCATTCCGGAACTGCAGTCAACGGTTACCGAACGTTGGTCTTTGACCTGCACGACAGTCTTTTCAACAGTTTCATTTTACTCAGCAAGCGCTTTGTATACTACTATCCCCACAGAGCTCTCGGAAGCAACTGGCTGATCTGCAGTCTGATTTCCATTCTGCTGTTTCTTCTTTCCGGCAGAGGAAAAAAACTGATCAGGATCGGGATTCGCATTTTTGCGTCATTCTTTATGATGTTTTTTATGTTCATCCACTTTCTCGGGTTGCGGGAAGAACTCATGTTCCCCCACTGGAATGAAATATACACACAGTGGCTGAGCCTTCTGTTCTTCTGGGGAGTTTTTCTGTCGATTCTGCTTCTTCCCTGGACGGATACACAGATGCGGGAAATTCTGGTCTTCGTCTGGCTTTCTGTTCTGGGAATTATAGCACCGCTGGTTGCCGTTAAAAATGTCGAATCCAGATATTTTCTTCTCTCATCCTACTTCCTGGTTGAGTTTTGTATGTTTCTGTTTGCAGAAAGCTACAAAGACTGGGGAAAAGGGCGCAGAATCGCAGAGTGTTTCATTCTTTTTGCCTGGCTGCTTGTCGTCGCCTTTCGGTTTTCGATTTATTATGATATCGGTCAGGGGTTAAAAGAACGGAAAGCTTTAATCCGGGCTGCACAGAACGGAGAGACGGACAGACTGTACTTCGAAGATCTTCCTCACGGTGAGTATTATATGATCAGCGAGCCGTTGGATATCGATGAGGGGTCCGTTGCGGCTTTCAAGGAATTCTATAAAATTCCCGATTCTGTTGAGTTTCATAATTTACCTGAGGATTTCTCTCCTAAGGAATAATTTTTATGTTGAGTCAGAACAGGAAAACTGAAAGAACAGCCTATCTTCTTGTCTGCCTGCTGATCGAGTGCCTCTGCCTCTGGATCGCATATTCCACGCCCTACGGCTTGGACGACTGGGCGTGGGGCCTCCCGTATGGGTGGAGAATGTTTCTCACTGGCGGCCTGAACAGCCGCTATGTCGGCAATTTGCTGGAAATTATCGTGACACGGTCATTTTTTCTGAAGGTCGTTCTCCACGGCACTCTGGGCATGCTGCTTCCGGTGGCGTCTGCCCGCGTGATCGAACGGATTGCAGCCGGAACGGAAGAAAACAGCAGCTACAGTCTGCGTCTGAAACTCCTGTCTCTGGCGGCATTTCTGTTTGGCTCCATTCCAGTTGTCGTATGGCGGGAAACCTGTGGCTGGGTCGGCGGTTTTTCCAATTACGGCCTTGCGTCTTTCCTGTTGGTCTGCTGGCAGTACCTCATGTTCAGCACAGTCCGGAATAAAGAGCTGAAGGCTGGAGCCGGGCAGCTTCTGCTGTTTGGTTTGTTCGGAGTCTGCCTTCAACTGGTGCTCGAAAACGTTACGATCTATGCGCTGGCGGCAACCTTTCTTGTGCTGCTGACCGAGTGGATCCGGCAAAAGAAGTGCCCAACTCGTCTGCTGACCCTGTTTATCGGCTGTGCAGTTGGTACGGCGCTGATGTTCTCCAGCAACATCTACACCAGCCTCCGGAACACCGGCTATGCGGTCGGGCAGTTCCGGTCGCTCAGTTTTTCGTGGGATGACAGCATTGTTCAGATTCTAAAGACCTTTTATCAGCGCTTCGTTTATTTCTATCCCGGCAATATCTGGGGCAACAACTGGGTGGTCTGCTGCACAATCTGCCTTCTGCTGCTGGTTTCCGCTTCCCGTCAGAAGCCTTTTCTCCGGGTGCTGTCCTGCATGTTCTGTCTATGCTTTGCAGCGTATTTCGTCTTTGCCCGCTTCTTCGGCCCCATTGAAACGTATCTTTCCCGCTGGAACGAGGTGCTGACACAGCGTCTGCATCTGCTCTTCTTTTGCGGCGTTCTGCTGATGCTCTTCCTCTTCCGTTGGAAGGACGGAGAAGCCCGGAAAACGCTGATCTTTCTCTGGATTTCGGTGCCTGGGGTCATTCTACCGCTCATTGCAGTGAAGATGGTGACCTATCGCTACTTCTTCTGTTCTGACTTGTTTCTGATTGAGTTTGCCCTGGCGCTGCTGGCTTATGAAGCTGCCTCGCTACGGGCGCGCCTCTCCCGGGCACTGACGGTCATCTTGGGTGTGGCGCTGGTGGCGGTCTGTGTCCAGCGCTTTGTGATCTACGCGCAGATCGGTGAAGGGAAGAGGGAGCGGGATCTTCTGATTCAGCAGGCGAGAGACGGCGAAATCACCCGGCTGTATTTTCCGGAGCTTCCGCATTCAGAATATCTCTGGACCAATGAGCCGCCGGACGGCAGCGAGCAGGTCAAGTTCTTCCGGCAGTATTACGGGATTCCCGCAGGGGTGGAGATGAGCAATCTCCCCTTTGATGGAATGGACCTGGAAACTTGAAAATGGGGGAGTTTCATATGCAGCGTACTGATGAATCCGGAAACGTCAAAACGGTTGTTTTTTCTATACTGGTCTTCCTTGCCCTTGCAGCGGAACTGTGCCTGCTCGCGGATTATATTCTGATGTTCTCTGCGGTGTATTTATCGATGCGGAAATTTTATCTGGTCTGCGCCGTGATGCTGCTGGCAGCCGGCCTGTTGGTTCTGTGGAGCCGCAGAGCTGTAAAATGGCTGCTGATTGTGCTGACGGTTCTGATCGGTTCATCCTGCGTCTTCCTGCAGTGGTTCTACCACAGATCTCAGAGCGGGGATTTCCCAGAGAAACTCGCATATCGCGAGGTAGATTCCGGCAAGGAGGCGCTCTTCGCCGGGAAGAATGTGCTTCTCCTGGTTCCGCACCAGGATGATGACCTGAACGTCCTCTGCGGGACGCTCGATGAATATCTCCGCTACGGCAGCGAGCTGACGGTTGCCTTCATGACCAACGGGGATCGCTTTGGGCTGGGAGAAGTCCGGATTCGGGAAGCGCTGGATCTTTATGAGTATCTGGGCGTTCCGGAAGACCATGTTGTCTTTCTCGGCTATGGCGACACCCTACATACGGAAGAGTATCACATCTACAACGCGCCGGCGGACGAGGTGATTCCCTCCCAGGTGGGGAAAACGGAAACGTACGGCATCGACAGCCATCCGCCTTTCCGCAGTGGCCGCGCCTATACGCGGGAGAACCTGTACACGGATATCCGTGATCTGATTCTTTCTGTTCGGCCGGATGTCATCTTCTGTGTGGACTTTGACACGCATGAGGATCACAGGGCCTGTTCCATGCTGTTTGAGCAGGCCATGGGCGAAATACTCCGTACGGAACTGGACTATACCCCCGCTGTTTACAAAGGCTTCGCCTACAGCACTGCCTGGGCCGCGGAGCATGATTTTTTTTCCCTGAACATCACGGCCACCAAGGATATTTATCATAACAGCATGGCTATTCAGTCGCCCCCGCTTTACCGCTGGGAGGACAGAATCCGCTTCCCCGTGAGTGCGGGTACGCTGTCCAGATCCCTTCAGGCTTCCGAGCAGTACCGCGAAAACCTCTTCTACCACTCCCAGGAACAAGAGAAGCATGCACCGTCTGTCACCAATGGGGACAAGGTGTTCTGGAAGCGTTCCACGGATTCTCTCCTGAGGGCTGCTTCCCTTAACGCCAGCAGCCAAGATCCGTGGCTTCTGAACAACTTTATGCTTCTGGATACTAGAAAGGTCTTGGACCTGAACTACGACCCCTTTGACGGTGTCTGGTCTCCCGAAGAGGGGGATGAGGAGAAGACTGTTACCGCCACGCTGGAGGTGCCGTCTGCCATCAGTGAGATTGTTCTTTTCGACAATCCGGACGGAGACAGCAACATCCTGAACGCAGAGATCCGGTTTGATAACGGCGCCGTCATCGAAACCGGCCCGTTGGATGTGCACGGCGCACCTACCCGGTTCGAAGTGGATAGCGGCGGGGCGGTCTCCTCCTTCCGCATCCGACTGCTCTCCACAGAAGGGGACCGACCTGGCCTGACGGAAATCGAGGCTTTCCCCGAATGGCAGGTTCCGAAAGCCACCTTTCTGAAGCTTATGGATCCGGACGGGAACTTCGCCTACGATTACATCCTGGGCTTTGGCGGAACACAGGCGTTCCGGCTGTATTCCGATGGCAACATCCCGGAGTTAAGCGTTGATCATTACGAGATTTCGTGCGACAATGCGTCCGGCTGCATTGCGGAGATCCGTAATGGTGCCCTCCGCATTTCCTGCAGAAAAGGGCAAAGCGCTACCGTCACAGTCCGCCTGAAGGGCAGTAAGTTGGCTGACAGTATCTTCGTTCAGAATCCGACCTTCCGGAATCGACTGGATGTTGTACTTGCCCAGAAGTTGGAGCTGATCCAGCTTGAGGATTATGAACTCTTGCATTTACCGCAGTGGGCGTTTCTCCTCCCGTGGACGAATAGCATCTGACGGAAAACTGAGGCTGACAATCAGCCAGAATAGGTTACCCGAGGTTCCGGTGTCTTCAAGATACCTGAATCTCGGGTTTTGCAGACAAGGCCTCTACGTAGGAGAACTGTACCATCGCACAAAAAAGCGGAGAGGGTGAGAAGTTGCTTGGCCACGCAGTGGTTAATTAAGGTAGTGAAGTAACTGGTCGACAACGTATCCGAAAAAACTTGGACGGTCCGATCGGACCGTCCACGGGTATCGTATGAATTTTGCCCGGCGATGCTGACAGTGGTCCGGGTAAAACATTCTCATCTGCGATTTATTTTTCTCGTCCGGAACGTGTCGCTTTACGTGGTGGTGCAGACTTCATTCTATTCCGTCGGAAAGCGGCAACCACAATCAGCAGTAGGAGGATCAGCGCCGAAGCGGCCAGCAGCAGGATCCTTGGGGTCGAAGAATAGGTGTCATCCGTCACAGGTTCCGAAGCGGGGGATTCGGTTTCCGCGGATTCCAGAGACTCTGCCGCAGCATCGGCGGAGCCGGTGGGTCGTTCCGAAGCAGTGTCCGGCACACCGGTGATTTCCGCCTCCGCCGCGGCCTGGTCCGCAACAGCCTCCTGCACTGCGAGCGCTTCTGCCTCAGCGGCTTCCTTCGCCTTTTCGATCTCGTACTGGCGCCAGTACATGTTCTGCGCCAGATAGCAGAAGTGGTGGGCGATGCCGCCCATAATGTCGATGTCCGAAATGTTCTTCATCATGATGGTCAGAACAATGGGGCTGTTCGTATAAACCACGCCGGTACAGTGGATGTAATCCCCCGAACCGTTTCCCCAGTAGGCAACATGGGCCTGCGATGTATGCAGTTCTTCGCGGATCCACTGATCACGGTTGAACATGTCCCAGGGCTGGGACTGCTTCATATATTCCAACACCTTCGGGAAACGCCCTTCCTCGCTCTGGTAGAGTGTTTTGGTTACTTCGTGCATGATGCGCGCCGTGTAATAACTTCTCTGATAGAAGTCGTCAGTGTAATAGTCCTCCGGCAGCCCGGCGTACTGCGGTACCAGTTCAGCGCAGTTCGACACGGTGTTGCCCCCCAGGTAGACGAGCATCGAAGAGTAGCTTGGCCCGCTGGAGTTCTCCAGAACGGTCTGCAGGGCATATTCCAGTGTGATGCCGTTGATACTGGTATCGTTGCTCAGTTCTCCGTTCGCCAGCTTCTCGGCAAAGGACATGCTGACCGGCAGTTTGGACCAGTTCACGCCGTACATCCATTCATCGGGATTATACAGCCAGGTTTCTTCTGAACCGGAATACCAGAAGGCAATGGAGATGGAGCACTGGGGCTCATCCCAGTGGTCTGCTGCCAGATAATTCTCCAGCCACAGCTTCAGCTTCTCGCCGTTAATGTGCCCGTCCTCCGTCATCTCTGGCTGCTCTTTCTTCTCGGAAGAAGCGTCCTCCCCGGCTTCATCCGCGGTGCCGGCTTCTGCTCCTTCTGCGGCGGACGATGCATCTTCTGCGGTTCCTCCGGGTTCGATACCTTCCGCAGTTTCAGCGGCAGCGATCGCCTCCGAACCTGCCTGGGCAGAAGCACCTTCCGTTCCCGTCTCGGCGTACGCCGCGGGCGCTCCGGCCGGAGTCAGTATCGTCAGCGCCAGGAGCAGCGAGAGCATTTTCTTTACAACTCTCATGTTTTATACGGAACCCCATTCTGTTTAAATAGTTACGGAAACTATTATAGCATGCCGCATATGCGTCGACAACAGATTTCCACATCTTTTTCACAATCATGTTGCTGCGGCGAAAGAGCAATCTTGCTTTTTCTTGAATATGATATCAGAATATGCTATATTAAGCCAGCCGTCCAGAACACTTTGCAAGATGATCCTTCATCAGTGCTGCCGGCTGATACCCGCCTCATCAAAGGAGTTTGCTATGAAAGAACAGAAAGCAGGAAGAGTTTTCTCTCCGTTATTCTATTTTTTGCTTTTCTCTTCCTTCTTGCTGTATATCTGGATTTTTTCCAATACGCCCTATGGACAGGACGACTGGTGGTGGGGCGTTGACTCCGGAATGCATGCGCTCCTTACGGGAAGCATCAACAGCAGATATCTCGGGAATCTGCTGGAGGTTATCGTTACAAGGTCCGAGTTTTTAAAGGCAGTTCTTCATGGGCTGATCGCAGCTTTCATTCCCTTTTTTGTTGTTGTCCTGGTCCGGTCCAACACTCAGGTCGGCCCGGTTCTGAACGGAAAAGCTGACCGATTGCCGGAGGCGGTCCTGCTGCTTTCGAATATTCTGTTTCTGACTTTACCGATAGATGTCTGGAAGGATACATACGGGTGGATCGCGGGCTTTTCAAACTATGGTTTTGCCGTATTCTTCCTTGCAGCTTTTCAGCTGCTGATTTCCCGGCTTTTCCTGCATGATGCACCCAATCTGTCTGTGGCTGCCGGAATCGGGTATTTCATCTTCGGCTTATGCATTCAGCTTGTGCTGGAAAACATGACAATCTATGTTTTCCTTGTTGATGCTCTTCTTCTGGTCATTATGATGATTGAGAAGAAGGGCAAAGCGTCAAAACGATTGATGCTTTTGATGCTTGCCGGGAATGCCATTGGTCTTGTCATCATGTTTTCCAGCGGCATTTATCAATCTCTTTTTCATTCCGGAGTTGCAGTCAACGGTTACCGGACACTGAGCTTTGACACGAACGACAGCTTTTATCATATTTTCCTTCAGCTCAATCAACGCTTTGTATACTTCTACCCGAACAGAATTTTTGGGAACAACTGGGTAATCTGCAGTTTGATTTCCGTCCTACTTTTTCTTCTCAGCGGCAGAGGAAAAAGCCTGATGCGATTTGGCATCCGCTTTTTTACTATATTCTTTTTTCTGTACTTTTTATTTGTCCATTTCCGTGGACCGTTAGAAGATTATCTTTCTTGCTGGAATGAGGTGCGCTCACAGTGGCTGAATCTTCTGTTCTTCTGGGGGGTTTTTCTGTCGATCCTGCTTCTCCCCTGGACTGGCAAATGGATGAGGAGAATTCTGATATTTATCTGGCTGTCTGTTCCGGGAGTTGTTTTGCCGCTGATTGCTGTTAAAATTGTCGGGGCAAGGTATTTCCTCTTCTCAACCTTATTTTTGGTTGAATTCTGCATGTTTCTGCTTGCGGAAGGATACAATAATTGGGGAAATGGGCGCAGAGTCGCAGAGTGTTTCATTCTTGCTGCCTATCTGCTTGTAGGCATTCATCGTTTTTCCATCTATTACGATATTGGTCAGGGCAAAAAGGAACGGGAAGCTTTAATCAGGGCTGCACAGAATGGGGAGACGAACAGGCTGTACTTCAAAGACCTTCCTCACAGCGAGTATATCGAAATCAACGAGCCACTGGATGGCAGTGAGCATGTTATTCCTTACAGGAAGTTTTATAATATTCCAGACTCTGTTGAGATGCACAATTCGCTGGAGGCCTTCTCTCCTGAAGAATAAGGAATGGCCGACGATTCGCCGACACCTGTTTCGCCGGGCGGCGCCGTAAAATGGTAACTGTTCAATCTGGGTTTGATCAAGAAGGTGCTGATTGCGGAAACCCTTGTCAGAGCTGTGGGCTAGACCCTCGGAAACCTGAAAACAATCGCCCTATCTCCCGCTGCCAGAACCGCCTCGGGTTGCCCGGGGCGGTTTTCATTATATCAGATGAATGCCCGTTTGAAAAGAGATTCCGCCTTGGCAGCTTATCTGCTGAAGGATTATCCCAACGGGAAACAAACTTCTTCAGAATCTGCTTGCTCTGTGCTATAATCTGCTTTGACATTCCGGGCTTAGACGGGAGGAAACATCCATTGAAAGAAGAATGCTTGATCTGCAAGGCTCCGCTGGAGTATCTGGAAGCGGACACTCTGATGGAGTGCGAGATCTGCCACAAAAAAGAAAACAGCAAAACCCGTTGCGTGAACGGTCACTATGTGTGCAATGACTGCCATACACAGGGGCTTGATTCCATCGTGGGATTATGCCTGGAGGAGTCCTCGAAGAACCCCATTGAAATCATCGAAAAAATGATGGCAATGCCGTTTTGCCACATGCACGGGCCGGAACACCACGTCATGGTCGGGGCCGCTCTGCTGACGGCATACAAAAACGCAGGAGGGAACATCGACCTTCACAGCGCGCTGGTTGAAATGCTGAACCGCGGGAAAAGTGTGCCCGGAGGCGCCTGCGGATTCTGGGGTGCCTGCGGTGCGGGGATCAGCTCCGGAATGTTTATCTCCATCATTTCCAAGTCCACTCCGCTCACAAACGAGCCGTTTGCTCTGTCGCACAAGATGACGGCAAAATCACTGGATGTGATCGGCGAGATCGGTGGTCCCCGCTGCTGCAAGCGGGATTCGTTCCTGGCTATTCTGTCCGCCATTGAGTTTGTGAAAGACCACTTCGGCATTGAAATGGAAAAGCCCGAAGTGATCTGCCGCTATTCTTCGCGGAATAACCAGTGCATCGGGAAACGCTGTCCGTTCTCCAGAGCAAACCACTGACGATATATGAGAAAGAAAAACGCCGTATTGTATATCCACGGGAAGGGCGGCAGCGCTGAGGAAAGCGGGCACTATAAGCCGCTGTTCCCGGGCTGCGAAGTTTTAGGGCTGGATTATCAGTCTTTTACCCCCTGGGAAACAGGAAAGGAAATCCATGCTGCAGTCGAAAAACTGGGTGCCGAACGAGGAAACATCACCCTGATTGCCAACAGCATCGGCGCGTTTTTCAGCATGCACGCCGGCATCGGCGCCATGGTCCAAAAGGCGTACTTTATCTCCCCCATCGTCGATATGGAACACCTGATTCTGGACATGATGACCTGGGCCAATGTAACAGAAGCGCAACTGGAAGAGAAGGGCGTGATCTCCACCCCGTTCGGCGAAGATCTCTCCTGGGAGTACCTGAGCTATGTCCGGGAGCACCCTGTTCAATGGAACGTCCCGACCAGGATTCTGTACGGCAGCCGCGACAGCATGACCGCATACGAAACCATTGCAGCTTTTGCGAATGCGCACTGCGCCGAATTGACCGTGATGGAAAACGGCGAGCACTGGTTCCATACGGAAGAACAGATGCGCTTTCTCGATCAGTGGATCCGGAAGGAGTTCAAGCCGGGCAGGGCAGAATAACGATTCCTTTCTTAATTACGTAAAGGTAATAACCATCAAACAGCCTCCTTTGTCATTGCAGACAAAGGAGGCTGTTTCGCGTTCCGGAAGCTAAAATAATTTTCTCTTTAAAGTTGGTTTTAGTTTTCCGGGCTAAGATGCGCACAGAAACAAAAGAGGAGGTGCCCGAATGGACACAACCTGCATCTTCAAGCGAATCGAGAAAAAATACCTTTTGTCCGAGGCCCAGTATGAAAGGCTGTTTCAAAGAATCGGCCGGCATCTGAAACCCGATGAATTTGGCCGCAGCACGGTGATGAGCCTTTATCTGGACACTCCGGATCACCGGATCATCCGCAATTCCATCGAAGCGGTGGATTATAAAGAGAAGCTCCGGCTTCGCAGCTACGGCACTGCAGCAGCGGACTCCACGGTGTTTCTGGAACTGAAAAAGAAGTTCGGAGGCGTGGTGTATAAACGCCGCGCAGCCATGACCCTTGTAGAGGCGGAACGGTACCTGCGGCTGGGGATCAGGCCCTTTGACAGCCAGATCATGCGGGAGATCGACTGGGCCATGAAGCTGTACGGAAGGCCGAAGCCTGCCATGATGATCGCCTGTGAGCGCGAGGCCTGGTTCGACGAAGAGCATCCCGATCTGCGCCTGACCTTTGACCGGAACATCCGCTACCGCGAGAGCGGGCTGCAGCTCAGCCGGAGTTCTGCGGGAATTGCCCTGCTGCCGAAGGAAACCGTACTCCTTGAGATCAAAACAGCCGGCGCTATGCCCCTGTGGCTGGCGGATGCGCTGGATGCGGAAGGAATCCTTCCGGGCAGCTTTTCGAAGTACGGAACCGCCTACACCCGCACTCTGGAAGAAAAGAAACAAACTGTTTTTGAAGCAGAAGGAGGAATCCAGCATGTCGTCAATCTTTAGTTCTGTCCTGACCGGAAGCCTTTCCGTCGGCCTTTATCTGCTCTGCCTGCTCTTTGCCGGGCTGTGCGGGGCAATCGCAGCGCTGTCCCTGTCTCGCGACAGCAGCGTGAGCCGCAGTTTTCTGATTTCGCTGGTCGTGCTGCCGATCATCGTCACCACGGTCATCCTCATGGTAAACGGCAATATCGGAACCGGCATCGCCGTTGCAGGGTCTTTCTCTCTGGTCCGCTTCCGCAGCGCAGCCGGCAAGGCACGGGACATCTCGGCCATCTTTCTGGTCATGGCGGCGGGGCTTGCCTGTGCGGCCGGATACCTTGCCATCGCACTGCTGTTCACCGTCATCGCTTCCGGCGTGATGCTGTTCCTTTCCCGGGTTCCCATGAGCCATGACCGTACGATGGCGCTGCATATCACGGTTCCCGAATCCTTACACTTTGCAGATGCCTTTGATGACCTCTTTGAGGAGTACACAAAAACCTGGAGCCTGAACAGGGCAAAGACTTCCAACATGGGAAGCCTGTACAAGCTGGATTACAAAATTGAAATGAAGAACCCCTCCGCCATGCAGGAGTTTCTAGACGCCCTGCGCTGCCGGAACGGGAACCTTGAAATCGCACTGCTGACCGGCAGTGCAGAAGGAGACGAATTATGAAAAACATTTTGAAAATGACACTGGCAACAGCCCTGGCGTTCTTTGTCCTGGCCGGCTACGGCTTCTCCGCCGTCAGCTCGGCGGAAGGCTCCGTGTCAGCAGCAACGAGTACATCACTGCCTGCGGAGCAGCTCCCCACGGTGTCCGAGCGTGACGCATCGGGCGACTATGAGGCCTCGGAAGCGGTGACGCTCTCTCCGGAGGAGGATCTCACCATCACGGAAGCCGGTGTCTATCTCCTTTCCGGCACTTACACGGACATGATCGTGGTCGATGCCGGCGAAGAGGCCAAGGTTCAGCTTGTGCTGAAGGACGCCTCGCTGAGCAATGCAAGCGGCCCGGCAATCTATGTCCGCAGTGCGGATAAGGTCTTTCTCACCGCGGCGGAGGGCACGGTGAACACGATCTCCGATGGTTCAGCCTATTCCTTCACCGATGAGGAAACCACCCCGGACGCAGCTGTGTTCAGCAGGGACGATCTCACCATCAACGGTGCCGGCAAGCTCACGATCAGCGGTAATTACAAGCACGCTGTCGTATCCAAGGACGATCTGACCATTACCGCAAAGAACCTCACCGTGAGTGCCGTAAACACCGGCCTGAACGGGAAAGAATCGGTCGCAATCTCGGAGGCCTCTGTCACGATTACGGCCGGGAGCAACGGGATCCGCTCGGACGAGGTCCTCACCATTTCCGGGGACAGCGTGGAAATCACGGCTTCCGAAGGCGTTGAGGCAACTTATATCCTCATCAGCGGAGGAGATATCACGGTGAACGCCACGGACGACGGCATCAATGCCGCCCGCAAGTCCGACACCTCCACTTTTACGCCGACTGTGGAAATCACCGGAGGAAGCCTTACCGTTACCATGGGCGCCGGCGACACCGACGGAATTGACTCCAACGGTAACATCATCATCTCCGGCGGCACCATCTCTGTTAACGCCGCTTCCGCGTTCGATTACGACGGCAGCGCAAGCTTTACCGGCGGCACTGTGTATATAAACGGCCAGCAGGTCACCACGCTCCCCAGCCAGATGATGGGCGGCGGCATGGGCGGCCGGGGCAGTTTTGCCGGCAGGATGGAAGGCCAGAACGGTTTCGCCGGCAGGCAGGAAGGACAGGACGGTTTCACCGGCAATCCCGATGGGGAAGGCGTGTTCGGTCACGGCCCTCGCGGCCAGGGCGGTTTTGGTGAGAACCGCGGAGATCAGAGCGCTTTCAGTCCCCAGGCAGACACCTCACAGCAGACCTGAATACAGAAAAACAGAAGAGGGACCCGGAATGATTTCCGGGTTCCTCTTTTCTTGTATGGGATGCTCACGCGAGGGGCAGCTCCGCAGTGACGGTCAGGGAGGCGCCGTCCTCCGACTCCGCATGGATCTTTCCTTTGTGCACTTCCGTAACGGCTTTTGCAATCGCAAGCCCCAGGCCGAAGCCGCCGGATTCCGAATTGCGGGAACTGTCCGCCCGGGCAAATCGTTCAAACAACCGATCTGCATTTCCCTTTTCCATGGGCAGCGTACTGTTTTTGACGGTAAGCCTGGCATTTCTGCTGAATTTGTCAAGCGAAATCTCCACCGTTCCGCCTTCCGGGGAATACTTCATGGCGTTGTCCAGCAGGACGGATACCAGCTTGGCAACGGCTTTTTCATCGCCGTTGATACTCAGTCCGGACTCAATAGAACAGTGAAACTGTTTCCCCTGTGAGAGGGCGAGCGATTGGAACGAGCGGGCCGTCTCTTCCGCGAGTTCCGAAACGGAAAACTCCTGCGTCCGGATTCTGCTGTTTTCTTCCTCCATTTTGGAAAGATAGATCAGGTCCGACGTGAGTTCGGCAAGCCGGTGCGTCTGTTTGCGGATATCCGTGATCCATTCGCTTTCTTCTTCCAGCTCTGATTCCAGGACATCTGCATCAGCCTGAATAATGGTGATCGGGGTCTTCAGTTCGTGACCGGCGTCTGTGATGAAGCGCTTCTGCTTCTCATAGCTTTCCGCGATTGGGCGTACAATCCGCGCGGAAAACAGAAGCAGGAGAAGAAAAACAGCGAGGATTCCTGCCAGGGAAATTCCGATGCTGGCATACAGGAAGGTTCGGAAGGTGCCGAGTTCCCGCTGGCAGTTGAGGAACAGCAGCATGATTTCTCCATCACAAACAGTCCTGCAGAAGCGGTATTCCCCGGAAAACCCTTTTTCCCGCCCTGAACTGTACACGGTTTCCGCAAAAGCCGCAGCCTCTTCCTCCGTCAGGGAGGCAAGATTGTCCGTATTTACGCGCACACAGCTTCCGTCCGCGTCAAACCAGGCTGCAAAGTAGCGGCTCTGATAGGCGAGTTCCCTGTTTTCGCCGTGCCGGGCGTCAAATGGCCTGTTCCTGCCTTCCGCAGGCGGAGGGAACTGAAGGTTCGGCGTGGAATACCAGTCTTTCGGGAAATCCTCTTCCCGGAACATCTGCCTCGGGAACAACCCGTTGTTGGCGGAAAGGATCTGCAGCGTTTCATCGGCTTCGGCAACCATACTGCGGTAATTCAGAAGGTTGATGGAGCCGATCAGCAGCAAAAGGACCAAAAAAACCGCCAGAATCGCCGCGACGATAAACTTTTTCCGAAGTCTGCCGATCATGACTGAATCTCCAGATAATAGCCGACGCCGCGCTGGGCTTTGATCCCGACATCTGCATTGATCTCCTTCAGTTTTTTTCGCAGCATGGAAACATAGACCCACACGGTGTTCAGCTCTGCCTCGCTGTCAAAGCCCCAGATGCGATCCATGAAAGTTTCCGTAGAGATCAGCTTTCGCGGATTGCGCATCAGCATCTCCATCATCTGGAATTCCTTTCCGGCAAGCTTGCAGCTGCCGCCCGGCCCGGTGAGATCATAGGTCGCGCAGTCGAGCGTGACGCTGCCGGTCGTGAGCGTCTTGTCCTGCTGGACGGACAGCACACGGGTCATCGCACGGATTCTGGCCAGCAGCTCCTTCATATCAAAGGGCTTGGTCAGATAGTCGTTTGCGCCGCTGTCCAGGCCTTCCACCCGGTCGTCAATCTCGGATCTGGCAGTAAGCAGCAGCACCGGCGTGCTGTCGCCGCGGGCGCGCATTTCCCGGAGCACCTCAAAGCCGTCCCGCTTCGGCATCATCACATCCAGGATCACGCCGTCGTAGTTTCCCGTTGCGAGATAATCCAGCGCGCTCTCCCCGTCGTGGACGACGTCAACGGAATAATTGTTTTTGACCAGGATCGCCGAAACGGCCCTGGCAAGGGATTTTTCATCTTCGGCATAAAGAAGTCGCATTGGTTTCACCTCTTGTCTTCCTGAGAGAAGTTATCACAAACCGAAACGGAAAGCAACACTTCCCGTATTTTAATCCTTCCGGCAGTACAGGATATCAGCCGCAGTTAAAGTATACTTAAAAAACGAAAAACTTTGACTCGTTTGATGCTCTCACGGGATAAAACAGCGCTCCCGCCCACCGGAACAAACGATGAGCGGGAGTGTAAGAATCTCAGGTATCCTGTTTTTACTTTCTGCGCGCTGCGGTACAGGCTTTTTCGCAGTCGGCACAGCCGCAGCCGCAGCCGCCGCTTCTCCGCATTCTGATCATGCGGCGCAGCGCAAAAAACACCGCAACCGCCAGGACTGCAATAATCAATATTTCCACCAGGTTCATGAACTTTCCCTCCTCAGCCGATCCCGAACAGCATCCCGATCAGGCGCACCAGCAGGGCGGCCACCCAGGCGACCGCGCATTGCCAGAGAACCACATACAGCGCCCATTTTCGCCCCAGTTCCCGGCGTACCGATGCGACAGCCGCCACACAGGGTGTATACAGCAGGCTGAAAACGAGCAGGGAGAATGCAGCCAGAGAACTGATTGCCGCAGCAACCCCGCCCTGGGCACCGAAAAGAACCTCCAGCACGGAAACGACGCTCTCCTTTGCCATAAACCCACTGATCAGGGATGTCGCGATCCGCCAGTCACCGAGCCCCAGCGGCGCGAGCACCGGAGCAATGAACCCGGCAATTGTCGCGAGGATGCTGTTCTGAGAGTCCGCGACAAGATTGAAACGGAAATCGAAACTCTGGAGGAACCACACGACGATCGTTGCGATCAGGATGACGGAGAACGCCCTTTGCAGGAAGTCCTTCGATTTTTCCCACAGAAGCTGCAGGGTGTTGCGCGTGCTCGGCAGACGGTAGTTCGGGAGTTCCATCACAAAAGGAACCGCTTCGCCCTTAAACATGGTCTTCTTGTAAAGGAATGCGACCAGAATCCCGACGATGATGGCCAGCACGTACAGGCTGATCATAATCAGCGCCTTGTGGCTGGGAAAGAACGCGTCGACAAAAAACGCGTAGATCGGCAGCTTTGCGGTGCAGCTCATGAAAGGCGTCAGCAGAATGGTCATCTTGCGGTCACGTTCGCTCGGCAGGGTACGCGTCGCCATGACGGCGGGAACCGTGCATCCGAAGCCGATCAGCAGAGGGACGATGCTGCGGCCGGACAGGCCGAGTTTTCGCAGAAGTTTGTCCATAAAGAAGGCCACCCGGGCAATGTAGCCGCTGTCTTCCAGCATGGAAAGGAAGAAGAACATCGTCACGATGATCGGCAGAAAGCTCAGCACGCTTCCGACGCCCTCAAAGATCCCGTCGATGATCAGGCCGTGAAGCACCTTGTTCACGACGGCGGAAGTCAGTGCGCTGTCCACGATGCCGGTCAGGGCTTCAATCCCCATTGCGAGAAGATCCTGAAGCCAGGCGCCGATCACATTGAAGGTCAGGTAAAAGACCAGTCCCATCACGCCGATAAAAACTGGAATCGCGGAATATTTGCCCGTCAGGACCTGGTCGATCTTCCGGCTTCTCGTATGCTCGCGGTTTTCACCAGGTTTTTTGACACAGGAATCGCAGACCTTTGTAATAAAGGAAAACCGCATATCGGCGATGGCTGCACTGCGGTCCAGCCCGCGCTCTTTTTCCATCTGGAGCGTGATGTGTTCCAGCGTTTCCCTCTCGTTGTCGTCCAGGCAGAGCCGGTCGATGATCAGCCTGTCGCCCTCAATCGCCTTGCAGGCGGCAAAACGCACCGGAATCCCAGCCGCTTTCGCGTGGTCCTCAATCAGGTGGATCACCGCGTGGAGGCAGCGGTGTACGGCGCCGCCGTGCTCGTTCTCATCACAGAAATCCTGCCTCTGGGGCTTTTCCTGATACTGCGCGACATGGATGGCATGATCCACCAGTTCCTGGACGCCCTGGTTCTTGGCAGCGGAAATCGGCACGACCGGCACGCCCAGCATGGCTTCCATCGCGTTCACGTCCACAGTACCGCCGTTTTTGGTCATTTCATCCATCATGTTCAGCGCCACCACGACGGGAATGTCCATTTCCAGCAGCTGCATGGTCAGGTACATGTTTCTCTCAATATTGGTGACGTCGACAATGTTGATGATCCCCTTCGGCTTCTCCTGCAGCACGAAGTCGCGGGAGACCAGTTCCTCGCTCGAATAGGGGGACATGGAATAGATTCCGGGCAGATCCGTGATGGTCGTATCTGCCCTTCCCAGGATTGCGCCGTCCTTGCGGTCAACCGTCACGCCCGGGAAATTGCCCACATGCTGTTTTGCGCCCGTAAGCTGATTGAAAAGCGTCGTCTTGCCGCTGTTCTGGTTGCCAACCAGAGCGAAAGTCAGTACGGTGCCGTCGGGGAGAGGATCGCCGCTGCCCTTCGGGTGGAAACGTCCTCCTTCCCCCAGCCCGAGATGCTCGCTCACAGGCGCCTGCGATGCCGCCTTCTCCCGGACGGTTTCGGGAACGGGTTCCACTTCTATTTTTGCGGCATCGTCCAGGCGGAGCGTCAGTTCATATCCGTGAAGACAGATCTCAACCGGATCGCCCATCGGTGCGTATTTTACGACTTTGACGTCGGTACCGGGGATAATCCCCATATCCAGGAAATGCTGCCTCAGTGCTCCGCTGCCGCCGACATTCAGCACACGGGCGGACTGTCCTTGTTTGATTTCTCTCAGTGTCATATTTCCTGCCTCTTTCTGCAGAATCGAAACCGGATAACTGCGGCTGCACTCGCCAAACGAATACCCGGCATCAGTTAGCGGACGCTAACCATCTGTCATTATAGTTAGCTTTGGCTAATTTGTCCACAGTTTTTTCTTGTTGGGGCTTGACAAGCGAATTTATATTTGATAAAATATATTTGTATTAAATGGATTGAGAGGACGAACGATGGAATACGATTATCATGAGGCAATGAAGCTCGGTCATCAGCTTTGCTTTCCGCTTTACGCCGCAGCAAGGAACGTGACCGGTCTTTACACTCCTCTGCTGAAGCCGCTGGGCCTGACTTACACGCAGTATATCGTTTTTCTGGTTCTGTGGGAAAAAGACGGAGTATCCGTCACGGAGATCGGCGAAAAGCTTATGCTGGATAACGGGACTCTCTCTCCCCTGCTGAAGAAGATGGAGCAGGCCGGATATGTGGAACGCCGCCGCTGCCGGGAGGACGACCGCGTGGTCGAGATCACGCTTACGGAAAAAGGCCGGGCACTGCAGGAAGAGGCAAAAGATATCCCGCTGAAGGCTGCGGGCTGTATTGATCTGCCGCCGGAAAAAGCGCAGCAGCTATACGCACTGCTGTATGAGCTGCTGGAAAACCAGGGTTATAAAAATTAACATATGAAAGGAGCAAAACAATGAAAAAAGTTTATGATTTTACTGTGAAAGACAGACAGGGCAAGGACGTGAGCCTGTCGGAATATCAGGGCAAGGTGCTGCTGGTCGTCAACACGGCTACCGGCTGCGGATTCACCCCGCATTACGAGCCTCTGGAAGCTATGTACAGAGACCTGAAAGACCAGGGTTTTGAGATCCTGGACTTCCCCAGCAACCAGTTTGCCAACCAGGCACCCGGCAGCGACGATGAGATCCATGAGTTCTGCACGCTGAAGTTCGGTACGGAGTTCCCGCAGTTCAAGAAGATCGACGTTAACGGCGAGGACGCGGATCCCCTGTTTGCCTTCCTTGCGACCGAGAAGCCATTTGAAGGCTTCGGCAAGGGGCTGAAGCTTGCCGCACTGGCCAAGTTCGCGGACATGAACAACAAGAAGTTCGGCGATAAGGCTTATATCAAATGGAACTTCACGAAGTTCCTGATCGACCGCGAAGGCAAGGTGCTCGCGCGCTTTGAGCCAACTGTGGATATGCAGGAAGTCAGAGCCGCAGTCGAAGCAGCCCTGAAAGCATAACAGAACCGGAAGGAAGCCTGTCATGAAAATCAGTGCCGTAAAGCTTTATGAGAACGGGTTTATGACCCAGGCGCTTGCCTTCGGCGGAGAAGGAATGGAAGGCGTTGACCCGGCGGTGAAGTACCGCTCCAGCCTGCAGAATTATGTGGTCGACACCGGCGATGAAGTGATCCTCGTGGACACGGGCATGCCCGCAGAGGTGCCGGAGCAGGTGCCGGATGAGAAGACCCTGATCTACATGGGAAGAAAGGTCAAAAACTATGTGGACGCGCTGGCAGACGCGGGATACAAACCCGAGCAGGTCAGCAAGATCCTGATCACCCACAAGCACGCGGATCATACCGGCGAGCTGCGGAACTTCCCGAATGCGAAGATCTACGCCTCGGTAGAGGAATGTGAAGCCGAGGAACTGCTGCAGTATCCGAATCTGGTTCCCGTTTCCTTCTGCCGGAAGGGCTACGCCAACTTTCCTGCTGCAGAGAAGATTGCGGAGGGCGTCTGGTTTGTGCAGGCCAAAGGGCATACGCTGGGAAACAGCATTGTGATCGTGGAAGACGACGGCCTGTATTACATGATCCACGGCGACGTTACCTATACCGATGAGGCGCTGTATGCAAACAAGCTCTCCATCGTCTATGAGGACATCGCCGCGGCCCGTGAAACGCTGGATCGCGTGCGCGAATTCATTGACAACCATCCCACCGTTTATCTCTCCACCCATACGCCGCTTGGAATTGAGAATCTTGAGGCCAAGCAGGTGGTCGATCTCGACAATCCGCCTGAGACCATTCCGGTCGGAGAAATCATGGCAGCACAGGCCACCGGGAAGTATGTCTGCTCGGTCTGCGGTTATGTGTATGATCCTGCAGAGCACGAAGGCGTTGCCTTTGAGGACCTGCCGGATGACTGGAAGTGCCCGCGCTGCAAACAGCCGAAAGACAAGTTCAACAAAGCGTGAAGGAGCAACAGGACAATGAACATCGCCGTCAGGTATTACACAAAAACAGGAAACACCAAACGCCTTGCGGAAGCAGTGGCAAACGCGGTCGGGGTTGAGGCGCTGCCCATCAGCGAGCTGGTTGCGGAACCAGTGGACATTCTCTTCCTGGGGAATTCCTACTATGCTTTCAGCATCGATCCGGAAGTCCGGGAATTTGTTGCTTCCCTGGAAAAGGAAAAGGTCGGCAAAATCGTCAATTTCGGTTCCGCCGCCATGCTGAATTCCACCTTTAAGAAGGTCAAAGCCGAGGCGGACAAGGTCGGGATCCCGATGGATGAGCGGGAATTCCACTGCAAAGGGGAATTCAAGGGTCTCCACAAAGGCCGGCCGAATGAGGACGACCTGAGTGCGGCAGCGGAGTTTGCCAAAGCAATTGTAAAATGAATCAGGATACTGTGACCGGTTTCATGCGGACCGGTCACTTTTTTGCAGCAGCCTGTGGCAGAAGCAAGGCTCTGAGAACACGAAAAACAGATGACAAAGATCCTCTGATATGCTATACTGCATAGCAATATCATCATGCTTTCTCCGCCCGCGGAATGCGGCACATGGAATCGGGTGAAAGTCCCGGCGAGTCGGTCACTGTGAAGCCTCTGTAAGGGGATCAGTCAGATACATGGGAGAAAGACGATGCTTCTGCCGGAACCGGAAGCACAGGCAAACAGGCGCTGAAAAGGCGTCTGCTGTTGGCGTACCCGGCTTCGGGTGCGCTTTTCTTTTTGGGAGGAAACACATGGTTCATTTCGTCGGGGCCGGTCCCGGTGCGCTGGATCTGATTACGCTGAGAGGGGCGGAACTGCTGCAGGCAGCCGACCAGGTGATTTATGCGGGGAGCCTCGTGAATTCGGCTCTGCTGAAACGCTGCAGGGAAGACTGCCGAATCCTCAACAGCGCGGAAATGACCCTGGAAGAAGTTTTGGAAGCGATGGAGCGCGCGGAAGAAGCGGGACAGACGACCGTCCGGCTGCACACCGGGGACTCCAGCGTTTACGGGGCGATCCGGGAACAAATGGACCGGCTAGACAAACTGGGAATTGACTACGACGTCGTGCCCGGCGTATCGAGCTTCTGCGCCGCCGCCGCGGCGCTGCGGACGGAATATACCCTGCCGGGGGTCAGCCAAAGCGTGATCCTGACCCGGATGGCGGGCAGAACCCCTGTTCCGGAGCAGGAAAGCATCGCATCTCTTTCCATGCACGGAAGCTCGATGGCGGTTTTCCTCTCCGCCGGAATGCTGGCGGAACTGCGGGAAGAACTGCTGAAAGGCGCTTATACCGACGAGACCCCGGCCGCCCTGGTATACAAGGCGAGCTGGCCGGAGGAAAAATGCATCCGCTGCACGGTCGGGACCATGGTGCGATATGCTGAGGAGAACGGGATCCGAAAGACCGCGCTGGTGCTGATCGGCGATTTTCTGCAAAGCGATTATGAACGAAGCCGCCTGTATGACCCGGCGTTTACCACGGAATTCCGCAAGGGAAAGGAAACATCATGATACTGACGCTGATCGGCTGCGGCTGCGGCCGTGGGACCCTGACCCTCGAGGCGCGTGCTGCCATTGAAAAGGCGCAGCTGCTGGTCGGCGCGCCGCGCCTGCTGGAGGAATTCCCCGAAGCCGCAGAGCGTAAGCCTGCCCGCAGTGCCAAAGAGATCCTGGAAGCGCTTCAGCAGGCAGACGGCCGGGATACCGCGATCCTTTTCAGCGGGGACAGCGGTTTTTATTCCGGCGCCGGGACGCTTTTCTCCCAATTGGAGGGAGAGGCGCCGGTGCTGCTGCCGGGGATTTCAAGCCTGCAGGTACTATCCGCGCGCCTGAAGGAGCCCTGGCAGGATTGGAAATTATGTTCCGCGCACGGAAAGGACTGCGACCCGACGGCCGCCGTCTGCGAAGGGAAACCGGTTTTCTTCCTCACAGGCGGAAAACTCGGCCCGGCGGAGCTGTGCGCGCATTTAAAAGAAGACGGACTCGGCTTTCTCCGGGCTGTGACCGGGGAAAACATGGGAACTCCGGCGGAACAGATCCGCCTGGGCAGTGTGGAGGAATTTGCTGACCAGAGTTTTGCCCCGCTCAGTGTTCTTCTGGTCCGGTCAGCACCGCGCTGCCCGCGCAGGTGCCCGGGATTTCCGGACGGGGCTTTCCTGCGGGAAGACGGAATCCCGATGACGAAACAGGAAGTCCGCTCCGTGATTCTCGCAAAACTCAATCCCGGTCCGGAAGAAACCTGCTGGGACATCGGCACGGGGACCGGGAGCGTCGCAGTGGAACTTGCGATGCAGGCAAAGCGGGTCTTCTCCGTGGAGAGAGACGATAAGGCACTCGCCCTTGCTGAGCGGAACCGGCGGCAGTTCGGGGCGTGGAACCTGCGCCTGATTCACGGGACAGCGCCGGATGCGCTGAACGGGCTGCCTGCGCCGGATGCGGTGTTCATCGGCGGGAGCAGCGGGAACCTGCGCGGGATCGTTCAGGCTATCTGCGCGGCAAACCCGAATGCGCGGATCTGCGTCTCCGCTGTTACGCTGGAAACCCTGCAGGAAGCGACGCCGGCTCTGAAAGACCTGGGCTTTGAGACGGAAGTGCTCCAGCTTTCCGTGAGCAGGAGCCGCAGGGCGGGTGACCTGACCATGATGACGGCACAGAATCCGGTTTTCCTGATCACGGGGAAAAGAGGATGAAGGCATTTCTGATTTCGGCGATGCAGAGCAGCGCGGGAAAAACCGTGATGAGCTGCGCGTTGATGGCCGCGCTGAAGCGCAGGGGTCTGCGTGTTGAGGCCTTCAAAAGCGGTCCTGACTACATCGACCCCATGTTTCACAGCGGCGTGCTCGGTGTCCCGAGCCGGAATCTCGACCTGTTTCTGCAGGGCGAGCAGGGCGTCCGGAGGAGCTTTGCCGCAGGAAATGCGGACATTGCCGTTCTGGAAGGGGCGATGGGCTATTATGACGGGCTCGGCGGAACCGAACAGTACAGTGCCTGGGATCTTGCCAACCGATTGGAACTGCCGGCCTTTCTGGTGCTGCGGCCGAAAGGAGCCGGGCTGTCGCTTGCCGCGCAGGTGCAGGGTTTTCTGCGTTTTCGGGAAAGCAGCCGGATTACCGGCCTGCTCCTGACAGACTGCAGCCAGTATCTGGCGGAAATGCTCTGCCCGCTCTTGGAGCAGGAATGCGGCATCCCGGTGCTCGGGTTTCTGCCGCCGATGGAAGAGGCCAGGATTGGCAGCCGCCACCTCGGACTTTTGACCGCCGTGGAAATCGAAGACCTGACAGGCCGGTTTTCCCGGATTGCCGAAGAAGCGGAAGCGCATATTGACCTGGACCTGCTGCTGAAGCTTGCGGCAGAAAAGGCAGCCTCCGGGCGGCGCACCGCAGCGGCGGAATCCCGGTGCCGGATCGCTGTTGCACGGGACGAGGCTTTCTGCTTTCGCTACGAGGACAGTCTGGAAGCGCTCCGCGCGGCGGGAGCAGAACTCTGCTTTTTCAGTCCGCTCCGGGACAGCCGCCTGCCGGAGTGCTGCCGCGGGCTGTACCTCTGCGGAGGCTATCCCGAGCTGTACGCGAAAGCGCTGTCGGAGAACACCGCCATGCGCGGCGCAGTCCGGGCCGCAGTGAATGCCGGGATGCCGACGCTTGCGGAGTGCGGAGGCTTTCTCTATCTGCAGGATGAGCTGGAAGACATCAACGGAGAAACACACCCGATGTGCGGCGCCCTGCCCGGACACGGCTTCCGAACCGAACAGCTGGTCCGCTTCGGCTATCTGACCCTGCAGGCGGAGAAGGATTCGCTCCTGTTCCGTGTGGGGGAAGAAATCCCGGCGCATGAGTTTCATTATTGGGACAGCACCGCCTGCGGCGAGGACCTCCGGGCGGAAAAGAAAAACGGAAAAAACTGGCGCTGCGGATACGCCGCAGCAAACCTGTATGCGGCGTTCCCCCACCTGCATCTTGCGGGAGAACTGCCGCTGGCAGAACGATTTGTGAAAGCCTGTGCAGAGCATGAACCGTATTGATCAACAGATTCGATCCATCCGGCCGGGAGACCGGGCAGCAGCGGAAGCAGCGAAAAGCCGCTGGGACAGCATTGCCAAACCCCTGGGGAGCCTCGGCACCCTGGAAGAGATGATCGTCCGAATCGCCGCCCTGCAGGAGAGCGCGGAAGTGCACCTGGAACGCCGCGTTCTGCTGGTTTTCTGCGCGGACCATGGCGTAACGGCACAGGGCGTAAGCCAGTGCGGGAGCGAGGTGACCGCCCGTGTCGCAGTCGCCCTGGCGGAGGGACGCAGTTCGGTCAGCCCGATGGCGGAACGCGCCGACTGCCTGGTCGTTCCGGCGGACATCGGGATCCGTGACTTTTCGGGTCATCCGGGCGTGCGGAACCTGCGCGTCCGGAACGGAACGGATGACTTCAGCCGCGGCCCGGCCATGAGCCGCGGGGAATGCCTGCGTGCCATGGAACGCGGGGCGGAACTGGTCCGGGAATTTGCGGAAGACGGCACAGAGCTGTTTGCCGTGGGTGAAATGGGAATCGGCAACACGACCGCAGCAGCCGCGCTGGCGGCAGCCCTGCTGAACATGCCCCCGGACGCGGTAGTCGGCCGCGGCGCCGGACTGGGCAGCGCAGGGCTGAAAAGAAAGCTGAACGCCGTGCGGAGCGCGCTGGAGGTCAACTTCCCGGATCCGAACGACATCCCCGGCCTGCTGGCTAAAGTGGGCGGGCTGGAAATCTCCGCCATGTGCGGAGCCTTTCTGGCCGCGGCAGCCTGCCGGAAACCTGTCATCATCGACGGGGTGATCAGTGCCGTCGCGGCGCTGTGCGCCGTACGCCTCTGCCCGGATGCGGCGGAGGCTCTGCTGCCGAGCCATGTCTCGGCGGAACCTGCCGGAAGGGAGATCCTGAAAGCGCTGGGACTGCACGCGCCTCTGGACGCCGGGATGTTCCTGGGCGAAGGTGCGGGCGCAGTGATGCTGCTGCCGCTGCTGGACCTGGCGCTGAGCCTCTACCGGAGCGGGCAGGACTTTGCCCGCCTCGGGATTGAGGCATACCGGCAGCAGAAATAAAACACACCAAAAGGACGGAGACATGCTGAGTCTGATCATCGGAGGAGCGGGCAGCGGGAAGAGCGCCCTCGCCGAAGCGCTGTGCTGCAAGCTGGAAGGGCCGCGCCTGTACATCGCCACCATGCAGGCTGCCGACGGCGAGAGCATGAAGCGAATTGAAAAGCACCGAAGGCAGCGCGAAGGCCTCCGCTTTGACACGCTGGAATGCCCGCACAGTCTGGATCGGGCGGAGATCCCGCAAGGCGCCAACGCGCTGCTGGAGGATCTATCCAACCTGCTGGCGAACGAACTCTTCTCCCCGAAGGGGAGCGGTGCCGACGCGGTTCGACGCGGGCTGCAGAAAGCCTGCGAACGCTGCGCAAACCTGACCGTTGTGACGAACGAGGTGTTTTCGGGCGGAGCGGATTACGGGGAGGGGACCATGCAGTTCCTGCAGGAGCTGGCCGCGCTCAACCGGGAGCTGGCCGCAGAGGCGGATCTGGTGGCGGAAGCGGTCTGCGGACTTCCGAATGTGCTGAAAGGGGCATTGCCGTGAGCTTTTTTGAAACCGTTTCCGTAGCGCTTTCCATGTTCTCCGCGCTGCCGATGCCGCAAGTGGACTGGAACGAGCGCAACATGCGCTACAGCCTCTGCGCTTTTCCTCTGGTCGGGGCGCTGATCGGGCTGTGCTGCTGGGGCTGGAGCCGGGTCTGCACGCTGGTGCCGCTGCCTCCTCTTCTGTGCGGCGCAGGGCTCTGCCTGATCCCCGTCTGGATTTCGGGCGGGATCCATCTGGACGGCTACGCCGACACCTGTGATGCGCTCGCAAGCCATGCCGGCGTTGAGAAGCGTCAGGAGATCCTTAAGGACCCACACCTCGGAACTTTTGCGGTCATCCGTCTATGCTGCTGGTTTCTTGCGGATTATGCGCTCTGGTGCACTCTGCCGGAATTCCGGGTATGGACTATGATCGGGATCTTCGGGCTGTCGCGCAGCCTCTCGGGGCTGTCGCTGACAAGCTTCCCTCTGCGTGAGGGCAGCGGCCTTGCCCGCAGCTTTGCCGAAGCCGCCGACCGGGCACGGGTGCGCCGGATTCTGATCGGGCTCTGCATCGGGTTCGCCACGCTGCTCTTTGTTTCCGGAGGCTGGCCCTGCATCATTGTAGCGGCATTCGTCTTCCTGTACTATCGCAGGCTGTGCGTGAAGACCTTCGGAGGTCTCTCCGGGGATCTGGCAGGCTGGTTTTTGCAGACCGCGGAGCTCTGGATGCTGGGCGCGCTGGTGCTTTGGCAGATTTTGAAGGGATTGTTATGATTTTTATCACGGGACCGCTCTATGCGGGGAAAGAAGAATATATCCGGCAGGCGCTCGGCTGGGGAGCAGAAGACTTCTCCGCTAATGCTGTTCGGGACGTCCATACTCTGGTCCCCTGTGATCATTTGGAGAAGCTTGCCGACGAGCTTGCTGGAAAAAAAGTTGTGATTGCAACGGAGGTCGGCTGTGGGGTCGTTCCGGTTGACCCTGCTGAACGGAGAAGGCGGGAGGATGCCGGGAGGCTCTCGTGTCTGCTTGCGGCCCGTGCGGAAACCGTGATCCGGGTCTGCTGCGGAATCCCGCAGCTGCTGAAGGGAGAATGGCCATGAAGCTCTGGCTGATCCGCCATGGGCTGACCGCTCTGGGGGAAGCCGGGAAGTATCAGGGGCGGCTGGATGAAGGTCTCTGTGCCGCCGGGAGAGCCCGGCTACTCTGCGCCGGCTGGAAGCCGGAGCACGTTTACGTCTCCCCCGCCTTAAGAGCGAAGGAAACCGCGGCAATTCTCTTTCCGGAAGCGAGGCAGATCGAGGTCCCGGGTCTCCGGGAGATGGACTTCGGCTTGTTCGAAGGCCGCAGCTGGCAGGAGATGGAACACGACGGGCAGTACCGCGCCTGGGTTGACGGCGGCTGCGAGGGGCAGTGCCCCAGCGGCGAGAACCGCACGGACTTTACGGCGCGCGTCTGCGCCGCAGTAGAAGGAATCCTTCAGGCAGAAGCAGAGACCGGATGTGAGGACACGGTGATCGTTGCCCATGGCGGAACCCAGATGGCCGCTCTTGAGCGCTGGGGAACGCCGCGGCGGGAGTATTACCGCTGGCAGACCCCCTGCGGCTGCGGCTGGCTTCTGGAATGGAACCAAGCAGAACACACCCTGCAGGTTCTGGAACAGATCGGGTTTCCGGCATGAGAATCCTGACAATGACGATCGGGGGCTTTATGCTGGACCTGCTGTTCGGAGACCCGGAATTACTCGCCCCGATTCATCCGGTGGTCCTGATGGGCCGCTGCATCAGCCGCCTGGAAACAGTGCTGAGGGCCAGGCTTCCCAAAACGGAACGGGGCAGCTTCACGGCCGGACTGGCAATGGCTCTGATCCTCATTGCGGGAACAGTTCTGCTCAGCTCCGGGATTCTGCGGGTTCTGCGGCAAATCCACCCTGCGCTTGCTCTGGCGGCGGAAACTCTGTGGTGCTGGCAGGCGCTTGCAGCAAAGGACCTGCGGGTTGAAGCCCTGCGGGTGTACGATGCGCTGACAAAAGGAACCGTCGAACAGGCCCGGGCAGCGGTTGCCCGCATCGTCGGCCGGGACACGGGAAGCCTGGATGCCGCCGGAGTCACCAGGGCTGCGGTGGAGACCGTGGCGGAGAACTTCTCGGACGGGGTGGTCGCCCCCATGCTGTATATGATCCTCGGCGGAGCTCCGCTTGCTCTGGGTTATAAGGCGATTAACACCATGGACAGCATGGTCGGATACAAAAACGAACGCTACCGCGACTTTGGGAAAGCGCCGGCGAGGATTGACGATGCGGCAAACTATCTTCCCTCCCGGCTGGCGGCGCTGCTGCTGATTGTATCGGCCACCCTCTGCGGAAGTGACGCGGGAAAAGCGGTGCGAATCTGGCGGCGCGACCGGCGGAAACACACAAGCCCGAACGCCGCGCAATGTGAAGCGGTGATGGCCGGCGCCCTGGGCGTGCGGCTCTGCGGGCCGGCAAGCTATTTCGGCGTTCCGCATGACAAACCGTATGTCGGAAATGAGGAACGGCCGGTCGAACCGGAAGACATCCGGAGAGCCTGCCGGATGGAACTGGCCGGCAGCTGGCTGTGCCTTGGCCTGCTGGCTTTGATACGAATGGGACTGATGAGGTTGGGATGAAACAGGAGCACGGCGGCGACTGGGCCGGATACCGGGAACAATACGGAACAATGCCGCTGGATTTTTCGGCGAATATCAGCCCGCTCGGGCTGCCGCGAAGCGCGCGCGACGCCGCCGTCCGCGCGCTGGAAAATGCCGCCCGCTATCCGGATCCGGGATGCCGGCTGCTGAGGCAGGGCCTTTCCGTGCATCACGGCGTCCCGGCAGAAAATATCGTCTGCGGAAACGGTGCGGCAGACCTGATCTGGCGGATCTGCCGTGTCCTGCGGCCGAGCCGGGCGCTGGTTACGGCGCCGACATTCGGCGAATATGAAAAAGCGCTCCGGAGCGTCGGATGCACAGCGGAACGTTTCCTTCTCCCGGAGGAGCAGGACTTCTCCCTGGATGCGGAAAGCTTTGCCCGCTCCGTCAGGGACCATACCGATCTGGTCTTCCTCTGCAACCCCAACAACCCGACGGGAAGGCTCTCCTCCAGGGAGGAACTGAGGATCATCCTCGACGCCTGCCGGGCGGCGGGCGCGGTTCTCGTCCTCGACGAGTGCTTCCTGGACTTCACGGCGGAACCGGAGAAGGCCGCCATGACCGGAGAACTCGCGGAGCGGCCCAAACTGGTCGTTCTCAAGGCCTTTACCAAAACTTATGCCATGGCCGGGCTGCGTCTGGGCTACGCCCTCTGCGGGGGCGCCGCTTTTGCGGAACGGCTCCGTCAGACTGACCAGCCCTGGCCGGTCTCCCAGATCGCGCAGGAGGCGGGGGTCGCCGCCCTGCAGGAAACGGACTACGTCACGGAGCTCCGGGCGCTCATAGCCGGGGAGCGCCGCCGGATGCAGAAGGTCCTGCGGGATATGGGCCTGCGGGTGATCCCGGGCGAGGCCAACTACCTGCTGTTTCACAGCAGTGACGGAGCGCTCTGCGGGAAGCTCCGCGCACGGGGCATCCTGCTGCGCGGCTGCGGAGAATTCCCCGGGCTGGGACCGGGCTGGTACCGGACGGCAGTCCGGACGGAAAAGGAGAATACAATCCTGCTCAACGCACTGGAGGAGGTGCTGACACATGGCTGAATGCATCATGGTGCAGGGCACCATGTCCGGTGCGGGGAAAAGCCTGCTGGTGACGGCGCTCTGCAGGATTTTCGCCCATGAGGGGCTGCGGGTCGTGCCGTTTAAAAGCCAGAACATGGCGCTCAACAGCTTTGTCACGCCGGACGGCCTGGAACTGGGACGGGCGCAGGCAGTCCAGGCGGAGGCAGCCGGCGTCGCCTGCGACGTGCGGATGAATCCCATCCTGCTGAAGCCCTCAAGCGAGACCGGAAGCCAGCTGATTGTAATGGGCGAAGTGCGCGGGCAGTATGATGCCGCGGACTACTTCAAAATGAAGCGCGGCCTCATTCCGGAAATCCTGCGGGCATACAACAGCCTGGCGCAGGAAAACGACGTCATCGTCATAGAAGGTGCAGGCTCCCCTGCGGAGATCAACCTGCGCGAAGACGACATCGTCAACATGGGGCTTGCCGAACTGGTGAACGCGCCCGTGCTGCTGGCAGGGGACATTGACCGCGGCGGCGTGTTCGCTCAGCTTTACGGGACGCTCGCCCTGCTGCGGCAGGAAGAGCGGCAGCGGGTCATCGGGACGGTGATCAACAAATTCCGCGGAGACGTGGAACTGCTGCGGCCGGGGCTGCGGCAGTTGGAGGAGCTGACGTGCGTGCCTGTGCTTGGGGTCGTGCCGTGGCTGGACACGGACATCGACGATGAGGACAGCCTGGCCCCCCGCCTCACACGCAGGCCGGAAAAACGCACGCTGGACATCGCGGTCATCCGGCTGCCCCACATCTCAAACTTTACGGATTTCCCGCCTCTGGAGGAACACCCTGCCATCGGCGTGCGGTATGTGGAACGGAAAGACGCGCTCGGAACGCCGGACCTCGTGATTCTCCCGGGAACCAAGAACACGACCGGAGACCTGCAGTGGCTGTGGGAAAGCGGCCTTGCCGATGAAATCCTCCGGCTGCATCAGGCGGGTGTGCCGGTTCTGGGCATCTGCGGAGGATACCAGATGCTCGGCAGGCGCCTGTCCGACCCGGAAGGCGTCGAGCAGCAGGGCGAGTTTGAAGGTCTCGGCCTTCTTCCCTGTGAGACGGTTTTTGCCCGGGAAAAGACCCGGACCCGCAGAACTGCGGTATGCACGGCGGCTCCCTTTGCCGGAGCAGCCCTGGAGGGCTATGAAATCCACATGGGCGACACGCGCGGGGCGATTGCAGCCTTCTGCCGATTTGCCGACGGGACGGAAGACGGTGCAGTCGGAGAAAACGTGTTCGGCACTTATCTGCACGGGCTGTTCGACAGCGGAGAACTGACCGGGAGGCTCGCTGCCTGGCTCGCCGGGAGGAGGGGCATCAGCGTGCCGGAAGCCAATCTTGAACCACGCGCCGCATACCGGAACCGGCAGTACGACCGGCTGGCTGACGCCGTGGAGAGCAGCCTGGATATGAAAACGATCCGGAAGGCAATGGAGGCATTTTCACATGATAACACTGCCCGGTGAAATTGAACGCGAGAGCTTCTCGATCATCCGGGAAGAACTCCGGGCAAGGGGCGTCGTCCCCGCCGCGGAAAACGAAGCGGTGATTCTGCGCTGCATCCACGCCAGCGCGGACTTTGACTATGCGGAGGCCCTGCGCTTTACACCGGATGCCGTCACGCGGGGCATCGCGGCTATCCGAAGCGGCACACCGATCGTGACGGACACCAACATGGCCAAAGCCGGCGTCAGCCGGGCCGGACTCCGGAAGTTCGGCGGCGAGGTCTTCTGCTTCATGGCGGAGCCTTTCATTGCCGAACAGGCCAGGGCGGAAGCGAGCACCCGGGCGACGGCAGCCATGAACCATGCCGCCGGAGTGGTTCCGCAGGCAATCTTCGCCATCGGAAACGCCCCGACTGCGCTCTATGCCCTGGAAGAGCAGCTCCGTAAGGGCCTGCGGCCTTCGCTGATCATCGGCGCGCCCGTGGGCTTTGTAAATGTGGTTGAGAGCAAGGAGCGGATCCTCCGGGCGTGCCTGCAGTATGACATCCCTGCCATTGTCGCCATGGGCAGGAAAGGCGGAAGCAGCATTGCTGCGGCAATCTGCAACGCGCTGATCTATACGGCGGCGGACATGCTGGATCCCGCCGAAAGGGGCTGGAACTGAGATGAAAGAAAAACAATATGCTTTCATGCAGAACCGCGCGTGCGAGTACTTTCCCTGTCACGGAGGCGTTCCGGAAGAGGAGTTCAACTGCCTGTTCTGCTGGTGCCCGCTCTACACGCTCGGGGAACAGTGCGGCGGGAACTGCCGGTATACCGAAGCCGGGGTCAAGAGCTGCGAACAGTGCGCGTTCCCGCACTACAGGGATAATTACCGGGCTGTGACGGAACGCTTTCCGGAACTCGCAGCGCTGGCGGCGAAGAAAGAGAAAGACAATGAGCTTTGAGCATTATGTCCGCAGCGGCACCAGGCAGCTGCGCAGAGGCTATACCACCGGAACCTGCGCGGCGCTCGCCGCGGCTGGAGCCGCGGAACTGCTGCTGACCGGGAAGGCGCCGGAGACGCTCGCCCTGCTCACTCCGGGCGGCCTGCGGGTTGAGGTCACGCCGGAATGCTGCCGGCCCGAGGGCCGCGCGGCCGTCTGTGCCGTACGAAAAGACGCCGGAGACGACCCCGACGTCACCAACGGGATGCTGGTGTTTGCGCACGCGGAAAAACTGGCGCAGGGGATCCGTCTGGAAGCAGGCGAAGGCATTGGGCGGGTGACAAAACCGGGTCTGGATCAGGCCGTCGGCGAAGCTGCGATCAACAGCGTGCCAAGAAAGATGATCCTGGCTGCGGCGGAAGCCGTCTGCGCCGAGACCGGCTATGACGGAGGACTGAAGATCACCCTCTCCGTCCCCGGGGGAGCAGAGGTCGCGAAGAAGACTTTTAATCCCCAGCTCGGGATTGAGGGCGGCATCTCCATCCTCGGGACTTCCGGAATCGTGGAACCGATGAGCGAGCAGGCCATCGTGGATACGATCGCCCT
Source organism: Oscillospiraceae bacterium (assembly GCA_017395085.1). Lineage (GTDB taxonomy): Bacteria > Bacillota > Clostridia > Oscillospirales > Oscillospiraceae > Limivicinus. The sequence continues at coordinate 82,715 of JAFPWF010000021.1, read as the reverse complement.
GGAGATCCGCCAGGCTGCGGCTTCCGGATCCAAAGCCCTGATCCTCACCCCCGGAAACTACGGCACGGCTTTCCTGCAGGAAAAGCTCCCGCAGCTTCAGGAGATCCCTTCGGCCAAGTGTTCCAACTTCATTGGCGACGCCATCGACATCGCGGTGACGGAAGGCTTTTCCGAAGTGCTGCTGGTCGGGCATGTCGGGAAGCTCGTGAAGCTCGCGGGCGGAATCATGAATACGCATTCGAAAACGGCGGACTGCCGCCGGGAACTGTTCTGTGCCCATGCGGCCGTCTGCGGCGCCGGGACAGAAACCTGCCGCGCACTGATGGAACAGGTCAGCACGGACGGCTGCCTTGCGGTACTGGAAGCTGCAGGCCTCCGGGAAACGGTGATGCAGAGCCTGCTGAAGAAAATACAGGCCCGGCTTGACCGGAAAGCCGGCGGCGCCCTGCGCATCGGGGCGATCCTGTTTTCCAACGAATACGGGCTTCTGGGAGAAACCGAAGGTGTGAAAGCCCTGCAGTTTCTGCGGAGGAAAAACGCATGAGAGAAGGCTTTGCATTCGTGGCCTTTACCGGGAAGGGCGCCGCCCTTGCCGAAAGGCTACGCGCCGAACTCGGCGGCACGGTGCGGGTCCCCGGAGAGGGCTTTTCCCTCAGCGCCTGGACGGCGGAAAACTTCCCGGAGCGGGAAGCGCTGATCTTCATCGGTGCAGCGGGGATCGCCTTGCGGGCCGTGGCGCCGCATATCCGGAGCAAAGCGGAGGATCCCGCTGTGCTGTGTGTGGATGAGACCGGCCGCTTTGTGATCCCGCTTCTGTCCGGCCATCTCGGCGGGGCAAACGAACTGGCCCGCCTCGTCGCGGCACTGACGGGCGGCACGGCGGTCATTACCACGGCAACGGACCTCAACGGGGCTTTCGCGGTCGACCTCTGGGCGAAAAAGCAGGGCATGACCGTGCTGCAGCCGGAGCGCATCCGGCAGGTTTCTGCAGCGGTGCTGGGGGGAGAAACCGTCCGGGTCTACTGTCCTTATCCGGTTGCGGGAGAGCGCCCCGCGCAGGTGCGGTGTGTTGACTGCAATGCCGAAGCGGACGTGCTGGTTTCTTTCCGGAAAGAGGAAACTGGCGCTCTGCAGCTCATCCCGCGGGTTCTGACGCTCGGCGTCGGCTGCCGGCGGGGAACCGGGGCGGATACGCTGGAGCGGCAGCTGCACCTGTTCTGTGAAGAGCGGGGAGTCCACCCGCAGGCGATCTGCCGGGCTGCGACCATTGACCTCAAGCAGGATGAAGACGGGCTGCTGCATTTTTGCCGGGGCCACGGATGGGGCCCTGTGTTCTACCGTGCGGAAGAACTGCGCAAGGCAGAGGGGAGTTTTACGGCGTCAGCCTTTGTGGAAGCCAAAACCGGCGTGGACAATGTCTGCGAGCGGGCGGCAGTACTCTGCAGCGGCGGAGGCACGCTTACAGAAAGCAAATACGCCGCCGAGGGTGTTACGTTTGCCCTTGCGGAAGAGCAGCCGGAATATGACTGGAGCTGGTAAGATGGGGAAACTGTATCTTGTAGGCATGGGTCCGGGAAACGAAGCGAACATGACCGGGGCCGCGCGTGCGGCGCTGGAGGAAGCGGAGATTCTCTGCGGCTACACGAAGTATGTGGAACTGCTGAAGCCTCTTTTCCCCGGGAAGACCTTTTACGCCACCGGGATGACCGCTGAAGTGGAGCGCTGTCAATACTGTCTGGCCCGGGCGGCGGAAGGGCTCTGCGCAGCGCTGGTATGCAGCGGGGACGCCGGCGTCTACGGCATGGCGAGCCCGGTGCTGGAACTGAGTGAAGAATATCCGGGCGTTGAGATCGTCGTAATCCCGGGTGTGACGGCGGCGGTATCCGGCGCAGCGCTGCTCGGCGCTCCGCTCGGGCACGACTTCTGCGTGATCTCGCTGTCCGACCGGCTGACCGACTGGAACGTGATCGAAACGCGGCTGCGCTGCGCTGCGGAAGGCGATTTTTCGGTTTGCCTGTATAACCCCGCTTCCCGGCACCGGAAGGACACCCTGCAGCGCGCGTGCGACGTGCTGCTTGAACGGAAATCGCCGGAAACCGTCTGCGGGATCGCCCGCAACATCGGCAGGCAGGGGGAGCAGATCCGCATTCTGACGCTGAAGGAACTGAGAGACGCGGAGGCGGACATGTTTTCCACCGTTTTCATCGGCTCCTCCTCCACGAAAAGGATCGGCGGCCGGATGGTGACCCCGAGAGGATACCGGAAATGAAAATCGTGATCTTCAGCGGGACCACCGAGGGAAGGCGCCTGTCCGGGGAGCTGGCGGAGGCGGGGGCGGAGGTCACCGTCTGCGTGGCCAGCGATTACGGCAGAGAAGAACAGGGAGAACTCCCCGGCATTCAGGTCCGGGTCGGGCCGCTTTCTCCGGAAGAGAAGCGGGAGCTGCTGCGGGGCGCGGCCCTCTGCGTGGACGCCACGCACCCGTATGCGCGGCACATCAGCGAGAGCGTGAAAGCAGCCTGCGAAGCGGAGAACACTCCCCTGCTGCGGCTGAAACGCCCGGACAGCGAGCTTGGAGATGCACATTCGGTTGAAAGCGCCGCGGAAGCTGCGGCTTACCTGGCGCAGCGCGAGGGAAACATCCTGCTGACCACCGGGGCAAAGGAGCTGCGGAGCTTTGCGGCCCTCCCGCCGGAGCGCCTGTTCCCGCGGATCCTGCCAAGCATGGAGAGCATCGCCGCCTGCGAGGAGATGAGGATCCCCCACCGGAACATCATCGCCATGCAGGGGCCGTTTTCCAAAGAAATGAACACAGCCACGATTCGGCAGTACGCAATCCGCTTCCTGGTCAGTAAGGACGGCGGAGAAGCCGGCGGCTTTGCCGAAAAGGCGGCAGCCGCCAAGGAGACCGGTACGGAGCTGATCGTGCTCCGGCGGCCGGAAGAAAACGGCCTCAGCTTTGACGAGGTCCTGAACCGGTGCATGACACGCCTGCGTGTTGAGATATGAAAAGGAGAAGAAAAACCATGAAAAAGAGCATTGCATGTCTGTTGATCCTGTGCATGATGGTGGCCCTGCTTGCCGGATGCGGAAGCGCGCCCACTGCCCCTGCAGAAGAGCCGAAAGCCGAAGAGCCCGCCCCTGCGGAAGAACCCAAGGCCGAAGAAGCCGCCGCTCCCGTGGAAGCCGAACCAGAGGGAGAGGACGAGGAAAACTATGAGACCGGCGACGCCTCTCTGGACGACCCGCTCAACCAGGACGGCATCGGCGAGAAGGAACTGCTGGTGGTCTCCTTCGGAACCAGCTTCAACGATAACCGCCGCCTGACGATCGGTGCGATTGAAAAGAGTCTGCAGACGGGCTTCCCCGAGTGGAGCGTCCGCCGCGCGTTCACCAGCCAGATCATCATTGACCATGTGAAAGGCCGCGACGGCGAAGTCATTGACAATGTCGGCGAGGCTCTGGACCGCGCCATCGCGAACGGGGTAAAGATCCTGGTCGTTCAGCCGACCCACCTGATGGCCGGGTTCGAGTACACCGACCTGAAGAACGAACTTGCCGAGTACGCCGACGCCTTCGACCAGATCGTCCTGAGCAATCCCCTGCTGATTACCGACGAAGACTTCCGTGACGTTGCCGAAGCAATTGTCAGCGCAACCGCAGAATATGACGACGGCAAGACGGCGATCTGCTTCATGGGCCACGGCACAGAGGCAGACTCCAACGGCGTCTATGCGAAGATGCAGACGGTGCTCACCGAAATGGGCATGGACAACTATTTCATCGGCACGGTCGAGGCAGAGCCTTCCGTTGACGATGTGCTGGCGCAGGTCCAGTCCGGCGATTACAGCAGGGTTGTGCTGCGTCCGCTGATGATCGTTGCGGGCGACCATGCCAACAACGACATGGCCGGTGAGGAGGACAGCTGGAAGAGCATCTTTGAAGGCGCCGGCTACGAGGTCGAGTGCGTGGTCGAGGGTCTTGGCCAGCTGGAAGCCATTCAGAAGCTGATCCTGGCCCATGCCGCGGATGCGATCAGCCAGGTAAAGTAAGTGCGCAGGTTCAGCCGAAAAAGCAGGATTGCCCTGCTCCTCAGCCTGCTGCTGACGGGTACGGCAATCCTCGGGCCGCAGGCTTATGCGGATGAAAAAACGCCTGATCTCTCAGGCGTCGCGGACGCATCGCAGATGACTACCGTGGAGGATGTAAGCGAGGAAGGCATGGTTCCCGTTCCGGCTGAGAGCCTGACAGAGGGGGACTACCCTGTGGATGTCGAGTCCAGCTCCTCGATGTTCCGCATCGAAAAGGCCGTGCTGCACGTGCAGGACGGAAGCATGGAAGTGGCCCTGACGATGAGCGGAAAGAGTTATCTTTACGTCTATCCCGGCAGCGCGGAGGAAGCGGCCGCCGCGGAAGAAGGCAGCCTTATTCCCTTCACCGAAGACAAAGAGGGCATGCACTGCTTCACCATCCCGGTAGAGGCGCTCGACGCACCGGTCCCCTGCGCAGCTTTCAGCAAGAACAAGGAGCTCTGGTATGCCCGGACGCTGCTGTTCCGTGCCGACTCTCTGCCGATGGATGCCTTCAGAGAAGGCTTTTTCACCACGGCAGAGAGCCTCGGCCTGGAGGACGGGGACTATGAAGCCGCAGTCGCCCTCACCGGCGGCAGCGGAAAGGCCTCCGTTTCCTCCCCTGCCGCGCTGACCGTGAAGGACGGAAGCTGCGAAGCCCTGATCACCTGGGGCAGCAAAAACTACGACTACATGAAGGTGGATGGGGAGAAGTATCTGCCCGTAAACAGCGAAGGCAACTCCCAGTTCCGGATCCCGGTGGCGTACTTTGACCGCCCGATCACTGTCATCGCCGATACCGTGGCCATGAGCGAGCCGCACGAGATCACCTACCACCTGACCTTTGATTCCGCTGGCCTGAAGCCGCCGGGAAGCCCGGACGGAAGCCTGTCCCTGCAATATGCGGAGCAGTTCCGTGTGGAGGACGCCGGGGAAGGCGCCATGGTCCTTACCCTCGGAGAACAGGAACAATTTCTGCTGCTCCGGAAGGACGCTGCCGTTCCGGAAGAGTACGCCGGCCTGCCGGTGATTCAAGTCCCGGTCAGCCGGGTATATCTTGCCAGCTCCTCCGTGGCGGACCTGTTCCTGCAGCTTGACGCGCTGGACTGCGTGCGCTGCACGGCCACGGCCGCGGAAAACTGGGAGATCCCGGAAGTGAAGGCAGCAGTGGAAGAAGAGCGCATCCTTTACGCCGGCAAATACAGCGCGCCGGATTACGAGCTGCTGCTGGAAGAGGACTGCGACCTTGTCATTGAGAACACAATGATCCTGCATTCACCCGAAACCAGAGAAAAGCTGGAATCTCTCGGTTTCCCGGTGATGCTGGAGTATTCCAGCTATGAGCCGCATCCGCTCGGCAGGGTCGAGTGGATCAAGCTCTACGGCCTGCTGACCGGGAGGCTCCCGGAGGCGGAGGAATTCTTCCAAAAACAGGTGGAAATGCTTGAGTCGACGTATCAGGAAGAAAGCAGCGGGAAAACTGTGGCCTTTTTCCACCTGAGCGCCAACGGGGGCGTGGTGGTACGGAAGCAGGCCGATTACGTCACCCGCATGATCGAGCTGGCCGGCGGCGTCAATGCCGTCACCAACCTGCCCGGAGATGAAAACGCCCTTTCCACCGTGACCATCCAGATGGAATCCTTCTTTTCGCAGGCGCGGGACGCCGACGTGCTGGTCTACAACAGCACCGTTGCCGGGGAAATCGGCACGATGGAGGAGTTTCTGAAACTCAGCCCGCTGCTGAAGGAATTCAAGGCCGTGAAAGAAGGGAACGTCTGGTGCACGGAACAGAGCATGTTCCAGCGCTCTTCCGCCGCGGCAGAAATGATTGCGGACTTTCACGAAATTCTGAGCGACAATCCACGGGAGGATGCACTCCGGCATCTGCACAGACTTCCCTGAGGAGAACGGAATGACAGACCAACGAAACAGGAGAACAGGAGCCTGCTTTGCACTGCTGGCGGTGCTGCTGCTCGGGCTGGGGGTGCTGAACCTGCTGGTCGGGAGCAGCCGCCTCGGCGTGCAGGAGATTCTGTCTGCCCTGCTGCCCGGACAAGGCGGGAGCATGGCTGCCAGCATCGTGCGCAGCATCCGTCTGCCTCGTCTGCTTGCAGCCGCGCTGCTGGGCGGGGCGCTCTCCGTTTCGGGTTTCCTGCTGCAGACCTTCTTCGGCAACCCGATCGCCGGTCCGTTTGTCCTCGGCATTTCCTCCGGGGCAAAACTGACGGTCGCCCTGAGCATGATCTTCTGCCTCAGCCACCGGATCGCGATCAGTTCAGCCGGGATGATCGGTGCGGCGTTCTGCGGCGCCATGCTCTCAATGAGCTTTGTGCTGCTGGCTTCCAGAAGGCTGCGCGGGATGGGCATGCTCATTGTCTGCGGGGTTATGATCGGGTATATCTGCTCCGCCGTGACGGAAATCGCCGTCACCTTTGCGGACGACTCCAACATCGTAAACCTGCACAACTGGTCGCAGGGGAGCTTCTCCGGCATCGATTGGGAGGATCTGGGTGTCGCAGCGCTGACCGTTGCGGCCGCCATGGCCTTCACCGTGCTGATTGCAAAACCCATGGACGCCTACCGCCTTGGCGAAAGCTACGCGCAGAGCATGGGCGTCAACATCCGGCGCTTCCGCGCGGCGCTGATCCTGCTCTCCAGCATCCTGTCCGCCTGCGTGACGGCGTTTGCCGGGCCGATCTCCTTTGTGGGGATCGCCGTGCCGCAGCTGATGAAGCGCCTGTTCCGGACCGCTAAACCTCTGGTGATGATACCGGCCTGCTTCCTCGGCGGGAGTGTCTTCTGCCTGTTCTGCGACCTGCTGGCGAGATTCCTGTTCGCCCCGACGGAGCTCTCCATCAGTTCGGTCACGGCGGTCTTCGGCGCCCCGGTCGTGATCTGGGTGCTGCTGACCCACCGGAAAGGAGCGGAGCGATGAGCACCTGTGTTCTGAAAACGGAAAATCTCTCCATCGGCTACGGCAGCAGATGTGTGGCGGAGGGAATCTCCCTGCAGCTGGAAGAGGGCCGGATCCTGTGCCTCATCGGCCCGAACGGTTCCGGAAAGTCCACACTGCTGAGAACGCTGATGCGCCAGATCCCCCCGCTGAAGGGCAGCATCTTCCTAGGAGATCGGAAACTGGATCGCATCCCGGAACAGGAGCTTGCCCGCTGCAGCGCGGCCGTCCTGACCGGAAGGCCAACGCCGGAACTGATGACCTGCGGGGAACTGGTCGCCATGGGGCGCTATCCCTATACCGGCCGTCTCGGTATCCTGTCGGAGGAGGACCGCGCCGTGGTCCGCAGCAGCATGGAGATGACGGAAACCGCCTTCCTGCGGGATGAAGATTTTACCCGGATCAGCGACGGACAGCGGCAGCGCGTCCTGTTGGCAAGGGCGATCTGCCAGCAGCCGAAGCTGCTCCTGCTGGACGAGCCGACCTCTTTCCTGGACATCCGGCACAAGCTCGAATTCCTGCTTCTGCTGCGCAAACTGGCGGAAACACAGAATATTGCCGTGGTCCTGTCCCTGCACGAGCTGGACCTGGCGAAAATAATCCCCGACCGGATCCTGTGCCTGAAGAACGGCCATGTGGACCGGGAGGGCAAGCCGGAGGAAATCTTCCGGGACGACTACATCCGCAGGCTCTTTGACGTGGAGGAAAAAACCTACATTGCCGTGTACGGCGAAGCGGGAGCGCCGTTCTGAGCCATACGGTCACGTTCCCCGTTTTCCTTAACCAAAGACGAAAGCGCCTCTTCACAGGGAAGAGGCGCTCTTTTGTTGCTCATCATGACAGGGCGGATGGTATCAGCACAGGCACGGTATACTGCTCCCCACCGAAAAGTCATTGCTCGTGCTGCATATCGAACAAAGCCGTCATAGTTGACGTTGATCAGGTGATATTTCACGCCCAATCGGTCCAGAACCGTACCGAAATTTGTCTGATAATCTCATGCCGTCCCCGGCAGCAACATCAGGGTCTTGCCCGACCGATTGCCCATTTCCTCAAACTGCATCGTAATGACCTCCGCTACCGCACTGCTACCATCATGACCAGTACGATTACTCCGACCGGAAGCCATGTGGTCAGCAGCTTTCGTCTGAGCATATTCCATGCTGAATTCCGGTTCATACCGCAAGCTCCCTTCCGACATAGATTTTCATCTGTTCCAGCGTTTCCGGGCTGATCAGGTGTTCCATCCTGCAGGCGTCCTTTTCGGCAATTCCGGGATCAACGCCCATGGTAACCAGGCACTCCGTCAGGACGCGGTGTTTTTCGAAAACCTGTTCGGCAGCCTCCCGTCCCGCTTCCGTCAGGCTGATCCGCTTATCCGCATCCATCGTCAGGAAACCGCCCTCACGCAGGAGCTTCACGGCCCTGCTGACGCTGGGCTTGGTCACGCTCAGCATTTCTGCCACATCCATTGAACGCACAGCGTGATTCTGCTTCTGCAGGATCAGAATCGCCTTCAGATAGTCCTCGCCGGCTCTGTGCAGTTCCATAGAGCATGTCCCTCCCCCGATCATTTTTAAGAAGAAATATCTTACGCTAGTTAAATATCTCTAACCATATTATAAACGATGATTTCTCTGCTGTCAATAGCCTGCTTCAGGTTGACGGCCATTCTTCGTCATGAATCAAACGCATTTTCAAATCGAAATACCGATCCGGCGAAAAATGTGAAAAGGGTATTTTCAAACGGTGATAGTTGTGCTATACTCATTTCAGTTAGATATTTCTAACTCCTGTAAATATTCTTATCCTGACAAGGAGTTTCACACATGAGGTACCTGGGAATGCCCGCGGGGATGTGGGCGCTTTTCGAAAGGAGCTTTCGGGACAGGCTGACGGACGTGCTGGGCTACGGCCGCACCGCAGCAGCAGGGATTTCAAAGAAAGCCCACGGTAAATACCGTGAGCTGATCGGAAAGCTGCCTGACTTTGAAAAGGGCGACCGCTTTCAGATGAACATTGTCAGCTGCACCATGCTTGCGGCCCATGTGCTGAGCATGCCGAGCCGGCCGGGCGTGGATGAACTGACGGCATACTATGCCGCAGCCATGATGACCGGGCCGATGAAATGGTTCTGCCGGAAGAGCGGGAAAGCGAAGTTCAGCCCGAAAGACATGGAGGGCATGAAGCGCACCGCCGCTTTCCGTGCGGCAGACCGCAACCCGTATTCGTGGAATATGGAATATCTTCCCTACGCCGACGGCAGCGGCTACGAAGCCCGCTTTTCAAAATGCGGCATCTGCACGCTGATGGGCGAGCTGGGACTCGGTGACCTCGTCCCTGCCATGTGCCGGCTGGACTACACGATGAGCGAGGCGGGCGGCACGACTGATTTTGTGCGGGAATACACGCTGGCTTCCGGCGGCCCCTACTGCGACTGCGGATACAAGAAGAAAGGAAAAGCTGAAAAATGATCAAAACAACATTAAAAATCGACGGGATGATGTGCTCCATGTGCGAGGCGCACATCAATGATGTGATTCGCAAAGCAGTCCCTGACGCGAAGAAAGTCTCCGCCTCTCATACGAAAGGCGAAGCCAGTTTCCTGACAGAGGACGCGGTCGATGAACAGCTCCTGAAAGACGCCATAGCCGCGACAGGCTACACCTGCACGGGCTCTGTTTCGGAACCCTATCAAAAAAAGGGCTGGTTTAGCCGGAAATGAGCGTTTTGATCCCGGGTCTGCTGATTCCCTTTCTCGGAACAGCGTCCGGTTCCGCATGCGTGTTTTTCCTGCGGCGGGATTTTTCCGTATCGCTGCAGCGGGCGCTGACCGGCTTTGCCGCCGGCGTGATGGTTGCAGCCTCGATCTGGAGCCTGATTGTCCCTGCCATCGAGCAATCTGCGACCTTGGGGCACTGGGCGTTCCTGCCTGCTTTTCTCGGATTTTGGCTTGGCATCCTGTTTCTGCTGCTGCTCGACCATGTGATCCCGCATCTGCACCGCAGCATCAATCAGGAAGAAGGTCCCAGGAGCCACCTGCCCCGCACGGCCATGCTGGTTCTGGCTGTGACGCTGCACAACATTCCGGAGGGCATGGCGGTAGGCGTCGTTTATGCGGGGCTTCACAGCGGCTGCGGTGAGATCACGGCAGGCGGTGCGCTCGCCCTCGCACTCGGCATCGCCATTCAGAACTTCCCCGAAGGCGCGATCATCTCCATGCCGCTCTGTGCAGAAGGTGCAAGCAGGCAGAGATCCTTCTGGCTGGGCGTACTGTCCGGGGCAGTGGAGCCGATCTTCGGGGCGCTTACGATCCTCGCTGCGGCGCAGATCGTGCCTGCCATGCCGGTGCTGCTGTCTTTCGCGGCAGGAGCTATGCTCTATGTGGTCGTGGAGGAACTGATCCCGGAAATGTCCGCGGGCAGACATTCCAACATCGGCGTTCTGCTTTTTGCCGTGGGCTTCAGTCTGATGATGGCGCTGGACGTGGCGCTGGAATAGGAGGCAGTCATGAACTATCACATTGAGGCAAACAGTGTACAGGAAACTCTGATTATCCCGCTTTTCGGGCGGCTGGTGTGCTCGGAGCATTTTCCCCTGCTTTTTTCCGACCCCGAGGCAAAACGGATCTGCGAATCGCTGGACTACGACTTTTCCGGGAAGCGGAAAAAGATGGAGTCCCCGGCGGGACTCTTCGGCGCGCTGGAGGTGGCCCAAAGGCAATATGATCTTCGATGCGAGGTTGAAAGCTATCTGAAGGAGCATCCGAAAGCCGCCGTGGTCAACCTCGGCTGCGGGCTGGACGACACCTTCTCCAAGGCGGACAACGGCCTCTGCAGCGGATATAACCTCGATTTCCCGGGTGTGATCGCCGTGCGCAACGAACTCCTGCCCGCAGGCGAGCGGGAAGAGAACATTGCCTGCGATCTCAACGACTTTGCCTGGATGGATGCGATTGACGCCTCCGACGGCGCGGTGTTCTATGCCGCGGGCGTGTTCTATTACTTCAGGACCGAAGAGGTGAAAAAGCTCTTTGCCGCAATGGCGGAACGCTTTCCCGGCGCAGTGCTGGCCTTCGACGCCTGCAATGAGCGCGGTGCGAAGCTGATGCGGAAAACCTGGCTCCGGGAGGCAGGGATCACCGATGTGCACGCTTTCTTTTCGCTGGAGGACGAGACGGAAATACGCGGATGGAGCAATCGCTTTGCGTCCGTCACGGCAAAAAGCTATATGCGCGGCTACCGGGATATTTATCGGGACGTCGGCCTGTTCCACAGGCTGATGATCCGCTTCTGTGACAGCATGGTGAAGATGAAGATCATAAAGATAGAGTTCAGGGAGTGATCAGATGACAAGGAGAGATCAGATCAAAAGCGCCTATAAACTGACCGGGGACAACGCCAGTTTTTATGACGGCATGATGACCTATTCCACCCTCCCCGGGAAGGCGATCTGCCGCATGGTTTGGAACATGGACGGGGAGAAAAATCTCCGTTACCTCGAGCGGGCGCTCTCCGGCGTGCCGGAAGGCTTTTCCGGGAAGCTCCTGGAAGTGCCTGTGGGCACCGGCGTGCTGACCATGCCGGTCTATAAAGAACTCCCCGATGCGGAGATCACCTGCCTGGACTACTCTGCGGAAATGATGGCTGCGGCGTGGAAACGCGCGGATTCGGCCGGGATCCGAAACATCACATTCTGCCGGGGAGATGTGGGAGCGCTCCCGTTCGAGTCCGAGTCCTTTGACATTGTCCTCTCCCTGAACGGCTTTCATGCCTTTCCGGATAAAGAGGCGGCGTACCGCGAAACATTCCGCGTTCTGAAACCGGGCGGCGTCTTCTGCGGCTGCTTCTATATCCGGGGCGGCTGCGCCCGGACGGACTGGTTCATTGATCACCTGTACGTGCAAAAAGGCTTTTTCACACCGCCCTTTGAAACGGAGAGCAGCCTGCGCGAGCGCCTGAAAGGCATATACAGCGAAGTCAACGTGACAAGTGTTGAGGGCATCGGCTGCTTCCGGTGCAGAAAGTGAGGGGAAAAGATGGGACTTCTGAAGCGCTTTTTCAATCAGACAAGGAAACCGGAAGGCATACTTGGCGCGCTGATGCTGCAAGGCATGAACAGCGGCCACGGGGAACTCGCGGACTGGGGCTTTACACATCTGCCTCCGCTCCGGCCGGATCAGATCGTTGACCTTGGCTGCGGCGCAGGCCGCAACGCCGGAGAAATGCTGAAAAAATATCCCTACGCCCATGTGACGGCAATTGATTACTCCCCTCTTTCTGTGGAGAAGGCAGCCTCCTACAACAAAAAAAGCATTGATGCGGGACGCTGCACCGTGCAGCAGGGGGACGTGTCGGATCTGCGGCTTGAGGCAGAGGGTTTCGAGCTTGCCACGGCCTTTGAAACCGTCTATTTCTGGCCGGGTCTGGAACGGTGCTTTGAGCAGGTTGCGCACGTGCTCAAGCCGGGAGGGCTTTTCCTGATCTGTAACGAATCGGACGGTTTGGATGCAACGGGAACCAAGTTTGAAAAAATCATCGACGGCATGAAGGTGTACAAAGCGGAAGAAATCGAAGCCGCGCTGCACAAAGCCGGTTTCACCGAGGTGAACACGGATCATCACGGCAGAAAGCCCTGGATTTGCGTGCTGGCGAGAAAAGCTTCCTGATCGAAGTGTGTACGGAGGGATAAGCATGTCGCTCAAATATGAGATCCTCAAGCGGCTGGTAAAGGCCGCAAATATCAAAAAGCGCTGGGCCGGCATGAGTACGGAGGAACTGCTGGAAAACCGGAGGCGGGAAAACGCCAAAAACCGCATTCCGGAACTCAAGGACGACGCCTTCCGGATCAGCCGCATTGAGGTGATGGGGTTTCCCGTCCTGAAGCTGATCCATAAGGAGAGATGCGACCGGGCCAATCTTTTCCTGATCGGCGGCGGCATGATCAGCGCGCCGAGACCGGGTTCGATTAAGAAGGCGCTTCGCTTTGCCAAAGAAACCGGACTTGACCTGTATGTACCCTATTATCCGCTGTGTACGGACTACCCTCTGACCAAGGCCTATGAAATGATCCATGAGACCTACCGTGTGATGCTGCAGGACTATTCCGCAGAGCATATTTCCGTGCTGGGAACCTCATCCGGGGGCAATCTGGCGCTCGGCATGGTGCCGTATATCAACGACGGGCACCGCGACACGCCGATGCCGGGCTGCATCATGGCGATTTCCCCCGGCACCTGCGTGGAGACGGAAGAGGAATGGCAACGGATGCTGGAGCTGGATAAAAAGGACGTGGCAATCCCGGCGGAGTACATGAAGACCGCTGTGGAGATCATGCGTCACGGGGACGGAAGCGTACCGGACTATATGATCTGGCTGCAGAAAGGCGACTTTACCAACTGCCCGAAAGTCACGCTGATCTATGGCAGCGACGAAACCCTGTACGCCTGCGCGCCGTCATTCGAAGCGGCCATGAAGAAGTACGGCGTCGACTATGAACTGATTGTCGGTGAGGGAATGTTCCACTGCTACCCCGTCTTCCCGCTTTGCCGCGAGGCAAAAGAGGGCTGGGATCTGATGGTCCGCCGGATGAGGGCATAAAAAAGCAGCCCCGGGAGCGGGACTGCCAATCGAACCGCGATTCGACGGAATGAAATTACCACAGGGAACAGGATTCGTCGGCAGGTGAACATCAGCTATCCAGCCTGCAGGAAGACCTTTAAAAACGGAAGGAGAACAGCATGCTGTTAACGGTATTTCTGGCAATCATATTCTGCGGGGCGATCACGCTCCTGCTGATTGCGGCAGTTGCCTTTATTCAGGACAAGAAGTTTTTCTCATCCGCCCCGAAAGAGGCCCTGGAGGTCTTTGTACCGAGAGACAGGGAACTGTTCTGCGGCGCCAGAGCCATGGGCTGGGTGCTGCTGATCCTCGGCGTATTGATGATACTGGGCGTGGGCGTGATCTCAGTCTGGGACGGTTTCCGAAGCGGCTTTACCTTTATCCAGTTTTTCCTGCGCTTTGTGCTGATCTTTACGATCTATAAAGCGTACGACATGGTTTTCTTTGACTGGTTTCTTCTCTGCAGGTTTCACTTCTTCCAGCATTACTACCCTGAGGTGGAGAGTGTGTACAACGGCAGAAAGTATGGATACAACATCAAAAGTCAGCTGTTAAAACTGCTGGTCATCTTCCCGGCGGCCTCTGCGCTGGCGGCCTGGATCTGCACGATGTTTTGACGGAGGTCCGAAACCATGCTGGAAAAAGATCTGCCTTTCGACCGCACAAAGCATGCGGTCTATACGAAGAAAGCCAAAAAGTGCGTGCAGAAACTCCTGCGCCGTTATTACGATGAACAGACGGCCGCTGAACTCTGGGAGAAAATACAGCTTCAATACTGTGAATACCTGAAGGATGAACCTGCGCTTGCCGGGTTAAAGATCACGGTCAGCATCTACGACCCGATCCTGATCTTTGCCTGGTATGCAGTTGTTCCGGACAAGCCTCCAATCGAAGATATCCAGCAGGACGTTTACAACTGCTTTATGAGCAGTTTTGATCTGCTCGGCAGGATATTCAACCTGAACCGGAAACCGGACAACCGGCTGGCCGGCAGAATCTTCAAAAAGACAAGCGATATCCGGACGGAGGAGATCAAAAGGTTTCCAGGATCGTTCCGCATGGGAGGTTTCGAGTACGACAAGGAGAACTGTGTAGTCCGGTACAGCTTTACTCAGTGTCCGAATGCGGAATTTGCCAAACGCCATCAGATGGAGGATGTGCTTCCTGTGATGTGCAACTGCGACCATCTGGCCATGCAAAAGCTCCATGCAGTCCTGATCCGTGAAGGGACATGCTGCTCGGCAGCATGCTGTGATTACTGTATCGCAGGCGATCAGAATCCGATTGCGGCGGAGTACGAGCTGAAAAAGGCAGATAACGGTCTTTGGATCAGTGTGAAGAAATAGAGGTGTAAGCATGAACATCCTGGTAATTCTGATCGAAATGATCGTCTTTGCAGCGATCTTTACGGCGATCATCTTTACCTATTATCGCGGGGGCAGAAAATACAGCCCCGCCAGCATCCACAATTATCCGCCCGATATACAGGAGGAGTATTTCAGGACTCACGACAGAGTTGACGTGAGTTACAAATCCAAAAATGTGATCCTGACAAAAGGCTTCGGCGTTCTGATCTTCACCGGCATCCTGCTGGTCTGTGCACTGATTGCCGGAGCGGAAACCTTCCGGCAGGGCTTCTGGCTGACCTTCGGCCTCATGGTATGGATC
This sequence comes from Oscillospiraceae bacterium, assembly GCA_017395085.1. Taxonomy (GTDB): domain Bacteria; phylum Bacillota; class Clostridia; order Oscillospirales; family Oscillospiraceae; genus Limivicinus. The sequence continues at coordinate 67,404 of JAFPWF010000021.1, read as the reverse complement.
GGCGTCTATGACACCTGCTTTCTCGACTGGGTGCTGTTTGCCAATCTGCCGATGTTCCGGCTGGAAGGGACCGAGCATATGGACAAGGCATATCATCAGAAATGGTTTCACGCAAAAGGGATGCTGTTTCCCGGCATCATCTTTGCGCTGATCCCCGCCGCTCTGGTGGGATGGCTTGTGAAGCTGATTGGATGAGAAGAGAACGGGCGTTGTATGAGAATCTACGAGTACGGCAAAGAGAATCCGGACAGGATCCTGCTGATCCATCCGTCGCTGGTAACATGGGACTATTTTGAAAATGTCGTCCCGCTTCTGGAAAAACAGTTTCATCTGCTGATACCGGCGCTTCCGGGCTATGACCTGCAGGACAATTCGGAGTTCCGCTCGGTCGAGGAGACCGCTTCGGAGCTTGCGGATGCCCTTCTGCAAAAGGGAATCCGGCAGGTGAAGACGGTCTACGGCTGCTCCATGGGCGGGAGCATCGCTCTCCGGATAGCCGCGGACGGAAAGCTGAAGACGGAGAATACGATTCTGGATGGGGGAATCACACCCTATCAGCTGCCGTGGATCCTGACCCGGTTTATCGCGCTGCGCGATTTTGGAATGATGGCGCTCGGGAAACTCGGCGGGGAAAAAGTGATCGTAAAAGCCTTCAGTTCCTCGCAGTTCAGCGAGGAGGATCTGAAGTACGTGGCCAACATTTTCCGTCACTGCACATACAGGACGCTCTGGAACACCTTCGATTCCTGCAACAACTATAAAATGCCGGAGGAAATCATGCGGTTTCCCGGCAAGGTTCATTACTGGTATGCGGAAAAAGAACGCAGGGCCAGAGACTGGGATCTGAAATATATGAAAAAGTTTGTCCCGGATACCGTCTTCAAGTGCTTTGCGGGGATGGACCACGGGGACATGGCGCTCTTTCATCCGGACGTGATGGCACAGGAGCTGCGCAGTCTGTGACAGCGGCGGATTATCCACAGGCCGTAGAGGCAGCTGCAGCTGCAGGATTTTTCGTTCATATTATTAAAAACATGGGGGTATTGTGATGAAACCGGATTACAAAAACTGGATGCCGAAGGGTATGGTGCTCGGGACACTGGCAGGTGCGATCGGATGCTTCGGGCTGGCTGCCGTCACCGGCTGCACCGGGCTGATCAAGAACGAGACTGTGAAAGCGGCGTCGACGGGCATCCTGCTGATTGCGGGCACGGCTGCGGGCGGAGCCGCGCTGTGGATGGGGCTCATGTACCGGGCCTTTTCCTACGACGGCAAACGGCAGATGTCCCGCCAGATCATCGAGGGCATTGCGGAGCATGTTAAGCTCCCGGAAGGCGGTACCGGGCTGGATGTGGGCTGCGGAAGCGGCGCGCTGGCCATCGCCTGCGCCAGGCGCAATCCGCAGGCACGCTTCATCGGCATCGACCGCTGGGGAAAGGAATATGCCTCCTTCAACAAACCCCTCTGTGAAGCGAACGCGAAAGCCGAGGGCGTCAGCGGGAACACGGAGTTCCGGAAGGGAAACGCCCTGAAGCTGGACTTCCCGGACGAGAGCTTTGACGCCGTCACCAGCAATTACGTCTACCACAACATTCCCAGCAGCGACCGCCAGGAGATCCTGCTGGAGACGCTGCGGGTGCTGAAAAAAGGCGGCACATTCGCCCTGCACGACATTTTCTCCAAGGCGAAGTATGGCGACATGCAGGCCTTTGTCCAAAAGCTCCGCGCCATGGGATATGAGCAGGTTGAACTGGTTGACACGACAAGGGGCATGTTCATGTCTCCCGGTGAGGCCAGGTGGATGGCCCTCTCCGGTTCCGCGCTGCTGGCAGGGAAAAAGTAGGAAGCCGGCAAATACGGTTAAAAACCCTTTAATGAAAGAATGAGAGGCGCAAAGATGAACACTGCAGAAAAAATCATGAAAAAGAAGGCCACGATCAAGGCCGAAATGGATAAAACCCTGCCGAAAGCCCAAAGCGATGCGCTGTGGTGGGAGGCGACGGCGAAGCTCGAAGGGTTTCTGGCCCGGTACAGTTCGCTTCCCAAGGGAGTGCACGTTCATACGGACAGCAGAATCCTTCCGTCGGCGGCAATCTATCTGAGCCTGAAGGACGTGATCGGCCGGGAGAAAGCGTATCGGGTGATTGAAGACGCCGCCGTCCGCACCTGTGCGGGAATTGAAAAGATACTCCAAAACATGATGAAGCTGCCGGGCATGCAAAGCCTCTTCGTCAAGGTCTGGGACCCGTTAACAAAGAAGGTGTTCGGAGCGGGAAACGGCTTTCAGAACACTTTCTACCCGAAGAAGAAAGGCGAATACCGAATGGACGTCACCGCCTGCCCGTACTGCAGGACTTTCACAGAGCTCGGCTGTCCGGAGCTCACCAGGATCTTCTGCGAAAATGACGAAAGAATCTACGGTCATCTGCCGGGCCTGATCTTTGAGAGGAGCGGCACGCTCGGCAAGGGCGCGGAACGCTGTGACTTCTGCATCAGGAAGCTGTAAACAAATCATCGCAGGAGAAAACGGACGTCCGGTCTGCGTTTCAGGCAGACCGGACGTCCGTTTTCTGTCAGAGGGTGAAATCAGCGGTATTCCTCCGCATGCCTGCGGATGGCATCAAAAGATTCCACGCTGAGGTCATGCTCGATTTTGCAGGCGTCTTCCCGCGCGGTTTCCGGATTGACGCCCAGCCCGATGAGCAGCTCCGTCAGGAGCTTGTGGCGTTCGTACATGCGCTCGGCAATTTCCAGCCCGGGCTCCAGCAGGACGATCATGCCTGCCGGATCCGCGGAGATATAGCCGCTCTCCCTCAGACGCTTGGTGGCATAGCTGACGCTGGGCTTGGTCACGCCAAGCTTTTCCGCCACATCGATCGAACGGATATAGCCGCGCTCTTCCCGGAGCATGAGCATGGCTTCCAGATAGTCTTCTGCAGATTTATGAATAGTCATATGCATCACCAGAAAAAGAATAACACGGGAACCGAAAAAAAGCAAGGATAAGAATTAACGCAAGTTAGAGGTTGACAACCTTGATTAAAGGTGTTAAACTACGTAGCGGTTAGTGAGAACTAACCCTTTTTACCGCCTGTTGGTTAAGGAAATTTAACCCGCGGCGGCCGTTTGAGAGAGGAGGAAGCACGATGATGCCCCTGATACTGGCAGATCCGGGCGAAGAAGCTGTTATCAAGCGGGTCGGTGGAAGTCCGGAAATGAAAAAGCACCTGGAGGACATGGGCTTTACGGTGGGAGGCGCCGTTACGGTGATGAACACCATCGGCGGGAACCTGATCGTCAAGATCAAAGAGTCCCGCGTGGCCATCAGCAAAGAGATGGCCGGCAAGATCATGATTTGAGCAAAATGATGATAAAGGAGAAGTGAAGATGAAAACACTCAGAGACGTACAGGTCGGCGAAACCGCCAAAGTTGTGAAGCTTCACGGCGAGGGCGCCGTTAAGCGCCGCATCATGGACATGGGAATCACCAGGGGCGTGGAGGTCTTTGTCCGCAAGCTTGCTCCGCTGGGCGATCCCATTGAGGTCAATGTCCGCGATTATGAGCTGAGCCTCCGCAAGGCCGATGCGGAAATGATCGAAGTCGAGTAAAGGAGAAGGAAGACATGGACAAACAACTTCGCATTGCCCTAGCGGGCAACCCGAACAGCGGCAAAACAACCCTGTTCAACAAGCTGACCGGCTCCAACCAGTTCGTCGGCAACTGGCCGGGCGTCACCGTGGAGAAGAAGGAAGGCAAGCTGATCGTCGACAAGGAAGTGATCCTGACCGACCTGCCCGGCATCTACTCGCTCTCCCCCTATACGCTGGAAGAAGTCGTGGCCCGGAATTACCTGATTGAGGAAAAGCCGGACGCCATCCTGAACATCGTCGACGCCACGAACCTGGAGCGCAACCTGTACCTGACCACGCAGCTGACCGAGCTCGGCATCCCGGTGGTCATTGCGCTGAACATGATGGACCTGGTCCGCAAGGCCGGCGACGACATCAACGTCAAGGAGCTGAGCCGCCAGCTTGGCTGCAAAATCGTTGAAATCTCCGCCCTGAAGGGCGACGGCGTCAAGGAAGCGGCCCTGGCCGCCATCGACGCCGCAAAGAACGGCAAGACCATTCCGCAGCACAGCTTCTCCGGTCCGGTGGAGCATGCGCTGGCCCACATTGAAGAAGTTACCGTCCACAATCTGCCCGAAGAGAGGCAGCGCTGGTACGCCATCAAGCTGTTTGAACGCGACGAAAAGGTCATGGAAAGCCTGAAGCTTTCCGATGACGTCAAAGCCCACATCGAAAAGGACATCGCCGCGGCCGAGACGGAACTTGACGACGACGCCGAGAGCATCATCACCAACGAGCGCTATGTATACATCGGCAGCATGCTCAAGGGCATTTACAAGAAGAAGGGCAAAGGCCAGCTCTCCGTTTCGGACAAGATCGACAAGGTCGTCACCAACCGCATTCTGGCGCTGCCGATTTTTGCGGTGGTCATGTTCCTTGTTTACGCGCTGTCGATGGGTTCCTCCATCGCGGACGGCGGCATCGCCATCGGTACCTTCCTCACCGACTGGGCCAACGACGTGCTGGGCGGTGCCTGGCTCACCGACGGCTCCCGCGCGATCCTGGAAAGCTGGAACGTCGCACCGTGGCTGGTCGGCCTGATTTCCGACGGTATTCTGGCCGGCGTCGGCGCGGTACTCGGCTTCGTACCCCAGATGCTCGTTCTGTTCCTGATGCTCTGCCTGCTTGAAGACTGCGGCTACATGGCCCGTATCGCCTTCATCATGGACCGGATTTTCCGCCGCTTCGGCCTCTCCGGCAAGAGCTTTATCCCGATGCTGGTCGGTACCGGCTGCGGCATCCCCGGCGTTATGGCTTCGCGCACCATTGAAAACGAACGTGACCGCCGCATGACGGTCATGACCACGACCTTTATCCCCTGCGGCGCGAAAATGCCGATCATCGGCCTGATCGCGGGCGCGCTCTTCGGCGGCAGCACCTGGGTTGCCACCTCGGCCTACTTCATCGGCATCGCGGCCATCGTGCTCTCCGGCATCATGCTCAAGAAGACCAAGATGTTCGCAGGCGACCCCGCCCCCTTCGTCATGGAGCTGCCGGCCTACCACCTGCCCGCCTGGGGCAACGTGCTGCGCGGCACCTGGGAGCGCGGCTGGAGCTTCATCAAGCGCGCCGGCACCGTGATTGTGGTTTCCTCCATCGTGATCTGGTTCCTGACCAGCTTCGGCAGCGTCAACGGACGCTTCGGCATGGTCGACGACCTCTATGAGGACGACAGCGTCGTGACTGACGAATACGTTGCCGTCGTGGCCGACCGCATGGGCATCCCCGAAGACGAGGTCGAGCCGATGGACGACTCCATCCTCGCCCGCGTTGCACAGCCTGTCTCCGTCGTCTTCAAGCCCCTTGGCTTCGGCGACTGGAAGCCCACCGCCGCTACCGTTACGGGCCTTGTGGCCAAGGAAGAAGTTGTCGCCAACTTCGGCATCATGTACGCCTACGATGATCAGGAAGGCGAGGAGGAGCTGGAGGAGAACGGCGACCAGATCTGGGATCGCGTGGCTGAGGACTTCAATGCCTTCTCCGGCGGGCACGGCAAGCTTGCCGCTTACGCCTTCATGATCTTCAACCTCCTCTGCGCACCCTGCTTTGCGGCCATCGGCGCCATCAAGCGCGAGATGAACAGCCGCAAGTGGACCTGGTTTGCCATCGCCTACCAGTGCGGCTTCGCCTGGGTAACGGCCTTTATCGTCTGGCAGCTCGGACGCCTGTTTGCGGGCAGTATGAATCCTGTAGGCCTGATCCTTGCCCTGGTGATGCTGGCGCTGATCTGCTGGCAGCTCTTCAAGCCCTACAAGGAGGCGCAGACCCTGACCGTTCGGTAAGACTTTTCTGCCTCTTCATCCGGCGGCGCTGTGAGATTTCTTCCCTTTCCCTCACAGCGCTGCCCTTCTTCCAAAGGATGTGATCCTATGTTTGCATGGCTTTCCGCCAATCTCATTAATATTGTTCTTGTTGCCGTGATCGTGCTGATCACGTGGCTCCTCATCCGCAGCATGGTCCGCGATAAGAAAGCAGGGAAATCCTCCTGCGGCGGAAACTGCGCCTCCTGCGGAGCCTGCAGCGGATGCAGCGCCTGCGGAACGTGCGGCGCGGCGAAACCCGCGGCAATGAACAAACGCGCAGACACTGTCCGATAACAGGCCTGCGCAAAACAGTCCCCCGCAAAGCGGCCGCCCGGCTGCCTTGCGGGGGATTTTTATCTACCTTCCATGATCCGGCGGTCAGCTGCCGGACCCGAACAGGTCATTCGCCCAGATTGAAGCATTCTTTCTTGAAATAACGGAGTTCCAGCTGATACCGGTCGGAAGTCTCCTCCACCACGCTCCGGATCACTCCGTCCAGCACGGAGGCCGGGCAGGCGGCGTTCGCGTTCAGAATGACGGCGACGTCGGTGCATGGGCGCGCAAAGCGCCGCGTGACTTCAATCGGCCGGTCCGTGCCGAGCAGGTCGACCTTCCCGAAGTCTCCCTCCGGCTCCCAGGCCAGCAGCTTCATATGCGGGATCTCACAGTTCCGGATCCGCAGTTCCGCCTGTACCGCCCCGGCAATGTCCGCAAGGTACTCCGTGCCGTCAAAGTCGTTGCAGCAGACCTGCGCGACATATTCCAGATAATACTCCGTCAGCTGGTCCATGGCGTTCTGCAGGTCAGCGTCGTCATAGTCGATGTCGGGGTGCGCCATCGACGCCGACCCCTGCATCAGCGACCGGGAAAGATCCTCCAGCCCTTCCCCGGTCGCGGCGCTGATGGCGATCACATTGGCCTGCGGATAATGCGAAGCAAGCCATGCTCTGTCCGCTTCCAGCTCCGCATCCTCGAGCAGGTCGCACTTGTTCAGCACAATGAGGTCCGCCTCTTTGAGCTGCGCGCGCAGGATGTGCGCCATGTCGCCGCCCTGGTTCTCCCGCAGCAGCGCCACGTTCCGCGGCTCGATGAGCACCGTAAAGGGCGCCAGTTCAAACTGCCCGGGGTATTCCGCGCTCAGCCCGTGGTAGACGTGCTCAAGCGCACCCACGCCGAAGCCCGGGATATCCGAGACGACAAGCTCACAGCCGTCGTCATAGCATTCGTTCAGCCGTGCCGTCAGCACATCGTGGCAGAAGCAGATGCATTCATCCGTGATCTGGGAGGCGTTTGCGCCGCTGAGCCTGGCCAGCCGGTCGTCGGCCAGGGTTACGCCCTCGCCCAGGTCGTTGGAGATCATGGCGGCTTTACCGTGGTGTGCGGTGCAGTACCGGGTCAAAGCGATCATGGTGGTGGTCTTCCCCGATCCGAGGAAGCCGCTGAAGACTGCGAATTTTCTCATTTTCCAGCTCCTTTTCACGGCTACATTTTACCATGACTCCGCTTTTTTACAAGAGAAAAAACGGCCGTGCCGCTCCAAACACCCCGCGGCAACAAAACCTGTTTGAAGATTCCGGATCCTGTGTTATACTATACAAAAACTGCGGAAGTGTCCGGAGAAGAGGAGTATGCTATGATTCTTGAGATCATCGGTTATATCGGGTCTTTCCTGGTCGTCATTTCCATGCTGATGTCCTCCATCATCAAGCTGAGGGTCATCAACACGATCGGCAGCGTGATCTCCGGCATCTATGCGGTGATCTGCGGCGCGCTCCCGCTGGCGCTGATGAACCTCTGCCTGATCATCATCAATGTCGTCAACCTGGTCAAGCTTCTGGGCGCGAAGATGCCCTACGAGCTGGTGGAGGGAAGCGCCGGGGATTCCCTTGTCAAATACTTCCTGGATTACTACCGGGACGATATCAAAACCTTCTTCCCCGCTTTCGCCGGTGCGGACGCGGGTGTCAACTCCGCTTTCATCACCTGCTGCCAGGGCACGCCCATTGGGCTCCTGCTCGGGAATCGGCAGGGCGACACCGTCGACCTTGTGGTGGATTACACGACGCCGGCGTACCGGGACTGCTCGGCGGGGAAGTACCTGCACGGAAAGCTCCCGGAAGCCGGGGTGCATACCCTGCGCTATGCCCAGCCCCTGACGGACCAGCACAAGGGGTACCTGGAAAAGATGGGTTATACGCAGAAGGACGGAGCGTGGCAGCTCGCCCTTTGACACACTGCCCGGTCCCCATACAGGGACGCCGAAAGGAGGCGGAGCCGGATGTTCAACTTTCAAATGATCCCCTTATCCGCATTGCTGGTATACTTTCTCTATCTGAGCTATTACATCGCGGCTCCGATGTTCTTTCTCAGGGTTCTGCTGCTCATTGCCTACAAAAAGTACCGCTGCCGCGAAATCCGCTTTACGGAGGACGCGATCACGGTGACGCTGACAAGGGACGGAGAAGAGCACAGGATGGTGCGGCCGCTGGGCGTCGAACTGGAATCGCGGTTTTTCCCGATGACGGCGTGCTCGGTGATGAGAGGGATTCTGAAAGACCTCAGAAAAGGCGTTGTGGAATAACGAATGATCCCGGGAGGGATTAATAAACAGGAGGAAGCAATCCATGAGTATGGCGCAGAACCTGCGTGAGAAAAACAGGCGCGAGCAGTCACGCGAAAGAATCATCGTCCAGACCAGCATCATCGGCATCATCGCCAACGTGTTCCTTGCGGGATTCAAGGCGGTCATCGGCCTGATGACGCATTCCATCGCCATTGTGCTGGACGCGGTGAACAACATTTCAGACGCGGGCAGCTCGCTCATTACCATCATCGGGACAAAGCTCGCCGGGCGCGAACCGGACAAGAAGCACCCCTTCGGCTACGGGCGCATCGAGTACTTGAGCGCCATGATCATCTCGGTCATCGTGCTGTATGCGGGCGTCACCTCGTTCGTGGAGTCGGTGAAGCAGATCATCCATCCCGAAACGCCCGAGTACAACACAGTTTCGCTCATTATTGTAGCCGTCGCCGTGGCGGTCAAAATTCTGCTGGGCCGCTATGTCAAAGGCGTCGGCGAAAAGGTGAATTCCGATTCCCTGGTGAATTCCGGAGAGGACGCCACGCTGGATTCCATCATTTCGGCGTCCACGCTTGTCGCGGCAATCATCTTCCTCCTCTTCAAGGTCTCCCTGGAAGCCTGGCTCGGCGCGGTCATCTCGCTGGTGATCATCAAGTCGGGCATCGAGATGCTGCGGGATACGATCTCCCAGCTGCTCGGCGAGCGCAGCGACCCGGAGATGGCGCGGCAGATCAAACGCACGGTGAAAAGCTTCCCGCAGGTCTCCGGCGCCTATGACCTTGTGCTGAACAATTACGGCCCGGACACCTGGAACGGCTCCATTCACATTGAGGTGCCGGACACGATTTCCGCCGATGAGCTGGACCATTTGATCCGCAGCATTCAGACGGAAGTGTACCGGGTGCACAGGGTGATCCTGACGGCGATCGGCATCTACTCGGTGAACACAAAGGATCCCGAAGTCATCGAGACACAGAAAAAGGTGAGCGAGATCGTATTCTCACACGAACATGTGACGCAGATACACGGCTTTTACCTGCAGAAAGAGGAAAAGGCCATGCGTTTTGACCTTGTGGTGAGCTTCAACGCGCCGGACCGGCGCGCCGTGTTTAACGCGGCGGTTGCCGACGTGCAGAAGGCATTCCCGGATTACACCATCACCGCCGCCATGGACATGGATTTCGCGGAAATCTGACGGAAGCAATAATACTGCCACAAATAATTATCATAGGAGGATTGGGGAATGGCAAAGAAAAAGACAATTCTGGATCTCCAGCAGATGAAGGCAAACGGAGAGCAGGCCGCGTGGATGGTGATTTACGATTCCTGCCTGGCCTCCTTTGCGGAAGAAGTCGGCATGGATATGATCCTTGTCGGGGATTCCATGGGGATGATCATCTACGGCTACGACGGTACGGTGCCCGTTACGATGGATATGTCCATCGCCCACTGCCAGGGCGTCCGCCGCGGAGCGCCCAACACCTATCTGATCGGCGATATGCCCTTCGGTTCCTATCACGCGAGCTGTGAAGATGCGGTGAACAACGCCGTGCGCTTCATCAAGGAAGGCGGCGTTGACGCCATCAAGCTGGAAGGCGGCGTTGCGATTGCGGACAAAATCCGCGCCATCGCCAACGCCGGAATCGTGGTCTTCGGCCACATCGGCCTGACGCCGCAGTCGAGCGCGGCCATGGGCGGCTTCAAGGTGCAGGGCAAAAACACCGCAACCGCCAAGGCCGTCATTGACGACGCGGTCGCGGTCTACAAGGCCGGCGCCCGCACCCTGCTGCTGGAGGGCGTGCCGGAGGAGACCGCTTCCTTCATCCACAAGATTCTCCCCATCCCGGTATACGGCATCGGCGCCGGCGCCGACTGCGACGGCCAGGTGATCCTGGCGGCGGACGCGCTGGGCATGTACAAGAACTTTACGCCCAAGTTTGCCAAGAAGTACTGCAACCTCGGCGAGGTTGCCACCCAGGGCATGCGGGATTATATCAGCGAAGTCAAGGCGGGCACCTTCCCCGCTCCCGAGCACAAGTACAAGTTCACCGGAGACAAGGACGAGTTCGCGGCCTTCCTTGCCGAATACGAAAAGAACCTGGACCTCTGAAAAAGATTTGCTTCCAATCTCCGGCTTCTCGTGTATAATGAAATTCAGCGGCCCTGAAGGGCCGCAGCCAATGACTATGATAGGGTGGTAAAAATATGGCTTTCAAAACCGATATTGAAATTGCACAGGAGGCAACCCTGCTTCCCATTAACCAGGTCGCCGCTTCTCTCGGCATCCCCGACGAGGCTGTGGAGAACTACGGCCGCTATAAGGCAAAACTCGACATCCACGCGCTGAAGGACCTGCCCGAAAAGGGCAAGCTCATCCTGGTCACCGCCATCACCCCGACCCCTGCCGGTGAAGGCAAGACCACCACGTCGGTCGGCCTGACCGACGGCCTGCGGAAGATCGGCAAGAACGCCGTGGTCGCCCTGCGCGAGCCTTCCCTCGGCCCCGTGTTCGGCGTCAAGGGCGGCGCTGCCGGCGGCGGCTACGCCCAGGTCGTTCCCATGGAGGACATCAATCTCCACTTCACCGGCGACTTCCACGCCATCGGTGCGGCGAACAACCTGCTGGCAGCCATGCTGGACAACCACATCCAGCAGGGCAACACCCTCGGTATCGACCCGAAGGCCATCACCTGGAAGCGCGCCGTCGACATGAACGACCGGCAGCTGCGCCACATTGTGGACGGCCTCGGCGGCAGAGTGCAGGGCGTCCCGAGAGAGGACGGGTTTGAGATCACGGTCGCGTCGGAGATCATGGCGATCCTGTGCCTGGCTTCGGACCTTGTGGACCTGAAGGCGCGCCTCGCGCGCATCATCGTCGGCTACACCTATGACGGCAGGCCCGTCACCGCGCACGACCTGAAGGCCGAAGGCGCCATGACCGCCCTGCTGAAGGACGCCATCAAGCCGAACCTGGTGCAGACCCTGGAAGGCACCCCTGCGTTTATCCACGGCGGGCCCTTTGCGAACATCGCCCACGGCTGCAACTCCGTCACCGCTACGCACACCGCCCTGAAGCTGGCGGACTACGTGGTCACGGAAGCCGGCTTCGCAGCCGACCTCGGCGCCGAGAAGTTTGTGGACATCAAGTGCCGCATGGCGGATCTCCACCCCAGCGCGGTCGTCATCGTCGCGACCGTGCGCGCGCTGAAGTATCACGGCGGCGTGCCCAAGGCTGAGCTGAACCAGGAAAATCTGGAAGCTCTGGAGCTTGGTCTGCCCAACCTGCTGCAGCACGTTTCGAACGTCAAGAACGTGTTCGGCCTCCCCTGCGTGGTCGCCATCAACGCCTTCCCGACCGACACGAAGGCAGAACTCGACCTGGTGGAAAAGCGCTGCAATGAGCTGGGCGTCAACGTGGCCCTCAGTGAAGTATGGGCCAAGGGCGGCGAAGGCGGCAAGGCCCTGGCCGAGGAAGTCGTGCGCCTGTGCGACCAGCCCAACAATTTCAGCTTCACCTATGAGCTTGACAAGTCCATCGAGGAGAAGATCCACGACATCGCCCACCGCATTTACCACGCAAAGCACCTCATGATGCTGCCGGCAGCCAAGAAGAAAGCCGCGGAGCTCGAAAAGCTTGGCTTCGGCAATCTCCCGATCTGCATGGCGAAAACGCAGTACTCCTTCTCCGACGACCCGACCCTGCTCGGCGCGCCGCAGGACTTCACGGTGACCGTGTCGAACGTCAAGGTCTGCGCGGGCGCGGGCTTCATTGTGGCCTACACCGGCGACATCATGACCATGCCCGGCCTGCCGAAGGTCCCCGCGGCCGAGAAGATTGACGTGGACGAGAACGGACGCATCAGCGGGCTGTTCTGAGCCCGCTTTCCCGGAGGAGCCAATGGCTTTGATTTTAAGCGGCGCGCCGGTTGCGGCGGCAATCACCGAAGAGCTGATCGCGCGCAGGGAAGCGCTGAACCGGCAGGGTGTTGAGCCCTGCCTGGCAATCCTGCGCGTCGGCGCGCGGGGGGACGACCTTGCCTATGAGCGCGGCGCGATGAAGCGCTGCGAAAAGGTCGGCATCCGCGTCGAGTCCGTTATACTGCCGGAAATCTGCACGCAGGCCGAGCTGATGGCCGCAATCGAAGCAATCAACGCGGACGACCGCATCCATGGCTGCCTGATGTTCCGGCCGATTCCGAAGCATCTGGACGAGGATGCCGCCTGCGAGGCGCTGAAGACCTGCAAGGATGTGGACAGCATGACCGCCGCCTCGCTGAAGACCGTATTCACCGGGCGCGGCGCAGGCTACGCCCCCTGCACGGCGCAGAGCTGCATTGAACTGCTGAAGTACTACGGAATCGACCCCGCCGGCAAACGCGCTGCGGTCATCGGGCGCAGCCTTGTCATCGGGCGGCCCGTGTCCATGATGCTGCAGGCGTACAACGCCACAGTAACGATGTGCCACACCAAAACCCGCGATCTGCCGGGCGTCTGCCGGGAGGCCGAGATCCTCGTTGTTGCTGCCGGGAACGCCGGCGTGGCAGACGCGAGTTTTACCAACCCCGACCAGGTCGTCATCGACGTCGGCATCAACGTTCTGCCTGACGGCAGCATCTGCGGCGATGTGTGCTTTGACGAAGTCGAGCCGAAGGTCAGGGCCATTTCCCCGGTGCCTTCGGGGGTCGGTTCCGTCACCACGGCTGTGCTGTGCAAGCATGTAATTGAGGCGGCAGAGAAAACCCTGCCGTAAACTCCTGCGGAAAGGCGGACGCCGTAACATGAAAAAACTGTCTCTTGTGGTTTCTTCCCTCCTGGCGGGAATCTGCGTCGGCCTCGGCGGGCTTGCGTTTCTGTCTGTGGAGAACCGCGTGACCGGCGCGGCACTCTTTACCGTCGGTCTGTTCTGTATCTGCACTTTCGGGTTTCACCTGTTCACCGGAAAGGTGAGCTATGTGTTCCAGAATGACGCGGCGTATGCGCTGACGCTCCCGCTGATCTGGCTGGGGAACCTCGCCGGTACCGGCGTCACGGCGCTGATTGCGTCACTGACGCGGAATTCCTCGGCGCTGCAGGAGCGGGCCATGGCTCTCTGCCAGGTCAAGCTGGATGACGGCCTGCTCAGCCTGTTCTTTCTGGGCGTGCTCTGCAACATTCTGATCTACATCGCCGTGGAGGGGTTCCGCAGCAACCCCCACGAACTCGGGAAGTACCTGTCGCTGTTTTTCGGCGTCATGGTGTTCATCCTTGCTGGAACGGAGCACTGCGTGGCGGACATGTTCTACTTCTGGATGGCGGGCGCCTGGTCCGGCCGGGCGATTCTCTGCGTTCTGGTCATTACCCTGGGCAACTCCGCAGGCGGGGTCCTGCTGCCGCTGCTGCGCGGGTTCATCGCGAAGAACGGAACATAACAGCACGGTTCCGCATCAGGAAAAAGGAAAACAGACGTCCGGCTGCCGCAGGCGATTGCGGTTTCGCCAGGCGTCTGTTTCTGTTTGTACAATGCCCTCTTGATTTGTTTGGAAAAGCGGTTATGATAGAGAGCAGCAGACTGTATTGTTTGAGGAGGAAAAACATTCGTATGGCTGCAAAAAGGAAAAGCATGGTCCTGCTGTTTGTTCTGCTCGCGCTCGTGCTGGTTTTTGCCCTGGTATGGTTTGCAAACCGCCCCCAGGCGGCTGCAGGGTCCAAAACCGTTACGGTGGAAGTGGTGCACGGCGACGGAACGGAGAAAACCTTTCTCATTCGGACGGACGCCGAAACCCTGCGCCGGGCATGTGAAGAACAGAACCTGATTGCCGGCACCGAGGGCGAATACGGCCTCTATGTGCTGACCGTCGACGGCGAAACCGCAGACGAAAGCATCCAGCAGTGGTGGTGCATCACCAAGGGCGGCGAAGAGCACTTCTACGGCGTAGACGACACGATGATCCTGGACGGGGAGCAGTATGAGTTCACGCTCAAAACCGGATGGTGAAAGGCTGACTGTCCGGGAGCTCTGTATCCTGTCGCTGCTCGGGGCTTTCATTTTCGCGACCAAGTTTGCCCTGGCCGGCCTCCCGAATGTGAACCTGAACACCCTGCTCATCATCCTTTGCGTGGTGTTCTTCGGGTGGAAGACGCTCTATGCTGTCTTCATCTATGTCATGCTCGAGGGTCTGGTCTTCGGCTTCAGCCTCTGGTGGTTCAGCTATCTTTACGCATGGCCCGCCGTCACGGCGCTCGCCATGCTGTTCCGGAAGAACCGCTCCGCACTGGTCTGGGCGGCTTTCGCCGGAATCATCGGCCTGGTTTTCGGGCCGATCATGTACGTGCTGTATCTCTTCGTCACCGGCTGGGAGACCGCTTTTGCGCTGTGGGTCGCCGGCATCCCCTACGACCTGATCCACTGCGGCAGCAACTTTATGCTGACGCTCCTGCTGTACAAGCCGTTGTACAAAGTGTTTCAGCACTATCTGCCGGAACGAACCGGCGCTCAGGAAGAACCCGCCGATCCCGATGAAAACCCGATGACCTGACAGAATTCCCGCATCCGATCAGAGAGGAAGAAACCATGGCTTCAAGCAAAGAATACCTGGACTTTATCATGGACCAGCTCTCCGAGCTGGACGGGATCTCCTGGCGCAAAATGATGGGCGAATACATCCTCTACCGGCACGGCAAAATCGTCGGCGGCATCTACGACGACCGCTTCCTCGTAAAGCCGACCAAATCCGCCGCTGAAATGATGCCGGACGCCGGTATGGAGATCCCGTATGAAGGCGCGAAGGAAATGCTCCTGGTGGACAATGTGGAGAACCGGGAGTTCCTGCGCGAGCTGCTGGAGGCGATGGACGGTGAGCTGCCCGCGCCAAAGCCCGGGAAAAGCAGAAAACTATGAGTGCGCTCCGAATCATTGCCAAAACGCTGCTGGCGCTCATCCTGATCGCGCTGGCCGCCGCCGTGCTGGTGCTGCTGTTTCTGTTCCTGTATCCGTCCGTCGGACAGGTCCCGGACAAAACCGAACCGGACAGCGGATCGGACCACTGGGCCGACGGGCAGTTCCGCAACGAAAACGACGCACGCACCATGACCGGGGACTCCGCCCCGGGCAGCAACCGGAAGATCCCGAAAACGACGCTCCCCGCAGAGGCCCCTTCCTTTCTGACGGAAGCGCAGGAGAACGACCTGACTTTCACATGGATCGGGCATTCGTCCTTCCTGCTGCAGATGGGAAACCGCAACATTCTTGTGGACCCGATCCTGAGCATGCGAAGCTCCCCCGTCGGCTTTGCCGGACCAAAACGCTTTTCCGAACTGCCCGTGACGGCGGAAGGGCTGCCCGACATCGACGTGCTTTTCCTCTCCCACGACCACTATGACCATCTGGACTACCGGACGATCCTGGCGCTGAAAGACCGGGTTGCATCCTTTGTCGTTCCGCTCGGGGTGGACACCATCCTGACCGGCTGGGGCGTTGACGCGGAGAGAGTCCACCCGCTGGACTGGTGGGAAAGCGTCGAACTTGACGGCGTGACCTTTACGCTGACTCCGTCGCAGCACTTCACGGGGCGGAACCCCCTGAAGGGGAATCGCACGCTGTGGGGCGGCGTTTATCTCGACAACGGCATCCACCGGGTGTATTACACCGGAGACGGCGGCTACTACGACGTGTTCCGGACCGTGCGGGAAAAGCTCGGCGCGCCGGAACTCATGATTGCAGAATGCGGGCAGTACGACGCCGCCTGGGCAAAGGTCCATATGTTCCCGGAGCAGACGGTTCAGGCCGGCATCGACGCGGAAGCAGGGTGGCTGATCCCGGTGCACTGGGGCAGCTTCTGCATCTGCAACCACGCCTGGGACGACTCAATCCGCCGCGTGACCGCTGCAGCCGAAGAAAAAGGCCTGCCCATTGCGACGCCGCGGATCGGGCAGACCGTGAACTTCACGGACATTGCCTCGTACAGCGAGCACTGGTGGGAACAATATGAGTAAAGCAAAACCGCTCCGGTTTTAGCCGGGTGTTCATAAGCCAGTTTTGAAAGTCAAACTGATTTGGGCATTTGGCCGGCAGGGTTGGCAACAAAAAGGAAGATGATCTGCATTTTCATGTGCAGGTCATCTTCCTTTTTTTGCTTGATGACAGGATCATTGTATCTCTCAAAGCGGAAATTGTCCTGTTATTTCCTGCCAAGATCTGTCCTGCCGCTATCCCTTTCGGATCGGGTGCCGAATCACAGTTTTCAGCTTTTCCGGCGCCACTTTTCTTGCGTCACTCAAATAGATCTCATGGTGCATTCTCTGGCTTGTTATGTCCAGAACATATCCCTGGGTCTCCATATACTCGTGCATCCGGGCAACCGTAGCGGGTTCGTCGTCATAGGGACCTGCATGCAAGCATTGAACGCACAGCCCCTCATCATAGGTCAGGAACTCTGCCTTCGAGAAGTCCGTCTTCTTTTTTCTTGTCGCTTCCCCGACGGCCCATGCAAAATCATCCGCGGTCACGAAATCGGGCAGACGAATCACGGAGATCCACTGAAAGGCATCTTTGCGCGCATAGTCAATGCCCTGAACCCCGTCCTGCCACCAAAAACCTTCCAGCGGAGGAACGACGTAATCGAAATAGCCGTCTATGCGATGATCCCCCATTTTGCTCATCTTGATGGTAAAGGCAATGCCGTACAGCAGCCCAATGGACTGCTTGTACTCGCCATCCTCCTGATTGGGGTCGCCCTGTCCCCGGACTGCAATATAATTCATGGACGGCACGGTTACGATACCGGGTTTATTCTTTGGCAAGTAGAATTCTTTGTATTCTTTTTTAAAATCAAAAGCCATTGCGCTGTCCTCCGAGTTTGCTGTTTCTTCTCTGACAAGTTTACCGGGGTGGGCGATGGCCCCGGTCTTTTACAGGCCGGGGCAAGGGATCCTCGAAATTTGCTTATTTTTTCTTTACCGGGTAGCAGATCTCCGTCACAAATTCATCCGGGTTTTGCGTCTCATGGGGGCTGATATGATAGATATTGAACATTGGCTCTGCAGGTTCGTAGCCGTTGGCTTCCATCCATGCGATGACAGCAGCGTAGACATCCGTGATCCGGGTGTAGCTTCCCTGATAAGTACAGCTCGCAACCGTCACCTCCGGGAGCGTGCGGAACTTCACGTGCTCCGTGTCGGGATACCTCCCTTTAACGGTCTTCCAGGCCATCATTTCGACGTTTTCCTCCTTGTACTCGCCGTCGAGATAGGTGACTGCGCACAGGCACGGATCATCCTCCACGAGGTTCATCCGCCAGGTTTCTTCCGCCAGTTTGCCCCAGATGATTCCTTCGTCTTCATAGCGGGGGATGGTCATTCGGATCGTTGCGGCATAGCGTTCCGGGATCGTCTTGAGGGTAACGTTATAACTCATGTTTTCTTCCTTTCTCAGCCTTTTTCTGGCTGCGTCCAGAAGCGTCAGCTTATATGCCGTATCCTTTGATAAGGCCTCCAGTTCCTTTTGCCGGGCGGAAAAGAACTGCTCCATTTTCTCCCGGTCATCATAGACTTCAAGTATCCTGACGATATCCGCAAGGGAAAAGCCCATATCCTTCAGGGCGGCAATGCGGCCCGCTATTGGGAGCTGATCCTCTCTGTAATACCGATAATCCGTGAAGCGGTCTGTTTCAGCCGGTTTCAAAAGGCCGATCTCATCATAGTGGCGGAGCATTCTGACGCTGACTCTGGACAGTTTTGAAAATTCTCCGATCTTCAGCATGGCGGTACCTCCTGTTGCTGTTTTTTGAGCTCACGTCAAGCTTAATGCCTGCCACAGTGTGAGAGTCAAGGGCTTTTCTTACTTTTCTTTCCGATAAAACGAGTAATGCTGTACTTTTTGAAAGCCGAGCTTTGCTGTTCTTTTTCTCGTTGTTCATCTTGTTTCTTCCATAACATCGGGGCGGTCCAGCGTAAAACGTGGCCCTTCCTCTCCGTAAGATCCGTTGGGGCGAAAGCCGCATTTTTCGAGGACTCTCTGAGACGCGGCATTTCCGGCGTCCGTTTCCGCCTCTAGCGATTTTACTGACCCATGCCCAAACGCCCATCGGCAGGCCGCCTGCACCGCTTCCGTGGCATAGCCCTGCCCCTGGTGCCCCTCCAGGATCCCGTATCCGATCTCCGCGATCCCGTCTTCACGGAGCCCCTTGAAGCAGAGATCCCCGACAGGCGTTCCGTCCGTCTTCTCAATCATCCAAATAGCATACCAGTCCCATTGATCGGGGTGCTGCAGGCAGCCATCCAGCATTTCGGTATATGCTTTTTTGAGTTCTTCCTCCTGTTCGGAAGCGATCATGGTCTCCATCTGCTCCCGTGAGGCGGGATATATTGTTAAGCGTTCAGTTCTTATCATAGACATAGCCTTTATCTGAAATTTCTCCATACAGTTCCGGACGACGATTTTTGACTCCCCTTACTTCACAAAGGCGATACTTCCGCAGCATGTCCACATCCAGTTCTGCTGTATACACGCCTTCGCCCTCCTCTGCCTCAAACACACACGTATCCCTCGAACCGGAAAGCTCCGGAAGATATACAACACCATCGAACAGCGTGGAATGGCCGTTGCAATCCGGATGAGGCGCCGGATAATTGCAGGTGGCGATGGCCAGCATATTTTCATAGGCTCTGCCGCGGAGCTGCGCCAGACGGTTCAGTTCCATCGGACAGGCATTTGGAACCAACAGGAGCTCTGCGCCTTTCAGCATCAGAATGCGGGCACTTTCCGGGAATTCCCGGTCATAGCAGATCATGGAGCCCACCTTTATTATCCCTTCTTTTGTGTCCAGGTCTGCCACAAAAAAGGCATCACCGGCATCCAGGACGCCTTCGTCGTCTTCTTCTCCAAAATCACAGATATGGACTTTGGAATAACGATACTGCAGTTTGCCGTGCCTGTCAAAAAGGCAAACCGTATTTCTCGGCTTCGGCTCGTGCTGCTCCAGCAGAGTAACAGCTATGGCCATATCCAATTCTTCCGCCAGCTCTGAAAACCGTTTCACAAAAACGTTGTCACAGGAGACGGCGTATTCCCGCAGGCTTGCTTCATCATGCGGAAAGGCATATCCGCAGCTCCACATTTCCGGAAAGATCGCAATGTCCGCGCCCTTTTCTTTCGCCTGGCGGCAGGCTTCGATTCCTTTTTTCAGGTTCCCCATCAGGGATCCCGCTGGAAGAAGCTGTAAGAATGCGATTGTAAGTCTCATATTGTTCTCCCTTTCATTGCAGGAAATAAAGGAACGCGGATTCACCGATGATCGCTGCATCAATAACGGTTTCCATATGAGTTTTCTCCGTCAGTTTTTCTTTCTCATAACGATCTTTATGAAATTCAGATACTTTCCGCCGCCGGCTTCCATAGCCTTGCGGTCGCCTACGGCATACTCGTTTTCCTGTTCGAGCCAGTCCGCCCAGACGTTTTCGTTGGATTCCATTTCTTCGACCGTAATGATTTCCGCGCCGCTGCAGCGGCTTACGATGCTTTGCCAATAAGCTGCGTCGTGCAAATACTCCAACTGCTCGGGCGTCCACGAAAGCAGCAATTCTTTTGGCAGATTGTCGTGGCAGTCTTTTTTCATACCGGGTACGGCTATGTAAATATATCCGTCATTTTTTAGAAACGGCAACAGCTTTTGGTCAAGATAATCCGGATCACGGCCGAAATAGTTATAGGAATCGGTTGAAACCACCGCGTCAAAAAACTCTTTTTCAAAGAGCAGCGCCTCTGCGTCAGCTTTTACCGGGACGATCTGCTCGTCGGTCAGCCCCATTTTGCGGAAGAACTCACGGTTTTCCTCCGGATCGCTCCATAAATCTGCGGCGATCACCTTAAATCCGTATTCCTTCACCAGAAACACGCTCGTCAGTCCCTGACCACTTCCGAGGTCGCATACGGTCGCATCTTTGGGAATCCGATGATTCGTTAAGAGTTCTTCTTCGAGTTTGATGGGATTCGGACCCATAATCTTTGCCATCAGATCGGCGGTCAAATATTTTTCACTTCGTGGGTAATTCATGATTTCCTCCTTAACAGAAGCCAGCCCTTGATCATCAGGATCGCAAAGCAGAACACGCCTGCATAAGGCTGTCGGGTGATAATAAACAGCAGGCATGCGGTAACAGATAAAGCGATACCTGTCACGAACCGGTGCTTATTCCACAGCGGCTTGTCAAACCGGCTGATGATCAGCCCGCAGACGCCGTTCAATACGGTAAGGCTGATGACAACGGCACATACGATTTTGATCCAAAGCTGTGTGCCGCTCATTTCAAACAAAGACGCCGATTGCTCGCCCTCCCCGTTACCGAAGACGGGAATAAACAAAAGCAACGCGGAAAATACATCCAGCGCGTGGCATAAGAACGCGGTGTATCTGCCGATCAACTCCTGCTTTTCATTCGCAGCAGCGGTAATGATCTCATTTGGAGAGATCAATTCATCAACAGTTATTGAGAAAAAAGCGGCCAGTTCCTTGAGCGAGTCGATATTCGGGTATCCTCTGCCTGACTCCCACTTGGATACGGCTGTTCTGGAAACAAAGATCTCCTGCGCCAGTTCCTCCTGCGTCAGTCCTTTGCCTTTTCTTAATTCCTGCAGCTTTTCATTGAACTCCATTTTTGTTCCTCAAATCTATTGCGGTTACCCCGCTTTGGTAGAGCTTGAATAAACCAAAGCTCAGCAAAACGGAACCGACAATGTCCGTCGCCCAGTGAACACCCGACACCGCTCTGCCGATCACCATGAAGGCAGAGAACAGGACGACGATTATGCTTACCGCTCGTGTTACGGTCTTTCTTTCACATCTTCTGCCCACCTGAAACACAAGCGTAGGCATCACACTCAGGACCAGAAGCGTCGTGGAAGAGGGGTAAGACGCCTCCAACGCTCCACCTATCAGGATCGGCCTGTAGTTGATCGGGATCATCTCGAAGATCAGGTAGGCGAGAATCACCAGAACATAATACAGCCCCAGAAGAAGGATGTCCGGATCGACCCGGATGAGGCTCTTCCTCCGGATAAGCTGAAAGACGCCGACGACTCCAAAGCCCAGGCAGACGGCAATGGGGACAAGTCCCAGCCAATCCGTGATCGTGTAAACGCTCATATGTACGCCCGTAAGATGATGAAACCAAAGGTTGAACGCCGCAAAGCCGACCTTTGTTCCGTTTGGACCTGCCGCCTGCACGTCAACGCATCGGATCAGCGCCGTCCACAGCAGGAATGCCAGCAGGAACCAGATTCCCATCCACAAGCGCTTCTTTTTGTTGTGCTTCATATTCATTCCGTCCTTTCTGTCTGCACATCTGACGGAATCAATGGTACTGAGAATCTGTAAAATACGCAAGAAACGGGCTTTCACATCCGTGATACGAAGCGTGTCATGGCTGATTCAACGGGAATCATAGTTAGCTAAACAGCTTCACGGAAGAGCAAATCTGTTTCATCGCTTTCCAGGATCGCATAGACATAAATCAATAGATATACACGGATCATACGGGGGTGCCGACTTCGATGAGATTGCCGTCCGGGTCATAGAATCTGACGACCCGCTGCCCCCAGCTGTGAGTCATCAGGTGATTGACGTATTCAATGTCAGGATAGAGCCTTTCCAGCTTTTTTACGAAGCTGTCAATCTCCGGCTCTTCAAAATAAAGCTCAGTATGATTGCTTTGCGGAACAACGCGCCTCCCCGTAAACTGCTCCCAGTATTTTTCTTCCTGGAGATACAGATTTCCGGATAGTTCCATATTGCCGTCATGATCCCGAATCAGTTCAAATCCAAACATGTCCTGATAGAATTTCACTGCTTTCCTGCAGTCTTTTACAACGATAAGGGTTCCCTTGAATTTCATGGTCTTCTTTTCCTCCCAATCCCAGCTCCATATATCCCGAACTGCTATTCTCTTCCTGTTCTGATGAAATGGCCTTCCTGAATGGCGGCGAATGATGCCGCCGCGCAGACGACAATCGCAGAGTATTTCAGTGGAATAGCGGGGATCGTCAGCGGTATTAGAAACAGCAGCGCTCCCGTCGCTTTGTTCATAACCGAATGAACAGCCACGAGCTTCTTCTGCACGGCAAATCCGGAAATGATATTCACAACCTTTATAAGGGCAATGATTCCGATCCATCCATACAGCCATGCAGGGATACTAAGGACCGGAAGCAGTTTGATCAGGCATACGACCACAAACACAAAGTCTGCAATCGTATCCAGCCTTGCCCCAAGCTTGCTGACAGTATCTGTCTTCCTCGCCACAAATCCGTCAAGCATATCAGACAACCCGGCAGCGATGTAAAACGCGTAAAAGGCAGGAGTGAACACTGGATAGAACAACAGAACAGTACTGGCAGCTATTCTGAAAAACGTTATTGTGTTTGCCATATTACCATCCGTCTTTTACAGGAATGCAGGTTTGGCCTGCGCAGATTGATGCCGAAGTTCGGTCCATAGAGCAGAAGAAAAGCGAAAAGCAAAACGGCGGAAAGACTGAGGATCCTCCCTTTCACGGAATGAATACCATCCTTTTGCCTGTGTTATCCCTGTTTTTTGTGCCAGTCCCTCACACAGCGCCTGGTCCGCCCAGCTCCAACCGCATGAGCACCAGCTCCTGCCACCCGGACCAGCGCGAGCGGAAGCCCTTCGGGTTCCTGCCGTACTCCTGGAAGCCCACGCTCCTGTACAGGACGAGGGCGTTTTTGTTCTCCGCGACCGCCTCCAGCTCCAGCTGGACATACCCGGCTGTCCCGGCGCATTCGATGCAGGCTTCTGTCAAAGCCCGCCCGATCCCGAGACCCCAGTATGCCTTGTCCACGCTGATGCCAAATTCCGCGCGGTGCCGGGTCTTTTCCTTGCGGGCAACACAGGTAACGCCGGCTGAGCCAACGATCGCGCCGTCAACAAACGCCAGGATTTCGATCTCATCGACACTGTCTGTCTTTCTCCGCAGCAGCTCCGCCTCGTCCTCGACGGTGTAGCTGTGCTCCTCCGGGTACGTAAGCAGATAATCCGTCTGCGTATGGGTGAGGTTGAAGATCTTGAGCAGCGCCTCCCCGTCCTCCGCCGTTCCGTTTCGGAGTGTGCAGGCTCTGCCGTCTTTCAGGATAATGGTTTTATGATACTGCATCCATATTCCTCTCTCTGGTCATGCATATATTCCTTCATTTTTATACTCCCCTCCGTTCACGATCGCCGCATACTGCTCCTCCGGGATCATTGGGGAGCATATTTCGTCCAGCAGAGCGACGTCGATCCGGCCCGTCTCGGCGTATTGCTTTCCAGCCTGTTTCACAAGCGCCAGCCGGGGTTCGGTCACAACAGCCGCCTCTGGTGCGTTGAACATCGGACTTTCCGGGACGGTGATGATGGTATGGTTACCCGGAAAACATAGTTTGAATTGTGCCACGGCAGGCTCGAAGTTGTGCATGCTGTTGGGAAATCCGCAGCCGCAGATCATCAGATAACGCAAATGGGAATAGTCCGCCTGACCGACATGCTCGTACCGCTCGCCGATCTTCTGCATCGCCATGCTGCTTAGGGGAAGTGTACGGTCCAGCAGAGCCTTCAGTGATGCGGGCATCCCGTAGCAGTAAAGCGGAAAGCTCCAGATCAGCAGATCGCTTGCCAGGATCTCCTCCAATATCTCCCGCATATCGTCATCATGGACGCAGGTGCCGCCGTTTCGCATACAGGAAAAGCAGCCGGTACAATATTCAATGTGCTGGTCGATGGTGTGAATGATATGCATATCCTGCGATGCAGCCTCTTTCATTCCTTCAAGAAACGCATGGGCGATGTGCATGGTGTCGCTTTTATCCCGCTTGGGGCTGCCGTTCAACACAAGAATCTTCATTTGTTATCTGCCTCTTTCTGCTTGTCTTCCTTCTCTCTTTTTCGATACACTTCCGCAGAACAGAAAAAACTCACTGCAGCGGCAAAACAGATTACGCCCAGCAAATAACGGTCACCGGTGATCTGGAAGGTTGCGCCGACGAACATCAGCAGCGCCGCAAGCATCAAGCATTTTGATTTTGAAAACCATTTACTCATCTTCTTTTCCTCCTTTGCCTGAATCAAACAAGCCAAACGCGATTCCCATGAGCAGCCCCATGCAGATGCCAAGCGTGATGCTGTGCATGGCCTGTGAAAACACCATGCCCCAGAGGAATGCCATGGAAACGGGGAAAGCATTTCTTTTCATTTCAATTCACCTTAATACTTCGTGATCTGAAACCTGCAATGTTCTGCTCCGCGCATTATTGTTTCCAGGATCTCAACCTCAAACTTACTGCCCGGTTCCAGACAACTGAGAATATACAAAATACTTTGTCTGCTGCAATTACACTGATCCGGATCAGTAACTTGACCAGACTGTACTTTGGGACAAGTGCATTTCTCATAGCCTAGCTCGTAGACATGGCCGGATTTGATGACTTTTCCAAAATAACCGTTTCCATTCATTGCTTCGCCGTAGATTTTATCAAAATCACCGCCACAGGACTTATACAACTTGATCTGTGCAGGAAGAACAGTGTCTTTTACACAGGTTACGGCTTGTTCATAATACTTGTCTTGTCCAATCTCTCGTATTGATATTTCATGTCCTGTATAGCTGGAAAGGTTCTTGACTTCACAGCCCTTGTCCCTGTAGTAGGCAAGCATTTCCGGCAGCTTCTTTAAGTCATAGCTGGTCACACAATCGGAGATGACATGAACGGCATATCCGGCCTTCGCCATGTTGAAACAGGTGGATTTCACACAGCCGGTGGCATCAGCACCGGTAATGTAAAACTCCCTGATATCCTTTGACCGGATGAATTCCGAAAACGCCTCGCTGGTCAACGCGTTGGCCTTTGTCTTAACGAAAACATGATCCGAGACAATCATGAGCTCCGGTGCAAGTTCTGCTCCTTTTGTGCCTGGTT
The DNA here is from genome assembly GCA_017395085.1 of Oscillospiraceae bacterium. Taxonomy (GTDB): domain Bacteria; phylum Bacillota; class Clostridia; order Oscillospirales; family Oscillospiraceae; genus Limivicinus. The sequence continues at coordinate 41,951 of JAFPWF010000021.1, read as the reverse complement.
TGAAGGTGCGCGTACCGGCGGACAGGTTATTGTGCTGTATATACACAATTTCCATGCCGCTTTCCGCCGCCCATTCGATGGCGGCATTCAGTCTGTCAATGATGTCCCTGTAGTGCTTGGTAATGTCGTTTTGAATGTCGATTACAACAAGCGCTTTATTACTCATGCGATTGCTCCTCTCCATTATGCTCGTTCTCCTCTGCTTCTTTCTTCCGATATTTAGCGGCGGCGGACAGGAAGCAGGTCGCAGCCCCAAAGTTAACAGCGCCAATAATGAAATTCTCGTTTACGATCTGAAGTGTTGCGGTTACAAACATCAGAAGCGCTGCAAGAGTCCAGCATTTTGCAATCGTATTGTTTTTCATTTTTCAATTTCCCCTTCAGTATTTAGCACTAAGCCCGTTCTCGGTTTTTTCCCGTATATCCTGATAAAGTGCCTGCTGAACGCTTCGATTTGCCCAATCGCATCTTCCGTTTTCTCTGGCTCCCGGTCGCACAGGTGAATCAGCGCCGAGATCGGCGTGGTATAGGCAAAGGCCAGCATGGCGGGGTCATCCTTTATAAGCAGGCCTTTGTCCATCATGCCCGTGAATATCCGCGTAAACATCTCTGTAAGACCGGTAAGGAAGTGTTTCGTTGCAAGTTCCCGAGCACGTACGTCCCGGAACTGCTCAAGCGTCAGCACCTTGCGCGTCATGATGATCTTCTCATCATGAACGGTGATGTTCACCATCTGCATGGTCATTGTGACAAGCCCATCCAGCGAATCCGGAACAGGCGGCAGATGTTCTGCGGATCCGAAGTGATCTGCATAATAAGCAATCATCTGATCCAGCAGCGCATTCCAGATTGCTTCCTTGCTCTCATAGTGTTTATAGACTCCGGACTTTACAAGGCCGAGCGATGCGCTCAGTTCACGAATGTTTGTCCCTGCATAGCCGTTTTGTGAAAACATCTCCAGCGCGGCTTCCAGTATTCTTTCTTTTGTGTCGTTCGCCATAATAACCTCCATACATAGAAGAGTGACCTTTCGTTCACCTATTATAGTGAACGAAAGGTCACTTGTCAAGTTCTTATTGCTGCTGTATTATTGCACCCTCTCTGCCGACGCCGGGTCCAGGAACGCTAAAACCTGGTCCCGGTTTTTCAATGCCGTTCCCGCGCCGACCGCGGTGGTGCAGATGGCGCCGCAGGCGTTGGCGAAGCGGAGGGCGTCATACGGGGTACTCCCCCGCAGGATCTCCGCCGTGAAGCCGGCGACAAAGTTATCTCCCGCCCCGGTTGCGTCCACGGCCTGAATGTCGCAGGCCGGCAGGCGGAACGAGGTCTCCAGATTCTTGAAAAAGCAGCCTTTGCCGCCGAGCTTGATGATGACGTTCCCCACGCCCCGCTCCAGGAAGGCGTCCGCCATCTCTTCGGGAGTGTCCTTTCCGGAGTAGTAGCGCGCCTCGTCTTCATTGGGGGTGATGTAATCCACCAGCGGCAGGGAATCCCGGAGATCTTCCAGATTCAGAAATCGGAAATTGGGAAGCTTCGTGTCCGCGACCGTGATCTGCCCGGCGTCCTTGGCGGCTGTGAGGACCGCATGGATGATTTCAGGGTCGTCGAAGGGCGCGCGGAACAGCGACCCGAGGATCAGCGCCCTCGCATCCGCGAACTGCTCCGTATACTGTTCCGGGTGGAAGTTCAGGCTGTGGGCACGGTTTGTGACGGACTTTCGGGTCCCGTCCCCGCGGACAAACATGGTGGAAACCGGCGTCGGGCGCTCGCCGGAACGAACCACCAGACTGGTATCCACGCCGCAGCGGTGCAGCGCGCCGAGCACAAGCTCGCCCGCTTCGTCTTCTCCGAGGGAGCACAGGATCCCCGTTTTCATGCCGAGCTTTGCCGCGGCCATCGCTTCGTTGACGGCTTCGCCGCCCACATTCAGGGAGCCGGACTCCGCCCGGTAACCGGAGGCGGAGACGGGCTCCGGATCGAAGCCCCGGATGATGGAATCCACAAGGGCCATCCCGATGCAGATGATGTCGTAATTCTGATTCATAACTTGCTCTTCCCCTGTCAGCATCTGATAAAAAACTGATTCATCTTAACACCGACGGCGCTTCTTTGCAACGGCGCCGGATGAGAATGCAATTGATTTGTGCGGAAAAACAGATATAATAAAAATGAATGAAACCCGTGCCGGCAGCAATGCGGAAGCGCACGAACCGGAGATGATGCATTTGAAAAACAGGAAAAAACTGTGGCTGATTCCCGCTGCCGCCGCGGGGACCGGTGCAGGTTCCGTTTACTGGATTTACCGCTATATTTTCCACTCCCCGCGCAAAAACCAAGATGACGACCACGACCTGCCGATCCCGATCCCGACGCAGGAACAGCGTGACCGGTGCATCTCGCTCATCGACGCGCTGAACGCGAAACCGTATGAGCGCGTCAGCATCCTGTCACACGACGGGCTGCGGCTTTCCGGGCGATATTACCACACGGCGGACGGGGCGCCGCTCGCCATCCTGTGCCACGGTTACCGGGGCACGCCGTCAAGGGACTTCTGCGGCGGCGCGAATATCTGCCTGAGCAGGGGCTTCAACGTGCTGATGATCGAGGAACGCGCCCACTGCAGCAGCGAGGGGCACACCATCTCCTTCGGCATCAACGAGCGCTATGACGTGCTGAACTGGACCCGGTACGCCGCGGAGCGCTTCGGGCCGGACACGAAGATCCTGCTCGGCGGGATCTCCATGGGCGCGGCAACCGTGCTGATGGCTTCGGAACTCGGCCTGCCGCAAAATGTCTGCGGCATCCTGGCCGACTGCCCCTACACCACGCCGGAAGAAATCATCACCTTGACCGGAAAGAAGCTGAAGTTTCCGATGGAGGCGCTGTTTCCGTTCGTCCGGCTTGCGGCAAAGCTTTTCGGCGGCTTTACCCTGGGCGGCGTAAACGCGGCGTCGGCCGTGCGGCACACGAAGGTGCCCGTCCTGCTGATCCACGGCGAGGCGGACGAGCTTGTGCCCTGCCGGATGGGCCGGGAGATCGCAGCCGCCAACCCCGCGATGGTTGACCTGCAGACCTTCCCGGGCGCCGGGCACGGACTCAGCTATCTGACCGACACCGCGCGATATACCGCGCTGATCGACGCTTTCTGCAAAAAAATCGGAATGTAATCAAGGAATCAAAAAACACCGCAAGGAGAGGAACCATGACCAAAAAGAAACTCGGCTTCGGCCTGATGCGTCTGCCGCAGCTTGACCCCGAGGACTGGGGAAGCATTGACATCGAGCAGATGAAGCAGATGGTGGACAGCTTTCTGGAACAGGGCTTCACCTACTTTGACACCGCCTGGATGTACTGCGGCGGCAAAAGCGAGGAAGCCGTGAAGGAGGCGCTGGTCTCGCGCCATCCGCGCGACAGCTTCACCCTGACCACCAAGCTCCCCGCCTACATGCTGAAGAAGGAAGCGGACCGCGAGTGGCTGTTCCAGGAGCAGCTGCGCCGCACCGGCGCCGGGTACTTTGACTACTACTGGCTGCACGACGTCAACTCGCATTCCCTGCAGACCTTCGACCGCCTGCACTGCTGGGACTTCATCCGGGAGAAAAAGGAGCAGGGACTCGTGCGGCATATCGGCTTTTCGTACCACGACGGGCCCGAACTATTGGATCGCATCCTGACGGAGCACCCGGAGATTGAATACGTGCAGCTGCAGCTCAACTACCTGGATTGGGAGAGTCTCGGCGTGCAGAGCCGCAAGTGCTATGAGGTCGCGACAAAGCACGGCAAGCCCGTCATTGTCATGGAACCGGTCAAGGGCGGGACGCTGGCAAAAGTACCCGAAGAACTGGAGCAGATGTTCAAAGCCCGCGAGCCGGATCTGTCCGTCCCCTCCTGGGCCATCCGCTTCGCCGCCAGCCTTGACAACGTGATGGTGGTGCTCAGCGGCATGAGCAACATGGAACAGCTGCTGGACAACACCGGCTACATGCGCGACTTCCGCCCGCTGAATGAGGAAGAACAGAAACTGATGCTCCAGGCCGCCGAAATTATCAACCGCAACATTACCGTGCCCTGCACCGGCTGCGCCTACTGCACGGTGAACTGCCCGAAGAACATCGCCATCCCGAAGTACTTTTCGCTTTACAACCTCGACCTGCAGGAAATCAAGGAAAAGGTCTGGACGCCGCAGCGCAGCTATTACGACAACCTGACCCTGGAGCACGGCAAGGCCAGCGACTGCATCCGCTGCGGCCAGTGCGAAGCCATGTGTCCCCAGCATCTGCCCATCCGCAAGTATCTGGAGGACGTCGCAAGGCATTTTGAATCATAAACTCTGAGAAAGACCCGGGGGATCACCATGAAAGATCTGAAAAACACCTGCCGCGTGGCGCTGGTTCAGGCGGAACCCGTCATGTTCGATAAAGCCGCCTCCCTGCAGAAGGCGCTGGGCCTGATTGCGAACGCCGTGTCCGAAAAGGCGGAGCTCATCGTGTTTCCGGAGCTCTTTATCCCGGGCTACCCGGTCGGGATGAACTTCGGCTTCAGCATGGGCAAGCGCACCGAAGCCGGCCGGAAGGACTGGATGCGGTACTATAACGCATCGCTCGTCGCCGGGGAAGCGGAGTTTCAGGCGCTGTCCGCCGCGGCGGTTTCCGCGGGCGCCTACATCAGCATCGGCTTTTCCGAGCGGGACGCCGTCATCGGCACGCTGTACAACAGCAACGCCATCTTCGCCCCGGACGGGACCTGGAAGGTGCACCGCAAGCTGAAGCCCACCGGCTCCGAGCGGCTGGTCTGGGGCGACGCCAACCGGGACTACTTCCCCGTCACCGACACGCCCTGGGGCCCGGTCGGCGCGCTGATCTGCTGGGAGAGCTACATGCCCCTGGCACGCGTCGCGCTGTACGAAAAGGGCATTACCATCTACATCTCGCCCAACACCAACGACAACCCGGAGTGGCAGGCCACGATACAGCACATCGCCATCGAGGGCAAGTGCTACTTCATCAACGCCGACATGCTCATCCGCAAGGATTCCTATCCCAAAGACCTGAACACCGCGGAAGACCTCGCCAAACTGCCTGAGATGGTCTGCCGCGGCGGCAGCTGCATCATCGACCCCTACGGCCACTACATGACGGACCCGGTCTGGGACGAGGAAACCATCCTCTATGCAGACCTCGACATGAACCTTGCCGCCGCATGCAAAATGGAGCACGACGCCGTCGGCCACTATTCCAGGCCGGACGTTCTGGAGCTGATTGTAAGGGAGTAAGGCGGAATGAAAACTGTGGTTCTTTTCGGCGCCGGGCAGATCGGCGCCATGGTTTCGCGCCTGATGGGGCCGGAATACCGCGTTGCCTGCTTCGCGGACAACAACAGGCGCAAATGGGGCGGCACGCTTGCCGGAATCCAGATCGTATCGCCGGCCGAGAGCCTGCTTTTCTTTCCGGACTGCTTCTGTCTCTGCGTGATGGACGACGAACGCGCATCTGAGATGGAGGCGCAGATCCGGGAACTCGGATTCGACGGGCCGTTTCTGCGCCCGGATGCGCTGAAGACCTTTGACGCCCGCGCCGCGACGATGCGCCTGCTGGCCGAGCAGATCCTGGAGAAGGAAATCCCCGGCGCCGTGGCCGAACTGGGCGTGTTCCGCGGCGACTTTGCCGCGCTCATCAACGCGGCCTTCCCCGACCGCGTGCTCCACCTGTTCGACACCTTTGAAGGCTTCCCGGAAGAGGATGTGGCGATCGAGCAGGCGCAGGGCCTGTCCGGGGCAAAAGTCGGAGACTTTTCGGAAACCGCGCAGGCGATCGTGGAGGAGCGCCTGCCCCATCCGGAGAAGGCCGTGTTTCACAAGGGGTACTTTCCCAACACCTTCCGGCCGTGCATGGAAGAACGCTTCGCCTTTGTTTCCGTCGACGCGGACCTGTACGCCCCGACGGCGGCCGCGCTGCCGCTCTTCTGGGCGCAGCTCTCTCCCGGCGGAGCGCTGCTGATCCACGACGTCAACAGCACGCAGTTCACCGGCGCCGGAAAGGCCGTCCGGGAATTCTGCCGGGAAAAGGCGCTTCTGCCGACGCCGGTCTGCGACCTGCACGGCAGCGTCATCCTGCGCAAGCCTCTGTAAAACTCCGGGAGATGCGGCCGCAGGGCCGCAGGTACTGCCATGAGAAGCACGAAAAAACGGACGCAAAACAGAATCTGGGTTTTTCTCCTTGCCCTGGCCGTGCTGCTGGTCTGCGCGGGTCTGCTGCTGCACCGTCTGGGTGCGGCGCCTTCCGCCCTGCTTGAGGCGCTCTCCGGCGGGCCCGGCACGGAATCCGCCCCGTTTGACGAGTCCGGGATCCCGGCGTACAGCGGGCAGGACTGGGTCGAGCTGAACAAAAACCGGCCGCTCTTCACAAAAGAGGAGCTCTCCGCCGAAGCGCACGTGACCTTCGCCCCGTTCGACTCCCTCGGGCGCACCGGTACGGGCGAGGCGATGCTCGGGCCCGAGCTGCTGCCCACGGAGGAGCGCGGACCGGTCGGCGACTTCCGGCCCTCCGGCTGGCATACCGCACGCTATGACGACCTGATCGAAGACCGTTTTCTGTACAACCGCTGCCATGTCATCGGCTATCTGCTCTGCGGCGACAACTCGACGCCCGAGAACCTCTTTACCGGTACCAGATACCTCAACGCCACGTCGATGCTGGAGTGGGAGATGAAGGTCGCCTATTACATCCACAGCACCAAAAACCATGTGGCCTACCGCGTCACCCCGGCCTACGAGGGCAAAAACCTGGTGGCGACCGGCGTCCGGATGGAGGCGTATTCCGTCGAAGACCACGGTAAGGGCCTGCAGTTTCACGTGTTTGTCTATAACGTTCAGCCCGGTATCGTCATCGACTACCGCACCGGCGAAAGCCGCCGCGCTGAGGGCTGAAGGAGGGTTTTCATGGCTGATCTCTTTGACTATATGGACTGGCGCGGAGATCTGAGTTTTCGGAACAGCCCTGCCAACGAAGCGGATTGTTATCTCATATCGAAAATCGGATGTCCGAATCTGACCGGCATTGTTCCCGCTGATGAGCAGGAAGCGCCCCTCGGCAAGGTCGTGGAGGCTTATCGTGCGAAGAACGGAAAAGCCGGCGCCTCCCTTGGGATCACGACCTCTCCGAAAGTCGTCGACAGTTTTTACCGGCTGCCCTCGGTTCCCCGCTTTCAATCGCTGATGCTTTCCGGCTACAGAAAAATCGATGACAGCAATAACACGGAACAGTTTTCAGCGCTGACGGTCCGCATTCCGGACGGCACCCGTTATATTACATTCCGCGGCACGGACGACAACATTTTTGCATGGAAAGAGAATTTCCGCATGTCCATTGTCGACACGATTCCGGCGCAGGAAGATGCTCTGCGCTATCTTCGCTGGGCAATGGATGCCTATGACGACAGCTTTATTGTTTGCGGGCACTCCAAGGGAGGAAATCTCGCCGTATATGCCGCTTCGATGCTTCCGCAGAATCTGCAGGACCGGATTATCAGCGTGTACAATTTTGACGGGCCCGGTTTTCGGGATGATTTTCTGAAACAGGAAGGATACCTCAGGATTCTGCCGAAACTGACGTCCCTGATTCCCCAGAACTCCATTGTCGGTTTATTGCTTTCAACGGGAAAAGATCCTGAAATCGTCATAAGCGACTGCTTCGGCGCCAAAGCACATGACGGTTTTACCTGGAAAGTGCTCGGCACTTCTTTTGTGCGCTCGGAAGCGCTGAGTCCGAGCAGCGCATTGTTCCAGGAAGCGATGAATAAGACGCTTTCCCGAATGAACCTGGAAGAACGGGATGAATTCATCGAAGACTTTTTCCGAATCATGACATCTACCGGGGCGTTTACGCTTACAGATCTGACTGAGATCAAGCTTCGCCGCGCCCTGGAGCTCGCCCAGTCTCTGAACCAGGACAAAGAAGTGCATAAGTTCACGCTCACTCTGAACTCAAACTATTTTGCTGACTTCTGCAGTAAAAGAAAAAGATGATGCCCCAAGATGAGCCGCTTCGATTAACTAAGCAATAATTAACTATAGGAGACAATACATATGCCCAAAGTGTAAAGACAAATCGCTTTGACGCTGCAAATATTTAGCCAAAAAAGGATTGCTATCTCAACAAGGTAGCAATCCTTTTCTTCGCATGTATCGTTTTGTCCTTTTTGTCACGTGTCACGGGGTATGGCAAATGCGTCCGTAATCCAATACAATCCGAATCCGAATCCGGAATCCGAATCCAAGGATAGCGCGGAGCTGCAAAGCACCGCCGCGCTGAAAATTTGTACATTTTCGGCAAAAGTCGAACCGCGTTGAGCCGGATTGTTCCATACTGAGCCCCGGGCACTTGTGCTAGAATGTGTTCAGACCATTACCAGGGGGTGTTCCCAATGAAAGAATTCCGGACGATGCCTGCGGCACATTGGAAGAACAGATGAACAGTTTCAGAGAGAAAGAGGATATCGAACGCTTATGCATGACTATTTTGAAGAGTACGCAGATGAAATCACGGGCAGCCTGACCACTTTTGCACCTTTTGTACCTTTTGCAGAGGAATATCGGCCGCAGTTCCCGACAGACAAGCTTCCTTCCGTCCTTGGCAGTATGGTAGAGTGCCTGGCGGAAGCAACCCAGACGCCGGAAGAGATGGGAGGCCTTCTTTCCCTCGGGGTGCTGGCAACGCTTTTCCAGTCCAGGTTCCGGGTTGAAGTCACCCCGGACTGGCAGGAGCCCCTCTGCCTGTACTGTGCGGCCGTCGCCCCGCCGGGAGAGAGGAAGTCAGCCGTCATCTCCGCGCTGACAAAGCCCATCTATGATTATGAGAAGGACGAGCGGGAGTTCGGTGCCGCGGAGATCGAAAAGAACCGGGCCGAGAGGGACATGCTGGAACGGAAGCTCCAGGCAGCAAAACAGGCAGCCATGAAAGATGAAAGCAAGCGCAGGGAGGCGTTGGAGCTCGCTGCCGAGCTTGCTGAGTTCAAAGTCATCCATGAGCGGCGCTGGATTGTGGACGACACCACGCCGGAAAAACTGGCGGAGATGCTGGACAAACAGAACGGTTGCCTGACTGTGTGCAGCGCCGAGGGAGGCGTTTTTGACGCGATGCGCGGCAGGTATGATAAAATGAGCGGCTTTGATGTTTATCTCAAGGCACATGCCGGGGACCCGGTTATCGTTGACCGCATCAGCAGGGGTTCCAACTATATCCAGTCTCCGCGTCTCACCATGCTGCTGACCATCCAGCCTGAAGTCCTGACAGGCCTCATGAGCAATGCCGCATTCCGCGGCCGGGGTCTGTGCGGCAGGTTTCTGTTTGCGGTCTGCAGCAGCAAGGTCGGATCCAGAAAGGTCTCCCCGCTGCCGGTCCCGGAAGAAGTGAAAGAAAACTACGGGGCGTTTATCCGCAGGGCGCTGTCGGGGCAGAGCCATGGAGTCATCCGCCTTTCCCCCGATGCCGACTGGCTCAGGCAGTCCTATCAGGAATATATTGAGATGCTGCTCGGTGACCGATGGGAACACATGCGGGACTGGGGCGGAAAGCTTGTGGGCGCAATGGTCCGGATTGCGGCGCTGCTGCACTGCGCGCAGACTGCCGGCGATCCGGCTGAAGAGGAGATCAGCGTGGAAACCGTAAATGCTGCCACCGCCATTGCCGAGTTTCTGGGCGCTCACGCGGAGGCTGCCTACCGGGTGATGTGCGCGGACGGCGCAGAGCAGGATGCAAAGTACCTGTGGCGGAGGATCGGCAGCGTCGGGCAGATCAGCAAGCGGGAGCTGTTTAACATGTGCCAGAGTCATTTCCGCACCGTGGAAAACATGGAACCGGCTGTTCAGGAGCTGATCCGCCGCGGTTACCTTGCCGAAATCGTGAGGCTCACCGGCGGCCGACCATCCAGAATCTTTCTTGTGAATCCGCTTGCAAAAGGTGCAAAAGGTGCAAAAGCATGAGCAGTAAAAACAGCCGGCGCCCGGGCAGCAAAAACCGGGAGCATTTCTGCTCCCGGCTGTTCACCCCAGGACGAAACGGAAGAACCGCTCCATTTCCTCCTTCTGTCTGAACCTTGCGATATAAACGTATCGGCCCATGGACGGCCAGTCGATCGGGGGCATCTCCTCCCGCATCACGAGGTCCCCGCCGTAACGCTCCATGATCTCCTCATCGGTATGGGAAAACACATGGCCGTCCTTGCGGGCCGCATATGCGCAGAGATAACGGTCCTCCGATTCCGGGAAGAGCCTCTTCCCGAAGGTGACCATCTCCGCATAGATCTGGAAAACATCGACCGAATGGGCATAATTCATCATGTCGGGATCGTGCCCGCCCGCGGGACGCATGTTTACCTCCATCACGGCATAGTCGCCTGTCTTGCCGATGCCGGCATAGTCCTTTGCCAGCTGAATGAACTCAAAGTGAACAAAGCGCCGGTCCACGCCGAAGGCTTTTACCGTCCGCCTTCCCAGTTCGAGCAGCTGCGGCGGAACTTCGGGCGCTGTGTAAAAATGAATGTCCTCATCTTCCTGCACCGAGTCGATGACCGGGGCGTAGGTGCACATGGATTCAAACAGCGGCTCACAGTCCGGGCCGATCACGGCGTCATAGGTGCAGATATCCCCGTAGAGGAATTCCTCCATGACATAGGGCACGGACGGAAGCTCCCCGTAGAACGCGGTCAGGTCCTCTTCCGTTTTCAGCTTCATCGCACCGTTTGCCCCAACCCCGATATCCGGCTTTACGATCACGGGGTAGCCCACCTGCGCGGCAAACGCCCTGCCGGAAGCAAGGTCCGAGACGATATGCTGGCGCGCCGTGGGGATGCCCGCCTCCAGGAAAACCTTCTTCATTTCCGACTTTCTTACCAGGACGCCGATCCCGTTCTCTCTGGTGCCGAAAGGAATGTTGAAGTCCGTGCGGAGCCTCGCGTCCGTGGGAAGCCAGTATTCATTCAGCGACTCCAGCCAGTCCGCCCGCCCGTAATGGTACACGAAATACGCCACCGCATGGTATACCTGCTCATAGTCTTCCAGAGACTGCACATAATAGTATTCCGTGAGGGCGGCTTTCAGCTGATCGTTCAGGCTGTCATAAGGCACATCCCCGATCCCGAGCACGTTTACGCCCAGTTTGCTCAGACGGTCGCAGAAATGGGTGCAGGTAACGGGATACGCCGGCGAGATGAAAATGTAATTCATGGCAGACCTCCTTGAGAGTGGCACGTTTTCCGGTACTGTTGTTATGATAACATTTTTCTCGGAGCCGGACAAGGCGGGTTTTTTCTCGTATATTGTTGACATATGTCTAAAATGGTGTTATGATTTATTTCGACATAAGTCAGAAAAGAGGTGCGCCTATGCCCAGAAAACAGCGCTGCAGATGGATCGAAGGATACCCGGACCACTGGGAGTTTTCCCCTGAGGAGCTTTCCAACAAGGAACCGGTCGTAATGACGCTGGACGAGTTCGAGACGATCCGCCTGCTTGACCGGGAGGGACTGACCCAGGAGCAGTGCGCCGAAAAGATGGGCATTGCCCGCACCACCGTAACAGCCATTTACGAGAGCGCAAGGCGGAAAGTCGCTTACGCATTGGTAGACGGAAAACAGCTCCTGATCCGGGGCGGAAATTATCGGCTCAACGATCAGGGAACAGAGAATATCATTCAGAAAGGAACAGGCAATATGAGAATTGCAGTAACTTACGAAAACGGAGAGATCTTCCAGCACTTTGGCCACACGGAGCAGTTCAAGCTCTACGATGTGGAGGACGGTAAAATTGTCGCGGAGCAGATCGTGCCAACCAACGGCAGCGGGCACGGCGCACTGGCCGGCTTCCTGAAAGCAGCGCAGGCGGATGCACTGATCTGCGGCGGCATCGGCATGGGGGCACAGAATGCGCTGGCTGAGGCGGGGATCAAGCTCTACGGCGGGGTTTCCGGTTCTGCCGATGCGGCCGCGCAGGCTTTGGCAGAAGGTACGCTGCAGTATAATCCCAATGCCAAATGCGATCACCACGGCCATCACCATGGGGAAGGCCACGAGTGCGGGCATCACCATGGAGAAAACCATGAATGCGGACACCACCACGGTGAGGGGCATGAGTGCGGGCATCACCACGGCAAAGGCCTTGACTGCGGTCACCAGGAGGGAGATGAAGGCTGCCGCCGTCATCACGGGAACTGACCGGAAAACGCATTGATCCTTCGCGATCTCTTCTTGACCTTGGCGGGATCGGGCTCTTCCCCTTCGGTGGCGGGTATGCCATGATCCCACTGATCCGGGACATTGTGCTGTCTTCCGGCTGGCCTGATGAATGATACAGCAGCTTGGGTGCTTTCCGGTTTATTGGTCTTTGTCCACGGATCAGCTATGCTCCGGTTTGTAAAAAAAGAAAACGGTAAAATAATATTGACACGGTGTCAGAATGGTGGTATAGTACGTTCTGACATCGTGTCAATAAGGTTCTTTAGGGGAGAAAGAAAATGCCGAAAGGATCAGTCGAACTGACCAACGCGCGGCGGGAGGAGATCCTTGCCGCCTGCCGGAAGCTCTATGAAACGATGAGCTTCAAGGAAATCACCCTCAAGGAGATCGGGCAGCAGACCTCCTTCACCCGCACCTCGATCTACAACTATTTCGAAACAAAGGAAGAGATCTTTCTGGCGCTGTTTCAGCGGGAATATGAGCTCTTTGCCCGGGAACTCGACGACCTGTGCCTGAGCAGGGAAAGCCTTTCGCTGGAGGAACTGGCCTCCGAGCTGGCCCACGCGCTGGAACGCAGACCGCTGATGCTCAAATTGTTGAGCATGAACCTCTACGACATGGAGGCAAATTCCCGCATGGAGCGGCTGGTGGAGTTCAAAACCGCCTACGGAGCGTCAAAGGACGCCCTGGACCGCTGCCTGCAAAAGATCGTACCCGGACTCGGAGAGAAAGCGCGGCAAACCTTCCTGTACGCGTTCCTCCCCTTTGTGTACGGCCTGTACCCCTACACCGTTGTGACGGACAAACAGCGGGATGCCATGGCGCAGGCCGGCATCGGCTATGTTTATATGAGCACGTATGAAATGGCATATTCCTTTATCCGTACCGTATTGGGAGGTTTGTAATGATTACCGTTAATCTTTATTACACCGGAGAAAACGGCGCGGCCCGTGCCTTTGCCGAAGAGATGGTCCGCAGCGGCGTAGCAGCTGCCATCCGTGCGGAGGAGGGCAACCTGCGCTATGAGTACTTTTTCCCGATGGACGACCCCGAGACCGTGCTGCTCATTGACCAGTGGCGCGACCAGGCGGCCATCGACGCACACCACGCCTCGCCCATGATGGCGCAGATTGCGGCGCTGCGGGAAAAGTACGACCTGCATATGAAAGTCGAGCGCTTTGTAAGCGACGAAGCGCTGCCGGAACAGGATCTGAAGTTCATCAAACGCTGACAGGAGGATAACATGTCAAAAAGGATCACACAGACGGCCGGGCGCAACCAGCTCGGCGAATTCGCACCGATGTTTGCCCACCTCAACGACGACGTTCTCTTCGGGGAGGTCTGGAATGAGGAAGCCCTCGACGTAAAAACCAAGTGCATCATCACGGTGGTTTCGCTGATGGCGTCCGGCATCACCGACTCGTCACTCGGCTACCATCTGCAGAACGCAAAGAACAACGGCGTGACAAAAGAAGAGATTGCCGCCATCATCACCCACGCCACAATGTATGTGGGCTGGCCGAAGGGCTGTGCCGTCTTCCGCCAGGCTAAAGAGATCTGGAACGAGACAGAGCCCGTGTCCGCGGACGATTCCAACAAACAAAACAGAAGGAGTATTCAAAATGCGTAAATTAGTTGCCTATTTTTCCGCCAGCGGCAGTACTGCGAAGCTGGCAAACACCCTTGCCGCCGCCGCAAATGCGGAACTTTACGAGATTAAGCCCTCCGTCCCCTATGAGCGCAGGGATCTGAACTGGATGGACAAAAAGGCCCGCAGCACCGTGGAGATGCAGGATCCGAACTGCCGGCCGGAACTGGCCGATACTGCCGCCCCTGTTGCGGAGACGGATGTGGTCTTCCTGGGCTTTCCCATCTGGTGGTACCGGGAGCCAAGCATCATCGACAGCTTCCTGGACGCCTATGATTTTACGGGCAAGACGGTCGTTCCCTTTTTCACCTCCGGCGGCAGTCAGCTCGGTGAAGGACAGGGCCGCATCGGAAAGCTGGCAAAGGGCGCGAAGGTTCTGCCCGGCAAACGCTTCGCGGCAAGAGCTTCCGAGAACGAACTCAGGAGCTGGATTGACGGCCTGCGCTTGGAATAAGTGAGGATCACCGGCATGAAAGAGGCAAACGAAATCAATATCCTGTCTCATTCTGTCAGAATAGTTGTGCTAAGCCATAACAGTACCCTGATCCCAATGGAATCAGGGCACTGTTTTTTTTGTCATCAGAATCCCAGTGTTTCTGTGCTTTTCAGCGTTTTAAGGCCGGTCCCGGGAGCTCCCGAAACCGGCCTGTTTTGAGTTTATGGGTAGGTTAGTCGGGCTGTTTCCTTTGTTCAGCAGTCAGGGGATCAGGCCGGCTTCTTTTCAACGGCTCCGCAGACCTTGCAGACGCGTAGGGTTTCGGTTTTGTCGTTGTTAAAGGTCCAGTCGCCCCACTTATGATCCAGGAGCGGAAGCTGCACGACATAATACGCGCCGCAGTGCACGCATTCATAGTCCAGTTCCCCGGGGACTGCGCAGGTGGACGCGCGTGAGGCAACCACCCTGTCAAAGTCAAAGATGTGCTTTGTCCTGAGGGAGGTGTTGATATCATAGGGGTATTTTTTGTCAATCCCGTTGTAATACCCGGCCCGATAATAGCGCTGCTTCAGGGATTTTCCGATCTCCACAGGGCTGTTCACATCGCAGTAGCCGTTCTCGTCAAATTCGTAACCCTCATCCTTGATCCAGAGTTTCTGGTCCTTTGCCATGCTGCCGGGAACCAGGTGGAACTTCTGCAGCAGCGCAGTGCTGTAAAAGCGGGACTTGCCGTTCCCCTCGTCCACAAAGCCGAAGCGCATGGAAGCATCCGCCGAGGACGGACCGCCAAAGCGGAATTCTCCCTTCTTTTCCACAACGGCGCGGCCTTCCACCGCTTTGGTGCTGCCATCGGAAAGCAATGTGACCGCGGTCAAATGAGTCCGGGTGTCGTAATGCACAACGGCGGCAACCACCGTGGCGGAGCCTTCTTCCCCGTTAAAGATGGCAAGGCTCTCCGGGCAGACGTCCGTATGGCCGAGGATCCTCCTGACCAACTCCTCAGGCGCGGGGACAAGCTTCTCCGCATCCGCAGAGGAAATACTGTCCGGATCCACCGCTACCAGGACGTCCGGATCCGGGAGCACCGCCGCCGCAGAGGCGGAAGCGGGGAAAAGTGCCGCCGTCAGGCAAAGCACCAGCAGGAAGCACAGAACTGTTTTTCTTCTATTTTTCATTATGATACTCCTCTCTGAACTTCAATCTGTTTTTTATATTATACTACAGAGCCGGCGCAATGGCAACAAAATCAGGGTTCTATTCTTTTCATCGGGATGATATAATCAGCCTGTCACCCGGTATCTGCCGCCTGAGGCCAACAGTGCGGAAAGCTGTTTTTGAGAGGGAAAAGCCATGAGCACAGCTAACAAAAAATGGGACGTTGCGCTTGCCGCATGCGACCGCTATGAGGAAACCGCCGTCGAAGCCGCGCTGCGGGAAGTTCTGGACCCGATAGACGGCCTCGCCTTTGTAAAGCCCGGGATGCGTGTGGCCATCAAGGTGAACCTTGTGACGGCCATGAAGCCGGACACGGCCGCAACGGTCCACCCTGCCGTTGTCTGCGCGCTGGTAAAAATGCTCCGGGAGCGCGGCGCGGAGGTTGTGATCGGCGACGGGCCGGGCGGGATCTACTCCTCCGCCTACCTTCGCGCGGTCTACGACGTGTGCGGAATGAGGCAGGCGGAGAAGCTTGGCGCCAAACTGAACGACGACTTCTCCGTTCAGGAAGTGGAATACCCCGACGCAGTGCAGGCAAAGCACTTCCCGTATACGGCCTATCTCGGGAAGGCCGACGCCATCATCGATCTGTGCAAGCTGAAGACGCACGGGATGATGGGAATGACCTGCGCGGTCAAAAACTTCTTCGGCTCCGTTCCCGGAACGAAAAAGCCGGAGTTCCACTACACGTTTCCGCGGCCGGAGGACTTTGCAAATGTGCTGGTCGACCTGTACGAATATTCCGCGCCCAGGCTCTGTATCTGCGACGCCGTGGTCGGCATGGAAGGCAACGGCCCGACGATGGGAACGCCCCGCAAAATCGGGTGCCTGCTCGCAAGCAGAAGCGGGCACATGCTGGACGCCGTCGCCGCCGGACTGATCGGGCTGGGGCCGGACGATATCCCCACGCTCCGGGCTGCCGTCAGGCGGGGCCTCCTTCCGGAAGACTTTTCCGCGATCTCCGTCTGCGGAGATCCCGGGCGGTTTGCCGTCGCTGATTTCAAAACCGTCCCGGCGCAGTCAGACGTGTTTTTTCACGTGCTCGGAGACGGGCTGCCCGGCAGGATTGCGGACTTCATAGCCGGAAGGGTCATAACCCCGTTTCCGAAACTGGACCCTTCGTCCTGTATCGGCTGCGGCAAATGCGCCCAGACCTGTCCGGCCAAGGCAATTGCCATGACACGCGAAAAACCGCAGATTAACCGCAGCATCTGCATCCACTGCTTCTGCTGCCAGGAGTTCTGCCCCAAAGGTGCGATGAAAGTCGGCAGCACGTGGATCTGGAGAGTTCTGAAGGGATATTTCAACAGGAGATCCCGGCAAAAAACAGCCTGAGTACACCTGCGATTGCGAGGAGAAGAACATGAAGCTGTACCATACCGGCAAAACTGAAATCCGGGAGCCGGATATCCGCCGCGGACGGAAGAACGCCGATTTCGGACAGGGTTTTTACCTGACGCCGGATTTGGAGTTCACATACCGCTGGGCAGGTCCGGACGCCGTCGTCAACGAATATGAATTCGACGAAACCGGTTTGCTGATCCACCGCTTCGAGCGGGATGAGGACTGGTTCCGGTACATTTTTTACAACCGGAGAGCCCGGGACGAGCTGACGGCGGATGTTGTGATCGGGTCCATTGCCAACGATACGATTTTTGATACGCTCGGGATAATCAGCAGCGGTTACCTGAAACCGGAAGACGCCATGAAGCTGCTGATGATCGGCCCGAAGTACACGCAGGTCGCCATTAAAACGGAAAAGGCGGTAAAGCAGCTGCGCTGGATACGCGCTGAGGCGGTCACAAAACTGGATGCAAAGCTCCGCAAAGCCGAGCAGGAGGCGTTTGACCTTGCCTTTGCAGAGGTGCTGCAGGAGATCGTCGCGGCAAAGGAATGAACGCATCCTCCATGGCTGAAAGATGCACAGAAAAGAGGATGTATTTCTGACAAAAAGCACAAAAAATACTGATATTGCTCTGTTTTTTAATCTTTTTGCCGTATTTTCTTTGAATTCGCAACTCCCTCTTGCCAAACCGCTTTGAATCTGTTATAATCCGTCCCCGTACCAATAATAAAGACAAAGGAGCAAACCCCATGAATAAAGCTGAACTCGTCAGGAAAGTTGCCGCTGAGAACGACCTCAGCCAGAAGGCAGCCGCTGTTGTTGTCGACAGCGTCCTCAACACCATCGTTGACTCTCTCGCCGCCCGTGAGCCCGTCTCTCTGGCCGGTTTTGGCACCTTCACCTGCAGACATCGCGACGCCCGTGAGGGCCGCAATCCTGCCACCGGAGAGGCCATGAGCTTCGCCGCCAGCAACACCCCGATCTTCAAGGCCGGCAAGGCGTTCAAGGACAAGGTCAACTGATTCTTTCCTGTGATTCATCCATACGAGGCAGCCGTTTTGGCTGCCTCGCTTCTTTTTCAGGAGTCCGCTCCGCATCGTGGTCCGGAACGGGTGCTGTTGAAAACAGGATAGGCCTGTGATATCATGCTGCTGACGAAAACTGAACGGAGGCGGTATGTCTGCGGCTTTTCATCGCGATCCAGTTGAATAAGGAAGTCCGGTCCGCCCTGACCGGCGTGCAGGAAGCCCTGATGCGCCGGGGCGTGCACGGGAACTACACCCCTGCGGAGAACCTGC
Source organism: Oscillospiraceae bacterium (assembly GCA_017395085.1). Taxonomy (GTDB): domain Bacteria; phylum Bacillota; class Clostridia; order Oscillospirales; family Oscillospiraceae; genus Limivicinus. The sequence continues at coordinate 23,781 of JAFPWF010000021.1, read as the reverse complement.
ACCTGACGCTTGCATTCATCGGCGAATACCCGGATCCGGACGAGGTGCTGGACGCTTTGGAACCGGTTTCGTTTGATCCGTTTTCCCTGAAGACGGACGGCTTCGGAAGCTTCGGCGATCTCTGGTGGATCGGCCTGTCGGGATCGCAGCGGCTCGAGACGGCGGTGCGCCGGGTGCGGCATGCGCTTTCCGACGCCGGCATCCCCTTTGACCGCAAGCGCTTCTCCCCGCACATCACCATCATCCGCAAAGCTTCCTACGGCGGGAAGGACAAATACCCGGCCGTGGAGATCCCCGCTGCCGAAATGACCGTGGAGCGGATTTCGCTGATGCGCTCGGACCGGGGAAAACACGGAATGATCTACACGGAACTGGGCTGCATCCGCAGTACCGGCGAATAAGGGCCGGGCTACCGGCTGCTGATATGAAACACTCCTCACGGACTGAAGTCTGTGAGGAGTTTTCTGTTTGATCCCGGCCGTTCAGAAGCCCTGCTGGCGGCACCAGATGTCCATGACCGTTTTGACCGGCAGGAACTTGACCAGCCTTACCTGACGCCGCACCGGATGACCCAGGATGGAGACCGTCTTTTTCTTTTCCAAATCCTTCATCGCCTGCGCCGCCACTTCGTCCGGGCCGTACCAGCGGTCCACATAACGGATGTAGCGGTCGTGCTCCGCCACCTGCTGGAACTCGGTTTTGATCCAGCCCGGGCAGACGCACATCACGTGAATTCCCCGATCCTTCAGCTCCCGGCCGAGCGCGCGGGAGAAGTTCAGCACATAGCTCTTGCTCGAGCCGTATACGGTCTGGTACGGTACCGGCTGCCAGGAAGAGTTGGAGCCCATGTTGATGATGCTGTCGCCGCGCTTCATATACGGAAGGCTGATGTGGCACATGGCCGTCAGCGAAAGCGCGTTCAGCCGTGCGCTCTTCAGCACCTTTTCCAGGTCGCTGTCGGCAAAAGGCCCGAACACGCCGAAGCCGGCCGCATTCACAAGCAGGTGAATTTCCGGCTGCTCGGCCTGCAGCAGGTCTTTGTATTCCGCTATGCCGGCGTCCTCGGACAGGTCCAGCGCAATTGCCCGGATCCTGTGGCTGCATTTTTCCTGCAATTCTTCCAGGCGGTCCTTTCTCCGGGCAATGACCCAGATTTCGTCCAGCTGCGCTTCCCGGTCGATGGCATAGACAAATTCTCTGCCGATCCCGGAGGACGCCCCGGTAATGACTGCGATTTTCATAGACTCTGACCTCCCTGTATTTCGGTAATCACAAAACTCCGTCAAAGGATCCGGAGCGGATCCCAGCGCAGAAAGTCTCCGGAAACGAGACTGTAGCGGACGCCGTTCTTTTCTCCGTGGATGCTGTCGTAGAAGCGGCTTTCGCCGTGGCTGTGGGCGTAGATCACCTGCTCGGCCCCGTATTCCTCGGCCATGCGGGTGAAGGGGCTGTCATCCTCCAGGATGCTGGTCGGCGGGAAGTGCAGGAACATGATGAACCGCCGGAAGCCGTCCCGCTTTGCCGCTTCAAACGAGGTCCGCAGCCGCTCCGTTTCCCTTGCCACAAGCTTTTCGGAGCGTTTTTCGTTTTCCTCGCTCCAACCGACGATCTGCCCGAGGCGGTTCAGGTAGAACGGGCCTTCAAAGCAGTGCCCCTTGGTGCCGACCAGCGCATAGTCCCCGTATGGATAATAGTTGTCCTGCAGGAAGTTCAGCTTTCCGGCATACAGCCGGTTCAGTTCCGCCGTTTTCTTTGCATCCCAGAACATATCGTGGTTTCCGCGAAGGAGGATCTTCCGTCCCGGGAGGTCGGCGATATACTGCAGGTCCTGCTCGCATTCCGCAAGGTTGCGGCCCCAGCTGTGGTCGCCTGCCAGCACCAGGGTATCTTCGGGCTGAATCCGTGAATCACAGTTTCTGCGGAACTTCTGCTCGTGGTTTTTCCAGACGCGGTCCTTCAGCTGGGCCTTCGCCCTCAGGTCCGTCTGGAAGTGGAGATGCAGGTCCCCGATAGCATAGAGTGCCATGTCTCTTACGCCTATTTCAAAAACTTCCGGAGGTCCTTCTCCTGCGCCCGGGGGAACAGCTTCCTGAGGTGTAACAGGAGCCTCTCATACGATTCCTCCGGCGATCTCCGGTAGACGTTCTCCGTAAAGAATTCCCCCATGGTTTTCTCCGGGGTGCTGTACTCCGCCACGCCCCAGCCGCGTTTGTTGCCCTTTTTGTCCAGAGTATAGACAAAGTCGCTTATCAGCACATAGCACTGTTCCTGCAGGCGGGTCACCGAGGTGTCAAAGCCTTTCTTCCCCTCGGTCTTCTGCCAGCGCCCGCTGTAGGCGTAGCCTCCAGTTTCCCGGAGTGCTTTGGAGAGGACCGGCGCACTGGCGTCGATCAGGTCGTAGAGCTGCTTGTCCTGAAAGCGGGCAAGCCCGTCGTCATAGCGGGAGTCAAAGTCGTAGCCGTCCCGCCGGTAGTTTGCCAGTTCCAGAAACACTTCCCTGCTGACATAGGCGGCCTTCTTCTCAAAGAACTTCCCGTAGGCGCAGCCGGTCTCCTGAATGACGGAGCCTTTCCAGGCCCAGGTGTCGTCATCACCGTCGGAAAAGAGGACGGACGGCGAACAGTGCTCCTCCAGCGAGAAGCCCGGGACGGATGTGGAAAAATACGGAACGATGCCGTACTCCCGCACCGCATCGATCAGGTCCTGTTTGGTTCGAACATAGAAATCATACGCCATGGGACTCTCTGCCTCAGATTGTCAGACTCGTTTCGGCTCCGGCATCCCGCCGGACGTTCCGCAGCCCTGATTATAGCAGTTCCGCAGCCTTTTTAACAGCCCTAAGTTCGAACTCCGTTTCCGAACAGAACACCCCGGGTCATGAGACCCGGGGTGCTTAAGTGATAATCTGTATCTGCCGGAATCAAGCTCAGGCAAAGAGCTTCATGATGCCGGGGATGATGGTCTTCTGGAAAGCGGAGACCGTCATGACCAGCACGAAGATGTAGCTGATGGTCATGCACACGCGCAGCAGGGTGGGAGTTTTGTAGCCCTCATTGACGTCCTTGCGCCAAATCAGCAGCAGGACAAAGAGTCCGCCGACCGGGGTGGCGATGGAGGTCGCGATGTTCGCAATCAGGATCAGCTGAGTGGGAGAGCCGTTGAAGCTGTAGCAGATGGCCATGGCGATGGCAAGGCAGATGAGGCAGCCGTAGCGGATGAACTTGCTCTCAAGGCCGAATTCCTTATCAATGCCTGCGCCAAGCAGCACCATGCCGCGCTGGGTGTTCGCCAGCAGCGAGGAGAAGCCTGCGCCGACCAGCGCAAAGCCCATGATGAATCTGGCAGCCGGGCCCATGATGGGTTCCAGCATCTGGGCGAGCTGTTTTGGCGCCTTGATGGCCAGGCCCTGCGGATGCAGGACGATCGCACCGACAAGGATGATGGCGCCGGAGATCAGGATGACGCTGATCATGTGGACCAGAGCGTCCGTGAACATGACGCCGTTGAAGAGGTCGTCGCGTTTCCACTTCTTCTCCTTGCCGAGGTAGGTATTGTAAATACCGGTGGTGATGGCGGCGTTGGTGGAGATAAAGGCCAGGGCCGTGCCCAGGCTGCCTTCAGGCACTTTGAAGCCGAAGAGACCGCCGCAAAGATGACCATTGAGGACATTGAAGCAGATTCCAAGCACAAACCTTCGCGCCGCCACATCTGCTTCGCATCCATCCTGGTCGAACGCGAGAGCACGTAACAAAACACAGTCAGGGAAAAACGGAATGATTTGAACCGATAAAGGAGGATACTTCCATGGCGATTCATATTGTCAATGAGGCAAACCGCTGCCTCAACTGCAAAAAGCCCATGTGCCAGCAGGGCTGCCCCGTTCACACCCCGATTCCTCAGGTCATCCAGCTCTTTAAGGAAAACCGTCTCATGGAGGCGGGTGAAATCCTGTTCAACAACAACCCGATGTCCGCCGTCTGCTCCATCGTCTGCAACCATGAAAAGCAGTGCGCGGGCAACTGCATCCGCGGCAGGAAGGATACCCCGGTCCACTTTTCCAGTATCGAGAATTACATCTCTGAGATGTATCTGGATCGCATGAAGGTCGTAAAGCCCGCGCCGAAGGACAAGAAGGTCGCTGTGATCGGCTGCGGCCCCGCGGGCATGACGGTCGCCATCACGCTGGCTATGCAGGGATATCCCGTGACCATCTTTGAGTGGAAAGGGAAGATCGGCGGGCTCCTGCAGTACGGCATTCCGGAATTCCGCCTGCACAAGGGACTGCTGGACATTTATCAGGAACGGATGGAGGAGATGGGCATCACCATCCGCACGAACACCACCATCGGCTCGGTCCTGATGATCAATGAGCTGTTCCGTGACGGCTACGCCAGCATCTTCATCGGCACCGGTGCCGAACTGCCGCGCACCCTGGGCATCGAGGGCGAAAGTCTGGGCAACGTCCTGTTCGGCCTGAACTATCTTGCCAACCCCAAGGGGCACAAGCTCGGCGAGCGGATTGCCGTCATCGGCATGGGGAACGCCGCCATGGACGTGGCGCGCACGGCGCTTCGCAACGGCACTCGCTATGTAAAGATGTATGCGCGCAGCAAACATGTGACTGCCAGCTCCCATGAAATCCAGTATGCGGAACTGGACGGAGCAGAGTTTGTATACGGCATGCAGATCCAGAAGATCACCGAAAAGGGCCCCGTCTTCAAGCGCAGCATCTTCGACGAGAACGACAACGTGATCGGCTGTGAAGATGAACTGATCCTGGAAGAGGCGGATTCCACGATCATTTCCATCAGTCAGGTTCCCCGTGCAAAGCTGGCCCGCACGACGGAGGGCCTGGAGCTGACCGACAGAGGCCTGCTGAAAGTGGATGAAAACTACATGACCACAAGACCCGGCGTGTTCGGCGCAGGCGACGTCATTACCGGTGCGAAGACGGTGGTTCATGCCGTCGACGGAGCCAAGAAAGCGGCCGCCGCGATGGTCCAGTACATGGAAGGGTAAAACATCATCGGACATTCCCCGGGAAATACTGAAAGAAAACGCTGACCGAATCGGTGAATGCCGGTTTGATCAGCGTTTTCTTTTAAAGAGGCACATCTTTTCGGAAATCCAGGCATGTCTTATTTCTCTTTTCCCTGCCCGGGTGCGCATGATTTTTGATTGTTATCACCCCATGTGAGTGGTATAATATTTTAATAGGCAAATGAGCGGAAAAAGGGGGTTTTGCCGTGATCGGAAGAAAGAAACTCGTGATCGAAGAAGCCTGGTGCAAAGGCTGCGGAATCTGCGCCGCCTTCTGCCCGAAAAACGTTCTGGAAATACGCAAAGAAAAAGTTACCGTGAAAGATGAGGAAGAATGTGTTTTCTGCGGCCTGTGCGAACTGCGCTGCCCGGATTACGCAATCTACCTTGTGAACATGGAAGAGTAGGAAGGGAGGAAAAGACGTGGCGAAAACTGTTCTGATGCAGGGCAACGAGGCCGCAGTGGAAGGCGCCCTCGCAGCCGGCATGCGCTTTTTCGCGGGCTATCCCATTACCCCTTCCACAGAGATCGCTGAAGCCTGCGCGCTCCGTCTCCCGCAGGAGGGCGGGAAATTCATCCAGATGGAGGACGAGCTTGCATCCATCGCGGCTGTGCTCGGCGCCTCCGCCGCAGGGATGAAGGCCATGACCGCCACCTCGGGTCCGGGCTTTTCGCTGATGCAGGAAAACATCGGCTACGGCGCCATGGCGGAGATCCCCTGCGTGATCATCGACGTGCAGCGCGCCGGCCCTTCGACAGGGCTCCCGACCAGCCCTTCGCAGGGCGACTATATGCAGGCGAAGTGGGGCACCCACGGCGACCACCCGGTGATTGCGCTTTCCCCTGCAACGGTGCTGGAGTGCTACACGCTGATCGTCCGTGCATTCAATCTGGCGGAAAAATACCGCACGCCCGTGATCTTCCTGATGGATGAGATCGTCGGCCACATGCGCGAGGGCATCGAACTGCCCGACCCCAACCGCCTGATTATCAACCACCGCAAGATGTCGTTCCATGACGGCGCAAACAAGCAGTGCTACTATGTGCCGGAAGGGAAATACGTCCCGGCCATGAAGCCTTTCGGCCAGGGCGAGCGCTACAACATCACGGGTCTTGCCCATGACGAATCCGGCTTCCCAGTCAACTCCAGCGAAATCGCCGGCAAACTGATTACGCGGCTGCTGGACAAAGTGGAAAAGAACGTCGATGACATTACCCGCGTTGAGGAATATGCGATGGATGACGCCGAGACCGCTGTGGTCTGTTTCGGCGGCACGACCCGCGCCGTTATGGACGCGGTGCTCGCAGCGAGGGCGGACGGGAAAAAGGTCGGCATGTTCCGGCCGATCACGGTGTGGCCCTTCCCGGAAAAGCAGCTCCTGGCACGGCTTCCCCAGCTCAAACGTATCCTGATGGTCGAGCACAACCACGGGCAGATGCTGCTGGAGGTGCAGAGAACCGTCGGCGGAACGCTCCCTGTCGATTTCCTCGGCCGGGTCGACGGCACCGTGATCTCCCCTTCGGACATCCTTGCAAAACTCAATGAAACGGAGGGTCAGAGCCATGCCGAGTGATCTTGTCCACCTGTATATGCGCATTGACCACCTCCCGCAGATCTGGTGCCCGGGCTGCGGCAACGGCGTTATTATGCATGACGTCGCCGTTGCGATCGACGAACTGATCCATGATGAGGAAAACAGCATCAACCGCGAGGACATCGTCATCGTCTCCGGGATCGGCTGTTCCTCCCGTGCGGCAGGTTACCTCGACTTCAACTCCATTCATACCACCCACGGCCGCGCCATCGCCTTCGCATCCGGCATCAAGATGGCCAACCCCAAGCTGCACGTCATCGTCCTCACGGGTGACGGGGACTGCTCCGCCATCGGCGGCAACCATCTGATTCACGCAGCGCGCCGCAACCTGGGGCTCACGGTCATATGCTTCAACAACGACATCTACGGCATGACCGGCGGTCAGTACTCCCCCACGACCCCCAACGGTGACAGGGCGACCACCGCGCCTTACGGTAATGTGGACCGTCCTTTTGACATTGCGAACCTGGCAACCGGTGCAGGCGCGTCCTTCTCGGCACGCGGCGATGTATACCATGCCCGCGAAACCATCGACATCATCAAGCAGGCCATCCGGCATAAGGGCTTTTCGCTGGTCGACGTCTACTCGATCTGCCCGACCTACTACGGGCGGAAGAACAAAAAGGGTGACGCGGTCGAAATGCTCAACTGGCAGAAGGAGAACCTGATCCCCACCGCGCGTTACTACAGCATGAGCGAGGAAGACCGCGTCGGGAAAAAGATCATCGGCATCCTTTCCTTTAACGACTATCCCGAGTACACCGAGGAATACGCCAAGATCATTGCCTCCTGCCGCAAGGCCAGGAAAAAGTGAGGGGGCGGGACGATGGGCAAAAAACGTTATGAGATGCGCTTTGCCGGCTCCGGCGGGCAGGGTGTAATCCTGGCCAGTGTGATCCTGGCCGAAGCTGCCGTCATCAGCGGGCTGTACACCGTGCAGTCTCAGGCCTACGGGCCGGAGGCGCGCGGCGGCGTCAGCAAGGCGGAAACCATCCTGAGCAGCGAAAAAATCTGGTATTCCAAAGTTACGCATCCGGATTTCCTGCTCGCGCTGACGCAGGCCTCGCTGGACGCCTACACCAAAACCCTTGCCGACGGCGCGGTGGTAATGATGGACGATTCCCTGACCCTCCCGAAAGGGGTCGACAGGAGCCGGGTGATCTCGATCCCCATCCTGCGTGCAGCAAAAGAGGAGGTCGGCAAAGCCTTCACGGCGAACATTGTCGCGGTCGGCGCTATCAATGCCGCCCTGCGGCTTTTCAAAGATGACATTCTGCTCGAGGCCGTCCGGAGGCACATCCCGGCCGGTACCGAGGAGATCAACAAAAAGGCGCTGGACATCGGCGCGGCCCTGATCCCGCAGGAGCAGGCTGACGTTTTCGCGCAGAAGCTGGGGTAAAAGCATGGAACTGGAAAACAGACTGCGCTGCGCCGCGCTGAAGGGCAGGCTCCTGAGCGCCGACGAAGCGGCATGGATGATCAAAGACGGCATGACCGTCGCTGTCAGCGGGTTTACGCCGGCGGGATGCCCCAAGGCGGTCCCTTTGGCACTGGCTGAACAGGTGCGCAGCGGCAAACGGACGCTGAAGCTTACGCTCTTCTCCGGCGCTTCGACCGGCGAGGAACTGGACAGCGAGTGGGCGTCTGCAGACATCATCGCGCGGCGCGCGCCCTACATGACCAGCAAAGCCCTCCGTGCCGCCGTGAACGGTGCGACTGAAGAAGAAATCGCGTATACCGATCTTCATCTCGGTGAGTTTGCACAGAACGCGCGCTACGGCTTCTACGGGCCGCTCCACGTTGCGATCATAGAAGCCGCAGCCATCACCAAAGACGGCGGAATCGTCCCGACAACGGCGCTGGGGTGTTCCCAGACATGGATCGACCTGGCTGAGAAGGTCATTGTTGAACTGAATCTCCACCAGCCCGCCGAGCTGGAGGGCTTTCACGATATCGTCCGCCTGCAGGATCCCCCCTGCCGCGAGCCGGTTCCCCTTGCGCATGTGGGGCAGCGCATCGGCAGCACGACCCTGAGCTGCCCGCCGGAGAAAATCGCGGCAGTAGTGCTGAGCGAGTGCGAGGAAAAGCCCCGCCCCTTCCCGGATGCCGACGCCGTCAGCGAAGGCATTGCGCATAACATTGTGCGCTTCCTGGTACAGGAAAAAGCCGCCGGGCGCATCTCGGCCGACCGGGTGCCGCTGCAGTCCGGCGTCGGCGCGGTGGCAAACGCAGTGCTGCTTGGGCTGATGGACTCCGAACTGGAGCACCTGAGCTTTTATTCCGAAGTCATGCAGGACGGCATCCTGGACCTCATGGACGCAGGTAAGGCGGACTTCGCTTCCGCAACCTCGCTGTCGCTGTCAAAAGCCGGTTTGGAGCGGCTCTTTGATAATCTTGAGCATTACCGCGACAGGCTGGTGCTGCGCGACTCGGAGATTTCCAACAATGCGGAGGTCATCCGCCGTTTGGGAGTCATTGCAATGAATACGGCCGTCGAAGCGGATATTTACGGCAACGTCAACTCCTCGCAGATGAACGGAACGACGGTTTACAACGGCATCGGCGGTTCGGGAGACTATGCCCGGAATGCCCTGATCTCGATCTTCATGACCCCCTCCGTCGCAAAGGGCGGGAAGGTCTCTTGCATCGTCCCGGCGGTCACGCACGTCGACCATACGGAACACGATGTGGACGTTCTGGTCACCGAGCAGGGCTTTGCAGACCTGCGCGGGCTGAGCCCCAAAGAGCGGGCGCGGGTCATCATTGAACGCTGCGCGCACCCGGATTACCGGCCGCTGCTCGCGCGTTACTTTGAAGAAGCCTGCGCCGCCACACACGGCGCACAGACCCCGCACCTGTTGGACAGATGCTTCAGCTTCCACGAGAACCTCGCCCGCACCGGCAGCATGCTGGGCGAATAACAACCAGGCCTTCGAGGCAAAAAGGGCAGACGGCAAAGGAGACGGCTCATGTGAGCCGTCTCCTCTTCTATGTTTTTTCTGTTGTTTACGCTTCCGCAGCTTCAAAAGCCTGCTTAAGATCGGCAATGATGTCGTCCGCGTCTTCCAGACCGACGGAGAAGCGGATCAGGCGATCGGAGAAGCCCGCCGCTTCGATTTCCTCCTTGGTGCACATGGAGTGCGTCATGGAAGCCGGATGCTGGATCAGCGTCTCGCAGTCACCGAGGCTTACCGCCAGCACGCAGAGCTTCACGTTGTTCAGGACTTTCTTGGATTCTTCGAAGCTGCGCATCTCAAAGCCGATCATGCCGCCGAACTGCTTCAGTTCTTTCTTCGCCGTTTCGTAGTTCGGGTGCTCCGGGAGCCCGGGGAAGAACACCTTGTCCACCTGCGGCGCCTGCTTCAGGAACTCTACAACCTTGAGGGTGTTCGCGCATATCGTATCCATGCGGACTTTCAGCGTCTTCAGACCGCGCAGAATCAGATAGGCCTCCTGCGGGCCGAGCACCGCGCCGGTGATGTCCTTCAGGCCGACCATGCGGACCTTGCCGGCGATCTCCTGGCTGGAAACGGAGAAGCCCGCAATCACATCGCCGTGGCCGTTGAGGTACTTCGTGGCGCTGTGCACAACCACATCCGCCCCGAGAGAGAGAGGCTGTACCAGCAATGGAGTTGCAAAGGTGTTGTCCACGATGACCAGGCAACCGGGTGCGACCTTGTGCGCATACGCCGCGACAGCCTCAATGTCGATAACCTTCATGCTGGGGTTGGCGATGGTTTCAAAGTAAACCACTTTGGTGTCCGGACGCATCGCCCCCTTGAAAGCCGCTTCATCCGTCAGGTCAATGACCGTCGACTCAATCCCGAAGCGCGGCATCGTCTCGGTAATCAGGGAGAAGGTGCAGCCGTACAGAGTGTTGTCCGCGACAATGTGGTCGCCGCAGCTCAGGATGGAGAGCAGCGTTGCGGAGATGGCGCCCATGCCGGACGAAAATGCGACGCAGTCCTCGCCGCCTTCCAGCAGCGCAATCTTCTTCTCCAGCACACTGGTGGTCGGGTTGCCGAGACGGGAGTAGATGTAACCCCCCTCCTGGCCGGCAAAGCGTCTGCCGCCCTGCTCCGCGGAGTCAAACACAAAGGTGGACGTCTGGAAAATCGGAGTCGCCAGTGCGCCGCTCGGGTTCTTCTCGTGGTTGCCGTGAACGACGGTGGTGGCTTCCTTGTAACAGTGGGCCATAATGATTTCTTCCTTTCTGATGATATTTGTGTAGATAAGGTATATTTATTATATCATGCGTTCAGGCAAGAATCAAACGCCTTCTTCAGCCGCTGCATGGCTTCTTCCACAACCGAGCGCGGGCAGGCCAGGTTGAAGCGTTCAAACAGGGCTGTCGCCGGGCCGAAGATGGCGCCGGAATCCAGCCACAGCTTCGCTTCATCCACGATCAGGTGTTCGAGCTCTTCTTTGGTAATCCCGTAGCCTGAAAAGTCTACCCACAGCAGATAGGTCCCGTCGGGGTCGACGACCTTAGCCTTTGGCAGATTCTCGGTGATAAAAGCCTTGGCATACTGCACGTTGCCGTAGATATACTCGACCAGTTCATCCACCCATTCGGCGCCCTTGTTATAGCAGGCCATGATAGCCGTCTGGCCCATGATGTTGGCCTGGCTGTAACCTGCGGCGGTGTTGGCCTTCCTGTATTTGGCACGAAGCTCCGGATCCGGGATGATGATGTTGGCCGACTGGAGGCCCGCTATGTTGAAGGTCTTGCCGGGGGAGGTGTAGAACGCCAGGATCTTCCGGTACTTCTCATCCAGCTGCATGCAGCTGAAGAAGCTGTGCCCCGGGAAGATAAAGTCGCAGTGGATCTCGTCCACCATCAGGATGACGTTGTTCTCCAGGCAGAGGTCGGCAACTTTGATTACTTCTTCCTTGGTCCACACCCTGCCGACCGGGTTATGCGGGCTGCAGAAGATCAGCGCCTTGACGTTCTCTTCCTTCAGCTTCTCCTCCAGATCTTCAAAGTCGATGGAGTAGCGCCCGTCCTCATAACGGAGCTGGCAGTTTACCAGCCTGCGTCCGTTGTTGCGGACGGCTTCGCTGAAGGGATAGTAAACCGGCTGCATGACCATGACGGCATCGCCCGGCTCGGTAAAAGCCTGAATGCTCACGTGGATGCCGTAGACCAAGCAGGCGCCCAGGGTGACCCATTCCGGTTCCACCGTGTAGCCGTAGCGGGTGGAAAACCAGTGGTTCAGCGCGTCAAAATAGTCGTCCAGCGGGTCCGTATATCCGAAAATGCCGTGGTCAATCCGTTTGTGAAGCTCGGCAAGGATTTCGTCCGGAAGTTTGAAGTCCATATCCGCAACCCACATCGGGAGCAGATCGTCCCTGCCCTTGCGCTTCATGCCGAAATCGTATTTCAGGCAATCGGTTCCGCGCCGGTCAATGATTTTGTCGAAGTTATACTTCATGACTGTTCCTCCGTTTCCGTATCACGCTCTTCAGATTGTCAGCGTATCCGGACAGGGATCAGGCCGGCTCCTCGGTGGCCTGCTGCTTCGCGAATTCTTTCTCTTCCTTCGTCCGCAGAAGCCCGAGGTGGATGGTCAGGCACGTGACGATCAGCAGGGCGACCGGGTAGAAGGAGTACTTCAGCACGGTGAAGGGGGAGTCGCCGCTCATGGCGGTCAGCATCATAATACCGCCGTCATGCGGGATCAGCATCATGAAGCCGCAGGCGAAGATATCGACCAGAGAGGCCAGCCGCTTCGGAGCGATGTGGTACTCCTCGCCCAGCTCGTTGGCGATTGGGCAGGAGACGATGATGGCCAGGGTATTGTTGACCAGGGCCGCGGACAGGATACCGGAGAGGAGGCCGATGCCGTACTCGGCGCTGCGGCGGTTCCGGATCTTGGCACGGATCTTGGTAACGAACCACTCAATGCCGCCGTATTCACGGGCCAGGCCGACAGTGCCGGAGATGAGCGCGGCCGCGATGGAGATGGAGAACATGTCGGCCATGCCGCCGCCGATGCCCTGGATCCACTCCAGGAACTTGCAGGAGCCGGTTGCAAAGCCGATGACGCCGGTGACGGCGATGCCGAGGAGCAGAACGGTCGTGACGTTCATGCCGGCCAGGGCCGTGACCAGAACCAGGATGTAGGGCAGAACCTTGAGGATGTTGTAGCTGCCGGCTTCCACGGCGCCGCTTCCGCCGCTGCCGATCAGGGTGTAGAGGACGATGGCCACAACGGCTGCCGGGAGGGCAATCCAGAAGTTCATTTTGAACTTGTCGCGCATCTCGGAACCGCAGCCTTTGGCCGCCGAAATGGTGGTGTCGGAAATCATGGACAGGTTATCGCCGAAGTAGGAGCCGCCGATGACCGCCGCCGCCGTGATGGCGGTGCTGAGGCCTGCGCCCTGGGCCACGCTGAGCGCGACCGGGCCCATGGCCGCGATGGTGCCCATCGAGGTACCGATTGCCGTGGAGATCAGGCAGCACATCAGGAACACGCCGGGAATCAGGAGCTTGACCGGGATGAAATGCAGGGCCAGGTTCACCACGGACTCTTTGCCGCCCATGGTGGCAGCCGCGCCCTGGAAGCCGCTGGCAAGCAGGTAGATGAGGATGACCTGCATGACGCCGGAGTTCCCCATGTGCTCGCAGAACTTATCCGTCTTTTCCTGGATGGTGTCGCCGGTCGACATCAGCATCGCCACTGCAAAGCCGGCCAGCAGGGCCACATGCCGCGGGAATGCGCCGAAGGTGCTCTCGGCGCCCAGTATGCTCAGGATGACGCCGGTACCGATGTACAGCGCCAGGAACACGAGCAGCGGCAGGAACGCAAGCCCGCCGAGGTTTTTCTTTTCGCCGCTCAGTCTTTCGCCTTTTTGTTTCATGTTACAACTCCTTTTCTCTTTTATTCTTGTGTTGCGAACAGTTTTCGCCATGATTTCAGTATATTCCTATAAACCCTGTAAGTCAATAGGGTTTATAGGAATATTTTACTTGAAATTCCTATAACCTTGCGGTATAATGGGTAAAATGAAAGAAGGGATTTCAGATGATCATTTCCACGCGCGGGCGATATGCGCTTCGGATTCTGATCGACCTGGCTGAGCATCAAACCGACGGATATATCACCCTGAAACAGATTGCGGAAAGACAGATACTGTCCGAAAAATACCTGGAAAGCATCGTCAAGGAACTTGTCCGTGCAAAGTTTGTGGAAGGATTGCGCGGAAAAGGCGGCGGCTACCGGCTGAGCCGTCCCGCGGCGGAAATCAACGTGCGGGACGTTCTGCACCGGATGGAAGGAACACTGGCTCCGGTCGCCTGCCTGGAAGAGGGCAGCAAACCGTGCCCGTACCGCCCCAATTGCCGGACGATTCCCCTGTGGGAAGGGCTGGACAAGGTTGTCGGCGAGTATCTGGGCGGTTTTACCGTACAGGATCTCGCCAGACAGGAATCCGAGGGATCTGACGCCGTTTAACCGAAAAGAGCAGAAAAGCCCCGGAAGCTGCAGAATGTGCAGCTTCCGGGGCTTTTTCATAGCATGGCGCTGTCGAGGGTGGAGTCCTCTTCCAGATTCTTCGTGAGCGGCGGGTCCATCACCGTGGCCCGGGAAAGTACCATTTTCCCCGCCGGCACGGAATGCGTCAGCCAGACGCTGCCGCCGATGACGCAGTCGTTCCCGATATGGGTTTGGCCGCCCAAGATCGTCGCGCCGGAATAGACGACGACACGGTCGCCGATGTCCGGGTGGCGTTTGATGCCCTTGACCAGCGTCCCGTCCTCCCCGACGGCAAAGCTCTTGGCGCCGAGCGTCACATGTTGGTAAAGCTTGACGTTCTTCCCGATGGTCGTCGTCTCGCCGATCACCACGCCGGTGCCGTGGTCGATGAAGAAAGATTCCCCGATCGTCGCGCCGGGGTGGATGTCGATCCCGGTGAGCCGGTGCGCGTACTCGGTCATCACGCGCGGCAGAAGCGGCACCCCCTCCAGATACAGGATGTGCGCAAGCCGGTACGTGCTGATGGCGGTAAAGGCCGGATAGCAGAGAATGACCTCGTCCAGGCTGCGTGCGGCGGGGTCGCCGGCGTAGGCCGCCTGCAGATCGGTCTGGAGCAGCCTGCGGACCTCCGGAAGGCTGTTCAGCAGTACCACGATCACTTCTTCCGCCTTCCGCCTCTCCAGTTCCAGGTGCACCAGGCAGGTGTCCAGGTGCCAGACCGCCTCGCTGAGTGAATCGCGGCGGGTTACGCCTGTCCGCCCGTGGCGCGAAAACATGGACTGGATCAGCAGGTCGGTCAGCTTTTCCGCATGCTCGCGGAAGCCGATATAATTACGCTCTTCAGGCCAGAGTTCGTCTCTGGCCTGTTCGAGTTCCTGTTCGGTCTGTTCAATCAGCTGTGAAAGAATTTGGTCCATATTATTCTCCAAACAGAGGAGTGGAAAGGTAACGGTCGCCTGTGTCGGGGAGCAGCGCCACAATGGTTTTGCCTCTGTTTTCCGGGCGTTTGGCCAGTTGGATCGCAGCCCAGAGCGCCGCGCCGGAGGAAATGCCGACCAGCACGCCCTCGCTGCGGCCGATCAGCTTTCCGGTCGCAAAAGCGTCCTCATTCGAAACGGGGATCACTTCGTCATAGATTTTCGTGTCCAGCACATCGGGTACGAAGCCCGCGCCGATGCCCTGAATCTTGTGCGCGCCGGCCGCTCCCTTCGACAGGACCGGCGAGGTCTCCGGCTCGACCGCGACGACCTTCACCGCGGGGTTCTGCTCCTTCAGATACTCGCCTACGCCGGTAATGGTGCCGCCGGTGCCGACGCCCGCGACGAAGATGTCCACTCTCCCGTCCGTATCAGCCCAGATTTCCGGCCCGGTCGTGGCTTTGTGCGCGGCGGGATTCGCGGGGTTTACAAACTGGCCGGGGATGAATGCGTTCGGGATTTCCTTCGCCAGCTCATCGGCTTTCGCGATGGCGCCCTTCATGCCTCTGGAGCCCTCGGTAAGCACCAGCTCGGCGCCGTAGGCCTTCATGAGCTGGCGGCGCTCGATGCTCATGGTTTCGGGCATGACAATGATGATGCGGTAGCCTCTTGCAGCCGCCACGGATGCAAGCCCGATGCCGGTGTTGCCGGAAGTCGGCTCGATGATGACGGAGCCCTCTTTCAGGAGGCCTTTCGCTTCCGCATCGTCGATCATGGCCTTGGCAATGCGGTCCTTGACGGAGCCGGCGGGGTTAAAGTATTCCAGTTTGGCGAGGACGGTGGCTTCCAGGCCCTCGGTCTTTTCAATGTGCGTCAGTTCAAGCAGCGGGGTTTTCCCGATCAGCTGATCGGCAGAAGTATAGATAGCAGACATGATGAATCCTCCATAATATGAATTTGATTTAAAAATATAAAGTTTCGGTGATTCTTCACGGCCGACATCGTTCGGAGTACCTGATCATAATTCCTCCCTCTTTTCTGGACGGGTTCCGGTACGGGCATAAAAAAACCGGGGAGCCCAAAACGGGCTCCCCGGAATGCTTACAAAACCGCCGGAGAACTCACGTGGGCATGATGAGTCGCATGCGCATGTCACAGCGCACGTTACAACACAGCATGCCATTCACGGTAACTCTGTTCATTGGGTTCCTCCGCGGTTAATTCCTACAAAACTGATATGGTTTATATCACAATCTTTTCCTGCTGTCAAGAGAAAACTGAAATAACGGTCTCTGTTACTTTAAAAAGCCGAGATACTCGTCAAACACGTTAAACAGCATATCCCCGGAACACACCGGAAGAACGGCGTCCGTCTTTCCGATGGGGGCAAATTCAAAAATATCCCGCGCCGCCGTCAGCACCAGAACCGGGATCACCTCATACTCCGGGCCGAACATGATTTCCAGATAGGGGCTGTACTTTGCCGCCTGAAGGATCTCCTCCGGATTGATCTGATCTTTCATTTTGAATTCCAGAGAAAAGACCCTGTTTTCGGTGATGATCAGCACGTCCGCATAGATCCGCACATGGCGGGACCGCTTCAGCCTCAGTTCAAAGGCGACTTCCCAGTCCAGGCAGGAATCGCCGATCATTTCCCGCAGGTCGGTGAAGAGGCCCAGCACCTGCGCCCGGCAGTCCCGGAAGGAATGAAACAGCCCTCTGGTGTCGTTGAGGTTCCGCCCGATATTGGTGCAGCCCTCGGTCAGGCGCTCCAGCCACTCCTCCCCGGACAGGGCCAGGAAGTTTCGCACGGTATCGTAATACCCGGCAAATTCCTGAAGCCCGGTATGCGGGCGCGCCTGCTTCATGATTCCGTGCCAGCAGTAGTCCCCGTCCTGCCAGCAGAGTTCCTTCATCAGGGAAGAATTGTACAGCGCATGGTTGACCGCCTGCCGGTCCATGTTCAGTTCTTTGGCGATCTCCTTCGCTTTGATCCCGTTGTTCCGGCAGATCAGTGCGCAGATTTCGCGGTCGGCCTGCTCCACGCGCTTCACCTCCTGTCCGTCATCCGGCATTCCTTTTCTGCGGTTTTTCAGTTTATCATGATCCCGGTTTTCTGGCAAGGCCGCCGGCTGATCCCGTTTCGGCACCGGTCTTTCCCGCCGGTCAGCCCATTAACACAATTTTAATGCAGTTCTGCGGGATTTAAACCCAACTTTAAGACGATTATGCCATAATATGGATGGTACACATGGGAGGAAAGGAGATGAACGCTTCATGAAGATCGTGATCGCCGGAGCCGGAAAGATTGGCATGGCGATAGCCCGTCAGATGTGTCTGGAGGGGCACGACGTTACCGTCATCGATCAGCGGCAGGACCGTCTGGAGCTTGCGGTAAGCAGCCTGGACGTGATCGGCTGCTGCGGGAACTGTTCCGCACTGGAAACCCTGACCGAAGCGGAGGCCGGGACTGCCGATGTTTTTATCGCATCCACCGGATTTGACGAGGCGAATCTGCTGGCCTGCCGGCTGTCCAAAAAACTCGGGGCAGATCATACCATCTCGATCCTTCGCAATCCGGAATATATGGAAAACCTGGAACTGCTGAAAGAAGCCATGGACCTGACCTTTTCCCTGCATCCGGACTATGTCATGGCAGAAGAAATCTCCCGGGTCCTCCAGTTCCCGGCCGCAACACGCGTGGAATCGTTTCCGGACTGCGAGCAGGAGATCGTAACCTTCCGGATTGAGGAAGGCTCCAAACTGACCGGGATCCCGCTGCGGCATCTCTCCGGCCGTCTGGGGCAGAAGGTGCTGGTGTGCAGCGTGGAGAGGGACGGGCAGTACCGGATTCCCGACGGAGATTATGTGCTGAACACCGGAGATCTCATCTCCATTACCGGAACATCCGCGGCTCTGAGGCGGTTTTTTATTTCGGCCGGCGCCTATAAAAAGCCGGTCCGCAATGTCATTCTGCTCGGCGGTAGCCGCGCGGCGGTCCACCTGACAAATCTGCTGGAAAGTACTGGCGTAGACGTGACCATCATCGAAAAAGATCCCAAACGCTGCAACTATCTGGCCGAGAGGCTGAAATACGCGGATATTCACTGCGCCGACGGCGCGGATACCGGCGTCCTGCAGGCAAACGGGATCTCCAGAGCCGACGGTTTCGTCACGCTGACGGGCTTCGATGAATACAACATCATTCTGGCCATGTATGCGTCAAAGATGGGCGTGGGCAAGGTGATCTCCAAAGTCAACAACCAGAAGTTTATGGATATGCTCGAGGACGTGTTCCCGGACACGGCCCTTTCTCCGCAGGCCCTGGTCGCGGAGAGGATCGCCGGGTATGCAAGGGCGCTCTGCCATACTTCGGAAAGAAGCACCATTGAGGCGCTGTATTATCTCGGAGACCCCCACATTACCGCAACCGAGTTTGTGGTCGGAGAACAGGCGGCCGGAGCCGGAAAGAAGCTTCTGCATCTGCCGCTGCGCAAGGGCGTGCTGATCGCCGCGGTGACGCGCAAAGGGCGCAGCTTCCCGCCCGACGGGCAGACGGAACTGATGCCGGGAGACCGGGTGATTGTGGTCACGGCGGAGCATACGCTGCTGGACCTGGATGACATTCTGGTTCCCGAAAACAGAAGAGTGGCCCGGCTATGAATTACCGGATCGTTTGGAACACCCTCGGAAAAGTGCTCCTTGCGGAAGCTTTGCTTTTGCTTCTGCCCATGACTGCGGCCCTTGTCTACCGGGAATCGGCGCTGCCGTTTCTGATCCCGGATCTCCTGCTGCTGCCGGTCGGGGCTGCCCTTTCCACCGTCCGCCCGCGTTCTTCCGATTTGTTTGCGCGCGAAGGTTTTGTCTGCGTCGGGCTGTCGTGGATCCTGATGTCCCTGTTCGGGGCATTGCCGTTTGTCCTGTCCGGAGATATTCCACGCTTTGTTGACGCGCTGTTTGAAACGGTTTCCGGCTTTACAACCACGGGAGCCAGCATTCTGGAAAACCCCGAACTCCTGAGCCGCGGATGCATGTTCTGGCGGCTGTTCACCCACTGGATCGGGGGAATGGGGGTGCTGGTGTTTATCGCCGCCGTCCTCCCGGTATCGGGGAATTCCTATCTCTACATCATGCGTGCGGAAGTCCCGGGGCCGACTGTGAGCAAACTGGTGCCGAGAGTGCGCAAAACTGCCCGGATCCTGTATCTGATCTATCTGGGGCTGACTGTCCTGGAATGCATCTTTCTCCTGCTGGGAGGAATGTCGTTTTACGATGCGCTGCTTCACTCCTTTGCCACCGCGGGAACCGGCGGCTTTTCCACGAAGGCCGCAAGCATCGGCGCGTATCAGAGCGTTTACCTCGAAATGGTGATTGCGGTGTTCATGCTTCTGTTCGGCTGCAATTTCAACCTGTTCTATCTGATCCTGATCGGCCAGGTCTCCACCGCGCTCCGCAGCGAGGAGCTGCACATCTATCTCGGAATCATTGCGGGGACGGTTCTCGTCATCTCCGTGAACATCATGAAGCTCTGCGGCGGTTTTGCAAACGGCCTGCGGTACGCCTTCTTTCAGGTCATGACCATCCTGAGCACCACCGGGTTTTCCACCTGTGATTTTGACCGATGGCCGGAGCTTTCCCGCTGGATTCTGGTGCTGCTGATGTTCATCGGCGGGTGTGCGGGCTCGACCGGCGGCGGGATGAAGGTTTCGCGAATCATCATCCTGCTGAAGTCCTGCCACGCGGAGCTGAAGCGGCTGATCCTGCCTTCCCGCGTGAAGCGCGTCTGGTTTGAAGGCAAAGCCGTCAGCGACCAGGTGGTGCAGGGCGTGCATGTGTTCTCTCTGCTGTATCTCCTGATCACTGCCGCCGGCGTCCTGGTCCTGACGCTGGACGGGAAGGATCTGCCCACCAACCTGACCGCCTCCATCGCATGCATCTCAAACGTCGGGCCGGGGCTGGCGGCCGTCGGGCCAAGCTGCAATTACAGCTTCTTCTCCGGGGTTTCCAAACTGGTTCTGAGCCTTGAAATGCTGCTCGGCCGGCTGGAAATCTTCCCCATGCTGTTCCTGTTCTCTCCCGGAGTGTGGAGAAGACGGTAAAACGCGCACCG
The DNA here is from genome assembly GCA_017395085.1 of Oscillospiraceae bacterium. GTDB lineage: Bacteria > Bacillota > Clostridia > Oscillospirales > Oscillospiraceae > Limivicinus. Next base: position 3,640 of record JAFPWF010000021.1, on the reverse strand, counting down.
GTTTTTCAGCCGGAAAGATGCAGCGAGCATACCCGTTTCAGGGTATGCTCGTTTTTCTTCCGCGGTTGGCGGGGAACGGCGCCGGGCAGGACGCTGTGGCCTGCCTTTTGTGAAGAATACGCCCGGTTTCGGCTAACTTTTGATTTCAAAGCGGCTGCCTGCGTGTTATAATAAAATATCTTTCACGAAAGGAGCATGCGAACGATGGACAGAGTGATGAAGATCACCCAAAGGCAGTGCCTGCTTGCCCTGATGAGCTCGGTCATCGTGGTCGTCTGCGTCTTTATCGGAATTACGATGAACCTGACGACGCTCTACGATGAGAATTTTGATCACATGGGAATCCGCACGTTCTGCATGTTTACGGTCAATTCCAATATCCTGGCGGCAATCTCGGTCGCGATGATCATCCCCTACACGATCGACGGGCTTCGCAAGCATAATTACCACCTTCCCCGCTGGGTCACCATCCTGACCTACGCAGGGGTCACGGCCGTGACGCTCACCTTCCTGATTTCCCTGTTTATCCTTTCGCCGGTCAAAGGCTTCCGGCTGATCTTCTCCGGGTCCCGCTTCTTCCTGCACGGCGTCTGCCCGATTCTGACCTTTGTGGCGTTCTGTTTCTTCATGAGCGCGCAGCGCGTCAGTTTTGCCGACCAGATCATTGCGCTGATTCCGGTGCTGATCTATTCGATCCTGTATTACGTGATGGTGGTCGTGATCGGGGAGGAAAACGGCGGCTGGAACGATTTTTACGGCTTTGTCACGCATCTCCCGCTCTGGATCCCGGTCACGCTTATCATGCCGCTCACGTTCGCGATCTCAAGTCTGATCCGCTTCCTGCATAACCGCTGCTTCCGGAGGCGGAAGGAAGAAGAGGCTGCCTACTTCAAGAAGACCTTCGGACAGGCGGATATCCGCAAAATCGTTTCCGCCATGGCCCGGATGCACAGTTCATCCGTCATCAACAGGGACATTGTGATTCCGAGAAGAGTCATCACCATCCTGCAGGAAAACAATGACGGTGACTGCACGGTGGATGAGCTGTGTGAGCTCTATCTGAAAGAGTACCTGGAAAACTGCGAAGTCCTGAATGTGGAGAAGCTGTGGATTTAGTTTTTCTGTTGACTTTTTCGCCGCCGGGATTAAAATACGTGATTGACCATTTCACACGGAGGATTCAACATGCTGATTCCTGTTTTACTGTTTCTTGTCGGTCTTGCCTGCCTCATTAAAGGCGGAGACTGGTTTGTGGACGGCGCAAGCGATCTTGCAAGACGCTTCCATCTGCCGGAACTGCTGATCGGCGCAACGGTCGTGTCCATCGGCACCACGCTGCCGGAAGTCATGGTTTCCACGATGTCCGCCATCTCCGGCCACGGGGAAATCGCCTACGGCAACGCCATCGGCTCGGTAATCTGCAATACAGCCCTGATCGCCGCCATCACCATCGCCGTCCGCCCCGGAAAGGTGGACCCAAAGGCACTGAAGATGCCCGTTCTGTTTTTTTTCCTTGCTGCGGCCATCTATTGTGTTGCCGCCTACCTGATCGGGAGTTTTACCCGGACAGTCGGCATTCTGATGCTGTGCGTGTTCCTTGTCTATATGATTCTGAATGTCCGGCAGATGAAAAACTCTCCGCAGCCGGAGCCGCAGGAGCCTGAAGGCGAGGAACTGCCCGTCTGGAAAATGATCCTGTTCCTGGTCCTGGGCGCGGCGCTGATTGCCCTGGGGGCACACCTGCTTGTGGAAAACGGCACCAAGATCGCCCAGGCGCTTGGCGTGCCGGAATCCGTGATTGCACTGACCTTTGTTGCCCTCGGCACGAGCCTTCCGGAGCTCGTCACCGCCATCACTTCCCTGGTCAAAGGCCACAGCGACCTTTCACTCGGCAACGTGATCGGCGCGAATGTGTTCAACCTCGTGCTGGTCAGCGGCGTTTCGGTGACGCTGGCTCCCTTTGCGGTACCGCAGAGCGCCGTTCTGTTCGGGCATAACGCAAGCCTCGTGCTGGAGATTCCCCTGATGATCGTCGTGATGCTGATTCTGACCGTCCCCGCCCTGCTGAAGGGCAAGCTCAGCCGCTTCCAGGGGATCCTGATGCTGGCGATCTACGCCGCATTCTGCGCGATACAGTTCACGCTGTAAGGGAGCGCCATCCCGAAAAGGATTGGATCATGAATCCTGCCGGTTCATACCGGTGAAACCATCAAAAGCCATATAGGCAAAAGAAAGCCTGCCGAAAAACGGCAGGCTTTCTTTTTGGCAGATCTTACGGACTCTCTTCTACGCTGACCAGATCCCCGGCCTTTGCATCTCCTTCCTCAAGGACAACGGCAAAGATCCCTTCGCGCGGCATCACGCAGTCTCCGGCCTGCTGGCGGATCGCGCAGTCCGCATGACACTCCTTGCCGATCTGCGTGACCTCGCACAGCGCCGTACCGACGCGGAGCTTTGTCCCGACCGGGAGTTTGTAAAGCTCGATCCCGTCGCAGAGGATGTTTTCCGCAAAAGCGCCGGGGAAGAGCGGAATGCTGATCTTCTCCTGCAGGCGATCCACACTCTTTTTGCTGAGCAGGCTGACCTGGCGGTGCCAGTTCCCGGCGTGGGCGTCTCCATCGATCCCGTGTTCCGGCCGCAGATGGACCGATTCGACCGGGTGCTTCTGCTGCCCCTTCTTTTCACTGATGCAGACGGCCGTGATAACAGCGGTTTGATTGCTCACGAACAGTGCCTCCCATCAAATACCCATTCAAAATGGTTTTGCACATCTTTTCCGATTTTCCTGTATGAGATCATGGAACGGACTCGGAAATAAACATACCAGTTTACTATGTTATACAACGTTTTCCACGTGCCGTCAATTGTTTTTCCAAAGCATCTTTTTGTCTGCAGATTACTATTAACAGCAGGGACTTCAGCGGATCCGGATCGTGATGACGCTCCCGGAACCGTCGGGGCACGCTTCGTAATCGACGGATTCCGCATTTGCTTTGACGAGCGCATATGCGATGGTGCTGTCTGTTTCTTCCGGACGGAGGGAGCCGGGATACTCAACGGTCATCTTCACGGCTTCCTCCGAAGGCATGTGTTCGATGGTGACGTGCATCGAGGGATCCTGAAGCGCGGGCAGGAGGATCTGGAAACAGAGCTCCTCAAAAACCGACTGCAGCTTCGCGACCGTTTTCGGATGGATGCGGTTTTTGTAACAGTACTGGTCGATCATTGCGACGGCGCCCGCAAAGTCGAACGCGCGCGACGCGATTTTGAGTTCCAGGATCCGGAGCCGGCGCAGGAAACGACGGGTCTTTTCCTTTTGCGGATTTTCAAAAATTTCCTCCGTCGTGCCCTCTTCGTAAATGAGGCCCTCATCCATGAAAAACACGCGGCTGGCCACTTCCCGGGCAAACTGCATCTCATGCGTCACGATCATCATGGTTTTCTTCTGCCGCGCCAGTTCCCGGATGACGCTCTTCACCTCGCCGATGCTGGTCGGGTCCAGGGCGCTGGTCGGCTCGTCAAAGAGGATGATATCCGGGTCCATGGCGAGGGTCCGGGCAATGGCGACGCGCTGCTGCTGTCCGCCGGACCTCTGGTCGGGGTAGTTCATCTGCTTTTCTGCCAGGCCGACCATCCGCAG
>JAFPWF010000038.1 GCA_017395085.1 Oscillospiraceae bacterium | reverse complement strand
TGGCCTTGATCTCCCCACCGTGGAAACCGACTGCATTCCTGACGACGGAAAGGCCGAGTCCGCTGCCGGTATCCACATTCCAATCCGTGCCGGTCATCCCCGGAATCCGGAAAAAACGCTCGAATATCTTGTCCAGCATTTCCGGAGGAACGCCCACGCCGGTATCGTAGTAGAAGCATCTGCCAGGCTTCGCTTCGACGTGGATCTCCGTTCCCTCGCCCGCGTATTTGTAACTGTTCTCCACCAGATTCCTGAATACGGCATACATCAGACTCGGACTGCCGTTCATATGCAAATTCTCCGGGACGCTATTCTCAACCGTCATCCCGCGCGAAGAGATCTTTTCGGCGAATTCATCCAGGACGCTGTCGACGATTTCCTTCAGGGCGAACCGTTCGACCTTGATCATCTCCGGGGATTCCTCGATCTTGGTGACCAGTCCGATGTCCCGCAGCAGATCCGACAGACGGAGCGTCTGCAGATAAGCCCGCTGGGTAAACAGCTCGCGCCGCTCATCATCCATATCTTGGAAGTCGGTGAGCGCTTCCAGATAACCGCGCAGGCTGCTGACGGGGGTCCGCAGTTCGTGGGCAATGTTGTGCGTCATTTCCCGTTTCAGGCGCTGATTGTTGCGGCGTTCGCTTTCAACGGCATTCAGCGCGTCCTCCAGAGATTTGTAGCCCCGCAGCATCGAATGTCCGATCAGGGCCAGGAATATCAGAAGCAGAATAACCCCTACAACGACGAATATGGTATCCGACCTCAAAAAATGCTTCAGGTCAACCTCATACGGGACCGCCACGCGGATGATCCGGTCTCCATCCATCTTGGTCAGATAGCAATAGTCGCGACCTTCCGTCTCAGAATGCCGGATGGCCCAGCCCGGACGGTCTTCCCGGCACTCGAGGAATTCAGGCCGTTTGCTGTGGTCGGTCGACAGATCGGGTTCATCGGAATCATACAGGACACCCCCCTCTTTTGACAGGAGCGTGACGCGGACCTCTTCGTTGAACGAGACTTCGGGACCGAAGATGGCAATCCGGTCCGCGTATCCTTCCAGACGCGATTGAAGGACCAGTTTCTTGTAATTCCGCTCGCTGTGCATTGTATAGACGGAGGCGGCCAATGAGAAAACGCCGACTACGACCGCCATATACAGCAGCAGCTGCTGCAGGTAAGATTTGTTACTGCTCATATTTCAAACTATATCCAAAACCTACGCGGCTGACCAGCAAGCCTTTGTGGTCGGCCAGTTTCGATCGGATATGCGCGATGTGGACATCTACGGTCCGGTCAATAACAAATGGCGCATCCAGCCAAAGCGCCTTGATGATCTGGCTGCGAGTGAAAAATATCCCCTGATTCTGGATCAGGAACGCCAGGATCTCATATTCCTTTCTTGAAAACAGGACCTCATTGCCTTCGAGGAAGACTTTCTCCGCATCCAGGTCGACCGACAGGAGGCCGCAATGGACCAATCCAGTGCAACTTGACGCGGAGCGTTTCAGGACCGCTCCGATGCGCGCTAACAGTTCCGCCGTCGAGAACGGTTTCGCAACGTAATCGTCACCCCCGGAAGCGAAGCCGGAAAGGAGGTCTTCCTCCGAAGACCGGGCGGTCAAGAAGATAATGGGCATCTTACATCCTTTTTCCCGGAGGACCCCGGCCAGTTCATATCCGGACATCCCCGGGAGCATTACGTCCAGCAGGATAAGCCGGATCCTGTCGTTCATCATTTCCAACCCATTCTCGGCACTCTCCGCTTCATAGGTCTTGTAGCCGGCCCGTTCGAGACTGAACTTCAGGAT
>JAFPWF010000020.1 GCA_017395085.1 Oscillospiraceae bacterium | reverse complement strand
TTAAGCTTTCCAGCTCTCAAAAGAATTTTCCGGAACATCGTTTCCGATGCCCCTTTAAAGTTCCCGTTTGGTGCTAAATTTTGCTTTAGCTTTCTTGCATTGTTCAATTTTCAAGGTGCTTCCCGCCGCTTCCGCGACAGCTTTCAAATACTACCACAAGCGACTTTAGTTGTCAAGAAGATTTTCCGGGTTTTTTAAAATATTTTTTGCAAAAATTCTGTTGTCTCTTTGCAACCGAAATAGCTTTGTTTTCCGGGTCCTTTGTAACGAAAGCCGCGCTGCTGTAACCAGCGGCGCGGCTTTGTCAGTTCTTTGAAACCGTTCGGGGGTTCGCTTATTTGTCTCCGATCGTCCCGATGTAAGGAAGGGGCTCCATGCGGTAGTTCAGTGCGTTTGTGATGCCTTTGTACATCAGGTAGAGCCGGGCGAGCGTCGCGACCCAGCCGATGCCGATCATCGCCGCAAGGAGATCGGCAACAATGCCGAAAATAAACAGCTTCATGCCCTGCCTGGCGTGATAGCGCGCAAACTTGTCCTGCGGGGCAAAAATGGACGGTGCCAGGAAGAGAATGCTGAGATAGCTCAGCGCGGCAAGCGCCTTGTTCCCCTGGCCGGCGGCTGCTCCGTAGGGCGCTTCGTTCTGCGTGGACTGCTGCGACGCCTGCTGGGCGGCCTGCTCGGCCTTGCGGCGGGCGTATTCCGCTTCCGCCTCACGGCGGGCCTTCTCCTGCTGCTCTTTTCTGGCGGCTTCTCTGGCGGCCTGCTCTTCCCTGCGCCGCTTTTCCTGATCGGCCCACTGAAGATTCTGCTCTCTGGCACGCCTGCGCTGCTCTTCGAGACGGCGGCGCATTTCCTCGTTGTTCTCGCTTGCCTGGTAAGCGGCGCTGCTCTCCGTCTTCGGCTTTGACGTTTCGGGCTTCTTCTCCGAGGCGGGGTCGAAGCCGCAGGCAAGGCACACAGCCTGACCGTCAGGGATATAAGCTCCGCAGCTCTTACAATATGCCATGACTGCTTCCTCCGGATTGTTTTATGTCAGATTCGGCCGGAACGGTTCAGAGCATCTGCTGAACTTCGGTTCCGATCTTCTCCAGGAAGGCGTCCAGCGGCATGGCGCCGAGGTCCTTGCCCTCTCTGGTGCGTACCGCGACCGTGCCGGCTTCCACTTCCTTGTCGCCGATGACCAGCATGTACGGGACCTTTTCCAGCTGCGCGGAACGGATCTTATAGCCGATCTTTTCGTTGCGGGAATCCACTTCGCTGCGGAAGCCCGCGCTGTCCAGCTTTTCGGAGACTTCCCTGCTGTATTCCGCTGCGCGGTCGGTAATCGGGAGCACCTTGACCTGCACCGGAGCCAGCCAGGTCGGGAAGGCGCCGGCGTAATGCTCGGTAATCACGCCGATGAAGCGTTCGATAGAGCCGAACACGACGCGGTGGATCATCACGGGGCAGACGTCCTTGCCTTCGGAGTCGACATAGGTCAGGTCAAAGCGGCCGGGCAGCTGGTAGTCCAGCTGAATGGTGCCGCACTGCCAGGTTCTGCCGAGAGAGTCCTGGATGTGGAAGTCCAGCTTCGGGCCGTAGAAGGCGCCGTCGCCCGGATTGAGGATGTATTCCTTGCCGATGGACGTAATCGCGTCCGCCAGGGCTGCAGTGGCAATGTCCCAGTCTTCCACCGTACCGATATGGTCGTCGGGCATGGTGGAGAGCTCAATCTTGTACGGCAGGCCGAAGACGGAGTAAACCTCGTCAAACAGCTGCGCAATGCGGATAACCTCGTCCTTGATCTGTTCCTTGGCAAGGAGAATGTGGGCGTCGTCCTGCGTAAAGCAGCGGACGCGGAACATCCCGTGCAGGGCGCCGGAGAGCTCGTGCCGGTGGACCAGGCCGAGTTCCGCATAGCGCAGCGGCAACTCCTTGTAGGAGTGCGGCTCCAGGTCATAGACCAGGATGCTGCCGGGGCAGTTCATGGGCTTGATGGCAAAGTCCTCGCCGTCGATGACGGTGGTGTACATGTTGTCCTTGTAGTGGTCCCAGTGGCCGGAAGTCTCCCAGAGGGTGCGCTTCATGATCTGGGGCGTGGAGATTTCAACATAGTCCCACTTTTTGTGGACCTTGCGCCAGTAGTCGATGAGGGTGTTGCGCAGGACCATGCCCTTCGGCAGGTAGAATGGGAAGCCGGGCGCCTCGTCGCGGAAGGCAAAGAGGCCGAGTTCCTTGCCGAGCTTGCGGTGGTCACGCTTCTTCGCCTCTTCAAGCTGCACCAGATAGGTATCCAGCTCTTCGGCGGTGCGGAAGGCAACGCCGTTGATGCGGGTGAGCATCTTGTTGCTGCTGTCGTCCTTCCAGTAGGCGCCGGACTGCTGGGTAATCTTGAAGGCCTTGAGGGCCTTGGTGTAGGTCAGGTGCGGTCCGAGACACATGTCGACGTAATCGCCCTGCTGGAAGAAACTGAACTCAGTTTCATCCACGAGGTCCTCCGCCATGTGCTCCACCTTGTAATCCGCGCCGCGCTCGGCCATGTAGGCAATGGCCTCGTCCCGCGGGAGGGTAAAGGCCTTGATCGGAAGATTCTGCTTCACGATCTTCTTCATTTCTTTCTCAATGGCTTCCAGATCCTCGTTGGCGAGCTTCACGTCGCCGAGGTCCACGTCATAATAAAAGCCGTTCTGCGTGGCAGGGCCGAACGCGAACTTGGCATGCGGGTACAGGTGCTGGATGGCCTGGGCCATGATGTGCGCGGCAGTGTGGCGCAGTACGTGCAGTTCTTCTTCCTGCGGGCATTCCCCGACCGTACCGTCCTTGTAAATAATCTTCATATGCTTTTCCTCCTGAATAAAAACACCCCTGGCATTCGCCAAGGGTGCAGTCTATGCACGGTTCCACCTTGATGTTTCACTCATTGATGCAGCTTACGTGTGCCGACGGGGAAGCATTTCCTCTTCCCGGCTCGGGAGCGGTCGCCCTGCCTTCACCGGGCAAGCGGCTTGCAGCCATGACCGCTCTCTCTGGATCCCGACACCGGCGGCGTTCTCCGTCAACGCCTTTTCAATTCCACGATACTATAGCATTTCAGGCCGGTTCTGTCAACGGTTTTCCGGCCGATTTCCGCACTCAGACGTTGAAGCGGAAGAGCGTGACGTCGCCGTCCTGCATGACGTATTCCTTGCCCTCCAGGCGGAAGAGGCCCTTCTCCTTGGCGGCCGCCATGCTGCCGCATGCCTTCAGGTCGTCAAAGGCGACGATCTCTGCGCGGATGAAGCCGCGCTCAATGTCCTTGTGGATCTTGCCCGCCGCCTTGGGCGCCTTGGTTCCCCTCACGATGGTCCAGGCGTGGACGTCGTCCTCCCCGGCTGTCAGGAACGAGATGTAGCCCAGCAGGTCGTAGGAGGTTTTAATGAGGCGGTCCAGGCCGCGCTCTTTCAGGCCGAGGTCCTCCATGAACATCTGCGCCTCTTCCTCGTCAAGGTCGGTCAGATCCTCCTCGAACTTGGCCGCCACCGGGAGCACAGCCGCGGCGTGCGCCTCGGCGTAGGCCTTCAGCGCGGAGTAGTTGGCGTTTCCTTCGGGGTCGCTCATTCCGTCCTCGTCGAGGTTCGCCACATAGATGACCGGCTTGATGGTCAGCAGGCCTCCGTCGGCCAGCATGTCCGCATCCTCTTCGGTAAACTCAAAGTCGCGGGCGGGCTTTTCCTCGGTCAGGTGGGCGATGAGCGCCTCGCAGGTCTCGCACTCGTGTTTATACTTTTTGTCCCCGCCCTTGGCGTTCTTCTTCGCGCGCTCCAGGCGGCGCTCGGTGATCTCAAGGTCGGCGAGGATCAGCTCCAGCTCAAACGATTCGGCGTCGCGCACGGCGTCCGCCTTTTCGAGGAACACGTCGTCGTTTTCAAAGCAGCGGACCACCTCGACCAGCGCGTCGACCTGGCGGATGTTCTGGAACACCTCGTTCCCCTTTCCGCCGCCGCTGACGCCCGCAATGTCCACAAAGTCGACGGTTGCGGGAGAATACTTCTTCGGGTGATAGTAATCCGCCAGCCAGTCCAGGCGCTCGTCCGGAACCTTTGCATTGCCGATATTCGGCTTTGCCCCGGCATTGGTATAGCTCCCGGTCTCGGCCTTCGCACCGGTCAGCGCGTTAAACAGAGTCGTCTTGCCGACATTCGGAAGCCCCACAATACCAAGCTTCAATCCAATCACATCCTCTTCAATTGCTAACGGCATTATATCACAGCGGGCGGGTTTTTCAATACTCGGATTCCAAAACTCCGGGTTTCAGACAGCGCACATTATACCCCAAGCTGAGCAAGAAGGCTGTCATAGTCCATCGCGCCGGACAGGGGCCGCATCTCATAACTGTCGTAGAGATCCACCGCGGCCTTTACTTCGTCCGGCGTCATCTCCCGGCCCGTCTCGTTGTGGTACTCCGCAGACCCGACGTATTCGCGGGAGGCCAGAAGCTCCTCCTCCGAAGGCTCGCCGTCGCCGTCAAAGTCGTTGAAGTTGATATGCTTCACCCAGTAGTCGGTGCCGAGCTCTCCGGCATCCCGTTTGGACATGTAATACTCGTAGTAGACCGCGCCGGCGTAATCGGCGTTGCCGTTGTAATAGACGCCCGTCCCGGGAAGATAGGAATAGCCGGCATTGCCGCCCGCGCCGTACGGCCAGTGATTCATGAGGCAGCGGGCACTGCCGTTTTCGTATGTGAACAGAGAGGTCCCGTACCCGGGGTAGTCAACCACCAGCTCAGGGACGTCATCGCCGTCAGCCTGGATCAGGTCATACAGGAACATGTTATTGGAGATGCGGTAGACCTTTGCGATCTGCGCGTAGGCTTCCTGCCAGCTGCCGTACGCGCCCTCCCCGTGGCTGCCGAGCAGGGCGGCCTTCAAACTGTCGATGGTGAAATCGGCGCCGAGTTCCGCCATCTTTGCCGCATCCAGATCCGCAAAGCTGTTGAAGACATAATCCCCGGCCACGGCTTCATACAGCAGCGCCCGGCGGCCGAGATCCGAATCTCCGATGACGGCGATATCCTTCATCCCGTCAGCGTTGAAATCGAAGAAGCCCACGGCAGCGACCTTCTTCAGATAGGCCAGCTGGTCTCCCCAGACATAGGTGGAAAGTTCTGTCAGGCGCTTGCCGTCCCTGACCAGGAGGATGGTCGTTTCGCCGTTATACTCCTCGTACGTGATAAAGCGCACCTGCCCGTCAAACTGCGGGAGCTCTACGTCAAAGGTCTGCTCCGGATCAGCGTGGTCATCCCAGCAAATAGCGTTGGACTCCACAATGTAGTGATCCCCGGAGTTCCTCAGGGTGAGGATTCTGTCGGCGAACACGCCCCGGTGGCTGCGCGGGTCGATCCCGGGGCTGCTGTCGCTCAGTTCAAAGCGGAGCGTATACCGGTCGCCCTCTTTCACTCCGGAGACACAGCGGTACGCGATATACTCGCCGGCCCAGTGCTCCGTGTAAAAGGAATCGTGCGCACCAACGTAAGTCCAGGTCAGAGTGTCCTTCCCGGGCATGAGATCGGCCCCGGTATGCTGACGGATATAATCCGCAAGGTCATTCCTTCTGATGACGAACAGGTCTCCGTAGAACTTCTTTTGGCCTGCGGCCTCCAGAAAGTCTCTGACTTCCTCCTCGCCATAATCCTGCGCCGTGATTCCCGCGCCGTTTCGCAGGACAGCATCCCAGTTGATATCCTCAGGACTTTTGAAAGGCTCTTCAAGAAAGCCGTTGTACCCCGGCGTGTCAAACAGCTCCGTGAACTCCTGAAGCTCATCACCGGACAGCGCAACCGGAGCCTGCACCTCAGCCACAGGATCAGGCACAGAAACTTCAGCCTGCACCTGCGGCTCCTCCGAAACCGGTGCGGCATTCACAGCGGCATTGTCAGGCTTTGCGGCGGTTTTGCCGCAGCCCGAAAGGATCAGCACTGTCGTCAGAAACAGCAATGCAGTTTTTACTAACAAGTTGTTTTTCATGGATTCTTCATCTCCTTGCCTGAGAAACAATGGCATTATAACACACTTTTTCTCGAGCTTATTTTAAGTTTTATTAATTCTTTCATGATCTCCACTGCCGCGACCTTATGCTTTCTGAGCATAGTATAGCACAAAGCACCCGGGCTCAGTATGGTGCAATCCGGGTCAAAGTGGTTCGACTTTTGCCGAAAATGTATAAATTTTCAGCCCGGCGGGCGGATGCGGCTCAGGCCTTCATGGTTCGGAGTTCCCGCATCACATCCACGGCCGGGTACTCTTTCCCGTCCTTGAGGCGGAGCATCAGCGCGCCGATTCTCCCGCGCGCGCGTCACACACACATGGATTGGATTCGGATTCTGGATTCTGGATTCGGATTGGATTGGATTGGATTACGGACGCATTTGCCATCCATCTGCTATCATTTGCCATCATCTGCTGTCATCTGCTGTCAGGCGGCGGAAACTTGCTCTTTTTCATCTGGATTCTCCGGTGCTCATCCCACTTGAGAAGCAGAAATACGGCTCGCCCACACCTCGCAGAGCCGGATCACGTCCAGGCCTGTCACGGAATCCATGGGAGCTTAATAACCAAAATGGTACTACCTAATACTTTAAGGATACTCTTATACCTGTTTCATTTCAAATCAGGATATAAACGAAGCAAAAATCAATTCATTCAGAGGAGTGTGAGCACAAAAAATGCCAGTACTTTATTTCTGCTTATCATTTGCATCGCAAAATAAGGCTAATAGAAAACCCCGGCGCACATTCTGTGTGCCGGGGTGGAAAAAGGAGATAGCGGAAAATGAATCTGTTTCTTTTAATGAAGCAGGCTTCGATGGCTCAGATAACCTTGCCTTCCTTCAGTACTGCAAGCTCCTCTTCGCCGAGGCCCAGCAGTTCGCCGTAAATTTCGCTGTTGTGCTGCCCAAGCTCCGGAGCGGGGCGGGAAATGTCCGCCTTCGTTTCCTGAAGCTTGACTGGGTTGCCGTTGACCTTCATATCGCCGATCACGGGATGGTGCAACGGCACGAACATCTCGCGCGCCACCGCCACATGCTCGTCTGTGGTGATACGGGGCAGATCGTTGATGGGCGACGCGGGAACGCCGGCAGCATCAATGATCGCGACAGCCTCGTCGATCGTGTGCTCACGGCTCCACTTCTCGATCTCTGGCTTCAGCTCTGCGTGATGCTCGCAGCGGTCAGGGTTTGTGAGGAAGCGGGGATCGGTCAGCAGGTCGGGGCGATTGATCGCCTTGGTGCAGAGAAGGTTGAACAGCTTGTCGTTGCCGCAGCCGATGACGAACATGCCGTCCTTGGCCTCGAAGGAGTCATAGGGATAAGCCGCGGCATAGCGGTTGCCGATAAGCTCCGGCTGCTTGCCGGAGGCAAAGAAACGCTGGGTGCCGGTCTCAAGGCTGGCAACCACAGAGTCCACCAGTGCCACGTCGACACGCTGACCGTGGCCGATCACGCTGCGGGCGTGCAGTGCCATCAGGATCCCGATGGTCAGATTCATGCCACCGAGCACGTCGCCCATGGCGTTGCCCACGCGGGTGGGGCTTCCGCCGGCAGGGCCTGTGATGCTCATCAGGCCGCCATAGGACTGGGCAATGATGTCATAGCCGGGGCGCTGGTACTTCGGACCGTAGCAGCCGAAGCCGGAGACGGCGGCGTAAATGATCTGGTCATTGACCTCCTTGAGCACATCGTAGCCGACGCCCAGCTTGTCCATGACGCCGGGGCGGTAGTTTTCCACGACCACGTCCGCCTTTTTGACCATCTCGAGGAACATCTTCTTGCCTTCCTCAGACTTCAGATTCAGCGTTATGCTCTTCTTGTTGCGGTTGACATTGGCATAGTACATGCTCCCTCCGTTCTTGAACGGACCCATGGAACGGGTATCGTCGCCCTTGCCGGGCACTTCGATTTTGATGACGTTGGCGCCGTAGTCGGCAAGCATCATTGTGGCATAGGGACCGGCCAGCACGCGGGTCAGGTCGAGGATTGTGATATCACTTAAAGCATTCATCATTGTTCTCCTTTCTAATTTTGAATCATTAGCCATGGATCAGATTGGCCAGGATGTTATAGAACAGACCGGAAACCAGAGCGATTACCAGCAGGCCGATGGCAGAGTAGACAAAGAGCTGAATGAAGCGCTTGTTTTCGTCTTCCTTGGTGAAGTTCTTCATGTTGGTGCCAAGGGCCGCGAGAATCAGTGCGCCGCCAGTGGAAAGAGGAGATACGCCGGCCAGAGATCCGCCGGCACCCACAGCAGCCATCAGGGCTACTGGGTTCACATTGCCCACCTGGGCTGCAATATCAACACTCATAGGCATCATGGTCGGATACACCACACCCAGTGCGGAGGAAACCAGGCTCAGAAGACCTGCGGAAACGCCCATGATGGGAGTCGCCGTAGCAGAGGTCATAATTTTGGACATACCGTTGGAAAGAAGGTCTATGCCGCCGACTTTGTTGACCACGTCCAGCAGCGCACCGACTCCGAGGACCATGCAGATGGTGCCCCAAGGGAGCTTCTTGATGCAGATTCCGTCATCCGCCACGCCGAACACTACCAGAACTGCTGCGACAAACAGAGCGGCGAGACCGATATTGACATTTACGAAGATAATGAGCACCAGCATAGCTAGAATACCGCAGAGTGCAACAATCTGCTTGGTGCTGAAGGATTCCGTTCTAGCCTCACTGATGTTGCCAAGAGGAACTTTGACCTTGTTGCCCTTAAAAGAAAACCAGATCACAACGGAGAAGACTGCGGTAACCAGCGTCTGGCATACCAGAATCGTCGGAATCACATTGGATATCCCCGCGCCTTCCGCCGCAGCCGTGATGATGGCAGCTTCCGGTGTGATGGGGGTCATACGGCCCGCCATCAGGCCACATTCACCGATCAGGGCAAGCATCACCGGGTCAAATCCTACCTGCACCGCAACCGATACGCCCAGAGCCGGAATGATGGCCAGAGCCGGAACCGCGCCGGGGCCTACACCGGCAACAATAAACCCGGCAATGTACAGAGCAATCGGGATAAGCCAAAGCCGATGCCCGGCCACGCCTACAATTTTCTTGGCCAAGAGGTCCAGTGCTCCGGTCTGATTGATAACTTCAAACAGCAGCGTGATGCCGAACAGCGTGATAAACATGGAAGCGCTTACTCCGGAAAGCAGGTTCTTATCCGTCATTCCAAAAAGGCGTACGGCAATAACACCAACTGCCAGGGCGATCACACCGACATTGTTTTTGCGTACAAAGGCGAGGATGATAACAGCGATGAAGATAATCAGAGACAAAATATCCTGACGCATTTCGATTTCTCCTTTTCTTTCACTCAGCAGCAGGGAGGCTGCTTTGCTTCGATATTCATCTGGTGGCCGCTGTATATGCCGTCCACGAAACTCTTCTGATACTTGGAAGCTGCCAGAAGCTTATCAAAGTCGATGCCTGTTTCATAACCCATGCGCTGGAGCATGTATACCAAGTCCTCTGTGGCGGTGTTGCCGGAAGCACCTGGAGCGAAGGGGCAGCCGCCGAGGCCGCCCAGCGTGGACTGCACCTTGTTGATGCCGCATTCGATGGCAGCAAGCGTGTTTACAAGGCCCATGCCGCGGGTGTCATGGATGTGCACCTGCCAGTCGCAGTCGCCGAAGCGATCCAGAACCGCTTTGGTCAGCTCGCGCACCTGGCGAGGATCTGCAATACCTATGGTATCAGCGAGGTACATGGACCGCACGCCGAGATCATACAGCCGCTGGCAGAAGTCCAGCACCTTTTCCTTGGAGGGGATGCCCTCGAAGGGGCAACCGAGGGAAGTAGCCATACCGACCGTGATTTCCACATCGGGATAGGTCTCCAGAATTCTCTGCAGTTCCGCAAAAGATTCGTCATGCGTGCGCCGGACGTTCGCCTTGTTGTGGCTCTCGCTGACGGAGATCACATAGGAGACGTGTCGGATACCTGCGTTATAAGCGTTCTCCACGCCGCGAAAGTTAGGAGCCAGCGCCCAAAACTTCACGTCGGGGTATTTCTCCAGCGCCCATGCAGCCAGCTGCGCTGCATCTGCCATCTGCGGAATCGCCTTGGGACTGACGAACGAGGTGACTTCCATCTCTTTCACGCCTGCCTGAACCATCCTGTCGATCAGGTCCGTTTTCTGCTCAAAGGTCAGCATCTGCTTGAGGTTTTGCCAGCCGTCTCTCGGCCCGACCTCCACGATTTGAATCTTGTCCATTTGGAATCTCCTTTCCCATCTGTCGTTTATTTTGGTTTGGTTTCCGTTTGCTTGTCTACACCTTAACAGAGTTAGACGAAAACCACAAAATGTGTAGATTTTTCTGCCCAGTTCGTTGATTTTTGTTTCAGTTTTTGATAACATGCTAATATGAAACATTTTTAGACGAAAAAATCGGAAGAAGGGAAATGAGTCGATGGCAGAGCGTGCGAGACACAAGATTTGTTTTTTGGGATATTCCAAACTTTTTTTGCTGGCGAAGACGGTGATTGACGCGCTTCCCCCTTCAGACGTGAGCTTTCTGCTGGTGGACTGCGACATGGAGACACAGGACAGCTTCGTGCAGGAGGCGCTGAACGCAGGATGCGAAGTATTTATCGCTGGCCCCGGAAACAGCGCCCATTTTCAGGCGCGCTACAATCTACCGCTGGTAGAGATCCCCATCAGCCCAATGGATTATGCGCTAGCGGTCCAGAACGCTTATGAAAGCGGCTGCAAATCGGTCGGTGTCGTGCGGCATCGGCTCGCACCGCAGCTGAATATAGAATCCATCCGAAAGCTCATCGGCATGGATGTTCATCTGCTTGAGTTTGAGAGTCTTCAGGAACTGTTTCTCGCAGTGAAAGAATCACCGTGTGACGGGATTGTTGGCACTGCCGGTGCGGTGGAAGCGGCAGAGGCCGCTGGAAAATCAGGATTTTTGGTGTATCTGAGTACGGACGGTATCCGTGAGGCCTGCAGCAAAGCAGCGGATTTGGCAAGGGAGCTCTGGCTTGCGCGTAAAAACCGCGCCATTACGAACACGGTCATGAACAACTCCCAGCTCGGCGTCATCGTCACGGACGCCGAAGGCCGCGTCGAGTTTTTCAATCGCATGGCGCAGCAATATACTGGTCTGCTCCCCTCCCAGATTCGTGGACGGCAGATCCGCGAGTTTTACCCGAATCTGTCCGTCGGCGGCCTGCTCAAAAGCGGTCAGCGGCGCAGCGACAGCTATCGTCAGGTAGAAGGCGCCATGATGCGGTGTGTGCAGGAACGAGTTCTTGCCGGTGACGAAACGGTCGGCGTCGTGATGACGCTGCATCCCGGCGCGCACAATAAAAAGAAGCCGGAGGAACGAAAAACCGACTTCAACTCTCATATTTATCGTTGGGACGAGCTGAAGGCCAATTCCGACGCGATGAAAACGCTCGTCACGCAGGGAAAAGCACTTTGCCGAAGGACAGAGCCAACCGTGATTTACGGCGAGGCTGGTTCCGGCAGAGAGGAGATAGCCTACTGCATCCACGGCGGCTCCGACCGCGCGGACAGTCCCTGCATCACCATCGATCTGGCAACGCTGTCCCAGCAGGATGCGGCGCGCATTCTCTTCGGCTTTGAGCGCGACGGGCAGGCGGTAAACGGGCTGCTCGCAGACGCGAACGGCGGCAGTGTGGTGCTGAAAAACATTCCTATGGCTCCCCCATCAGCGCTCACCTGCATCCAGCAGGTGCTCAACGGCAGGCAGATCTTTCGCCCGGGCATGGAAAGCGCGCTCAATCTGCAGCTGGCATTCTTTACGATCGCTTCGCATGGGGAGTTCGATGAGCTTTCACCGGATTTGAAAAGTCAGCTCACTATCCACGCGCTTGAAATGCCGCCTCTGCGGGATCGGAAGGACGATATTGGCCCGCTCTTCCTGAAGTACCTCTCGCAGCTGTCCGATCTGCCCACGCGGTACACCATGACGCCGCAGATGGAAGCGCTGATGCGGCAATACAGCTGGCCGGGCAACGTCTGGGAGCTGCGCGCTGCCAGCATGCGCTATGTGATCGCGCGCAGTGAGATGAACCATCCCTCACCGAAGGCACGCTACAACCTACTTCTGCGATCCATCGGCGAAGATGCGGTTTTTCAAGATTTTGTGCGCGCTTACCCGGTTCTGGCGCAGAGGCCGGTCACGGAAAGCGCTGTTTTCTCTAAGGCTTTCCGAATTGCAAAAGAATGGATGCAGTATTCCAACGAGCAGATGGCGGACAAGCTGAATCTGAGCCGTACAACACTTTGGCGCATTCTTCAGCAAGAATAAATCGCTGCAGGTTTTTCAATATAAAAATTCGGCGCTTCGCAGTTTGCAGAGCGCCTTGCCGTTCTGGACTGTTTTCAGACCGCTTGGAACAGTTTCTGCTAAGGCAACGTCTTGACGAAACTGTGAGGCTCACCGGCGGCCGCTTCTCCAAAAATCTTCTTGTGAATCCGCTTGCAAAAGGTGCAAAAGGTGCAAAAGCCAGTTAAAAGCCGTTTCGCATCCTGACAGGCAGGACCGGACAGAAAAGAACACAGCTCGCTCGAACAAATCGGGTGAGCTGTGGTTTCTTTGCTGTTCTGTTTTTCTTTCACTTCCGGAAGCGGGAGAGGAATTCGATGGTCTCAGGCTTCTGCGGGTTGCCGAAGATTTCTTCCGGGCTCCCCTGCTCGCAGATGACGCCGTCGTTCATGTAGACCACGCGGCTGCTGACGTCGCGGGCGAAGGCCATTTCATGGGTGACGACCAGCATGGTCATGCCGCTTTCGGCCAGGCGCTGCATAACCGCCAGCACTTCGCCGACCATTTCGGGGTCGAGCGCCGAGGTCGGCTCGTCAAAGAGCAGAACTTCGGGGTCCATTGCCATGGCGCGGGCAATTGCCACGCGCTGCTTCTGTCCGCCCGAGATCTGCCGGGGTTTTGCGTTGATGAAGGGGGCCATGCCGACGCGCTCGAGATACTCCATGGCGTGCTGACGGGCTTCCTCTTTCCCGCGTTTGAGCACCTTGATCTGCCCGGCCATGCAGTTTTCGAGCACGGTCATGTTGTTGAAGAGGTTAAAGGACTGGAACACCATGCCCACGTGC
The DNA here is from genome assembly GCA_017395085.1 of Oscillospiraceae bacterium. GTDB lineage: Bacteria > Bacillota > Clostridia > Oscillospirales > Oscillospiraceae > Limivicinus. Next base: position 83,105 of record JAFPWF010000020.1, on the reverse strand, counting down.
GAGCGGTACTCCGGCGCATTGGTGCCGCGGCTCAGCACGTTCTTCCCGTGGTAGAGGATTTCGCCGGAAGACGGCGTTTCCAAAAGGTTGATGCAGCGCAGGAGCGTGGATTTTCCGGAGCCGGAGGCACCGATGATGCTGATAACGTCGCCCGTGCTGACCGAAAAATCAATGTCCTTCAGGACCAGGTTGCTGCCGAAGGATTTGGAGAGATGATTAACCTGAAGAATCAGTTCGTCCATGTCATCATTCCTCCTTCTCGGCCTGTTCGCGCAGGTCCCGGTCGGCGTATTCGCGGCTCCGCTCGTCGAAGGGGCTGCCCTTGTCCGGGTGCCGGTAGGTGCCGGCCGTCATGGTCAGCTGGTCGACCTGCACGAGTTCGTAGCTGCTCGAGCCGTCCATTCTCCTCTCCATCCAGCGCAGGAGGAAGGAGGCGATCAGCGTCATGGTCAGGTAGCCTGCCATTTCCACCGTTGCCGACGGGAAGTACAGGTAGCTCGCCCCGACGGCCGCGCGGTGCGCGGCAAAGAAGTCCGGGAAGCCGATGATGAACATCACGGAGGTGTCCTTGACGTTGATGATGAAGTTGTTGCCGATCTGCGGCATGATGTTGCGCAGCGCCTGGGGCAGGATGACGCTGGTCATGGTCTGCACATGCGTCATGCCGATGGCCATGGCGCCCTCCGTCTGCCCGGGGTCGACCGAAATGATGCCGCCGCGGACGGATTCCGCCATGTAGGCGCCGGTGTTGATGGAGACGACCACGATGGCCGCCGCCCAGACCGAGCTGAAGCGCATGGCGTTGTCGGTAAAATACGGCAGGCCATAGAACAGGAACACCGCCTGCAGCACCATGGGCGTGCCGCGGAACACTTCGACATAAATGCGGATGATAACCCGGATTAACTTGAGAATAAAGCGCTTGACGGGATGATCGCTTTTTGAATACGGGATGGTATTCAGGACGCCGCAGATGAAGCCGATGATGCAGCCGATCAGGGTGCCGATCAGAGCGAGGATCAGGGTGTTCTTCATGCCGCTGAAGTAGGAAGCGCTGTACTTGCCCCAGAGTTTTGCAATGTCAAGGCCGAGCTGTGCCAGTTTACCCATTCGGTTTGCTCTCCTCACTGAGAATTTGCATGGTCATTTCGCTGTGCAAGGCGGGAGATGGTGTCCCCCGCCTTACCGGTTGATTGTTGAACTATTGCTGTAACAGCTTCGCTGTGCGGTGATCTTACGCGTCCATGGGCTGGACCGCAATCGCGTCCGCCATCATGGCGTTGAAGTCATCCGCCGTCATCGGGTCAAGCACCGCGTTGATGGCGTCCAGCAGAGCGGTGTTGCCTTTGAAGACGGAAACGCCGATGTTGATGTCGCCGTCGTCTGCGACAAAGTCGTCTTCGCTCCCGGAGAAGTCAAGAATCGTCATGTCGGGATAAGCGGCAACTGCGCCCTGTGCCGTGGGCATATCGGTGCAGACGAAGTCAACCGTGCCGGTTTCCAGAGCCATCAGCATGGCAGGGGCGCTCTCGGCAGCGGGCTGGATGTTGGCGTTGGGGATCTGGGGAAGCATGGTGTCGTACCAGATGGTGGCGCTCTGCGAGGTGCAGGAACCGCCCGCCAGGTCGCTGACGCCCTGTGCGGAGGCAAAGGGGCTGTCCTTCAGGGTCAGGCAGACGATCGAGGCATACAGGTAGGGGCCTGCAAAGTCGACCTGCTCGGAGCGCTCCGCGGTCATGGACTGGCCGGCGATGACCGCATCATAGGTGCGGGACTGAACGCCGGGAACCAGGGAATCCCAGTCGGCCTTGATGACTTCGAGTTCCCAGCCGTTGGCTTCGCAGATCTTTTTGGCCATCATGACGTCGTAGCCGTTGGCAAACTCGTTGTCGGAGTCCTTGATGGGGACAGCGCCGTTGGAGTCGTCGCCCTGGGTCCAGTTGTAGGGAGCGTAGGCGCATTCCATGGCGATGGTCAGAACGCCGTCTTCCACGCCGCTTTCCACCGCGGCGGGGGCAGCCGCCGGGGCACTGCTCTGTCCGCATGCGGCAAGGGCAAATACCATCAGGGCAGCCATCAGGATTGCAGTCAGTCTTCTCATTTTGTCTTCCTTTCTGAGTTTTCACTCTCCGGCTATTCCTCCCCGCCGGTAGGGATCAATAAAAAATGAACCGCTTTGCAAGCGGCTCATGAACAATCGGAGTGGGGTTTCCCAGACCGTATATCATCGATAGCGCTCCACAAAGACTTGTGACAGTCTGCAAGATCTTCTCCTGCAGCCCAGCAACGACAGTTCAGGCAAACTCCCGAAGCTTCGGCGATGATCCCTTTCCTGCCCGGCGGCTGCCTGACCTAGCCGGACCGTACTGATGAACACCGCGCCTCTATCAAAAGCGATTCAATTTGGGCAAATCTTATCATCTGCCCTCTGGAATGTCAACCGGAAACGGGAAAAACAGGTTTTTTTCAGCGCTTCCGGCAAAACCGACGAAAACTCCCGCTGCGTTTTGTGGATAGTGACGAAAGATGAGCAACTTTTTATGCCGTCATTCGAAAAAATGATTGACCTGAATTTCTCGAACCATTAGAATGGTTCATAGGGAAAAAATACGCAAATTCTTGCGAACAGAGGTGAGTTCATTCGTGGAACAGTACATCTATGACAGCTTCCTTGACATCCTCAGGGAAGAACTGGTTCCGGCCATGGGCTGTACCGAGCCGATCGCCGTCGCCTACGCCGCGGCGCTCGCGCGTGACACGCTCGGCCGCATGCCTGACAGGACCGACCTGATCGTAAGCGGCAATATCGTCAAAAATGTAAAGAGCGTCGTGGTGCCCAACACCGGCGGACGCAAGGGTCTGCGGACCGCCGTGGCCGCAGGGCTCTGCTTCGGGAAAGCGGAGAAAGAACTGGAAGTCATCGCCGACGCGACGGAAGAAAACCTGAAGGAACTGGACGCCTATCTGGAAACAGCGGATATCACGATGGAGGAGGCCGATTCCGAGAACCCCTTTGACCTTGCCGTACGCCTCTACGCGGGCGAGGATACTTCGTATGTGCACATCGTCGCGCACCACACCAATGTCGTCCGGATTGAAAAGAACGGCCAGGTCCTGCTGGACAAGCCCTTCAGCAACGAGACCATCCAGGCACCGGAAAACCGGAAGCTGCTGAGCGTGGAGCGGATCGTGGAATTTGCAAACATCGTCAAGATTGACGACGTGCGCAACATTCTCCAAAGGCAGATCGACTACAACATGGCCATCGCCAAGGAAGGCCTGCAGGGTGACTACGGAGCCAACATCGGCAACATCCTTCTGCTCAGTTACGGTAACAGTGTGCACAACCGGGCAAAGGCCTGGGCTGCCGCAGGGTCCGACGCCCGCATGGACGGCTGCGAACTCCCTGTGGTCATCAACTCCGGCAGCGGCAACCAGGGCATCACCACGTCGATCCCGGTCATCATCTATGCGCACGACTGCGGCGTTTCGGATGAGCAGCTGTTCCGGGCGCTGGTCATCTCGAACCTGGTCACTATCCACCTGAAGACCGGCATCGGGAGCCTCTCGGCCTACTGCGGCGCCACCTCCGCCGGTGCGGGAGCCGGGGCCGGAATCTGCTACCTTTACGGCGGCGGATACGACCAGATCGCCCATACCATCGTGAACGCCCTCGCCATCAACTCGGGCATGATCTGTGACGGCGCCAAGGCCAGCTGCGCGGCAAAGATCGCCTCGGCGGTCGAATCGGGTCTGCTCGGCATGCGGATGTACATGCACGACAGCCAGTTCCAGGGCGGCGACGGCATCGTCCTGCAGGGTGTGGAAAACACCATCCGCGCCGTCAGCAGCATCGCGCGCGACGGTATGCGCGGGACGGACAAGGAAGTCATCAAGCTGATGATGTCCACCAGCTGAAAAAACAATACAAATCAACGAAACCCCATGGCGGCCGTTTCAGCCGCCATGGGGTTTTGTTTCGGATGCTGTTCTTAACGGTTGCAGCTACCGGAGGTCAGTCCGCGCCGCAGAGGAGTTCCAGCAGCTCTTCCATGGTCTCCGCCATGGCTGCGGCGCCGGCTTCCTCCATCTCGCCTTCGGAGGCATAGCCCCAGCGCACGCCGACACAGGGAATCCCGCAGCGCAGGGCGCCGGCGACATCGTACTTCGTATCGCCGATGAGGACCGCGGTTTCGGGTGAAGCGCCACAGCGCTCCATCGCACGGGTGACGACCTCCCACTTGGCGTTGTTGTTCAGATGCGGGTCGCTGCCGACGATGACGTCGAAGCAGTCCAGCAGGCCGGAGCGCTCCAGCAGGAGTTCCGCCATGTTCTGCGGTTTTGAGGTTGCAATCGCAAGCGTTTTCCCCGCCTGTCGCAGAGCGGTGAGCAGATCGAGGATTCCGGGGAACGGTTCGCTTTCGTAAATCCCTATGGGACGATAGCGCTCGCGGAAGTCCACGACCAGCTGTTCGGCGACCGTGTCCGGAACGCCGAAGACTTCCATGAACTTGTCCACGAGGGGCGGGCCGGCAAAACAGCGGAGCTCCGTAAGTTCGGCGTCCATGCCGTGCTTGCGGATAGCGTGCTGAATGCTTTTGGTAATCCCTTCGACGGTGTCGAAGACCGTTCCGTCAAAATCAAAAAGGATCGCGTTCCTGCCATGAAGGTCAGCGGCCGGATTCGGTTTCTGATCCATGAATTCTCCTTTCGCCCGATGCAGCGGCTCAGGCATCGACGGTCAGGTCGGCCGTGCTCCCGCCGGTCAGCCGGAGCAGGTCCGCGGGGGCCAGTTCCACCTGGCTGCCGATCTTCCCCGCGCTGACGGTTACGGTCGTAAGGGCTTCGGCGCTGAAGTCCAGAACGGTGGAAAAACGCTTTTTCATTCCCATGGGCGAGCATCCGCCGCGGACATAACCGGTCAGGGGCGTGATCTCACTGACGTGGATCATGGCGATGGATTTCTCTCCGACCGCTTTTGCAGCCTTCTTCAGGTCGAGTTCTTTGGCGACGGGAATGACAAAGACATAATTGCGCTTGCTTGCGCCAACCGCAACCAGGGTCTTGAAGACCGCCGCGGGATCCATCCCGGTAAGCTGCGCGACGGTGGCGCCGTCGACGGCTTCTTTCCCGTGCGGATAGCTGTGCGCGGTATAGGGCACCTTGTTCTGTTCCAGCAGGCGCATGACATTGGTTTTCGCTTCGGCCATATATACTCCCCCGTTCCCATGGGTATTTCGATTCACTTCATGCTATCACAGTTCCCGCATTTTCACAAGAACTCCGGAGAAAGAAATCTGATTAGTTAACATAATCTGTTTACATAATTCGATAATTTGCAGTAAAAAACTCCCCGGGCAGAGCCCGGGGAGGGTGTGCTGGCAATCAGACCAGCTCGATGACGGCCATCTCGGCCGCGTCGCCGCGGCGGAAGCCGGTACGGGTAATGCGGGTGTAGCCGCCGTTGCGGTCGGCATACTTCGGGGCCACCTCGTCAAAGACTTTCTTCGCCACATCTTCTCTGGTGATGAAGGTGAGAGCCTGACGATAGGATGCGAGATCCTTGGCCTTGCCGAGAGTTATCATCTTCTCAGCCATGGGGGCGATCTCCTTGGCACGGGTGACGGTGGTCTCCATGCGTCCGGTATCGAGCAGGTCGGTTACCTGCTGACGGAGCATGGCCATGCGCTGGTCGGTCGGCCGGCCGAGTTTTCTGGTTCCGGGCATGTTAGTTTCCTCCTTGATGGTAGGTCTGAGCGGGTCAGGCGTTCTCGCTGTCGTCGGCGAGGTGCAGGCCCAGCTGGTTGAGCTTATGCTCCACTTCTTCCAGGGACTTGCGGCCGAGATTGCGAACCTTGATCATCTCATCCTGGGTTTTGCTGACGAGGTCAGCAACCGTGTTGATGTTTGCGCGTTTGAGGCAGTTGAAGCTGCGCACTGAGAGATCCAGCTCTTCGATGGTGATCGCCATGAGATCGTTGGTCTTGGTCTCTTCCTTCTCCACAACCACGGAGCTCTCAGTCAGATTCTCCGAAAGGTCGGTAAAGAGAGTGAAGTGGTCGACCAGGATCTTTGCGCCGAGGGACAGGGCGTCTCTTGCGTCCATGGTACGGTCGGTCCAGATCTCGATGGTGAGCTTGTCAAAGTCGGTCTGGTTGCCGACACGGGTGTTCTCCACGCTGTAGTTGACCTTGAGGACCGGGGTGAAGATCGAATCGACCGGGATGGTGCCGATGGGCATGGCCGGATTCTTGTTCTTCTCTGCCGGGACATAGCCGCGGCCGTGGTCAATGGTCAGCTCCATATTCAGGGCGCCGTCGGGACCGAGGTGGCAGATCACCTGATCGGGATTGAGAATCTCCACATCTGCATCGGGCTTAATGTCACCGGCGGTGACAACCCCCTCGCCCGAAGCCTCCAGGTAAACCGTTCTGGCTTCTTCACAGTGAAGCTTGGCGATGATGCTCTTGACGTTCAGGACGATTTCGGTGACATCTTCCTTGATGCCGGGAATCGTTGAGAACTCATGCTGGATGCCGGCGATGCGGATGCTTGTCACGGCGATGCCGGGGAGGGACGAGAGCAGGACTCTGCGAAGTGAGTTTCCAAGTGTAGTGCCGTAGCCGCGTTCCAGAGGTTCCACTACGTATTTGCCGTAGGCAACATCTGCAGGGGTTTCGATGCATTCAATACGCGGCTTTTTTATTTCAATCATATATTAACCCTCCTATTTTATTTGCCCGCTGCTGTGCAGGGGCGCGCGGTCTTTTTTGCTGAGTGCACGAGGGTATATGAATTACTTGGAGTACAGCTCGATGATGAGATGCTCTTCGACCGGGAATTCAATGTCCTCTCTTGTCGGGGCTGCGATGACCTTGCCGACCAGGTTGTTCGCGTCAAACTCGAGCCACTTGGGAACGACGATGCTGGAATTGGCTTCGACGTTCTGGCGGAAACGCTCGATCTTGCGGCTGGCTTCTCTGAGTTCGATGACCATGCCGGGCTTGACCTGATAGCTGGGAATATTGACCTTTTTGCCGTTTACCAGGAAGTGACCGTGGTTCACGAGCTGACGGGCCTCCCTGCGGGTGGCGGCGTAGCCGAGGCGGAACACGACGTTGTCCAGGCGGCTCTCAAGCTGGATGAGCAGGTTGTCGCCGGCTTTGCCGGGCATACGGACGGCCTTCTCATAGTAGCCGAGGAACTGCTTTTCAAGCACACCGTAGATAAACTTTACCTTCTGCTTCTCCTGAAGCTGGGTGGCGTACTCGGACTTTTTCCGACGGGTCGTCGGGTTGGCATTCCGGGTCGTTGTCTTCTTGTTGTAGCCCATTACGGCAGGGCTGATGCCGAGCGCCTTGCAGCGCTTTGCAATCGGCTGAGTATTCTTTGCCATGATGTCTTCCTCCTTCCGTTATACGCGGCGACGTTTCGGAGGACGGCAACCGTTGTGCGGAATGGGGGTGACGTCCTTGATCATCGTCACTTCAAGGCCCGCCGTCTGCAGGGCACGGATCGCGGCTTCACGGCCGGAACCGGGACCCTTGACGAAGACTTCAACCGACTTCAGGCCGTGCTCCATCGCCGCGCGTGCGGCGGTCTCGGCTGCGGTCTGTGCGGCGAAGGGGGTCGACTTCTTGCTGCCGCGGAAACCCAGACCGCCCGCGGAGGCCCAGCTGATCGCGTTGCCGGCGGTATCGGTGCAGGTTACCATGGTGTTATTGAAGGAAGAGCTGATATGAACCTGGCCCTTTTCAATATTCTTACGCTCTCTGCGGCGTGTACGAACTTTTTTCTTAGCATTTGCTGCTGCCATGACTCATATCCCTCCTTTACTTCTTCTTGTTCGCGATGGTGCGTTTCGGACCCTTGCGGGTACGTGCGTTGGTCTTGCTGCGCTGGCCGCGCACGGGCAGGCCGCGGCGGTGGCGAAGGCCGCGATAGCAGCCGATTTCCGTCAGACGCTTGATGTCAAGCGCGGTCTGGCGGCGCAGGTCACCTTCCACGATGTAACCGTGGTCGATGCACTCACGGAGCTTGGATTCTTCCTCGTCGCTGAGGTTCTTGACTCTGGTGTCGGGATTGATGCCCGTAGCTTCCAGAATTTTCTTTGCGCTGGTTCTCCCAATCCCGTAGACATAGGTCAATGCGATTTCAATCCGTTTGTCTTTGGGCAGGTCAACGCCGGCTATACGTGCCATGTTTTGTTCATCCTTTCTGTTTGTTTCCCGCAATCGTGTTCCGCGGCCGTTGGCACGGGCCATTCTCCGGGACGCTTAATCCCGCCGGAGGGAGCCCCCGGAGACCATGCGGGTGGTGATGAGTATTGCGCGGGGTTTGGGGGTTGCGGATTGCTTTCGTGCGTCCCGCCGGGGCGGGAGGACACGGGGTGGTCAGTTGCTTAACCCTGGCGCTGCTTGTGCTTCGGGTTCTCGCAGATGACCATCACTTTGCCCTTGCGCTTGATGATCTTGCACTTTTCGCACATGGGCTTTACGGAAGGTCTGACTTTCATTGGGTTTCTCCTTTCACGGATTGCCACGGCGGTTCCGAAACCGCCTCGCAATGACAAGTGAGTATTACTTGCTCCGCCAGGTGATGCGGCCGCGCGTCAGATCGTAAGGACTCATCTGAACGGTGACCTTGTCGCCGGGGAGAATGCGGATAAAGTTCATCCGGAGCTTGCCGGAAATGTGCGCGAGAATGATATGTCCGTTTCCGATGTCCACCTGGAACATCGTGTTGGGCAGGGATTCGACCACCGTGCCCTCGAGTTCAATTACATCGTCTTTCGCCAATGTGTAATCCTCCTCAAAAGTCTTCAGCCATCATTGGATGCGGTCCGGGGTTCAGGCCCACAGATCGTCCGCCATCGTGAGAATCTCCGGTTCGCCGTCGGTGATGAGAACGGTGTTCTCATAGTGCGCTGCCAGAGAACGGTCCACAGAAACGACTGTCCAGTCGTCCTTCAGGATTTCAACATGCCAGTCGCCGGCACAGACCATCGGTTCGATGCAGATGGTCATTCCCTTGACCAGCCGGGGATTGCCTCCCCGCATGCTTCCCCTTTCGGGCCTGTAGTTCGGAACCTCCGGCGCTTCGTGCATCCCGCGGCCGATTCCGTGGCCGACAAAGTCGCGCACCACGGAGAAGCCGTTGGACTCCACATAGTTCTGGACCGCCACACCGATATCATAGATCCGGTAACCGGGACGCGCGAACTGCAGCGCTTCAAAGAAGGCCTGGCGCGTCACCGCGATGAGCTTCTGCGCTTCGGCGCTCACCTCACCGCAGGCGTAGGTGCCGGCGCAGTCGCCGACAAAGCCCTTGTATGTGGCACAGAGATCGATGGAAACAATGTCGCCGTTGTGTACGGTGCGCTTCCGGGACGGGATGCCGTGGATGACTTCCTCGTTGACGGAGACGCAGGTGGCGGCCGGGAAGCCCTCGTAGCCGAGGCAGCTGGGAGTGGCTCCGGATTTCACAATGTACTCGTGGACGGCGCGGTCGATCTGATGGGTTGTCAGACCGTCGCGCACCGCCTGCCTTCCCATGGACCGGGCTCCGGCGGCAATCTTCGCTGCCTGGCGCATGAGCTCGATCTCATGGGGAGACTTGATGTAGATGGTTGCGGACATCTCAGATCTTCAGCGCATCGCGGATCACCGCGGTGGTCGCTTCGATTCCGGGCTGATTGTCGACGCAGACGAGTTTGCCGCGGGCTTCGTAGAAAGCCTTGAGCGGCTCGGTCTCGCGGTGGTAGGTCTCCAGACGGGCCAGGACGGTCTCCGGCGCGTCATCCTTGCGGATGCTCAGTTCGCCGCCGCAGAAGTCGCACACTCCCTCGACTTTCGGGGGGTTGTTGACCACGTGGAAGGTACCGCCGCAGGCTCTGCAGGTCCGCCGGCCGCCCATGCGCTCGACGATGACGGAGTCCTCCACCTCAATGGAGAGGGCGGTGTCGATCTCGATGCCGAGGGCTTCCATGGCTTCCGCCTGAGGAATCGTACGCGGCACGCCGTCGAGGATGTAGCCGTTTGCACAGTCGGGTTCGGCAAGGCGCTCGCGGATGATGTTGATGATCACTTCATCGGGGACGAGCTTGCCCGCTTCGACATAGCTTTTGGCCTGCAGTCCGACCGGCGTTCCGGCCTTCATGGCGGCGCGGAGAATGTTGCCGGTGGAAATCGTCGGGATGTTCAGAGTTTTGCTGAGGATTTCGGCCTGGGTGCCTTTGCCGGCACCGGGTGCGCCGAGGAGAATCATCTTCATGGACAATACCTCGCTCAGGACAGGAAGCCCTTGTAGTTGCGCATCATCATCTGCGCCTCAAGAGCGCGGACGGTTTCAAGCGCGACGCCGACTGCGATGATGATGGAGGTTCCGCCAAGGCTCAGGCCGGTCAGGGACTCGGCGTTGGTGAAGTGGGAAACCAGAATCGGGACGCAGGCGATGATACCCAGATAAATGGCGCCGAACAGAGTGATCTTGTTCAGGACCTTCGAGATGAACTCGCTGGTGGGCTTGCCCGGACGGAAGCCGGGGATGTATCCGCCGTTCTTCTTCAGGTTGTTGGCCACCTCTACGGGGTTAAACTGGATGGTGGAGTAGAAGTAGGCAAAGAAGAGGATCAGCAGGAAGTAGATGATCGCATAGGTGATGGAGGTCGAGTCGAACAGCTTCATAAACCAGCCGTCGCTTCTGCTGCCGACCATGGCGGCAATCGTCGCGGGGAGCATGGCAATGGACTGTGCGAAGATGATCGGCATAACGCCGGACATGTTGACCTTCATCGGAAGGTAGGTGCTCTGACCGCCGTACATCTTGCGGCCGACCACGCGCTTGGCGTACTGGACCGGGAGACGGCGCTCGGCGTCGTTGACGAAAACGATCAGCACGATGAGAGCCAGGGCGCCCAGGAATACCAGCACTGCCGCCCACCACTTGAGAGAACCGTTGATGACGTTCGAGATGGACTGGACAATGCTGCGGGGCAGACGGGAAACGATGCTGGCAAACAGGATGATGGAAATACCGTTGCCGACACCGAATTCGGTGATCTGCTCACCCAGCCACATGATCAGGGCGGAGCCGGAGGTGAAGGTCAGCACGATGACGACCGCGGCCCAGATGCTGTTCTGCGCTTCAGCAGCCAGAAGACCGTTGTTGCGCATCAGCATGTAGTAGGCAAAGCCCATCAGGAGGCCGATGCCGACCGTGGCGTAACGGGTGATGGAGGCGATCTTCTTGCGGCCTTCTTCGCCCTCCTCCTTGCTCATGCGTTCCAGAGCAGGAATCGCGATGGTCAGGAGCTGGATAATGATGCTGGCGTTGATGTAGGGCTGAATGCTCAGCGCGAAAATCGTCGCCGTGGAGAACGCGCCGCCGGACATGACGTTGTAGAGGCCCAGCACCGTGTTCTGAAGCTGTGTGAAATAGTACTGCAGCGCTGTGACGTTCACGTAGGGAACCGGCACTGCATTGCCCAGACGGTAAAGAAGAACGATCAGCAGGGTGAAGAGGATCTTCTTGCGGAGTTCTTCGATTTTCCAGGCATTCTTAAGTGTCTGAAGCACTTAGACCACCTCTGCCTTTCCGCCGGCCGCTTCGATTTTCTCTTTCGCGGTAGCGGAGAAAGCAGCAGCCTTTACCGTAAGCTTTTTGGACACTTCACCTTCGCCAAGGAACTTGACGCCGTATCTGCACTTGGAAAGGATTCCCTTCACCAGCAGAGCGTTTGCGTCGACAACATCGCCGTCCTCAAAACGGTCCAGAACGGAAACGTTCACGCCCTCCAGGGGCTTGGCAAAGATGTTGTTGAAGCCGCGCTTCGGGATGCGGCGCGCCAGAGGCATCTGGCCTCCTTCGAAGCCGATGCGGACACCGCCGCCGCTGCGGGCCTTCTGACCCTTGTGGCCGCGGCCGGCAGTCTTGCCGTTGCCGGTGCCATGGCCTCTGCCCTTACGCTTGTCCACATGAGTGGAGCCGGGCATCGGAGAAAGTTCATGAATCTGCATGCTTTCGCCCTCCTTATTCTTCGGTCACCTGCAGCAGATAGCCGATCTTGGCGATCTTGCCGCGTGTCTGGGGATTGTCGGGCTGTACGGTCTCATTGCCGATCTTGTGCAGACCGAGGGACTGCGCCGTCGCAACATGGCTGTCCAGTCTGCCGTTGAGGCTCTTGACCAGTTTAATTCTCAAATTCGCCATGATACACCCTCCCTTAAGCCTGGACTTCTTCCGGGGCCTTGCCGCGGACCGCGGCAACCTGGCTGGCGTCACGCAGAGACTTCAGGCCTTCCATCGTGGCGGCAACAACGTTTGCCGGGTTATTGGTGCGCAGGCACTTGGTACGGATGTTCTTGATGCCGGCACACTCAACGACCGCACGGACCGCGCCGCCGGCGATAACGCCGGTGCCTTCGGGGGCGGGCTTGAGCAGAACACGGCCGGCGCCGAAAGCGCCGAGAACTTCATGGGGAATGGTGGTACCCTGCAGGGTGATGGAAACGATGTTCTTCTTGGCATCTTCCAGGCCCTTGCGGATCGCCTCGGAGACTTCACTTGCCTTGCCCATGCCGTAGCCGACACGGCCTTTGCCGTCGCCGACAACGCAGAGGGCGGAGAACTTCGCCACGCGGCCGCCCTTGACGGTCTTGCTGACGCGGTTCAGGGAAACAACCTTTTCAATAAATTCGGAGGCAGCCTCTTCTCTGTTGTTGCGGCGGTCTCTTCTGTCATTGGTATAAGCCATTTGTTTTCCCCCTCCCTCAGAACTTCAGGCCGGCTTCACGCGCGCCGTCGGCCAGAGCCTGGACGCGGCCGTGATAAATGTAGCCGCCGCGGTCGAAAACGACCTCTTCGATGCCCTTCTTGAGGGCGCGCTCGGCGACAGTGGCGCCGATCTTCTTTGCGGCTTCGACATTGCTGCCGAGACCTTCAAAGCTCTTCTCAACCGTCGAAGCGGAAACCAGGGTGTTCCCTGCCACGTCGTCGATGATCTGAGCATAGATGTGATTCTCACTGCGGAATACGCTCAGACGGGGGCGCTCGGCCGTACCGGAGATCTTGCTGCGTACTCTTGCGTGACGCTTCATGCGCTGTGCGCGCGTATCAGGTCTTTTAATCATAACAGGCTACCTCCCGTTTACTTCGCGCCGGTCTTGCCTTCTTTGCGGCGGACAACTTCGTAATCGTACTTGACGCCCTTGCCCTTGTAGGGTTCCGGAGGTCTCTTTCCGCGAACTTCCGCTGCAAACTGGCCGACCTTCTGCTTGTCAATGCCCTTGATGACGATATGGTTGGCATCGGGAACATCGATCTGGATGTCCTCGGTCTCCGGAACCACGATCTGGTGCGAGTAGCCCAGGTTCATGACCAGATTCTTGCCTTCCTTGGCGGCACGGTAACCGACGCCGTTGATCTCCAGCTTCTTTTCGAAACCGCTGGTCACGCCGACGACCATGTTCTCGATGAGAGATCTGGTCAGGCCGTGGAGGGAACGGTTTTCCTTGGAGTCGTCCGGACGCTTGACGTGGAGAACGCCTGCGTCGAGCTCAACCTTCATCTGTGGGACCAGGTCGCGCTCCAGCGTGCCCTTGGGACCCTTGACGGAAATGTGGTTGTGCTCGTCGATCTTGACTTCAACACCTGCGGGGACGGTAATGGGAGCTCTTCCGATTCGAGACATGTTCAGGCCCTCCTTACCATACGAACGCAAGGACTTCGCCGCCGATGTGCTCTTTGCGAGCCTGCTTATCGGTCATGACGCCCTTGGATGTTGAAATGATGGCAATGCCGAGACCCTTCAGGACTCTGGGCAGCTCGTCGGCGCCGGCATACACGCGCAGGCCGGGCTTGGAGACGCGGCGGAGACCCTGGATGGCCTTTTCCTTGCCGGGGAGATACTTCAGGGTGATGCGGATGACGCCCTGGGTGCCGTCATCGAGAACCTGGTAGTTCTTGATGTAGCCTTCGTTCAGAAGAATTTCCGCAATGGACTTCTTCATCTTGGAAGCAGGGACATCGACGGTTTCATGCTTGGCGGTACCGGCGTTGCGGATACGGGTCAGCATGTCTGCAATGGGATCAGTGATTTGCATGATTTATCCTCCATTATTCAGAGTTACCGGGGGAAGACACGCGGCCTTCCCTCTCGGTTGATTCCCTGAGGTTCCATACGAATACGGGATTCGAAATGGCCTTTCAGAGAACAGTTACAAAGTGTGGATCAGAAGCTTGCTTTGCGGACGCCGGGGATCTGGCCCTTGTAGGCGAGCTCGCGGAAGCAGATACGGCAGATGCCGTAGTTGCGCAGATACGCGTGGGGACGACCGCAGATCTTGCAGCGGTTGTACTTGCGGGTGGAGAACTTTGCTTCGCGCTGCTGTTTGAGAATCATCGATTTCTTAGCCATGGTTGAATCCTCCTTAGCTGACGAACGGGGCGCCCATGAGCCGCAGAAGCTCACGTGCCTCTTCATCGGTCTTCGCAGTCGTGGTGATGGCAATGTTCATACCGCGCAGCTTTTCGATCTTGTCGTACTCGATTTCGGGGAAAATGATCTGCTCTTTCAGGCCCAGGCTGTAGTTGCCGCGGCCGTCAAAGGCATCGGCGGAGATTCCGCGGAAGTCACGCACACGGGGCAGAGCCACGTTGAGCAGACGGTCCAGGAACTCCCACATGCGGTCCTGGCGGAGGGTGACCTTCACGCCGACCTTCATGCCTTCACGCAGCTTGAAGTTTGCAACGGACTTGCGTGCCGTGGTTGCAACCGCATGCTGACCGGTGATGGCGGAGATGTCCTTGATAACGGCGTCGAGCGCCTTGGCGTTGTCCTTGCAGTCGCCGCAACCGACGGAGACGACGATCTTCTCGATCTTCGGGATCTGCATGACGGACTTGTACTGAAATTTCTCCATCAGAGCGGGAGCAACTTCATTGACGTACTTTTCTTTCATTCTGGTCATAATTCAGTTCTCCTTTCGCTCAGACTTCTGCGCCGCACTTCTTGCAGACGCGGGTTTTCTTGCCGTTTTCGACTTTGTAGCCGACACGAGTGGCCTTGCCGCACTTGGGGCAGACCAGCTGCACCTTGGACACGTAGATCGGAGTCTCGACCTTGATGATGCCGCCCTCTTCGCCCTGCTTGCGGGGCTTCTGATGCTTGGTGGCAACGTTCACGCCTTCGACTACAACTTTGGCGCCCTTCGGGTCAGCGATGAGGACTTTCCCCTGCTTGCCCTTGTCCTTGCCGGAAAGAACAACGACTTTATCGTCTTTTTTAATCTTCATCTTTGTTCTCCTCCATCAAATCACTTCGGGAGCCAGGGACAGGATCTTCATGTATTCCTTATCACGAAGCTCACGGGCAACGGGCCCGAAGATACGGGTGCCGCGGGGGTTCTTGTCGCCGGTGTTGATGAGAACCGCAGCGTTCTCGTCAAAGCGGACGTAGGTGCCGTCGGCGCGGCGCACGGGCTTCACGGTGCGGACGACAACCGCCTTCACGACGTCGCCCTTCTTGACCGAGCCGCCGGGGGCAGCCTTGCGCACCGAGCAGACGATGACGTCGCCGATGCTGGCGTACTTGCGCTTGGAGCCGCCGAGGACACGGATGCACTTGAGTTCCTTGGCGCCGGTATTGTCGGCAACCTTCAGATATGTTTCCTGTTGAATCATATTGTTGCCTCCTTACTTCGCCTTCTCAACGATCTCGACCACGCGCCATCTCTTGTCCTTGGACAGAGGGCGGGTCTCCATCACGCGGACGATATCGCCGACGCCGCATTCGTTGTTCTCGTCATGGGCCTTCAGGCGGTAGGTACGTCCGATGATCTTTTTGTAGGTCTTGTGCGCGACGCGGTCTTCGACGATCACGACCACGGTCTTGTCCATCTTGTCAGAAACGACCTTGCCCACGCGGACCTTACGGGAAGTAGTTCTTTCAGTATTCATTCTTCCTTACCTCCTCAGTTCTGCTTCTCGCGCAGCACGGTCTTCACACGTGCAATGTCACGGCGGGTTGCGGAAATCCTGGTGGGATTATCAAGATGATTGGTGGCATGCTGCATGCGGAGCATGAAAAGGTCCTTCTTGAGGTCTACGAGCTGCTTCTCGAGCTCTTCGACGGACTTGGAACGAATTTCACTTACCTTCATCAGTCTTCACCGCCATTCTCAGTCTCTTCCGCTTTGCTGACAATCTTGGTCTTGATCGGAAGTTTGTGGCTTGCCAGACGGAGAGCTTCGCGGGCGACCTCTTCGGGGACGCCGGCGATTTCAAACATCACTCTGCCGGGCTTAACAACGGCGACCCAGTACTCAGGGGCGCCCTTACCGGAACCCATACGGGTTTCTGCCGGCTTCGCGGTAACCGGCTTATCCGGGAAGATCTTAATCCAGACCTGACCGCCGCGCTTGGTGTAACGCGTCATGGCGATACGGGCGGCTTCAATCTGGTTGGAAGTAATCCAGCCGGGCTCCTGAGCGGAGAGGCCGAATTCACCGTAAGTGACAACGTTGCCGCGGGTTGCTTTGCCCTTCATGCGGCCGCGCTGTACTCTGCGGTACTTTACGCGTTTGGGCATTAACATCAGTTATTGCCTCCTTCCCTGGACGGAGCTGCGGGACGCGGAGCGCGGTTGTAGCCGCCCTGTCCTGCAGGTCTGCTGCCGTACTGACGGCGCTCGCCGGTCTGGCCCTGAGCCTGACCGCGGTTGTCACGGTTGAAATTGCCCTGACGGCGGTCACCCTGGCGACGGTCGTCTCTGCGGCGGCGCTCGCCGACCGGCTTGGAGAGGTCCATCGTGCGCGGGGTGGTGCGCAGGGTCTGGGAGAGGACTTCACCCTTGTAGATCCAGACCTTGACGCCGATGCGGCCGTAGGTGGTGTTCGCTTCGGCAAAACCGTACTCGATGTCGGCACGGATGGTCTGCAGGGGGATGGTGCCCTCGTGGTAGCACTCACTTCTCGCGATTTCGGCGCCGCCGAGACGGCCGCCGCACTTGACCTTGATGCCGCGGGCGCCCATGCGCATGGCGCGGCCCATGGCGTTCTTCATCGCGCGGCGGAAGCCGATGCGCTTCTCGAGCTGCTGCGCAATGTTCTCAGCAACCAGCTGTGCGTTGGTGTCGGGGGTGCGGACCTCAACGATGGAGAGCGCGACCGGCTTGCCGATCATCGCTTCGACTTCCTTGCGGAGGCGTTCGATCTCTGCGCCCTTCTGGCCGATGACCACGCCGGGTCTGGCACAGTGGATGTAAATGCGAACCTTGGAAGAATCACGCTCGATTTCAATGGTGGGAACACCGGCGGAATAAAGGGTCTTCTTCAGGTATTCACGGATTTTGTAGTCTTCCACGATCAGGTCGCCAACCTTGTCTTCTCTGGCGTACCATCTGGAATCCCAGTCCTTAATGACGCCGACGCGCAGGCCGTGCGGATTAACTTTCTGTCCCATAATTCTGCCTCCTTCCCTCAGTCTCTCTCAGCCACGGCGATCATGATGTGGCTGGTGCGCTTGTTGATACGGTACATACGGCCCTGTGCACGGGGCATGCCGCGCTTCAGGATCGGGCCGGCACCGACGAAGGTCTCGCAAACGTAGAGCTTTTCGGGGTCCATTTCGAAGTTGTTCTCGGCGTTCGCCATCGCACTCTTCAGGACCTTGATCATCAGCTCGCAGCCGGCCTTCGGGGTGTTCTGCATCATGGCCATCGCGACTTTTGCATCCTTGCCGCGGATCATGTTGCAGATAATCTCGACCTTACGGGGAGAGATACGTGCGTATTTGTGTTCCGCACGGGCAATCTTTTTCTCGTCCATTGCTTCTCCTCCTTATTTGCCGGTCTTGCTTCCGGCGTGGCCGCGGAAGGTGCGGGTCGGTGCGAACTCGCCGAGCTTGTGGCCGACCATATCCTCGGTGACATACACGGGAACATGACGGCGGCCGTCGTGAACGGCGATGGTGTGTCCGACGAAGGACGGGAAAATGGTAGAGGCGCGGGACCAGGTCTTGATGACCTGCTTGCTTCCGCTCTGGTTCATCTGGTCAACCTTCTTCAGCAGTTCGGGAGCTGCGAAAGGACCTTTCTTAACACTTCTGCTCATTGTTTTCCCTCCTTACTTCGCGTTGCGGCGCTTGACAATGTACTTGTCGTTCTGGTTCTTGGTCTTGCGGGTCTTGTAACCGAGTGCGGGCTTGCCCCACGGAGTTACAGGGCCGGGACGACCGACCGGAGACTTGCCTTCGCCGCCGCCGTGCGGGTGGTCAACCGGGTTCATAACCGAGCCGCGAACCGTCGGGCGGACGCCCATGTGACGTTTGCGGCCGGCCTTGCCGATGTGGATGTTGGCGTGGTCGATGTTGCCGACCTGGCCGATCGTGGCGATGCACTCGAGGCGGATCTTGCGGGATTCACCGGAGGGCATGCGGATCGTGGCCATGCCGCCTTCCTTTGCCATCAGCTGAGCTGCCACGCCGGCGGAACGCACCAGCTGGGCGCCCTTGCCGGGATACATCTCGATGTTGTGGATGACGGTGCCGACGGGGATGTTCGCCAGCGGAAGCGCGTTGCCGGGCTTGATGTCGGCAGTGGCCGAAGCCATGACGCTGTCGCCGACATTCAGGCCGACCGGAGCGAGGATGTAGCGGCGCTCGCCGTCTTCATACTCGCAGAGCGCGATGAACGCGCTGCGGTTCGGGTCGTACTCAAGCTGCAGGACCTTTGCGGCCATGTCAGTCTTGTTGCGCTTGAAATCAATGACGCGGTACTTCTGCCGGTTGCCGCCGCCCTGGTGGCGAACGGTGATGCGGCCGGTGCCGTTGCGGCCGGAGTGCTTTTTCTTGACTTCCAGAAGGGACTTCTCGGGCTTGGCGTGCTTGTCAATGCCGTCGAATCCGGAAACGGTCATCTGTCTCCTGGCCGGGGTGGTGGGTCTGTAAGTTTTAATAGACATGTATGTACCCTCCCTTAAGCCATGCCTTCGAAGAGCTCAATGTTCTTCGAATCGGCGCTGAGCTTCACAACCGCTTTCTTCCAGGAGGCCGTACGGCCCATGGGATAAGCGCCGGTGCGCTTCATTTTGCCATCGACGTTCTCAGTGGTCACCTTGATGACCTTGACGTCGAAGATCTCTTCGATGGCTTTCTTGATCTCGATCTTGTTGGCATCCTTGGCTACTGCAAAGGCGTACTTTTTGATGTCAAGATCTTCCATCGACTGCTCGGTAATGATCGGGCGGAGAATGATATCGTATGCGGTTTTCATCAGGCGAACACCTCCTCAATCCTGGCGAGTGCGGCCTTGTCGACAACCAGCTTTCCGCCGGTGAGAATCATGTAGGGGCTGAGGATGGTGGCGGTGGTGGTGGAAACGCCCGGCAGGTTGCGCGCGGACTTCACGACCATCTCGTCCACATTCTCGGTCACGACCAGGGCCTTGCCGTTCACGCCGACCTTCTCGAGGAAGGCCTTGAAGGGCTTGGTCTTGATCTCATCGACCTTGAGGCCGTCGATCACAACGATCTCTTCCCCGGCAGCCTTGGCGCTGAGCGCGCTCTTGAGCGCGAGGCGCCGAACCTTCTTGTTCAGACGGTAGCTGTAATCGCGGGGCTTCGGCGCGAAGGCGACACCGCCGTGATACCACACGGGGGAGCCTGCATAACCGGCACGAGCGCGGCCGGTGCCCTTCTGGCGCCAGGGCTTCTTCGTGGTGTACGAAACTTCGCCTTTGGTCAGAGCGCTCTGGGTGCCCTGACGGCAGTTGGCCAGATGATTCTTAACGGAATCATGCAGCACACTCTCATTCGGCTGAATGCCGAAGACGGCTTCGGAGAGCTCGATCTCGCCGATCTTCTCGCCAGCCATGTTAAAAACATTCGCTTTAGGCATTTATGCTGCTCTCCTTTCCTTACTTTGTACGCGCGGAGGCCTTCTGCGGGTTGACACGAGCGGAAGCCTTCTGCGGGTTGACGCTGACGCCAGCGCCTTCGCCCTTCTTGACGGGCTGAGTCTTGACGGTATCCTTCAGGTAGACAATGCTGCCCTTGGGACCGGGAACTGCGCCGCGGATCGCAATCAGGTTGAGTTCGGCATCGACCTTGACCACGTCAAGATTCTGCACGGTAACCTGCTCGACGCCCATGTGGCCGGCCTGCTTCTTTCCCGGGAAAATGCGGGAAGGATCGGTGCTGGAGCCCATGGAACCGGCATGCCGGTGAACCGGACCGCCGCCGTGGCTGGTGGGAGTGCGGCCCTGGCCGTAGCGCTTGATGACGCCGGCGTAGCCTTTACCCTTGCTGGTGCCGGTGACGTCAACCTTGTCTCCCTCTGCAAAGAGGTCGGCCTTGACGACATCGCCAACTTCCAGTTTGCTGTCATCTTCCAGACGGAATTCCTTCAGGTGCTTCATCGGGGCAACGCCCGCCTTCTTCAGATGGCCCTGTTCCGGCTTGGAGAGCTTCTTTTCGCCGACTTCTTCGAAGCCGAGCTGGACGGCTGTGTAGCCTTCCTTTTCTTCCGTCATCTTCTGCACGACCACGCAGGGGCCTGCTTCAATGACGGTGACGGGGATGACCTTCCCCATCTCGTCGAAGATCTGCGTCATGCCGACCTTCTTGCCAATGATGGCTTTCTTCATGCTATTTCCTCCTATCGGTTATTGGTTGCCTCGCATGACCCGATACCTATTATTAATAATGTATCGTTCGGAGGCTGGCAACTTAACCCGCCCGCATACGCAAGCTGCGGGCAACGGGTCTTGCTTTGGTGGGTGTCTTAAAGCTTGATCTCGATCTCGACGCCGGCGGGGACTTCGACGTTCATCAGGGCTTCGACCGTCTTCTGGGTCGGGCTCATGATGTCGATGAGGCGCTTGTGGGTGCGGCGCTCAAACTGCTCGCGGCTGTCCTTGTACTTGTGGACGGCGCGGAGGATGGTGACGATCTCGGTCTTGGTGGGCAGAGGAATCGGCCCGGAGACTTTGGCGTCGGTGCGCTTCGCTGCCTCAACGATGGTCTCGGCTGCCTTGTCGATGAGCTGGTGGTCATAAGCTTTGAGACGGATGCGGATCATGTTTTTGCTGTTGCTTGCCATTTGGTACTGCTCCTTTTCGTACGTTCTTCCGGCGGCATTGGGCACCGCCTGTAATATAAGAATGCGTACGCATGAAATCCGGTTCGTACACACATCCGTGCGTATCAGACCGCGCCCGAAAAACAAACCGGCATCAAGCCGGTCTGCCCAACGCCGCGCGCGATATACGCGTGGAACGATGGATTTCAGCCGCCCGATTACGTACCGGAAAGCCCGGTACCGGACATACTCCACGGAAGTTACCTCGCCCTGGGCGAGCAATCTCCCGCTTCAACGCATACGTGTGCGCCCTCGCGCGCACGCTCAAATAATATAACAGGCGGGCAGGTAAAAGTCAAGAAAAAATTTCGTGCAAAACGTAGAAATTTCACACGAAATTTTGTGCATTTTGTATAGGCATGCCAGAATCCGGAAATACAGGTGAAAATGTCCCCCGGAACAGGCCTTCCGGGGCGGTTTTACCCCCGGTTCAGACCTCCGGAAGCGGGTCTTGCGCAGCCTTTTTGGTCACGCCGGGGCCGTACACGGTCGTCCAGTCGTCCCGCATGGAGATGGGGATCCAGCCGTTTTCGCGGCAGAGCTTCCGCATCTTTTCCGCCTTCTCCGGTTTGCCGGATTCGCGCACGGTATCGTCGCACAGGAGCATAAAGGCCCTGGCAGGATGGGGATTGCCGCCCGTGACGTAGTTTGCCATGCTGGTATCCCCCGTGCTGTTGCCGAAGCACAGGACCGGCTGCTGGCCGATTTCCTGCGCTATCAGGGAAACCTTGCTCATCTGAAGGTTTTTATTCAGAAGCTCACCGCCGAGGACAAGCTCGTCATCGGCAGCATAAAAGTATTCCGAGTCCTTCGTTTTCCCCTGGTCCCGGGCAACGATGGTTTCATCGGTGCCGATGATCTGCCGCGGGGCGATGTCCATCTCGCCGCCGACGATGCTGCGGATGACCATCCGGTCCGTGCCGCTGCAGATATAAACGGAAAAGCCGTTGTCCTGGAGATAATCCATCACCTGCAGCATCGGCCGGAAGAAGGCCTCACCGGCTTTCATGCCGTCATAGCCTCTGGCCGGCGCTTCCCCGCGTGCGCGGACATATTCCGTGAACTCCGCAACCGTAAGGCCGGAGAACGAGGACGCAATGCATCTGCCGACTTCCACTTCCAGATCGGGAACCATGACGCCGGTGTCAACGAACGACAGGATATTCTCCGCGGCGGTCCGTTCCCGCTCTGTCGCGCGGTCTTTGTAATCCGGATCCTCCAGGACGCGGTACACCAGCAGCATGAAGTCAAAATAGGTCGGGTCGGTCTCGCAGAAGAGTGTGCCGTCCATATCCGTCACGGCGAGGCGCTCAGCAGGCGGAATATAGCTCTCGCTCCCCTCTTCCGTCACAGCCTTTACGTAAGCGATGAGTTCTTCCACGGCGGGGGAATGCTCCATCCATAGGGAAAAGTATTTCTCCTCCGGATTCTTCTTCCTGTTCTCCCTCCGTTTTGCGATGGCCCTGCGCATATGCTTGGCGCCAAGATCACCCAGTGCGGTCCAGGCGCTGATTTCTTTTCCAGAGGTTTTAGCTTCTCTTGTCTCCATATACTCTCCCGTCATCCTCCTGATCTCCTGCGTCGGAGACGGCTTCCTGCAGAAAGGGCGCCGGAGGATGAAACTCTATCTGATTCGTTAAAGCGCCTGTAACTGTAACACAGAAAACCGGCGGGCGCAAGTAGATCTGAGCGGTCTTTGGTCTAAAACTGACGCAGCGCAGAGCGGCATCTAATCTGTCATTTTATACAAAAACAGGCCTTAACTTTTGGCAGCCCTCCCTTCAGTTCGGAATTGAAGGGGAAAAATGGCTGTGATAAAATAAAAATGGGAGTTTATACGAATCCCGGATAAGCAGGAAATCGGAACTGACCGGCCGAGGTGGAGGGGGAACATATCCTACTCTGTCCCAGAGCTATGGGAAAGGAGGAAATCAATGTCCCATAGACCGAACATATTAAA
This sequence comes from Oscillospiraceae bacterium, assembly GCA_017395085.1. Taxonomy (GTDB): domain Bacteria; phylum Bacillota; class Clostridia; order Oscillospirales; family Oscillospiraceae; genus Limivicinus. The sequence continues at coordinate 60,010 of JAFPWF010000020.1, read as the reverse complement.
ACTGGCTACCAAGATCAGCCTGGAAAGCCTGACTTACACCGGAATCACCTACAATGATCCGGAGTACAAGATTCTGGAGCCTATTGTCGATGACGACATGTGCGAGATCATGATGCATATGCGTCTGGAAGCCAACCGCACCGCTGAAGAAATCGCACGGCGGGCAAAAAAGGATCTCGATTTTACACGGGAACAACTGAACAAGCTGCGTACCGCCGGCGTGATCCGAACCCGTACGGTCAACGGAGAGGAATGCTGGTACTACCCCATCTGGGTGCCCGGCATTATGGAAGGCGTGCTCTCCAACCGGGAGCAGTGCGACAAGTATCCGGTGCTCGGCGAGTGCTTTGAGGCTTACACCCGCGTGCGCGTTTCGATGCTGGCGCCGTTCATGGACGTCGGCATGAACCTGATGCGCGTCATCCCGGTGCAGAGTGCCATTGAAAACAACACCCGCAAAGCCAGTTACGACGAAGTGGCAAAAATCATTGACGACGCATGGGCGGTTTCCGTTGGGCCGTGCTCCTGCCGCCGTGCCAGAAGGCTGATGGGCGAAGGCTGCGGTCATCTGGAAGAAGACATGTGCATGTACGTCAACGACAACGCTGTGAACTATTCCGAGACCGGGTCGCACCGCCTGATCAGCAAAGAAGAAGCCTTCGAAATTCTCAAGCGTGCCGAGGATAACGGCCTGGTACACGAACTGAACGTGACGCCCGGCTACGACGACACTACCGCAATCTGCAACTGCTGCGGCTGCTCATGCTTTGCGCTGCGCATTGCCACCTACTTCCATGCGCCTGATGCAATCCGCACCAACTACATTGCCCGCGTGGACAAAGACAAATGCGTTGCCTGCGGCCAGTGCGTGGAGAACTGTCAGCTGAACGCCGTCCGTCTCGGACAGAAGCTCTGCGACCGGCCAGCAAACGAGGGCCGTCCCGCCGACACGCCGCGCAACACGCTCTGGAGCAGCAAACGCTACAACGCAGACTACCGCGTGAACCGAACAGACGTGATGCCGGAAGGCACTGCGCCTTGCAAATCGGCCTGCCCGGCACACGTACCGGTGCAGGGATACATCCGTCTGGCTTCCGAAGGCCGTTACGCCGAGGCGCTGGAACTCATCAAAAAGGAAATCCCCTTCCCAGCTGTCTGCGGAAGAATCTGCAACAAGAAGTGCGAGGAAGCCTGTACCCGCGGCGAGATGGACGCCCCCGTTGCCATCGATGAGATCAAGAAATTCATTGCCGAGCAGGAGCTGAAAGCAGATAAGCGCTACATCCCGAAGATGGTGAACCAGATCGGCAAACCTTATCCGGAGAAGATCGCCGTAATCGGCGCCGGACCCGCCGGCCTGAGCTGCGCCTACTACCTGGCACTGAAGGGCTACCCCGTTACCGTATATGAAAAGGAGCAGGAACCCGGCGGCATGCTGACGCTTGGGATCCCCTCCTTCCGGCTTGAGAAGGACGTCATCCGTGCGGAGATCGACATCCTGCGCGAACTTGGCGTAGCGTTCAAAACCGGTGTGGAAGTCGGCAAAGACGTGACGCTGGATGATCTGCGGAAGGAAGGCTTCAAGGCCTTCTATCTCGCAATCGGCACTTCAAAGGGTGCAAAGCTGAACATCCCGGGTGAAGAACTGCCCGGCGTATGCACCGGTATAGACTTCCTGCGCCGTGTAAACAGCGGGGAATGCCCCGAAATCGGCAGTGAAGTCGCTGTCATCGGCGGCGGCAACGTGGCCATGGATGTGGCAAGGGCTGCCGTGCGCCTTGGTGCAAACGTCACCGTGTACTACCGCAGGAGCGAAGCCGAGATGCCGGCCGACCGGGACGAACTGCAGGAGGCAAAAGATGAAGGCGTGCAGTTCCGCTTCCTGACGGCACCTGTCGAAATCGGCGGTGACGGCGGAGCCCTGTGCCTGAAGCTGGAGCGTATGGAGCTTTGCACGGAAGATGCAAAAGGCCGCCGCAGTGTGAAAGGCACCGGTGAGTTTGAGACCGTCCCCGTCACTGCGGTTCTGAGCGCAACCGGCCAGAGGGTCGATCTCGGCGGTATAGGAGTGCAGGCCGGTGCGCGCGGCACGGTAGAGGCCGATGCCCTCACCTGCCAGACGGCCATCTCCGACGTGTTTGCGGGCGGCGATGTGGTCACCGGGCCGCAGTTTGTCATTGACGCCATTGCGGCGGGCAAGGAAGCGGCAGTCTCGATCCACCGCTTTGTGCATGCGGGGCAGACCCTGGACCTCGGCCGTGACCACCGCGACTACAGGGCCTTTGACAAATCCACTGCGATGATCGGCCTTGGGGGCTTTGACAGCGCACCGCGGCAGAAGCCGGCCCATGCGGACGGCACCGTGGCGAAGACCAGCTTCAACGACCTGCGGAGCACTTTCACCGAGGAACAGATGAAAGCCGAATGCGCCCGCTGCCTCGGCTGCGGCACCGCCGTTGTGGACCAGTACATGTGCGTCGGCTGCGGGATCTGCACCACCAAGTGCAAGTTCGACGCCATCCACCTGGAGAAGATCCACGATGCAGACAACCTGGAGTACTTCCACACGCTCGGCCGCATCGTCAAAAACGTGCCGAAGATCGGCATCAATGTGGTCAAAAAGCAGTTCGGAAAGTACGGTGGAGGAAATGCATGAGATCGGCCTGCTGCGGCAGCTGGTGAGAACCGTCACTTCCTTTGCGGAGGAAAACGACGTGCACAACATCGCCGAAGTTGCGGTGGACTGCGGTGAACTGTCCCTGGTCATTCCGGAATATCTGGAGGAGCTCTACCCTGTGGCGGTCAAGGGCAGCATGCTGGAAAACGCGAAGCTGCGCATCCACATTATCCCAGGCCTTGCCGAATGTGATGAATGCGACGAGATCTTCAATGTTGTGGAGAACAAAGGCTTCTGCCCCAGCTGCGGAAGTTTTGAAAAAACCGTTCTGAGCGGCAGAGACTTTTCCGTCCGCGAAATTGTCGTCCCAAACGACTGAGTCAAACCATAAACGGGAAGCAGCACGCATTCTCATGCGCGCTGCTTCCCGTCTGTCAGTTTTAGATCATCTGCTGCCAGTCCTTCTTAGCCGTTGACCACATTCATCGGGCGCTCACCGGCCTGAACCTGCCGGATGTTTTCCAGAATGACCGCATAGGTCCGCGCAAAGGCCCCGGCGGACACGCCAGCAATATGCGGGGTGAAGATGATCTTCCTCCGGACTTCTTCCGGCGCCGTGACCAGGATGTGATCCGGCTGAACCGGTTCGTGGTCCAGGACATCCAGCCCCGCGCAGGCAAGCTGCCCGGAAGCAAGCGCTTCGATCAGATCCGCGCTGTTCACCAGGCCGCCGCGGGCGGTATTGATCAGGATGGCGCCCTTTTTCATCCGGGAGAAGAACTCTCGGTCCGCCATGTTTTCGGTTTCAGCCGTCAGCGGAAGATTCAGGCTGACAATGTCACTCTGCGCGAGAAGATCATCCAGGCCGCAGTATTCCGCATAGTCCTCGTCCCCGGGGTGCGGCTTATAGTAGAGGGTCCTCGCGCCGAAGGCCTTCGTCAGACGCGCGGCTTCTTTGCCGATCGCCCCGTAGCCGACAAAACCGACGGTGCAGTCGCCCAGTTCCCGGAGCTGGCCGGTTTTCATATACCAGACTTTTTTCTCGTTCTGCCGTCCCTCGAGCACATCGCTGTATCCGTTGATTACATCCCGGAGGCAGCAGAGCATCAGCATCACAGTGTGTTCCGCCACCGCCCTTGCGTTCACGCCGCGGCAGTTGCAGACAAAAACTCCCCTCTCGTCTGCAGCGGTCAGGTCGACGCCTTCATAGCCGACGCCCTCAGTCTGGATCAGCTTCAGGCTCGGCAGGCCTTCGATCAGTTCCCTGCCGACCGCGATGGTGGGGTTGACAAGGAGAATTTCCGCATCCTGAGCTTGGGTGAGGATCTCTCCGACAGGTGTAAACTGACTCAGAAGCGTAATTTCGCAGTTTTTCTTCAATTCTGCAGGAGCATGCCGCTCAAACACGCTCTTCTCTTCCAGTACCAGCAGTTTTACCATGTTCTCTCACCCCAACAGTATTTTCACAACTTCCACACAGTCCCTGTTTGTGACGTCTCTCGGTTCAAAGTGAACAATGTTCAGCACCAGCTGCATGACGAGACCCATGCCGAGCACGCTGACCAGCGTCCCAATGCCGATAGGGCCGCCAAGCAGCCAGCTGACGAAAACCACAACGGCAAGCATGCTGATCTGCACCACTCCGATCGGCACTTTCGGCATGCGCTTTCCGAGGCCGACCAGGAGCATGTCGCGCGGGCCGCAGCACTGCGCGCCGCTCATATAGCGCCACTGCCCGATCGCCATGAACAAAAAGCCCAACAGCATAATCGGAATCCCGGTGAGGATTCCCTCATTTAAAGGAAATGGGTTGTGGTCGTTGAAAAACTGGATCGTATTCCCGACTACAAGTGCGTCGAAGATCGTCCCGAAGCCGATGCGTTCCCTCATCAGAAGGTCGATGCAGATGATGACGATAGAAATCAATGTTACGGACATGCCGTAGTTGAGCGGCGTGTGATATGACACACCCATGCTCAGGCAGTCCCACGGAGCCAGGCCGATGTTGGCGAAGATGGTAAGGTGCACTCCGAATGCGAAGATCACCAGGCCTATGAGTATCCGAAGCCACTGCTTCAGAACCGTCTTTTTTTCGCTGTTCACCGCATCACCTCCTCGGGAAAGGTGCAGCGATTATATCACAGCGGCCATGCTGCAGGCAAGAGCGGGAATGGTAATCCGATATGCAGTTTTATTCAAATCTGTCACCTTGCACGTTTTCATTTGATAGCACAGTCGCATCTCGATCTCACTCCGGGTACCCGTCGGCAAACTGAAGAAAAAAGGTCTCCGGGACTCGTCAGAGATCAGTACCACCTGTACGGCTGATTCTATAAGCAATCATAATCGCAGAACAGTTTGGGATATGCCCGCCGGACAGTTCTGTTATAAATATTATGTAAACTATATTATGTTAACTAATTTCGTTAAGAACACCGGCCTTCTTCAGGCCGGTGTTCTGTTTTTTTATCGCAAGTATTCATGCGGGAAGATCAGTTTCTGCAGGTCTCCTGCCGGAACTTTGAAGTGAGGTCCAGAAATGCGTTGATGAAAACTCCCGCATCGAGGCTGTAGGCAATGCTGTCGTAACCCTTATTCGCCCAGTATACAGCGTTCTCCATATTCCCGGCGAAGATATAGGATTCCTTCCCGGCGTCCTGGCAGGCTTTCAGAATACGCTCAATTGCGCGGTGCAGCAGAGGATTGTCAAACTCCAGCGGGATCCCGAGCGCAATGGAAAGGTCGCAGGGTCCGACAAAGATGCCGTCCACACCCGGAAGGGCTGCGATTTCCTCAATCTGTTCCAGGGCTTCGGCCGTCTCGCATTGGGGAATCACCTTGCAGCGCCGGTTGCACTCGGCCATGTAGCCCATGACGTCCTTTGACCAGTCGTCCGCTCCCCAGCCGGTGGTGCGGGTCGGGCAGTAGCCGCGGTTGCCGACGGGCGGGAACTTGGCTGCGGAAACCAGCTGCTTTACCTCTTCGACGAAACGGATGTTCGGAACAATCAGGCCTCTTGCACCGATATCCAGCATGCGCAGCACATAGGGACGCCGGATATCGCCGATGCGCACATACGGCAGCAGGCCGCCTCGCTCTGCAGCGAGGATCATGTCGGCCGTGGTTTCCTCGGAGAGGCAGCCGTGCTCGGTATCAATAATGACGTAATCAAGCCCCGCCCGGGTCAGGCTCTCCATGACGCCCCGGCCGCCGAGTTCAAAAAAGGTCCCGATTGTTTTCTTCTGTTCCGGCATATCAGAAGCCCTCCTGTTTGAATTGGTTTATTTATCAGGATTCTATCATAAGCGGGGACATTTCACAAGTTCGGAATCCTCTGTGCTTTGACATCCTGAAGCCAAAAAACACTGCCGAAAGCAGTGCTTTTTTGGTGTTCCATGCAGCTCCAACCGGTGTCCGGAGGGAGGGACAGCCTTCTGATGGAGGTCTGATTATAAATCCTGTTCTCAATCCGTTCACCAGGGGGGATTGTACTTCGGGTCATTGTACGGATAAGGCGCGACAGAAGGCCTGTGGTCATAGTCAAACTGCTCCCGCAACAGTGCATACCGCTCCGGGACCGTGCCGTCAGGGTTGATTCTCCAGCTGCCCGTGGCAGCCCCGCCTCCCCGAAACATGATTTCCATATCCGGCAGAGCCTCACGGATCTGCTCCTCAGCCCCCTCCGGGAGATAATATCCCGTTTCCTCACCGATCCAGAGCCGCTTCAGCTTTTTCATATTCAGCAGAACTTCCCAGTTTTCTGTTTTCCCCATCGCAGTGATATTCAGATGCTCGAGATTGGTCATTTTTTCCAGAGGCTGAAGGTCAAGATCCAGATGCGCGTAAGGAATAATCTCCAGAAATTCCAGCTTCGTGCAGTTTTCCAGCATGTCCAGCGATTCCCAGCTGCTCGAGGTAAGGATCAGAACTTCAAGGTCCGGCATATACCGCAAAAAGCTCCAGTCATGCAGCTGCAGATTGTGGCCGAGATCCAGATATTTCAGGTGGGTCAGATATTTGAGCTCCTGAGTGTATTCATCCCACATATAGGGATAAAAGTTTGCGCACCAAAGGCGCTCGGAGTCTGTCCGCATGGTAAACTGATTATATGCAAACCAGATCCGCCAGATGACTTCCATCTCCGGGTAGTCATCCCGGATCTTTGCCATCGCCTCGGAGGAAACGCCGCAGGAATCCATATCCAGACGTTTGCAGTATTTCATCAGCGGAAGGATCTCCCGGACAGCAGCTCCTTCGTCACTCATGACGCTGTGGTTGAGGTCCATCTCCTCGGACAGAGTGCTGAGATACCGTCCGTAAAACACAAAGCGGTAATCCAAATCCACTCTGGGCGCCGCCTTCTGCAGCAAGAGAAGGTCCTGCCATGTGAGATCACGCGTCGCTTCCGCAGGGCGCTCGGCTGCTGCGGTCTCCGCGTTCAGTTCCGCGCGTTCTGTTTCAGTCCAGGCACCGTCCGTCCCGAGGTCAACATACTCCAGTTCCGGCATTTGTTTCAGGAACTCCGCGGTTTCCGGAACGTCCTTGTGCGTAAGCCCCTGGAGATCCAGCCTGGTTTCATCAGCCTGATGGGCGGAGCCGTCCGGAAAACGCAGCACGGGCACGGGAGCCGGCGTTGCCGTCGTCTCCACAGTGGGTACGGGTGCGGGATTTTCAGAGACTGCTGCGCGGCCGCAGCCGAAAAGGCAGCCGGACAGCAGAACAGCAAGCAGAAGAGAAATCAGTGCTTTCTTCATCAGCAACTCCATTGCCTTTCCTCGGTTTCCTGCTCAAATCAGAGCATCATACGTTATCATTAACTGCATCTATTTTATCATCATTTGTTTTGCTCTTCAAGCAAAAAGGCTTCTCCCAATCTGAGCTTGCACGTCTCACTGGGTACTCAGATCGTTCGTCAATCGCTAAAATTGAATCAGGTATTGTTGATTTGTCCGAATCAAAGATTCTTCTTTTTGCTAAGGCTCTCGATGTATCTCCTTCTTATCTGATGGGCTTGAATGATATGTCCGGCGCTATGCGGATTGAGGACATCAGTGAAGTATCCTTTCGGCATCAGCTCTTCGGGAAACCTGCCCTCACCGACAGTGAGGAGTAGCTGCTCCTGGATTACCGCGACGCCTCCGCGGAGATCCGCGAAGAGGCTGCCGGCATGCTCCACCGCTCCGCCGAGCGCAACAGAAAAGATGCAAGGTCATCCCCTTCCGCCGGCTGAGATAAAAACCCCGGCCGGGATCTCTCCCAACCGGGGTCATTACTCTTATTTTCGTTTGCGTTTCCCTTTCCCATGACTACCTGCCAACCTGATCATATCTGCTTCCTCGGCATAATTTACAGTCTTGACTGAAGGAATTCGGAAAGTAAACACAGTTTTTTTGTTGACATTTGTAACGGAGAAATCTCCCATCTGGATTATGTCCATTCCCACAAGCATTCCGATACCTTGTTCCCCGATAGCAGAATCACAAACTGGTACACCCTGAACCCCCACATTATTGGGGAGGATGATATTAACTGCATATGTATTGACATCTTCCGTACCTGATGCTGTTTGGATAGTCATCATTCCGGTTGGGATCAGTTCTAACTGTTGAACCACTTCTCTTGAGATACATGTACCAGTTGCCCCTGTGTCCCACAATGCATTGATCTCCGTTTCCTTTTCTCCCGAAATAATCTTAACCGATGTGATTAGTTTTCTTGGCAAACAATTGTACTGATATGTGAAAGCATGAAAAACCGGAATGCTCATAGCCGCCCTCAATTAAGACACAAAATTTGTGGAAGAAATATGGCACGTGTATGCTGCTTCGTCTGGCCCGCATCTCTGAATAATGAACGACCCGATAGGTGTTTCCCTTGATGTTTTTTCAACACCCTCAAAATAGGAATCATACGCTCCCAGAACACTTTTGTCCTTAATTGCAATATACTTTTCTCCGTATTGTTCATGCAATGAATTCAAGTTTTGTTTATACCAATTATAATCGTCTGATCTCATTACAGTCACCTTCAGTATATGTATGTTTAGTCTGTTTTATTTCAGGTACTTCAACATCTGGACCAGGTATTCTCCGTCGAACTCCGTCTCTTCTCTGTCGAGTGGCCGTTGGTCAAATTCAAAGAATCCGTTTCTGCTGTAGAACTCGGTCAGCGCCGGCTTGTCCTCGCACTCCAGATACACATATTTCCCGCCGAGATCATACTGGATCCCCTTCACCTTATCGCAGGCAATGCCGAGAAGCTCGTCCCCGCTGATAATCTTCTGGTATCCGTTCGCATAGTTCTTCCCGATCTGTGCAATCAGCGGCGCGCTCAACACGTATTTGCGGATCTGCTGATAATAAATCGCGTACTTCGCAATCCTCTTCCTGGTTGTGTTGCTGATATTCTTTGTCGATACAGAGATCGTCTTGTTTGCCAGCGTGAAGTATCCCACCAGGACCATCTTCTTTTTGTGCGATGCCATGACGAGATGCGTCTGGGACAGGCCCTGCTTTGAAAACTCTATCGCTTTATAGCGCAGGAAGTTCTCCACGTCCTGATTCAGTGGGCATGAAAAAGTGGAGAGGTATTCCTTGGTGAATTCCTCTCCTGCTTCTTCAACTAACTCCTGCAGATTGACGACCTTGTAACCGTGCATCACCGTGCCGTCTCTCCGATAAACATGTCCCGGATCTCTTTCCGTGTTGCTGTGGACACAGAGCGCTTGTAGTTCACGGGATCTGATTTCTTTTGACTGGCATTCTCGAGGGCGTTCGCGAGCCGTTTGGCCGTCTCGTTGTCCTTGATGTAGACAGTCTTAAGAATGCTCTTGGTTGCCATGCGGCATCATCCTTTTCGTTAAGTAAGCAGGGATCCGGATCCCTGTGATTATGTTTTACCACAAACGCGCGCGTGATGTCAATTTCAATTCTATTAAATTTTGCTGAATACTGCTCTCCTTTGCTCCGTTTTATTCTCTCATATTCCCTCTTACTCTCTCATTCTATTCAAAGGTAGGTGAAGCCCATGAAAAAAATTGATTATGCCTCCCTCTATACCCTCCGCAGCGACGGCCGCTACATGGGCTTCTGGCACGAGCTCGACCGCTATGACAAGCCCACCGGCAAACGCCATGCGATCTACGACCGGGATCCGGAGCGCCTGTATCATAAGATCCAGGAGAAGGAAACCCCGCAGCGCCGCACCCTGAAGCAGGTCGCCGGCGAGTGGGAGGAGATCCACCGGGACGAGGTCGCGCCCCGTACTTGGATGAACTATGCCCCGCATCTGGAGAGCATCGTCTCCCTGTACGGAGATATCCCCGTGGCGGATCTCACCGCCTTCGATGTCAGCCAGGATCTGCAGGCCGCCAAGGCGCGCGGCCTCGGCCACACCGTGGTGAATGCCCGCCGCTCTATCTGGAACGGGATCTTCGACTATGCCATCGGCAAACGGGATATCCCCTACAACCCAGCCCTGTCCGTGAAGCTGCCCAAGGGTTTGAAGAAGGGCCGCCGAACGGTCCCGCCGGATGATGTGCTGAACGCCATCATCGGCGACGCCTATGATATGGACTTTGGCTTCATCCCCTTCTTCCTGCTCTGCACCGGAGTCCGCAGATCCGAAGCCCTGCACCGCCTGAAGACGGATATCGTCACGAAGACCTGGGAGATGACGATTCCCTCCTCGAAGACGGAGGCCGGGATCCGCACGGTCCCGATCATTGAACCGCTCCGGGATCCGCTGCAGGCATGGATGGATGCGCACCCCGGTCCCTGGCTCTTCCCGTATATCGCGTACAATAAGCGCAGAGGCACGTTCATGTCGGACAGCAACTGAGAGACACCGCCTGGTTAAATTATTGCACGCAGCACGGCTGGCTGGACGAAAAAGGCAACGCTGCGGTCGGCGCTCACAATCTCCGGCACGGCACGGCCACCCTCCTCTACGAGTCCGGCGTAGATCTCTACACCGCGCAGCATATCCTCGGTCACGCCAATGTTTCCACCACTCTGGAGATCTATACGGATCTCCGCCGGAAGCATGAAGTGAAGAATGTTGGCAAGTTCTCCCGCTCTATGGCCAGGCTGCGGAAGAAAGCTGACAACAGATCTGACAACAAATAGCGCTTCAAACCGCACAATCATGCATCATAATGCAACACCCGCCCTGATCCGGCGGGTGTATTTTTTCTGTACTTTTCCCTGCGGAAAGTTATCAAAAAGAAAAGAGAAGCAATCATTTCGATCACTTCTCGTTTCTGGTGGGGGAAGGTGGATTCGAACCACCGAAGGCATCGCCAGCAGATTTACAGTCTGTCCCCTTTGGCCACTCGGGAATTCCCCCATTTTAGGCTATGTGTGACCTTTGGTGTGACTTTTGCAAGATTCACGGTTTAGGTCACTTTTTTGTTTGCGGCTGAAAAGTTCCAAATATCACAGAAAAAAAGCTTTGAACTTCTGTTTTAACTGTCATAAGTGGAGCTGGTGGACGGACTCGAACCCCCGACCTGCTGATTACAAATCAGCTGCTCTACCGACTGAGCTACACCAGCACATCCGGGAGCGTCACCGTTACCGGGCCACAGTCACCCTTCGGCCGCCTGCGTATAATAGCAAAATTCAACGCGTTTGTCAACACCCATTTTGCAGAGAAAAGTCCTCATATGAAAAGCCCCGCAGGAGAACAAACCTGCGGGGCTTTCGCCGTTCAGGTGATGATCTGAACCCGGCTGCCGCCGCTCTTATCCTTGGTGACGACGATCTGCCGGTCAATACGGTTTTTGAGCTCCGCCACATGCGAGATGATGCCTACCAGGCGGTTCGACTCGGTGAGGCCTGCAAGGGCGTTTACCGCCTGCCGTAAGGATTCCTCGTCCAGGGAACCGAAGCCCTCGTCCACGAACATAGTGTCGAGGCGGATGCCGCCCGCGGCTGATTGGATCTCATCGGAAAGGCCCAGGGCCAGCGAGAGCGAGGCCTTGAAGGATTCCCCGCCGGACAGCGTCCTGACGCTGCGCTCGGTATTGTTGTAGTGGTCGATGACGTTCAGTTCCAGGCCGCTCTGCCCCCGCAGGTTCTCAGCTTCCTCGCGCCGTTTCAGTTCGTACTGTCCGTCGGACATGATGAAGAAGCGGGTGTTTGCCCGGTCGAGGATCCGGTCAAAGAACGCCATCTGCACCCAGGTTTCCAGCATGATCTTTTCCTTACCGGCGACGGTACCGTTTGCGGTATCGGAGAGGGCTTTCATCCAGGCGCACCGCTTTTCCAACTGCTCCAGTTCCGCAGTCTTCTCACGGGTGCGGTGCAGAATGCCGGTATTGGAATCCAGACGGATGCCGCAGGCCTGCTTTCGGGCTTCTGCCGTCTCTTTTCCGGCGCTCAGGGCTGCGAGTTCTTCGCGGATGATCTCATCATCCTGCAGGTCTGCAAGCTGCCTCAGCTGTTCCCTGAGCTGGGCCTGCTGTCCCTCCAGACCGGCGACAGTCTCCTTGCATAAGCGGTACCTCTCCTGCGCTTCCTGCACGGACTTCTGCAGCTGCTTTGTGCGTTCCGAGAGGAAACTGAGATGCCCGGCTGCCTCCGCTTCCGTTTCAAACTGCAGGCCTTCGGAGAGGGCTTCCAGCTGCCGTTCCGTATGATCAATGCCGGTCTGAAGAGAGGCAAACTCCTTTTCGGCTTCGGCGATGTCCGCTTCAGCTGCTCTCACTCTGTTCTCCTCTGCCGGGATCTTCGCATTCAGTTCCTGCAGCCGCCGGAGTTTCTGTTCCGTGAGCATCAGCTGCCGGGTGACCTGTTTCCCTTCCGCTTCCGTATCGGCAAGCAAGCCGGGCAGCGCGGCTTCCGTCTCCCTGAGAGATGCAGCGCCGAGGCGCGAAGCACACCTGCGCTCGAGTTCGTCCTGTTTGGTCTGCAGGGCCGTTCTGCTGCTCTCCGCGCTGCGGCTGGCATCGGCCATTTCCTTCTGCCTTTCATCGGCAGCCTCTCCGGCGCTCTCAAGTTCCGCCTCGGAAGGTGCCTTTTCCGCTTTCCGGGCAGGCGCCGGATGCTGCGTGGAGCCGCAGACCGGGCAGGGTTTTCCTTCCTCGAGACGCCCGGCAAGGATGCCCGCCTGCTCATCCAGATAGGCCTGAACCATGGAATCGTACTCTGCCCTGGTTTTTTTCCAGGCATCCGATGCCGCCAGATAGAGCCGCCTGTCCTCTTCGTTCCGGCGCTCAAGCCTGTGTACATCGGCAAACAGCGTGCTGAGTTCCTTCAGGTCCGTATACTGCTGCCGAAGCAGATTCTGTGCGCTGAGAAGGCGCTCCTTCTCGGCACCGGCGTTTTCAAGCTCCTTTTTCTCTTCCCGCATGGAAGCGAGACCTGCTGTAAGGTTCTCCAGCTGCGCGTTTTTCTGCTGCATCTCGTCCCGGGTCCTGATGCTCTGCTGCTTCCGTTTTGCAAGGTCTTCGCGCAGCTGCTCGCGCCGGCGGTAGTCCGGGAGTATTGCCTGCAGGGAGGCGGCTTCCTGCTTCAGCGCTTCGATTTCACGCTGGATTTCTTCGGTCTCCTGCAGCCGCCCCTCTGCGGCGGTGAGTTCCGCCTGCTTTTCCTGAAGCGTCTTCCGGGTGCTTTCCAGCCCCGCAAGGGCTTTTCTCCGGCTGTCCGCCAGGCCGAGACGCATGTTCACGACGGCAAGCCGTCTTTCCAGTCCTTTCAGGAGTTCGTCCGTTTCTGCCAGCTCCGCTTCGTCGCGGCAGATGAGTTCCTGCAGCAGGAGCACGGTCTCTTCGGCGGGGAGTTCCCCGTCCCGCGCCTGCTTTGCTCTCCCGAACTCCGGCGTGAGTTCCGGGCAGCGGATCCCGCCTAGTTCCTGGCGGATGCTCTTTCTGCCGTCGTCGCAGGAATGCCAAAGGGCAAGGTATTCCTCCTTCAGTTTCTCCTGGAAAGTCTGGTAAATCCCGGTATGGAAGAGTTCGCGGAAAATGGACTGGCGCTCTTTGGTGTCGGCAAGCAGGAGCTTCAGGAAATCCCCCTGGGCAATCATGGCGATCTGCGAAAACTGGTTCCGGTCGACGCCCAGGATGTTCCGGATCTTAGCATTTACATCAGCCTGTTTCGTGATTACCCTGCCGTCAGGAAGCCTCAGTTCGGCTTCCGCGCCCTGACGGGTAAACCCGCCCCCGCGCTTTGCCGGGCGCTCGTACTCCGGGTTCCGGCGGATGGTGTAGGATTTCCCCGCGTAGGAGAACTCCAGCTCCACGAAGGTCGGCGTTTCAGCGCCGGCGTATTTGGAACGAAGCATGCCCGCGCTGCGCACGCCGCCGCTGGCCTCGCCGTACAGGGCAAAGGTAACGGCGTCGAAGATGGTGGTCTTCCCCGCCCCGGTATCTCCAGTGATCAGGTACAGGCCGCTCCTGCCCAGGGCTTCAAAGTCGATTTCGGTCCTGCCCGCATAGGGGCCGAACGCGGAAATTGTCAGCTTCAGCGGTCTCATGCGTCCACCTCCCGGATGCGCTCCAACAGGCCGGTGCAAAAAGCCTCCTGCTCCGCGGAGAGAACGGCGCCATTCTGCTTCTCATAAAGTTCGCCGAAGAGCTGCAGAGGCGTTTTCCGCTCCGGCTCCCCTGCCCCGTCAATTGCTCCGCGGGTGCGGGTGCGCGTGTTGTCGTAATCCAGCTTCATCAGGTTCGGATAGATGAGGCGGAGGCGGCTCACGGCGTCGGGGATATCCTCTTCGTCGGTGAGGGTGATATGCATGTAGTCCTCACGGTTCCGCTTGTCGTAATCGGCTTTTGAGGTAAGTTCCATATAGGTGCCGCGGAGCTCACAGAGATCCCGTTTCGGAATCAGAGGCACTGTGCGCAGCGAGAGTTCCCCCTTCGCGCCGAGTTCGACGACGGTCACGGACTTCTGCTGCCTGGCTTCGGAGAAGGAATACTTCAGAGGCGTCCCGCAGTAGCGGATACGCCCGGTGATGTTCTGAGGCCCGTGGATGTGCCCCAGGGCGACATAGACGAAGCCCTCAAATACGGAAGCATCGACATTGTCCGCACCGCCGACGGAGACCTCTTCGGATTCGGAACGCACGGCCCCGGTTACAAAGGCGTGCGCCACCAGCACGTTCCGTACGGATCGGTCCATCTGCATGCTCTCGATGACCGCGCGGTAGGCGGCGGTATAGTCTGTGATCTCGGCGTCCGGATAATGGGGCCGCACCAGCGCCGGCTTCAGGAAGGGCAACAGCCAGAAGCGGACCTCGCCGAAACTGTCCTGCAGGATGACCGGCTCGACCGTTCCGGCAAACACACGGGAAAAATGCACCCCGTTCGCATCCAGAATCCTGGATGCAAACGAGATGCGTTCGGCGGAGTCGTGATTGCCGCTGACGGCAAGCACCTGCAGGCCGCGCTGCACCAGCCCGACCAGAAAACTGTCAAAGAGGACGACCGCCTCGGCCGATGGGACCGACTTATCGTAGAGATCCCCGGCGAGAAGCACGGCATCCGGGCGCTCGGCGTCGATGACGCGCAGGCACTCTTCCAGAATGTAGGCCTGGTCCTCCACCAGGCTGAACTCGTTCAGGCGCTTTCCCAGATGGAGGTCGGAAAGATGGACGAGCTTCACGGCTTCTGTGCGTAGCGGTCGAGACAGGCAAAGCACTCGGCCATCATGCGGTCCATAATCTCCTGCACGGGCAGGATGTCGTGCAGGATGCCGTTGACCTGGCCGATGGTGAGGACGCCGTCCTCGAGGTTGCCGGTCTCAAAGGCTTTTTTCAGGCGCCGCCCGGAAGCAAGAGGCGCGATTTCCTCAAAGGGGGCGCCGGAATGCTCGAGCTCGGAAACTTTGACGGCAAGGCCGTTATTCAGCACACGGGTGGTGTTGGTAAAGCGGCGCAGCACCAGGGTGGTGCTCATTTCGTCCGCAAGATTGGCAACCATTTCCTTCCCGGCACGCAGGGCGGGCGCCTCCTCGGAGAGGAAGAAGCGCGTGCCGACCGTGGCGCCCTCGCAGCCGAGCATCAGGGCTGCCGCCAGGCCGCGTCCGTCGCCGACGCCGCCGCAGGCAATGACCGGGATGTCCAGCGCATCGACCGCAGCAGGCCACAGCACCATGGAGCCGATGTCGTTTTCGCCCACGTGGCCGGCCGCTTCAGTGCCGTCCATGATGACGGCGTCACAGCCGATGGCCTGCGCTTTCAGCGCGTGCTTGACGATGGTGCACTTATGGATCACCGTCATGCCCGCCGACTTGAAATACGGCATAAAGGGTTCCGGCGCGCGGCCGGAGGTCTCCATAATGCGGATGCCCTCCTCGATGCAGACCTTCACGTAGGACGGATAGTCCGGCGGGGCCAGCGAGGGCATCAGGGTCAGGTTCACGGCGAAGGGTTTATCCGTCAGTTCCCGGCATTTGCGGATTTCGGCACGGAGCTCCTCGGCATTCGGGAAGGTAGCGGAGGACATGACGCCCAGGCCGCCGGCGTTCGACACCGCGGCCACCAGCTCCGCCTTTGCCAGCCACTGCATCGCGCCGCTGAGAATCGGGCGCTCGATGCCGAGCATCTCGGTAATGCGGGTATTCAGCTTTCTTTCCATGGGAATCTCCTCACTCTCTGATGTTTCGGACGCGCAGTCCCTGCGCTTCGGCCTGGCGGATCAGTTTCTCGCGGAAGTCCGGGTGCGCAACGGAGATGAGCGCTTCGGCACGTTCCCAGGTGGTCTTAGCGCGGAGATCGGCAATGCCGTACTCGGTAATGACAAACTGATTGAAGCTGCGCGGAACCGTGACGATCTGGCAGGGGCCCAGATGCGGAAGAATGCGGGAATGCACAGTGCCGTCCCGCTCGGTATAGGTTGAGGACAGGCAAATGAGACCTTTGCCGCCCTTCGAGCGCGCCGCAGCCTGGATGAAGTCCAGCTGGCCTCCGGTGCCGGAGATCTGGCGCGGGCCGGAGGTCTCGGATGCAACCTGGCCGTAGAGGTCGACCTCGATGGCATTGTTGAGGCAGACTATGTTGTCGTTTTTGGAAATGATGTACGGGTCGTTGGTGTAGTCCACCGGGGCAAGCAGGCAGTCCGGGTTACCGTCCAGAAAGTCATAGAGTTTCTTTGTCCCCATGGCAAAGGTATAGACGATCTTTCCCGGATCGGTGGTTTTGTATTTGCCGGTGATGCAGCCCGCCTCGGCCATGGCGACGTAAGCGTCGCAGAGCATTTCGGTGTGCACTCCCAGGTCTTTCAGGCCGGACTGAGCGATCAGCCCGCCAACGGCGTTCGGCATGCTGCCGATGCCAAGCTGAATGCAGGCGCCGTCCGAAATGAGGCTCACGACGAGTCCGGCGATCTTTTCATCTACTTCATTCGGGGGCGGGGTCGGCACTTCGATCAGCGGGCGGTTCGGCCCCTGCACGAAGCAGTCGATCTGCGAGACATGCACGCGGCTTTCCTCATCGCAGAAGGTGCGCGGAACGCTTTCGTTGACTTCGGCAATGATGTATCGGGCGCTCCGGATGTAGGTCGGCGTAATGGACGAGGAGGTCCCGAGGCTGACATACCCCTCCTCATCCGGCGGAGAAACCATCAGCATGGCGACGTCAATGCGGTCGATGAGGCCGCGGCGGATGGTCTCGGGGCCGGCGTGGTAGTTCATGGGCACATAGCGGCAGAGACCCGCGTCGCAGAGCTTGCGGCTCGCGGGAGAAAAATGCCAGTCGTTATACATGACGTGTTCCAGCTTTGGATCAGCCAGCACCGCCTTTGGCGGGAAGGGACAGGTGGTGGAGCGCAGGATGATATCGTGCAGCTGCGGTACCCGTGCGGCAAATGCCGCATCCAGCAGTATCGAAGCCATCACAAATTCGCCGTAGGCGACCGAATCGCCGTCTTTGACAACGGAAACCGCTTCTCCGGCGCTTTTGAATTTGGACTCGTATTCTTCTTTCCAGTTCAAGATGATATCCTCCAAAGCCCGGGGCCTGCACGGCCCCGGGCTGTATCTGTTATTTCCCCCGGAATTCCGGTCTGCGGCGCTCGAGCGCAGCGGTCAGTCCTTCGCGGCAGTCATCGGTCTGGGAGGCGAAGATCTGGCTGATGGCTTCGTAGTCGCGGTTCTGCTCAAAGGTGGTAGTGACGGCGTTGCGCAGAACGCGCTTCTGCAGCATCAGTGCCAGTGCCGGGCCTTTTGCGATCCGTGCAGCAGTTTTTGCCGCCGCCGGCAAAAGCTCGTCATGCGGGACGACCATGTTTACCAGGCCGAGCTGAAGCAGCTCCTCGGCGCCAAGCGTTTTGGCGGAGAAGAGGATCTCACAGGCCTTGTAATAACCCACACGCCGCGTGAGGAACCAGGTGGTGCCGCTGTCGGGGCAGAAGCCGAGGCCCGTGAAGGAGAAGCCGAACTGCGCCTTCTCGGAGGCGATGAGCAGGTCGCAGGCCATTGCCAGAGCGATCCCGGCGCCGTAAGCCGGGCCGTTTACCGCGGCGATGACAGGCTTCTTGACATTGTAAAGGAGGCGGACCATGTCGGCGGTGGAGTCGACATCGTAAATGGCGCGCTTGCGGTCGAGATTCATGGCTGCGAGTTCCTGCAGGTTCCCGCCGGAAGTGAAGCCGCGGCCTTCGCCCGTCAGCAGCAGAACACGCACTTCGTCATCCGTGTCGGCACGGACGATGGCATCCTCGATCTCGTGGACAAAGTCGGTGGTGAAGGAATTCAGCGTTTCCGGGCGGTTCAGCGTGAGATACGCCACGCCGTTCTCCACCCGGTACAGCGGGGTGCGTTCTTTCTCGTCCATGGCGGTTCCTCAGAAGAGCGCGGCCTTGGCACGCAGCGTCTCCTCGCAGACGGCCATAGTGTCGTCGATGATTGCCTTGCAGGACTTGATTTCATGGATGCGGCCGATGCTCTGGCCGAAGAGGAAAGCAGCGCCTTCGGTGTCGCCGTCACGCAGTGCCTGTAGAAGCTTTTTGCCGGACACGGCACGGACGATCTCGGACGGCTCGGCGCCGTTCTTTTCAAGCTCGTTGACCTTGGCAAGGACGCTGTTCTTCACGCCGCGGGCCTGCAGCGTGGTGTGGCAGAAGAGGTCGGTGTCGGTTTCGTTCAGCTGGACGATCCAGTTTTTGATGTTGTCGTGCACCCAGCATTCCTCGGACGCCAGGAAACGTGTGGCCATCATGATGCCGTCCGCACCCAGGCAGAGCGCCGCCGCCATCGACTTGCCGTCCACCATGCCGCCGGTCGCGAGGATGGGGATCTTTACGCTCTCGGCCACTTTGGGGAGCAGCACCGAGGTCGCAACATTGTCGGCCAGCGGATGGCCGCCCTCTTCCACGCCGGCCACGATAACGGCATCATAGCCGAGACGCTCAATCTTCATGGCGTGGCGGACCGCGCCGACCTTATGGGTGATCTTCACGCCTGCGGCGTGCAGCATGGGGATGAAGTCGGTTGCGAAAAGGCCTGAGACCTCGATATTTGCAACCTTTTCCTCGGCGCAGACCTTGAAGAAGTCCATAAAGGTCTCTTCGGTGATGCGGAAGCTCTTCATCAGGGTGATGTTCACGCCGAAGGGCTTGTCCGTCAGGGCCTTGACCTCGCGGATGGCTTCGCGCAGGGCATCGCCGCTGGTGTATTGGTCGGCGGTGATGCAGCCCAGGCCGCCCGCCTCGGAGATGGCGGCGCAGAGCTTCGCATCCGTAACCCAGAGCATGCCGCCGCAGATGATGGGATGTTCAATGCCGAAGAGTTCGGTAATTCTGGTTTTCATTGATTCGCTCCTCCTGTGCGTTATTCTATCACTTCAAAGATGCCGGCAGCGCCCATTCCGCCGCCGATGCACATCGACACCAGGCCGCGGGTCTGGCCGCGGCGCCGGAGTTCATTGATCAGCTTCATGGTGAGGTAGGCGCCCGTGCAGCCCAGCGGATGCCCGAAGGCAATGCCGCCGCCGTTTACATTGACGATATCGGTGTTCAGGCCGAGCTCGTCGATGCACGCCAGAGACTGGGAGGCAAAGGCCTCGTTGAGCTCGATGAGCTGGATGTCATCCAGGGTCAACCCGGCGATGCTGAGCGCGCGGGGAATGGCTTCGATGGGACCGAGGCCCATGTAGGCCGGGTGCACGCCGCGTACGGCGAAACTCACAAAACGGGCAATCGGCGTGAGGCCCTGGGCTTTGGCGAATTCCTCTTCCATCAGCACCACGAAGGCCGCGGCGTCGTTCATCTGCGAGGAGTTCCCGGCTGTGACGCTGCCGCCCATGCGGAAGATCGGTTTGAGCTTTGCCAGGCCTTCCACGGTGGTGTCCGGCCGGACGCACTCGTCGGTGTCGAAGGTGAAGTGCTCCCAGCCGGGGGCGCCGTCTTCCTTCTTCACAGGGCGCTTGGCCTGCACGGGGATGATCTCATCCTTAAACTTGCCGGCGGCGATTGCCGCGGCCGCTTTATGATGACTCTCGCAGGCAAAGGCATCCTGCCGTTCACGTGAGATTTTATACTTCTCGGCCACGTTCTCGGCGGTGATGCCCATTGTGTCGAAGTTGTCGGGATAGGAGCCGAAGCTCGCGCTGTCGGGGATAATCGCAACGCGGTGCATCTGCACCTTGCTCATGTTCTCGAGTCCGCCCGCCACAATGCACTGAGCCTGGCCTGCCATAATGGCGTTGGCCGCGCTCGCGATGGACTGAAGCCCGGAGGAGCAGAAGCGGTTTACCGTCTGGCCCGCGGTGGTCAGCGGGAAGCCGGAACTGTCGGCCAGGAGGCGCCCGATGTTCAGGCCCTGCTCCGCCTCGGGAATGGCGCAGCCGCAAATGAGGTCTTCCGCGAGGGTCGGGTCAAAGCCGGGATATTTGGCGAGGATGCCCTTCAGCACCTGGGAGCCGTAGTCCACGCAGCCCGTGTAGCGGAGGCTGCCCTTGATTGCCTTGGCGATGGCGCTGCGCCCGAAGGCGACGATCACAGCATTTTTGCGTTCCATGTTCAGCCCTCCTCAGTTGCGCACGGGCTTGCCCGTTGCGACCATGCCCTTGATGCGTTCCAGCGTCTTTTCGTTATGGCAGAGATCCATAAAGGCTTTTCTCTCTTCCAGCAGCACGTCTTCTTCGGTGATCTGCTCGCCGGCGAGCGCGTCGCCGCCGGAGAAGATGCGCGCCAGCTTTTCGACGATGACAGCGTCGTACGGCGTCATCATCCGGCCGGAGAGCATCACATTCACCGTCGCCATCAGGTGGGTGTAGCCGCTCTCGCCTGCGGCGGTAACGGTACCCTTGACCGGGGGCCGCCAGCCCGCTTCCGCCAGCCGGATGGCAGTAGCCTTCGCCTGGCCGAGCAGCGCGTCCGCCTTTGCGATGATCAGGTCGCCCCGGCGTAGGTAGCGGTTCTTCATGGCCTCCTCGGCGCTCATGCTGTATTTGGCCTGCGCGATCGGCAGAACCAGTTCATCGATTTCCGAAATGATGCGGGCCATCTGCCCGTACTGCAGGCCTTCAGTAGCGCGGAAGAGCAGTTCAGCGCAGCCGCCGCCCGAGGGGACGAGGCCTACACCCATTTCCACCAGGCCGGCGTAGAGTTCCTGATGCGCAACGACGCAGCCGGCATGCAGCATCAGTTCGGCGCTTCCTCCGAGAGCCTGGCCTTTTGCCGCAACGACGACCGGCTTCTTGAGGTACTTCAGGCGGAGGTTCGCCCGCTGGAATTCCTCCACGCTCTTTTCGAGCAACTCGAACTGCCCGGCTTCAATGGCGCCGGCGACCTCATAAAGGTTTGCGCCTGCGCCGAGGTTGGCGCCCGGGTTGCAGACCACCATTGCCCGGAATGCTTCGCTCCGCTCAACCTCCTCGGCCGCGGCAAGCATCAGTTCGGCCGCCGGGGTCGTGTAGGTGTTTGCCTTGGTACGCAGCGTGAAGAGCGCTACCCCGTCTCCGAGGTCGCAGAGCGCCGCGTCTTTATTCTCCATGACGACGGCTCTGCTGTCCGTAAGCTGCAGATACGCAGCCGCACGGGGCGCCGCGCCCGCATAGAAAGCGCCGTCCTTTTCGATCTTTTCCTTTGCCCAGGCGGGCGGCTCCAGCCCCTGCTGTTCCATCAGGACGAGGACTTCCTTCGCCCCGAGCAGGTCGCACAGCTCGAAGGGGCCTTTGATCCAGTTGTAGCCGCCGCGCATGGCAGCGTCAATATCACGGAAGTCGTAGCTGATTTCGTCCACATTCTTCATGGCCAGCCAAAGCGGTTCCAGCACTACCCGGCGGAGGAAAGGCGTTTCGGGATATTCGCCTGCCAAGAGGGTGCGAAGGCGCGCGGCCTTGTCGCGCACTTCGGCCAACGAGGCCGGCTGAGGCCGGGACAGCGGGACATATTCCCGGGCGTTGTAGTCCCAGACAAAACGCTCGGTCCCCTTAGCGCCCTTGCGCTTGCAGTAGAAGCCGGAACCCGTCTTGTTTCCGAGGTAGCCGCGTGAGGTAATGTCATACAGGACCTCCGGCCGGTTGCGGAAGGGCTTCTCATAGTCCGGGATGTCCGCGCCGGCCATATAGTCCACGGTGTGGACGCTGATATCCAGTCCAACCAGATCCAGCAGTTTGAATGCGCCCTGCTTGGGGCGGAAGATCAGATCGCCGGTCAGGGCGTCGGCCTCTGCAAAGCCATAACCCGCATCAACGGTGGCGTTCATGATGGAGGTCAGTGCCATGGAACCGATGCGGTTGGCGATGAAGCCGGCGGAGTCTCTGCAGCGGATGGGCGTTTTGCCGAAACGGTCGTTCATCAGGGTTTCGACACGCCGAAGAATCGCCTCTTCGGTCTTTCCGCCGGAAATAATCTCCACCAGGTCCATGTAGCGGACGGGGTTGAAGAAATGGATGCCGAGGAAGCGCTTCTGCTGCTCTTCGGGCAGGTTTTCTGCAATGGAGGCGATGGAAATGTTCGAGGTGTTCGTGCCGACAATCGCTTCTTCACCCGCGTTTTCAAACAGGAAGGCCGCAGTGCTCTGCTTGATGGCAAGATCTTCGGCAACCGCCTCGATGATGAGGTCACAGTCCTTCAGTACGCCTGCATCTGCCTGCATGTCGGCGCAGAAGACGCCTGCGCGGATCCGGGCTTCATCGGAGCCCTTCATCTCGCCCTTTTTTAATATGGTGTCGACCGCCCTGGCAGCGCGGTCCCGCCCGGTCTCGCTGCCCTTGCCGCGGACCATCAGGACCACGTCCAGGCCGGCACGCGCCCCGCAGGCCGCAATGGCGGCACCCATCGTGCCGGCGCCGATGACCGCCAGTTTTCTGATGCTTTTATCCATAAATACTCCTTTCGCATTGCCCCGGGCACAGCGCGCCGGAGCGACAGATTCAGAGGGTTTTCTACCAAATCCGGATTTCGGCCCATGCTGACGCAGCAGCTGGACCGACCAGCATTTTTATTATAGCATGGCCCTCACGGCAATGCAAGATGCAATTCCGTCGAATTGACGAATTCCTTCCGATTTTTTATGAATTCCTCTTGCACTTTTGCACAACATGGTATATACTCATCGTGGAATGATGTGATTTGTTCAAACAGATTTACATAATATGTCTGAACCAACAGGATAAGGAGGATGGCGGCCTTTTGGTCGGACCATAACCGGATGATATGGAGATCGGCGTTATTGAAATCCCTACAAAAAAAGAGCTTTTTGTACGGAAGATGGAAGAGCAGATTCTCTCCGGCAAACTGAAGGTCGGAGACAGCCTTCCCTCCGAGCGCCAGCTGCAGGAAGAAACCCACATCAGCAAAACGATGATTCATGCCGGGCTTGCGGAACTGGTGCAGAAGGGCTTTCTGGAAGTTACGCCGCGGCGCGGAGCCGTTGTTGCCAATTACGAGGAAACCGGAACCATGGAAACGCTGAATGCGCTCATCCGGATGAACGGCGGCAACATGACGAGGAAGCAGACGCACAGCTTCATGGAAGCCCGCATCGCCATTGAGGGCTCCGCAATCCGCCGCCTGGCCGAGAAGCACAGCGACGAGGATATTGCATTCCTGGAGGGCATCCTAGCGCAGGCCGACGCCCTTTTAGAGAAGAAAGATCGCAGCGACGCGGCCCTGGCCGAGCTCCTGTTCCGGTATCACAGGGGGATCTGTGTACGGAGCGGGAATGAGTTTTTCCCTCTGCTGCTGAATGAGTTCAGGCCCATCATCATGGAATTCTGGCTGCGCTCCATCGCCATGTTCGGTGCCGAAGCGAACGTGCACCTGGCCAAGCGCTACCTGGACTACATCCGCGCGGGTGACGCCGAAGGCGCCTTCCGCCGCCTGCAGCGCAGCGTCAACGAGTACCTGAACTGCCTTGACGGGCAGATTAGATAACAATCAAAAATACCAGAGTCATAAAAGGAGGTAAAAACATGCAAGACAAGGAATACCTGAAAGTACTGGACGAAGTCGCCAAAAAGAATGCGGAACTGGCGCGCAAACAGTACGATGCGGAGATTCCGGAAAAGATCGAGTATGAGGACAAGCCCTGCAAATGGTGGTTCAACCACTGGGCGGAGACCAACCCGAAGAAGCCTTACGCCATTCTGGGCGATCTCGTACTCCCCTACGCCTACTGCAACGATGTGGCGCGCCGGCTGGCGAACGCGTTCCTCGACCTGGGCGTCAAAAAGGGCGACCGCGTAGCGATCATGGCACCCAACGTGCCGCAGTACCTGCTGGCGATGCACGCCGTTTGGAAGATCGGCGCCATCGAAGTTCCGGCCAACCCTCTCTACACCGTACCCGAGCTGACCGGGCAGTTCAATGACAGCGGCGCCGAAACCGTTGTGGTCATGGCTGCCTTCGCCCCCAAGGCGATCGCCATGCTGCAGAACCCCGAGTGCGCGGTGAAGCGCGTCATCGCCTTCCAGCTTCCCTCCGGGGCTGTGGAACTGCCGCAGGTAGACGGCCTGTATGACTTCAACGCCCTCGTCGGCACACATCCGAACACCGAGCCCGACATTGAAGTCACCATGGACGACCCCATCCGCCTGCAGTACACCGGCGGCACCACGGGCATTCCCAAGGGCTGCGTGCTGACCAACAAGATGGTTTACACCATGGGTTACCGCACCGCCATCTGGACCACCCGGAACTTCACCCTTGTTCCCGGCGAGGAAGTCAGGACCCTGGCTGCCATTCCGCTGAACCATGTCTACGGCTTCAACGCCAACGTCGGCATCACACTGACCATCGGCGGCAGCATTGTCGTCGTGCCGAAACCGTCACCGGACGCCCTGCTGGCTGAGATTGTCAAGAACAAGCCCAACATCTTTGCGGCGGTCCCCGCGATGCTGATCGGCCTGCTGAACACCCCGCAGGTTCAGGCCGGAGAGGCGGACATTTCCTCGCTGAAGGGCATCTTCTGCGGCTCGGCTCCGTGCCCGGTCGCCGTGATGGAGCAGCTGGAAGCCAAGACCGGAGCCACCATTGTGGAAGGCTACGGCATGAGTGAAACCTCGAACATCCTGACCATCAACCCGATGCATGTCCGCAAGGCAGGCTCCGTCGGCGTCGCCGTGCCGGATACCGACCTCGTGGTGGTAGACGCGGTCGACGGCAAGACTCCCGTGCCTCTGGGCGAGACGGGCGAACTCATCTGCCGCGGCCCGCAGGTCATGGAAAAGTACTGGGACAACCCCGAAGCCACCGAGGCAACCATCCGCGACGGCTGGCTCTATACCGCCGACGTCGTCATGATGGACGAGGACGGCTTCATCTTCATCAAAGACCGCAAAAAGGATATGATCATTGTCAACGGCTTCAACGTGTTCCCGCGTGAGATCGATGAAGCCATGTTTGCCAACCCCAAGGTCAAGGAAGCCTGCGCCGTCGGCATCATGCACCCGAAGAAGGGCGAAGCGCCGGTTCTGTACACGGTGCTCAAGGAAGGCGAAGAGATGACCGCCGAGGAGGCGGAGAAGTATCTGCGCCAGTCCCTCGCGCCTTACAAGATCCCCATCGCCTTCGAGTTCATCGAAGAGCTGCCGCGCACCGCAGCCGGCAAGGCCGACCGCAAGGCACTGAGTGCGATGTACAAGGAGAAATACGGTCTGTAAGTACCGCGGCGGAATTCCGGTACGGAACAAAGACGGAGGAAAAGACATGTTTGAAGGAAAATACTTTCTGTTCACACTGGAAAAGGGCGTCGGCGTGCTGACGCTGAACCGTCCTCCCTACAACATTTTTGAAGCGGGCTTTTATGTGGAGCTCGGCGAGGTGGAAGACGTCATTGCGAAAACCGAGGGGATCCGCTGCCTGATCATCAAGGCCAACGGCAAGTGCTTCTCCGCAGGCATCGACTTGAACTACCTGCAGGGCGTCAGTTCCGCCTACGTGCTGGAGAAGCTTCCGTGGCTGCAGAAGATCTACGGCTTCTGGCAGGAGCAGAACTATCCCGTCATTGCGGCGGTACAGGGTCTCTGCACCGGATCCGGCGTGGAATTTATTCTCGGGGCTGACATCCGCGTTGCTGCCGAGGACGCGCGCTTCTCTCTGCCGGAAGTCCAGCTCGGCCTGTCGCCCGACATGGGCGGAACCTCGCGCCTGACAAGGCTGGTCGGCGTCGGGCAGGCCAAGCGCATGATTCTGACCGGCGAGGAAGTCGGCGCGGAGGAAGCGCTGCGCATCGGCCTGGTGGAAGTCGTCGTCCCGCTGGAAGAACTGGAAGCCCGCGTCATGAAGATGGCCAAGACCATCGCGCGCAGCCCCGCAGCGGCAGTCCGCTTTGCCAAGAAGGGCGTGAACCTCACCGACGAGGGCGGGCTGCATGCGGGTGCGCTGTTTGAGCAGGCCCAGTCCACCTACTGCTGCGGCACCGAAGACCTGCAGAACGCACTCGCCGCCTACAAGGCGATGCTCGCCGCGCGCAGCAAAAAGTAAGCAAACGGGCGGATCGCGCACAGTCCGGTCCGCCCGGCCCCGGTTATTACAAACGCAAAAGGAGGAATGTACAAATGCCCAAATATGACATCGTCGTCGTAGGCGCCGGCAACGCCGGAATGTCCGCGGCGCTGCAATGTCAGCTTGCCGGAATGAAAACCCTGCTGATCGAAAAGCACAACCTGCCGGGCGGAGCAGCCACCAGCTTTGTCCGCGGCCGTTTTGAGATCGACCCATCTCTCCATGAGTTATGCGACTACGGTCCGGCTGAGAACCCCGGCGACCTTCGCGATCTGATGACCGCGTATGGAGTGAAGGCCGAGTTTATCGAAGTCGGGGAATGCTTCC
Source organism: Oscillospiraceae bacterium (assembly GCA_017395085.1). GTDB lineage: Bacteria > Bacillota > Clostridia > Oscillospirales > Oscillospiraceae > Limivicinus. Next base: position 33,170 of record JAFPWF010000020.1, on the reverse strand, counting down.
GCTGCGTCTCCACCTACCGCGACGGGAGTCCGATGGATGTGACCATGCCGGCCGGAATCGACGCCTTCATTGGCAAAATGGAGGAATATGTCCCCGGTTCCCGTGAGAAGATGACAAAGCTCTTTGATCTCTTCCAGGAGGTGCTGGACGGCATTGCCTACATCACGGCTTCGAAGGGCAACCCGGATTCCAAGGTGCTGCAGACGGAATACCCCGATATGCTGCGCTGCGGCGCTTACAGTACCCAGAAGGTTTTTGACGCGCTGAAGCTGCCGAAGAAATGCCAGGATATCCTTTCGACTTACTGGAGCTACCTGGGCGTGGATATGGAGCATCTGGCTTTTATCCACTACGCCGCGATGGTTCACAAGTATACATCCCGCGGCGCCTATATTCTGAAGCACACCTCCCACGAGCTGTCCACCTCCATGGTCGAGCGCTTCCGTGAACTCGGCGGCGAGGTCTGGTTCAACTGCCGTGCCGAAGAGTTCCTCTTCGACGGCGACCGCTGCTGCGGGGTGAAGACCAACCTCGGCACGATCGAATGCAACTATGTCCTGGCCAACATTAACCCCGACATCATCTACGGAAAAATGATGCCGAAAGAACTGGTCCCCGAGCGTGAAAAGAAGCTTTCGACCGCCCGCGACCGCAAGATCGGCGGAAGAATGTACACCGCATACTTCTGCATGGACTGCACGCCTGAAGAGCTCGGCATCCATGACTACACTATTTTCCTGCCCGGCACGACTGACTCCCCAACCGAATACGCGAACATCATGAAGGGAATGGAGTACAACAACTTCTCCATCTTCAACTGCTACAACATCGCCAACCCCGAATTCTCGCCTCCGGGAACCTGCGTTTGCGCTTTCACCACGTTCGGCTCGCCCGTTGACTGGAATGACCTGAAGCAGGAAGATTACTTCCGCTTCAAGGAAAAGGGCGTAGACAAGATGCTCAAGAACCTTAAAGAGAAGCTCGGCATCGATCTCAGCGGGCACATCGAAGAGATCGAAATCGGTTCTCCCTGGACCTTTGCCCGTTACCTCGGAGTGCCGGAAGGCGGCGTGTACGGCTACGAAGCCCGTGACTGGGACGGCATGATGGCCCGTATGCAGATGATCGGCAGCGACTACCCGATTAAAGGTCTCCGCCCGGTCGGCGCTGCCGGCCCGCGCAGCGACGGTTACACTGCATCCATGATCTGCGGCCGCCTGATGGCGCTGAACGCACTGATGGATCTGAAAAAATGGCGTGAAGAAGGAGGGAACAAGTAATGCCTGATCTGAATATAAAAGTCGGCCTGATCGGCAAGTTCGACATGCTCAAGTTCAAGAACATGAAGAAGGTCCGTGAAAAGGCCATTCAGGCAGCACCTGCCAACGAGGTGAGTGGCGTCTTTGCAATCAACGAAAATGCGAAGGCCCTGCACCCGGACTTCCTGGAGCTGGTCATTGACCGCATTATCGACCGCGGCGGTGCCCAGGCCAAGACCTTTGTGCTGAAACGCGCCGACGACGCTCCCCTGCCCTACTTCCGTGCCGGCCAGTACATCTCGCTGAAGCTGCCCATGGACGGGAGTTTTGTGACACGTTCCTACTCGCTCTGCTCCTCCCCGAAAGAGGCGCTGAACGGAGAATACGCCATCACGGTTCGCTCGAATCCCGGCGGCTTTGTCGCCGACCGCCTGCTGGCAGAGAAGAAGCCCGGCGACACCGTCATCACCTCCGGCCCGCAGGGATTCTTCTATTACGAGAAACTCCGTGATGAAAAGAACGTCATCGGTCTGGCCGGCGGCTCAGGCATTACGCCCTTCCTGTCCATGGCGCGGGCGCTTGCCGACGGTGTGGAGGACTTCAACCTGACGCTGCTGTTCGGTTCCCGCGACGAGGACAACATTCTCTTCCGCGGCGAACTGGATGAGATTGCGCGCATCTGCCCGAAGTTCAAGGTCGTCCATGTGCTCTCCGAAGAGGAGAAAGCCGGCTTTGAAACCGGCTTCATCACAGCCGAGCTCATCAAAAAATACGCCCCGGAAGGAGAGCCTTACTCCGTCTATCTCTGCGGCCCCGAGGCCATGTACAAGTTCCTCAAGCCCGAGATTGAAAAGCTCGGCCTGCCCGAGCGGCTCTTCCGCCGCAAGCTCATCGACGTCACCAAGACGCCGTGGGAGTGCGAAGGCTACCCGCAGGAAGCCAAGGGCAAGCAGTTCAGCATCAAGGTAAAACAGGGTCCACAGGAGTGCACCATCCCCGCTTCTGCTGATGAGCCCGTGCTGGTAGCCATCGAGCGTGCCGCTATCAAGGCGCCGTCCCGCTGCCGTGCCGGTGAGTGCGGCTGGTGCCGGTCCCGTCTTCTGGAGGGCACGGTCTTTATCCCGCAGGAGAACGAGATGCGCCGCTGGGCGGACAAGCACTACGGCTATATCCATCCCTGCTGCAGCTTCCCGACCAGCGACCTGACGCTGGAGGTCCCGGGCGAGTTCTTCTGATCGTTACTTCCCATTAAAACCGCAAAACGTGGGCCTCGGGATACCGAAGCCCACGTTTTTGTTCTCTTGTCTTTTGGAAGGATTCTGTCTATAATCTATAATGATCATGCGGAGTGCCGGAGAAAGGAGAGTTCCAGATGACCGTCTATTTTGTCCGCCACGGGCAGACCGAAAAGAACCGCGCGATGCGCCTGCAGGGGCGCAGCGACCACCCCATGGATGAAACCGGTGTGGCTCAGGCCGCGGCCGCCGGGGAATTCTTCCGTTCAAATGGCATCCGGTTTGACGCGGTATTCTCCAGTCCCCTGCTGCGGGCGATCCAGACAGCAAAACTGATTGCGGGCGAAGACCTCCCCGTGCAAGCCGACGACCGCCTCATTGAGATGGACTACGGCCCTTATGAGGGCATGGACCTGAGGACGCCCGCGCCGGAGGTACTGGCCTTCTTCCGGGACTTTGCGCACACTCCCGCCCCGGCAGGCATGGAGCAGCTGGACGATGTGGTAAAACGGCTGGGAGTCTTTCTGGAAAAGATTGCCCCGCTGTACCCGGATCAGAACATCCTGGTTTCCACCCACGCCATCGCCATGAAGGCCGCGCTCGAGTACCTGACGCCGGAATCGCGGGGCGGCTACTGGTCGAAACATATCGGCAACTGCGCGGTGTACCGGGCAGAATACAAAGACGGCGCGTTCAGCGTCCCCGCAGAGATTTACGCCGGCTGAAGCGGAACGGCATCAGGGATCAGCTGTTGCAGGAAGGCAACGAAGATGGTAGAATGACAGAAAGAGAACCATTCAGAAGAGGATCGTGATTGAGAGATGTATGAAAAACTCGGATTCACCGTTACACTGATGCTGAGCATTCTGCTGGCATTCTTCCCGTTTACATTTTTTACGAAAGTCTTCAAACTTCAGCATTCCGTCGTCGCGCAGGTCGCAATCTTCATCACTTCGATCTATGTGCTCTTTTCGCTGATGCAGATGCTGTAAGACTTTCGCCAGACCTGCATTTTTACAACCGGACTCTGCTATACGTAACAAAAAAGAGGCTGCCCCTGTTTGAGGCAGCCTCTTTTGATTTTTAATATCCGGGTTATTTCTTCGGGTGAAGCAGGTTGTCAATCACCTCGTCGATCTTGACAATTTCCTTCTCCATACCGATTTCTATCTCGCTTCCGCTGTCGTACATGGAGCGGATCAGGCTCTTTTTGCCGCTCTTCGGGTCGTCGGCAAGCGCGCCGCCGGCCACTTCATCCAGCTGATTGTCCTGCAGGGTTTTCTTATCTTCCATGGTGTTCTCCTTCTGTGTCAATTCTGTTGTTCCGATTCACTTCTGTATTCAGTTTACCCCATTTTGTGCTCCCGAGCAAGACCGTATGCATTCCCGGCGGGTGAAAAGTGTTTCGCATCGGGCGGAAAGCCGTCAGATTTTGATCAATTCATACTGTCTGGTGCCCAGGCCGATCTCTTCCGCATGAATGAGGCCGGCCTCCCACTCGGCGTCAGGATGGTTCAGGTGGAAATACTCGTGGTTGGGGTCTTCTTCCCAGAAGAGCTTGATATGTTTATCCAGGCGGCTGCCCTCGCAGACGGGCATTTTGTTGCACAGGTCGACGCAGGCCTGGTCGAGTGCCACCGGGTCAAAGGACGCGAGCATGCCGATGTCCGGGATGATGGGAATGTCGTTCTCGGCGTGGCAGTCGCAGAAAGGCGAGACGTCGCAGATCAGGGAGATGTGGAAGGACGGACGGTCCTTCACCACGGCATAGGCGTACTCGGCGATCTTTTGTGAGAGGATCGCAGTGGAATTTGCATTGCTGGGCTCGATGGCGTCCCGGGGGCAGATCGCAAGGCAGCGGCCGCAGCCGACGCACTTGCTGTGGTCGATACCTGCTTTCCCGTTTACAACCGAGGTGCCGCCGTGCGCACAGATGCGCACGCAGGAGCCGCAGCCGATGCAGAGCTCCGGATCCACTACAGGCTTGCCTTCCCAGTGCTGCTCCATCTTGCCTGAGCGGGAACCGCTGCCCATGCCAAGATTCTTGAGGGCGCCGCCGAAACCTGCCTCCTCATGGCCCTTGAAGTGGGACAGGGAAATGACGATGTCGGCGTCCATGATCGCCTGCCCGATCTTGGCCTCTTTGACGAGAGGAAGATTGATGGGCACCAGTGCCTCATCGGTACCTTTGAGACCGTCGGCGATGATGACGTGGCAACCCGTCTGAAGCGGGGAGAATCCGTTGAGATAGGCAGTGTCCATATGGTCGAGGGCATTCTTGCGGCTGCCGACATAGAGCGTGTTGCAGTCGGTGAGGAACACCTTCCCGCCCAGCTCGCGCACATAGTCCGCAACCACCTTCGCATACTGCGGGCGCAGATAGGCAAGATTGCCCAGCTCGCCGAAGTGGATCTTGATGGCAGTGAAGCGGTCGGCAAAGCTGATCTCCTCAAAGCCTGCCCGCTTCATCAGGCGGTGCAGCTTCTGGGGCAGTGTTTCATTGGGGGTTGCGTGGAAATCGGTGAAGTATACTGCGGATTTTTTCAATTTGATCACTCCCTGTGAATTGCGGAAATACTGGTATGAACCCTTTGAATAACATATCATGCAGATGGGAGAAACACAAGCGCTTTCTGCGCACTGCATTATGCTGAGAGCTATTAATGCGCAGGGTCATCAGCATTTATTGCTGCTTCAATTTCCCGTACAGGCACAGGCCATAAACCCTGCCGTCTTTCCAGACGGCGTTTTTCTGCAGGCCTTCTCTGACAAAGCCGCTCTTTTCCAGCACGCGCTGCGACGCGATGTTCGGCTCATACACCAGCCCGGTGATCCGGATGATATCCAGTTCGGTAAAGGCGAGCTTGCAAATCTGCCGGACTGCTTCGGTCATGATTCCTTTTGACCAGTAATCCGTCAGAAGCAGGTATCCGATCTCTGCATCCCTGCTGTATACATCCGCTTTCTGCTCGACCGAAATATTCCCCGCGACTTTGCCGTCCACCACGATGGCGCGGAAGACGCCGTCCTTCCCGTCATGTTCCGATACCATCTCCAGCCACCAGTCGGCCGCTTCTTCGGTGTAAGGATAGGGCATGCGGTTTGAGAGAAAGGTCCGGTCCACGGCATTGCAGATGCCGATCAATTCCTGTTTTAACGCAGGCGACCATTTTCGCAGTTCCATCGTCATGTGCTGATTCTCCATTCTCCCTGTTTCATTCGCTCTCTCGGATAGAATCAAAACAGTTCTTTTGCGGTATTCAAAATCCCGGAAGCCCATACGGCCTCCGGGATCTTGGTACGGCTGACGGGATTCGAACCCACGACCTCCAGAGTCGGAGTCTGGCACTCTATCCAGCTGAGCTACAGCCGCATATCGGTATAAAAGAACGTATTGCCTTTGCCCCCGGGATTTGGTATAATTCCAAGAGCAAATGGCATTATAGCAGATGATTCCCGCAAAGTAAAGACCCGATTTCAGATTCCGGAACGACTCTGGTCGGTTCCGCGAACGTATACCGGAAAGGGGTTTCAAGTATGGAAAACGTAGTACTCGGAAAAAGCGGCCTGGTCGCAACGAAGCCCGCTCTGGGCTGCCTGCCGCTGCAGCGCTGCACCAAAGAGTATGCCGTAAAGCTGATCCGTGCCGCTTATGAGGGCGGCATCCGCTTCTTTGACACGGCAAACGCCTATACGGACAGTGAGGAAAAACTCGGCATCGCGCTGCACGACGTGCGGAGCGACGTGGTAATTTCCACCAAGAGCGCCGCGAAGGACAAAGAAGGCGTGCTGAAGCACATTGAGAACAGCCTGCGCATGCTGCAGACCGATTATATTGACCTCTTCCAGTTTCATCAGGTGGCTGAGGTTCCGGATCCGGAAGACCCGAACGGCCCTTATGCAGGTGCACTGGAAGCGAAGAAGCGCGGCTGGATCCGCCACATCGGCGTGACCTCGCACCGGGTGAACATTGCGGAGGACTGCATTGCCTCCGGGAACTTTGAAACCGTGCAGTTCCCTTTCAGCTATATCTCCTCCGAGCGTGACCTGGCCCTGGCCGAAAAGGCAAAAGCCGCCAACGTCGGCTACCTTGCCATGAAGGGGCTTGCCGGCGGCATGCTCACCAACGCCCGCGTGTGCCATGCCTTCATGAAGCAGTACGACAACGTGGTTCCCCTGTGGGGAATGCAGACTCTGGAGCAGTTGGAACAGTGGCTGGCGCTTGCAGACGAGAATCCGGATCTCGACGCGGAAATGGAAGCATTTATCGCCAAAGAGCGCGAGGAACTCTCCGGGAGCTTCTGCCGAAGCTGCGGCTACTGCATGCCCTGCCCGATGGGCATAGAAATCCGCAACTGCGCGCGCATGAACATGCTCCTGCGGCGTTCCCCCTGGCAGCAGTACATGACGGATGAGTGGTATGCAAAGATGCACAAGATTGAGGACTGCATCGGATGCCGCTCCTGCGCGTCCAAGTGCCCGTATCAGCTGGACACCCCGAATCTTCTCAAATACATGCTGAAGGATTATGATGAATTCTATGCATCACACAAAGACCTCGTTTAAACGCTTTCTTGCCGTTCTCCTTTGCCTTGGCGCACTGCTGACGCTGTGCGCATGCGGTTTCTCTGACAGCAAGATGGAACAGAAGCAGATCTTTGCCATGGACACCATCATGACGCTGACCGCCTATGGCAAGCACGCTTCCGAAGGGCTGGATGCCGCCGCAAGCGTTATCAATTCCCTGCATGCACAGCTGGACCCGGATCTGCCGACCAGCACCACCTACGCCATCAACCATGCAAACGGTGCGAACGTAGTGGTCAGCCCGCAGATCGCCAAGATGCTCAGCACCGCGAAAACAGTCTACGACCAGTCCGACGGAGCGCTGGACCTCAGCATTTACCCGGTGGTCAGGCTCTGGGGTTTTGTGGACGGACGCTACTACGTGCCGACAGACATTGAGCTTTCCGCGCAGCTGGTACGGAAGGGCTATGACGAAATGATTCTGACCAGTTACCCGGCAACCGGCTCTTATTCGGTCAGCTTTCCACCGCGGGTCGAAATCAGCTTCGCATCTGTCGCCAAGGGCTGTGCTGCGGAAAACGCCATCACCGCCATGCGCCAGGCCGGGGTCGAGAGCGGGATCGTTTCCCTGGGCGGCAACGTCCAGACGCTCGGGATGAGGCCGGAAGGCAAACCCTGGACCGTCGCCATTCAGGATCCGAACAACACCTCCGGCTGGGTCGGTACCGTTCAGGTCGGAGAAATGGCGGTCGTTACCAGCGGCAGCTACCAGCGTTACTTCGAGTTTGACGGAAACACTTATCACCACATCATTAACCCCCAGACAGCCGGCCCGACCAGCAACGGCCTGCTCTCGGTCACCATCATCTGTGAAGACGGCACGATGGCCGACGCGCTTTCGACCGCGATGTTCGTGCTGGGCGAATCCCGCGCGCTGAACTACTGGCGCGCCTACGGCGGATTTGAAATGATTCTCATCAACAAGGACCATCGGATCACCTGCACCAAAGGACTGATCGACAACTTTGTCGCCAATGCGCAGGCGCCTGCGTATAAGGTCCGGTACGCGGAATAAACATGAATACATCCGATTCTTTACGCGGTGACATCCGCCGGATTAAGGGCATCGGGGAGAAAAGGGCGCAGGCTTTGAACAAGCTGGGCGTCTTTTCTCTGTTTGACCTGATTTCGTACTTCCCGCGCCGCTACGAGGACCGCAGCACCGTAAGGCCCGTGGGTCTGCTGTCAGACGGTGAGGCCGCCACGATCTGTGTCATATGCGGGGATGAGCCGAGGCTATCCCGCATCCGGCGCGGGCTGGATCTGGTGCGCTTCCGAGCGTATGACGACAGCGGTGAGATCACGATCACCTACTTCAACCAGCCCTATGTGCGCAACCAGATTCACCGGGGCGGAAGCTACCGATTCTACGGCAGGGTCGAAGTGCACGGGAGCCGCCGCAGCATGGTGAACCCGGCCTGTGAGCCGGAAGAGGCTTCCGGGCCGCTCTCCGTAACGGGGCGCATCGTCCCGGTATACGGGCTGCGCAGCGGGCTCCAGCAGAAGCTTGTGCGCCAGAGTGTCCGCCAGGGGCTGGACAGCTGCCTGAGCAGCCTGCCCGAGGTGCTGCCGGATGCGCTGCGGAGGGAGTTCCGGCTTGCGGACGCCGCCTTCGCCTACGAGGCCATCCATTTCCCTGAAAGTATCCAGGCTCTGGAGCAGGCGCGGCGGCGCTTTGTGTTTGAGGAACTGTTCGTGCTCTCCTGTGCGCTCGGGAGCAGGCAGCGCAGCACGCAGGACGGCATCCGGATTCCGGCAGCGGATTTTGAAGCCTTCTATGCGGCGCTCCCTTTTTCGCCCACCGCGGCGCAGCGGAAAGCCGTCATGGAAGCAGCGGAAGAGCTAAGCTCCGGCCGGCAGATGAACCGTCTGCTGCAGGGCGACGTCGGAAGCGGCAAAACGCTGGTTGCCGCAGCGCTCATCTGGCAGTCCAGCAAGGCCGGCTATCTGTCCCTGTTCATGGCACCCACGGAGATCCTTGCCGAGCAGCACTACGCCACGCTGTCCGAATTTCTGGCGCCCTTCGGGATCCGGATTGCGCTGCTGACCGGTTCCCAGCGCGCAGCGGAAAAGCGGGCGGTACGCGAGGCACTGGAGCGCGGCGAACTGGACCTGGTGGTCGGGACCCACGCCCTGCTCAGCGAAGGAATGGAATATCCGCGGCTCGCCCTCGCCGTAACAGATGAGCAGCACCGCTTCGGCGTTGACCAGAGGGCGCGTCTCGCGCGTTCGGGAACGGAAGCGCTGCCGCCGCATGTATACGTCATGTCCGCTACGCCGATCCCGAGGACGCTGGCGCTGATTATTTACGGAGATCTCTCCGTGTCGATTCTGGACGAACTGCCTCCCGGAAGGCAGCCGGTTGAAACCTTCTGCGTGAACAGCGGCTACCACACGCGGCTGCTCGCTTTTATCCGGAAGCTCTGCGGGGAGGGCAGGCAGGTCTTTGTGGTGTGCCCGAAGGTCGAGGAGGAGGCAGAGCCCGGTTCTGATGGCGAGCCTGGCTTTCAGGCGGCGGACGGCGCTGAGCAGAACCTGCTCTCGGCTGTGGAATATGCCCAGAAGCTCCGCGGAGAACTGCCGGAACTGCGCATCGACTGTCTTCACGGCCGCATGAAGCCTGCCGAAAAGGGCACCGCCATGCAGAAGATGCTGAGCGGAGAAACCGATGTGCTGGTGGCCACCACCGTCATCGAAGTGGGCGTAGACATCCCGAACGCCGCCCTGATGCTGGTGGAGAATGCCGAGCGCTTCGGGCTGAGCCAGCTGCACCAACTGCGCGGGCGTGTCGGACGCGGAAAGCATCAGAGCTACTGCGTGCTGGTGACGGACAACAAATCGGACGACGTACAGGCAAGGATGAAAGTGCTGTGCGAATCGGCAGACGGATTCCGCATCGCCGAGGAGGACCTGCGGCTTCGCGGCCCGGGCGACTTCTTCGGGTCGAGGCAGCATGGTCTGCCTGAGATGCACCTGGCAGATCTGGGGGCAGAAACCGAGACCCTGCTACGCGCCAAGAAAGCCGCTGAGCGCCTGCTGACAGAGGACCCTCAGCTGCAGGAGCCGGAACACCGCGACTTGAACGACCGAGTCCGGATACTGGAAGAAAAAATGAACGGAACGCTGAACTGAGCGTTCCGTTCATTTTTCATTCTCTGTCCTGTGGAATCAGTCGCGGTAGGCAGCGAGGATGCCTTTGTAGGTCATGTAGCAGTCGAGCTTTGAGACGATCTCAAACGGGGCGTGCATACACAGCACCGGGACGCCAGCATCAATGGTGTCGATGTTGCGGTTGGCCATGTACTTGGCGATGGTACCGCCGCCGCCCTGGTCGACCTTGCCCATTTCTGCCAGCTGCCAAACGACCTTCTCACGGTCGAAGAGGCTGCGGAGATACGCAACGATCTCTGCGGAGGCGTCGCTGGTCGAGGACTTGCCCCGCGCGCCGGTGAATTTGCAGATCGCCATACCGTAATTCAGTTTGGACTCGCTGCGCTTTTCCGAGACCTCGGGATAAAGCGGGTCGAAAGCGGCCGTCACATCGGCGGACAGGCAGAAACTGTTCTCCAGGCAGCGGCGCAGAACCGCGCCCTGTGTGTCACACAGGTCTTCCATAAAGCAGTCGAACGCAGCGCTCTGCATGCCGCTGACGCCGTCCGAGCCGGTTTCCTCTTTATCGGCGAGGATGCAAAGGCAGGTGCGGCGCGGGACCTGAACATCGAAGAGAGCGCGCAGCTCTGCCCAGGCGCAGACACGGTCGTCATGGCCGTAGCCGCCGATCAGAGACCGGTCAAGTCCGATCTCGCTGACGTCATAAGCGGGTACGGCAGTCAGTTCGGCAGAAAGGAAATCCTCCTCGGTGATGCCGTACGAGTCGTTCAGGAGGCTGAGAATTGCGAGTTTGACTCGGTCCTTGCCTTCGTCGGCATAGGGGACGCTGCCGATGAGCAGATTCAGGCCCTCGCCGGTAATGCCTTCGGCCATCGTCTTCTTCATCTGGTCGGCGGCCAGATGCGGCAGAAGGTCGGTGATCACAAAGCGCGGATCGCCGGGATCGCGGCCGATGCAGACATCGACGACTTCGCCGTTTTTGAGAGCAACCACGCCGTGCAGTTCGAGGGGAACAGTCACCCACTGGTATTTTTTGATGCCGCCGTAATAGTGGGTGCGCAGGTAGCAAAGCTCATCCTGCTCATAGAGCGGGATCTGCTTCAGGTCGAGGCGTGGCGCGTCGACGTGTGCGCCGGCGATGACTGCGCCGTGGTCAAGCGATTCGGTGCCGATGACGGCAAGCATCAGCGCCTTGCCGCGGTTATTCACCCAGACGCGGTCACCGGGCTGAAGTTTCTGACCGGGTTTGAACTCGCGGAAGCCGTTCTCCTTCGCGGCGGCGATGGCGTAACGGACCGCTTCGCGCTCCGTGCGTGCATTGTTCAGGAAGTCCATGTACCCGCGGCAGTAGTCCTCGACAGCGAGGCGCTCATCGGTATCGATGCGGTCGTAGCCGTTTTTCGGGTCAAAGAACAGGTTTTCTCTCATGTTTTCTTCCATGATTCCATAATTCCTCCAAAATATCGTTCAATTGTCCCTGCAGTGCCGCAAGGTCCCCGTCATTGGAGAGCGTGGCGTCGCAGAGCTGTTCAAATGCTTCATTGGGCAGCTGGGCGGAGATTCTGCGCACCGCGGCTTCGCGGGTGATGCCGTCGCGCTCCATGATGCGGCGGATACGGGTTTCTCCGGGAGCCGTCACGGCGAGGGTCCAGTCACAGAGGGATGACGCGCCGCTGCTGTGCAGCGCGATGGCGTCGATGGCGGCCAGCGTCCCGCCCTGCATGGCCCAGGCCCGCAGGCGGTTACGGATTTCCCGGCTGATGTGGCTGTGTGTGACGTTGTTCAGGCATTTCAGTGCTTCCGGATCGCGAAAGACAATGCCGCCGAGTACTGTGCGGTCGACGCCGGTTTCCTTCACCGCGGACGGAAAGGCTTCCCGGAGGTCGGAGAGCAGGAACGCATCGGTTTCCAGCATTTCATGATAGACCGCGTCGGCGTCTATGATCAGTGCGCCGCGCTTTTCCATCTCCTGGAGAACCGTGGTCTTGCCGCTGCCGCTGCCGCCGGTAATGCCGACAATCTGCATGGCTTCGACCAGGGCGTCAGTGATCTCTTCCGCCGGGAGCGAGCCCTGCCGCAGAATGCGGTAAGGCGTTCTGCTCAGGTCCAGAACGGTTGATTCCAGCCCCAGTTCGCACGGTCCTCCGTCGATGACGCCCTCAATGGCGCCGTCAAAATATCGCAGCACCTCGCCGGCTGTTTTCGGACTCGGCAGCCCGGACGGATTTGCCGATGGCACCGCCAGAGGGAACGAGAGTTCCTGCAGAAGCTGCAGAGTCTGCTGCTGCCGCGGGCACCGGAGGCCGACGGTTTCGCCGCCCGCACGGAGGATCTCCGGGATATGGACTTTTGCCTTCAGCACCAGCGTCAGCGGACCCGGCCAGAATCGTTCAGCCAGGTCCCTCGCCGCCTGCGGCACCGTCTCACAGAGGTCCGCAATGGCATCGGAATTTGCCACCATGAGGGAAATCGGCTTCACGGCTGGCCGCCCTTTGACCTCATAAATGCGTTCGATCACGGAAGCATCCAAACCGTTGCCGGCAAGGCCGTATACCGTCTCGGTCGGTACGGCAACCAGGCCGCCTTCCCGGAGCAATTCTGCCGCGAGGGTAATGTCCCCGCCGATGAGAAGCGTTTTCATTCCCTCGCCTCCCCGGCTGCAAGCTTTCGGGCCTGATCCATGGCGGTTAGCGCATCCAGCAGCGGGTCGAGATTTCCGTTGATGATACTCTCGAGATTGAAGCTGCGCACCTCGCCGGTCAGGCGGTGGTCGGTGACGCGGTTCTGCGGGAAATTGTACGTACGGACACGGTCGCTGCGGTCGCCGCTCCCGATCTGGGTCTTTCGCTCGGCTGCGATAGCCGCCTGCTGCTTTTCCTGCTCGCGCTCGTAGAGTTTGGCACGCATAATCTGCAGGGCACGGTCCTTGTTTTTATACTGGCTGCGTTCGTCCTGACACTCGACCACCAGGCCGGTGGGCAGATGCGTGACACGGATGGCGCTTTCCGTCTTGTTGATATGCTGCCCGCCCGCGCCGGAAGAGCGGAAGGTGTCGATCCTCAGTTCATTCATATCGAGGCGGAAGTCCACCTCTTCGACCTGAGGCAGCACGGCAACCGTGGCCGCCGAAGTGTGGATGCGCCCGCCCGATTCCGTGACCGGGACACGCTGGACCCGGTGGCCACCCGCCTCGAACTTCAGGCGGGACCACGCACCTTCGCCCTCGACCACGAAACTGATCTCCTTCATTCCTCCGAGTTCGGTCTCATTGAGGTTTACGACCTCGACTTTCCAGCGCCGGAGTTCTGCGTACATGGAGTACATGCGGAACAGGTCGGACGCAAAAAGAGCACTCTCCTCGCCGCCGACTCCCGCTCGGATTTCCATGATGACGTTCTTTCCGTCATTCGGATCCTTCGGCAGAAGCAGGAGCTTCAGTTCCTCCTCCTGAGCCAGGCGCCGCTGCTGCAGATTGCGGATTTCCTCCTGCGCGAGATCACGGAATTCGGGATCCTGGCGCATCTCCTCGAGACTCTGCAGTTCTGCAGCTGTCTGCTCCCAGGCGGCATAGGCTTCGGCAAGAGGTGCCAGTTCCTGTGTTTCTTTCTGCAGGCGGGCATACAGGGCAGGGTCCTGCCAGGTTCCCGGCTCCTGCAGGCGTTGCTGCAGTTCCTCGTATTGCCTTTTCAGTTTTTGAAGCTGGTCATAATTCATGATTTCCTGCCTGTCAGTTCCGCCAGTTTTTCAAACAGGCCCTTCACCGACTCGAAGGCGCGCTTTACCGTCTGCAGGAAACCGCCGACTTTTTCCTTCGCGTCCTCCATCTTCTGCAGAGTGTTTTTGGCGTCTTCGGCCGACTGTGAGAGTCTTTCCGGATCCAGCTTTTCCAGCGCGCGGCACAGGTCCAGCAGCTGCTGCACCTGCGTTTCGGTCAGCCGGACGTTATGCTCGTCGGCAATCCCGCGGATGGTTTCGCGGATCTCGTCATCCGTCATCCCTGCAGTCTCGCTCAGCATGGCTTTCAATTCGCCGATGATGGACTGAGCCGAATCGTCGCTGCCGAGTTCATCGGCAAGCTCGCCGGTTATGGTCAGTTCCTGCGTGCCGGCGGTCTTTGCCTCGGTATTCAGGGCCTCGCCAGTCATGTCCTCGTAGGCTTTGTATACGCCGGCCATCGCCGCCGTACCGCTGACGGAAAAGGGCGCCGCGACGATCAGCTTTGCATCGTTGATGCCGGCGGTACGCAGGGAGTTGCGGTACATCTCGGCTGTGCAGAAACTGATATTCTCAGTGCGGACAAGCAGTCCGCTCCCTTCCGGCAGAAGCTCAAAGTACACGCAGGAGATTGCCCGCGTGCCGATGACGGCTTCGTCCAGAGAACCCGCCAGCGCGGCGCGCTCCTCGGCATTCGTCAGGCGGAGTTCCGGCACCGTGCCGCGCTCAATGCCGAAGCTGCGGTAGACGGTTTCAATCTGTGTTTCGTCCAGGTCAGCACCGATGACCGTACGCCGCATCTCCGCATCGGCAGATGCAGGCGCCGAAGGCAGCCCGGCAAACAGCGCGATCAGCATCAGGACCGAAAGCGCAGCTCTGTACAGTTTTTTATGCCGTTTCATCATGCGAACCTCCACCGGTTTCCAAGCGCCCGCTCTCCCGCGGCCGGCTGTTTTGCAGCTATTTATGGTACCACAGTTTTCTCCCGATGAAAAGCCGATTTTTCGGAAATGTGGGGGCAAAGTATTAAGAATTCTTCAATTCTTTTGAATTTCTTCGCTTTTTGCTTGACGATTTCGAGCAAAACTCGTATACTGTACGGTACCGGGAATATAGGAATTCCACGTCCCCATTCTTTCCATTTCAGGAGGAAGCCATGAGAACTTTCATCCGCCGTGCAGGCGTTGCCCTGCTGGTTCTTGTTCTGGTTTTTTCGCTTGCGGCCTGCGGGCAGAAGACTACTACAGTCACGACCGATGAAACCGTCAAAGAAGTCGTCGTCGAGACTGCGCCTCCCTCTCCTACTCCGACTCCGACCCCCGAGGTTTCGGTCCCACCGGTTGCCGTAACCACCGTGCCCATGCCGATGCCTTCGGTTACCCCAACTGTCAGTGTGACGGCGCCTGAAGGAACCGACGCTTCGTCCGCCACCGCGACCGCACAGCCCACCGTTTCACCGAGCCCGACGGCAACGGCCAATGCGAACGCCAACAATGACAACTACTCCCCGGCTGCCGCGTTTGCCTCGACCATCAAGCCCGACAGCGTGAACAAGCCGGCCAACAGCGTCCGCGGCTATATCATTGGCAATGACGTCAACTTCCGTGCAGGCCCCAGCGCCAGCGCCCGGCTGCTCGGTACCTATGACAGCGGTACCCCCGTTGAGATCATCGGTTCCGAATACGGCTGGACCGAAGTGATCATCAACGGCGTCGCCGGCTATGTGAAGAACGAGTATGTCAGCGCCGGCACTTACGGCAGCAGCAACTCCGTTGTCGTGGGCGGCAGCGGCAACACCATGGTCATTGTTCCCGACGGCCCGGCCGGTTCCGTTGTCAACACCGGAGACGGCGACAACTTCCTCGGGATCCTTCCCGACTGACCCGCCGCACAAGATCAATATGCTTTTTTATGCGGCACCCTCACGGGTGCCGCATTTCAGAAAGGGGCAAGCGCCATGGGCGAAACCAAGAAGATCTTTATCAGTTATTCTCATAAAGACCGTGACACCTGCAACAAAATCGATTCGTTCCTCGCCAAGCACGATGGCTTTGACGTCTGGTTCGACAGGGGTCTGACTCCGGGCGAAGTGTTCCGCAAGCAGATCGTTGAGGTCATCCGCGAATCCGGCTATTTCATCATCCTGCTCTCGGAGGCTTCGGTTCAGTCGGACTGGTGCATCGACGAAGTGGAATACGCCAAAAGGCTTCACAAGAAGATCCTGCCCATCTGGCTCGAGAACCTGGAACTGCCGGACGAGCTTGACATGATCCTGCAGCGCTATCACAGCCTGTTCTGGCATCTGCGCAGTTCCGACAGCCAGTTTGAAAGCAGCCTGATGTCCATGTTCGACACCCCGGTCGACGATACGCAGGGGCAGGCGCTGGTAGGCTTCGGGAACCACTTCTCGGAAAAGGTCAACATGCAGATGAAAGCCCTGCTGAGCAAGGAGCGGCAGGAGAAATACGCCGACTGCTATCAGCCTGAAAACGCCATTGTGCTGGGTCAGGCCTATCTCTTCGGCGGACCCTGCGCCGTCAACCGGCAGAAGGCCCTGCACTATTTCAAGACTGCCCAGTACTTCGGGAACCGCGATGCGGAGTTCTACCTGCTGGAGATGCAACTGGAGGACCAGAAGCGCGAAACCTGGGACGAGCCGGATGAAGAATTCTGCAAGCCCATTGTCGAGAGGATTCAGGAGCTTGCCGACGATGGCTCGGTCCCGGCAAAGCTGTACCTGGCGAACATGTACTGGCACGGGCATTACGGTTTGAACGTCGACATGAAAAAGAGCGCAGCCCTGTACGAAGAGTGCGCCCGGGGCGGTAACGCACGCGCGCAGTTCGTGATGGCATCCAACTATTATAACGGGGAAGGCGTCGAGAAAAACTACGAGCTGGCCAAGATGTACGCTAACCTCGCACTTGAGCAGAAGTACATCTACGCCTGGAGACGCTGGGGCAAGTTCTACCGCGACGGTCTGGCCGTGCCTCAGAACTACGAAAAAGCCCGGGCATGCTACGAGAAGGGCGCCAAAATGGGCGACTTCAACTGTTACAACAAGGTCGCCGACATGCTGTATCACGGCTGGGGCTCCGAGGTGGACTACAAGGGCGCCGTCGAGTACTTTGAAAAGGGTGAACAGGCGCCGGCTTTCAGCCAGCCCTATTGCCTGCAGCGCTCAAAGATGGCCCTCGGCCGCGCCTATGAGAACGGGCAGGGTGTTGAGAAAAACCTGAAAACCGCGGCGGACAAATATCTGGAAGGCTATCACTTCGGCAGTCTCGGATGCAGGGACGCATACCTGCGCTGCACCAGCCAGCTTCCCCCGGCAGAAGGCGATGCGGCCGACCCGGAGGCCGACGCGGAATAAGCGCTCAAAACACAGAACATGCATTCTGAATCGCGGCTGCAATGCGGCCGCGATTCTTCTATATCCTGTACCTCACGCTAAAGCTGTGCACAATTTGTTGTGAATGTGACCAAAATCCGCGACCCCGCGAGGGTGAAAGATGGATGCTTTCACCGAGGGTAAAAAACGCCCTGTCAAGGTCCGATTTCTTTGGTGATTTCGCCAGTTGACAAAGCTTTGCCCCGCCGATTATAATCTGCTTGTCTTTAAGGCGACCCAGTGAGATCGGCAAGAGAGAAGCGACTTTCAGGAGGGTATTTCCCTCTTCGCCTTGCCGTTTCCGGCAAGGCTTTTTATTTTCTTCATCGGAGGACACAGGATGCTTCAGACGGGAAGGCTCAGACGAATCCGCAAGACGGTTTCCCCCTGCCGCGGGCAGGTAAGTCCGGCCTGCCGTGCCACTGCACCCTGCCGCTTTGCAAGCTTTACTGATTCCCGGTTTCTGCACGAAAGTCTGTGCAGGCCGGGTTTTTCCATTCTTCGGGCCGCCAACTGAAAGGAGCAAACCTATGACTTCACGTGAAGTTCAGACCGCCAGAGCCCTTCTGAAGATCCGCGCCGTTTTCTTCCGGCCGGATGAACCCTTCATCTGGGCAAGCGGGATCAAAAGCCCGGTATACTGCGACAACCGCCTTATCCTGACCGCCCCGGAAGTGCGTGCCGAGGTAGAGCGCGGAATCGCCGAGATCATCAGCGAATACTACCCGGACGCCGAAGTGCTGATGGGCACCTCCACAGCCGGGATTGCGCATGCCGCCATCGCGGCACATCTGCTGAACATGCCGATGGGTTATGTGCGATCCGGTGCGAAGGACCACGGCAGAAAGAATCAGATTGAAGGTCGGCTGGAGCCGGGTCAGAAAGTCGTAGTTGTGGAAGACCTGATTTCGACAGGCGGCTCGGTGCTGGAAGTTGTGAACGTCCTGCGGGAAGCCGGCGCCGAGGTACTCGGTGTGGCAAGCATCTTCACTTACGGGATGGAAAAGGGTGCCTTACGCCTGCGGGAAGCCGGGGTGCAGAACATCAGTCTCACGAACTTTGATGTGATAGCCCGGGTTGCCGCCGAGGAAGGCTACATTGTCAAAGAGGATGTACGCCGTCTGATTGCCTTCCGCGACAGGCCGGATGATGAGAGCTGGAGGAGCATATGAGAAGCCTGATCGACATCATGGACTTCAGCCCTGAGGAACTGCAGGAACTGATCGACACCGCAAATGACATCATCGAAAGGCCGGAGGCCTACCGTGACGTCTGCCGCGGCAAAAAGCTCGCAACGCTCTTCTTCGAGCCCTCGACCCGGACAAGGCTCAGCTTTGAAGCAGCCATGTATGAACTAGGCGGAAACGTCATCGGCTTTTCGGAAGCCAACAGCTCCTCAGCTGCCAAGGGCGAAAGCGTTGCAGATACTGCCAAAGTCATCAGCTGTTACGCCGACATCATCGCCATGCGGCATCCGAAAGAGGGCGCCCCGCTGGTTGCCGCGATGAATGCGAGCATCCCTGTCATCAATGCAGGCGACGGCGGCCACAACCACCCGACGCAGACCCTGGCCGACCTGCTGACCATCTACCGCGAGAAGGGCGGTTTCGAGAACCTGACCGTCGGCTTCTGCGGAGACCTGAAGTTCGGCCGCACGGTACACTCGCTGATCAGCGCCCTGTCCCGCTACCCAGGGCTGAAGGTGTACCTGATCTCGCCGGAAGAGCTCAAGCTGCCAAGCTATGTCAAAAAGGGTGTGCTGCGGTCGGCAGGCATCCCCTATATTCAGACAACTGACCTGGAAGCCGTCATGCCAGAGCTCGACATTCTGTACATGACGCGCGTCCAGCGTGAGCGATTCTTCAACGAGGAGGACTATCTCCGGCTGAAGGACAGCTACATTCTCACGCCGGAGAAGCTCCGGAACGCGAGGCAGGACCTCTGCATCATGCATCCCCTGCCGAGGGTCAACGAGATCAGCGTCGCGATCGACGACGACCCGCGCGCATGCTACTTCAAGCAGGTGCTGTACGGAAAGTATATGCGCATGGCACTGATCCTGAAACTGCTGAAGGAGGCCGGAACGCTGTGAACATCGACTCGATTTCAAACGGCATTGTCATCGACCACATCACCGCCGGGCGCGGGATGGAACTTTACGAGCTGCTCGGTCTCGGGAAGCTGGACTGTTCCGTCGCCATCATCAAGAACGCCCACAGTGAAAAGCTCGGGAAGAAGGACATCATCAAGATCGACTCCGAGATCCCTGTGAACCTGGACGTGATCGGGTATGTGGACCCGGGCGTCAGCATCAACATCATCCGCGACGGCAAGCTGGTTGAAAAGAAGCGCATCGGTATGCCCGAACTGCTGACCGATGTGATCTTCTGCAAGAACCCGCGCTGCATCACTTCGACCGAACAGGAACTGAAGCATGTATTCCGCCTGACCGACCGTGTGAACAAGGTCTACCGCTGCATTTACTGCGAGACCAAGGCGGGATAAGAAAGCGGAACATCTGTTACGAGTATTCTGGCAGAACATGAAAGAGAGGTACCAGTTTTGAAAAAAGTCGGTATTGTTATGGGCAGCGACAGTGATCTGCCCGTTATTCAGAAAGCTGTCGCTGTTCTGCGGGAACTGGAAATTCCGTTTGAAACGCATGTCTTTTCTGCGCACCGTAGCCCCGAGGAGGCACGCGCTTTTTCTCTGAATGCCCGTGCGGACGGCTTTGGCGTAATTATTGCTGCTGCCGGTATGGCGGCACATCTGGCCGGAGCCCTTGCGGCGAACACCACGCTGCCCGTTATCGGCATCCCTTGCAAAGGCCCTGTCTTTGACGGGCTGGACGCCCTGCTCAGCACCGTACAGATGCCATCCGGCATCCCGGTTGCAACCGTCGGGGTAGGCAACGGCGCAAACGCGGCTCTGCTTGCTGCGGAAATCATTGCTGTCTCGGACGAAGCGCTTGCCGGCCGCCTCCAGTGCAAACGCGAGGCAGACACGGCCGCAGTCCTCGCAAAAGACGCTTCTATTACGGAGCGCCTCTGAATCAGTTTACTATTTATTTCAGATAAAGGAGAGAATTCACAATGGAAAAGAAACTTGTTTACACCGGGAAAACTAAAAACGTTTACGCCCTGGAAAACGGCAACTATCTGCTGAAGTTCAAGGACGACTGCACCGGCAAGGACGGTGTGTTTGACCCGGGTGAAAACTCGATCGGCCTGACGATTGAAGGCGTAGGAGACGTCAACCTGCGCATGTCCATTTACTTCTTTGAAAAGATCAATGCCGCCGGCATCCGGACCCACTTTATCAGCGCTGACCTGAACGACACCACCATGGAAGTGCTCCCCGCGAAAGTATTCGGCAAGGGGCTTGAAGTCATCTGCCGCTACAAGGCGGTCGGCTCTTTCTACCGCCGCTACAGCGACTATGTGGAAGAAGGCGCGGACCTGCCTGCCTATGTGGAGATGACCTTCAAGAATGACGAGAAGGGCGACCCCCTGGTCACCAAGGACGGTCTGGTGGTGCTCGGCGTCATGACCGAAGAGCAGTACGATGCCATCCGCGAGATGACCCAGCAGATCACCAGAATCGTTGCCGATGAGATGGCCGTGCGCGGTATGGTGCTGTATGACATCAAGTTCGAGTACGGCTACGATGCCGACGGCAAGGTCATGCTGATAGACGAGATTGCTTCCGGCAATATGCGTGTTTACAAGGACGGCAAGTACATTGACCCGATGACGCTGTCCGAGCTTTTCTTTGCCTGATGGGTGGGTTTTTCGGCGCCGTTTCGCGGCGCGATGTGACTCTGGACGTGTTTTTCGGCACGGACTACCACAGCCACCTCGGCACGCGGAACGCCGGTATGGCGATCTGGAGCGCGGAAAACGGTTTTTCCCGGCAGATCCATTCCATCTCTAACTCCCCTTTCCGAACCAAGTTTGAAAAGGATCTCCCGGGCTTTCATGCCGGTACGAGCGGCTTCGGCTGCATCAGCGATTCCGACCCGCAGCCGTTGCTGGTCCGCTCTCACCTGGGGCTGTACGCCATCACGACCGTCGGGCAGATCAACAATGACGAGCAGCTGATCGACACGTATTTTTCCGATCACGGGCATCAGTTCCAGGCCATGAGCTCCGGCAAGGTCAACTGCACGGAGCTGGTTGCCGCGCTCATCAATGAGCGGGACAGCTTTGTGGAAGGCATCCGTCACATGCAGCAGATCATCGACGGTTCGATGACAGTGCTGCTGATGCTGAGCGACGGGAGCATTCTGGCCGCGAGGGACGAGCATGGGCGGCTTCCTGTGGTCATTGGGAAGAATCATGAGGGCTATTGCGTCAGTTTTGAGTCTTTTGCCGCGGAGAAGCTCGAATATTCCGTTGTGTATGAGCTTGGTCCGGCCGAGGTCGTGCGGATCACTGCCGACGGGTACGAAACCCTCTCCCCGCCGGGGGAAGACCTGAAAATCTGCGCCTTCCTCTGGACTTATTACGGCTATCCCAACTCCAACTACGAGGGTATGAATGTGGAGGTCATGCGCTACCGAAACGGGGAGATCATGGCCCGTGACGAGATCATGCGCGGGAACCTGCCGAAGGTGGACTTTGTGGCGGGCGTTCCGGATTCCGGAATCCCGCATGCCATCGGTTACGCTAACCGCAGCGGCAAGCCTTTTGCACGTCCGTTCGTGAAGTATACGCCCACCTGGCCGCGCTCTTTTATGCCGGCCAACCAGGATGTGCGCGACCAGGTCGCCAAGATGAAACAGATCCCGGTCCCCGAACTGATTGAGGGCAAGAAGCTTCTGTTTGTGGACGACTCGATTGTCCGCGGCACGCAGCTGCAGGGCACCGTGGAATTCCTGTACGAGTCCGGCGCCGGAGAGGTGCACATGCGTTCCGCATGCCCACCTATCATGTTTGCGTGCAAGTATCTGAATTTCTCCCGTGGGAATTCCGACATGGACCTGTTGGCCCGGCGTGCGATCCAGGAACTGGAAGGCGACGAGGGGCAGGAGCATCTGGAGGAATACGCCGACGTGAACACCGAACGCGGGCAGTGCCTGCGGCAGGCCATTGCAAAGCAGCTGGGCTTCGACTCGCTGGAGTATCAGTCGCTGGAGGGCTTGCTGGAGGCAATCGGCATTGACCCGGAGAAAGTTTGCACCTATTGCTGGAACGGGAAAGGCTGAGCCTGCCCGGCAGCACTGAAGAATGAACCATTCACTCTGAATCTGAAGAGACGAGGATAATCAATATGCAGGGATCCCATTCCGCTTCCTACGCCGCTGCGGGCGTCAACATCGAAGCCGGGTATGAAGGCGTACGGTTGATGAAGCCGCATGTGGCAAGAACTGTCATTCCCGGCGTGGTTTCTGGCATCGGAGGCTTCGGCGGGCTGTTTGCGCCGGATCTCGCCGGGCTGAAGGAACCCGTGCTGGTCTCCGGCACTGACGGTGTCGGCACTAAGCAGCGTATCGCACAGCTGATGGGCGTTCACAACACCGTCGGTATCGACTGCGTCGCCATGTGTGTGAATGACATCATCTGCTGCGGAGCCAAACCACTGTTTTTTCTGGATTATATCGCCATCGGAAAGAACGACCCGCAGAAGGTCGCTGATCTGGTTTCCGGTGTGGCGGAAGGCTGTGTGCAGGCCGGTTGTGCGCTGATCGGCGGCGAGACTGCCGAGCACCCCGGGACAATGGCCCCGGATGATTACGACCTGGCAGGCTTTTCCGTGGGCATCGTAGACCGTGAAAAAATACTGGATCCGGAGGCCGTTCAAGCCGGCGACGTGCTGCTGGGGCTTCCCTCTTCCGGCATTCATTCCAACGGATACTCCCTGGTGCGCAAGGTCTTTGATACCGAGCACTGCGATCTTGGCGCGTCGGTGCCGGAGCTCGGCATGCCGCTGGGCGAAGCGCTGCTGACTCCCACGCGCATCTATGTGAAGCCCGTGCTTGCCGCGCTTGAAACCGGCGGCATCCACGGCATCAGCCACATCACCGGCGGCGGATTCTACGAGAACATCCCGCGCTGTCTTCCCGCAGGCCTTGGCGTAAAGGTTGAGAAGGCCGCCGTTCCGGTTCAGCCGATCTTCCGGCTGATACTGGAAAAGGGAAAGATCCCGGAGCGGGATATGTTCAACACCTTCAACATGGGTATCGGCATGAGTCTTGTCGTCGCAGCGGAACGTGTCGATGCGATTTTGGAGAATCTGCCGGACGCCGTAATCCTCGGGGAAGTTACGCAAAGCGACGAGCCTGTCGCCATCTGCTGAGCAGCATGTAATGCAGGAAGGCATATGATGGAACAACAGAAAAAAGCAAAAATTGCCGTGCTTGTGTCCGGCGGCGGAACCAACCTGCAGGCGCTGATCGACGCACAGGGCAGCGGGATCCTGCAGAGCGGAGAGATCCGCGCAGTAATCACCACCAACCCGCGGGCTTATGCGCTGGAACGTGCCTCGAAGGCCGGGATCGAAACACTGATCCTGCCCCGCGACGGCTTTGAAGAAGCATTGGAAGCCGCGCTGGAAGAGCGCGGTATCGACCTCATCATCCTGGCGGGGTTCATGCGGATTCTGAACGCGGATTTCACCGCCCGCTGGCCGCGCCGGATTCTGAACGTGCACCCGGCGCTGATCCCGTCCTTCTGCGGGCAGGGCTTTTACGGGCTAAAGGTTCACGAGGCAGCCCTGGAACGCGGCGTGAAGGTTACCGGTGCCACTGTGCATTTTGTCAACGAAATCCCCGACGGCGGGGAGATCATCCTACAAAAGGCTGTAGAGGTCCTGCCCGGAGACAGCCCCGAAGTGCTGCAGAGACGTGTGATGGAACAGGCAGAATGGATTCTGCTGCCGCTGGCAGCGGAACTGGTTTCGAAAGGAGTAATCAACACATGACTGACTTTCTGGAATTTCTCAGAAGCAACCCCTATCCCGGCCGCGGAATCGCTGTGGGAAAAGACCGGGTTTACTATTTTATTATGGGCCGGAGTGAGAACAGCCGCAACCGCATCTTTGTGGAAACCGACGACGGGATCCGCACGGAAGCCTTTGATCCGGCGAAGCTTCGTGATCCGAGTCTGATCATTTACCATCCGGTGCGCTGCAGCGGAGGCAACCTGATCGTCACCAACGGCAACCAGACTGACACCATCCGCGATGTCGGTGATTTCCGCACAGCGCTGATGACCCGGGAATATGAGCCGGACGAGCCGAACTGGACGCCCCGTATCTCGGCCGTGCTGCACAAAGACGGAAGTTTTGAGCTTTCGATCCTCAAGTGCGTCGACGGACGCTGCCTTCGCGAGTTTTTCTGCTATGAAGGTTCTGATGAAGGCAAGGGTTACTTCCTCAGCACCTATGAGGGTCCCGGCAATCCCCTGCCGAGTTTTCGCGGCGAGCCGATGGAGGTCGACATGCCGGAACCCGAAGCTGTCTGGGAAGCTCTGAACACGGACAACAAGGTCTCGCTTTATACCAATGTGGGCGGCGAAGTCAGGCTCTTCAATAAAAATCTGGGGGACTGAAACATGAAAGAATTTGAACTGAAATACGGCTGCAACCCGAATCAGAAGCCGGCCAAAATCTACATGAAGGGCGGTTCGGAACTCCCGGTCACCGTGCTGAACGGGCGCCCCGGTTACATCAACTTTCTGGATGCACTGAATTCCTGGCAGCTGGTCAAAGAGCTGAAGGAGGCCACCGGCCTGCCCTCGGCGGCAAGCTTCAAGCATGTTTCCCCTGCGGGTGCGGCCGTCGGCCTGCCGCTGAGCGAGACCGACCGAAAGATCTACTTTGTGGAAGAACATGCAGAGCTTTCCCCTATTGCCTGCGCCTATATCCGTGCCCGCGGTGCCGACCGGCTCTGCTCGTACGGCGACTGGGCTGCGCTGAGCGACGTATGTGACGCGGCTACAGCCGCCTATCTGCAGGCAGAGGTCTCCGACGGCATCATCGCCCCGGGCTATACCGATGAGGCGCTGGAGATCCTGAAAACCAAGAAAAAGGGCAAGTACAACGTGGTGCAGATTGACCCGAACTATGTGCCGGCCGAGCAGGAGTGCAAGGATGTGTTCGGCGTGACCTTTGAGCAGGGTCACAACAACTTTAAAATCGACGCCTCTCTGCTGCAGAACATCGTGACGGAAAACCGGGATCTTCCGGAAGCCGCCGCGCGAGACCTGGTGATTTCCCTGATTACGCTGAAATACACGCAGTCGAACTCCGTCTGCTACGTCAAGGACGGGCAGACTGTGGGCGTCGGTGCCGGGCAGCAGAGCCGCATCCACTGCACGCGGCTGGCCGGACAGAAGGCAGACAACTGGCTTCTGCGCCAGCACCCGAAAGTGCTTGCCCTGCAATTCGTCGAGGGTATCCGCCGGCCTGACCGCGATAATGCCATCGACATCTATCTTTCCGACGAGTGCGACGACATTCTGGCTGAGGGTGCCTGGCAGCAGACCTTCGCCGTCCGGCCCGAACCGCTGACCGCTGCAGAGAAAAAGGCCTGGATCGCGGCACAGAGCGGCGTCAGCATCGGTTCCGATGCCTTTTTCCCCTTCGGCGACAATATTGAGCGTGCCAGAAAGTCCGGCGTGCAGTACGTCGCTGAGCCTGGAGGTTCCATCCGGGACGACCACGTCATCGAGACAGCGAACCGATATCATATGGTCATGGCATTTACGGGCATGCGTCTGTTCCACCACTGATGCATTTTTCAAGCGCACCGGTGCAGTCGCCAGTGCGGCATTCCGTTTCTGATTGCTGATTATACGGAGGAAACTCATGAAAGTACTGGTTGTCGGCGGCGGCGGGCGCGAACACGCCGTCATACGGAAACTGAAAGAAAATCCTGAAATCACTGAGCTTTACGCGCTGCCCGGAAACGGCGGCATTGCCCGGGACGCAGTCTGCGTTCCGATCGGGGCAAAGGATATCCCCGCCATCACCGCTTTTGCACAGGAACAAAAGATCGACTACGCAGTCGTCACACCCGACGATCCGCTGGTTCTCGGCTGTGTCGACGCACTGGAAGCCGTCGGTGTCCCCTGCTTCGGGCCGCGGGCAAACGCTGCGATCATCGAGGGCAGCAAGGTGTTTGCCAAGAACCTGATGAAAAAATACGGGATTCCGACAGCCGCGTACGAGACCTTCAGTGATCTGGATGAGGCGCTCGGATACTTGGAAAATGCACCGATTCCGACCGTCGTCAAGGCAGACGGACTCGCTCTGGGGAAAGGCGTGATCATCGCCCAGACCCGTGAAGAGGCCGTAGAGGCCGTGACCGAAATGATGCAGGGCAAAAAGTTCGGTGCGAGCGGCGAACGCGTGGTCATTGAGGAATTTCTGGAGGGGCCGGAAGTCTCGGTGCTTTCTTTTACGGATGGGAAGACGATGGTCCCGATGGTGTCGAGCATGGATCACAAACGTGCACTGGACAATGATGGTGGACTGAACACCGGCGGAATGGGAACCGTTGCGCCGAACCCGTATTATACGGATGAAATCGCTGAGCGCTGCATGAAGGAGATCTTTCTCCCGACAATGGAGGCAATGAACGCTGAGGGCAGAACCTTCCGCGGTTGCCTATACTTTGGCCTGATGCTGACAAAAGACGGGCCGAAAGTCATCGAGTACAACTGCCGCTTCGGCGATCCGGAAACCCAGGTTGTGCTGCCTCTGCTGGAAAGTGACCTGTTCACTGTCATGCGGGCCGTGACGGAAGGCAGGCTTGCGGAAACCGAAGTGCGCTTTGCCGACCGGCACGCCTGCTGCGTGATTCTGGCATCCCGCGGCTATCCGGAAGCCTATGAAAAAGGCTTCCCGCTGGAGATTCCGGAAGCTGTGTGCGATTCGGTATATGTGGCAGGGGCAAAGCTGATTCCTGCTAGGCAGGACAAAACCGGGGGGGCTGAACTGCTGGTCACAAACGGCGGGCGGGTTCTTGGCTGCACGGCAGTAGCAGACAGTCTGGAACAGGCCATCCGTGACGCCTACGCCGTTGCCGCACAGGTCCACTTTGAAAACGCCTACTGCCGCAGTGATATCGGCCAGCGTGCGCTGAAAGCAGCCGCGCAGTAAAACGGAAGACAAAACAATTCGGAGGACAGTATGGTTTACCGAATCTACGTAGAAAAAAAGCCCGGGCTGGATCAGGAAGCCCGTGCGATTGAAAATGACCTGCGGAAGCTGTTGGAACTGGAAGGCATCAGCCGTGTGCGTATTCTGAATCGGTATGATGCCGAAGGCCTGAGTGATGATCTGTTCCGATATGCAGTGAAAACCGTGTTTTCCGAGCCGCAGCTGGACAACACGTACGGAACCCTGGAAGATGCCGGTCTCTCCGTCGGCGAAGACAGCTCCGCTCAGGTGCTGTCGCAGACCGGTGAAGAAGCAACCGCCGTCTTTGCGGTGGAGTATCTGCCCGGGCAGTTCGACCAGCGGGCGGATTCTGCCGCCCAGTGTATTCAGATCCTCTCGCAGGGCAACCGCCCGACGGTGCGTTCGGCAAAGGTGTACGCGCTGTATGGCACACTCACCGCAGAGGAACTGGTCGAGATCAAAAAATATGTCATCAACCCCGTGGAAGCCCGCGAGGCTGCCATGGAACTCCCGCAGACGCTGGAAACCAATTACGAAGTTCCGACTTCCGTCAGAACCGTGGAGGGCTTTCGGAATTTTGACTCGGATGCTCGTGCACGCTTCCTGAAGGAGATGGGTCTCGCCATGGATGAGGCAGACCTTCAATGCACGCAGGAGTACTTCTGCAGTGAGAACAGAGATCCGACGATCACCGAGATCCGCGTGCTTGATACCTACTGGTCGGATCACTGCAGGCATACGACCTTCCATACCATTCTCGACCATGTCAGCTTTGAAGACAAACGGACGGAGGCCGCCTGGCAACGCTACCTGCAGACGCGCAGGGCACTTGGGCGCGAGGCGAAGCCCGTCTGCCTGATGGACCTGGGCACCATTGCCGCAAATGCACTGAAAGCCGAAGGGAAACTCCGGAAGCTGGATGAGTCCGAGGAAATAAACGCCTGCACAGTCAAGATTCAGGTTGAACACAGGGAATCCAGCGCGTCTGACGCTCCATCCGCGACGGAGGACTGGCTGCTGCTGTTTAAGAACGAGACCCACAACCATCCCACGGAAATCGAACCTTTCGGCGGAGCTGCTACCTGCATCGGCGGAGCAATCCGTGATCCGCTTTCCGGGCGCGCCTACGTGTACGGCGCCATGCGTGTGACAGGCGCAGCCGATCCGCTGAAGCCCATCCGCGAGACTCTGCCGGGGAAGCTCCCGCAGCGCAAGATCTGCACGGGTGCCGCCGCAGGCTATTCCTCCTACGGTAACCAGATCGGTCTGGCGACCGGTATTGTCGACGAACTGTATCACCCCGGTTATGCGGCAAAGCGCATGGAAATCGGCGCAGTCGTCGCCGCCGCCCCGGCTGAGAACGTAAAGCGCGAGCAGCCGGTACCCGGTGACATAGTCATTCTGCTCGGCGGAAGCACCGGGCGCGACGGCATCGGCGGGGCGACCGGCTCCAGCAAAGCACACGATGCACACTCCGTGGAGACATGCGGCGCTGAAGTGCAGAAAGGCAACGCCCCGGAAGAGCGCAAACTGCAGCGGCTGTTCCGCAACCCCGCAGCCGCAAAAATGATCCGCCGCTGCAACGACTTCGGTGCGGGCGGCGTATCGGTTGCCATCGGCGAACTGGCAGACGGGCTCAAGATCCACCTGAACGCCGTGCCGAAGAAATACGAGGGTCTGGACGGAACGGAGCTCGCCATCAGTGAGAGCCAGGAGCGCATGGCTGTGGTAGTTGCGGCAGAAGACGTCGATGACTTCCTGCAGCTTGCCGCTTCCGAAAACCTGCAGGCCGTCCCTGTGGCTGAGGTGCAGGCGGAACCGCGTCTGGTCATGGACTGGAACGGTGCGACTATTGTCGACCTGAGCCGGGCGTTTCTGGATACCAACGGTGCCGAAAAGCATACCGACGCCGTATGCATGGCGTTTGATCCGGCTCCGGGGAAAGCGCCTAATGAACTGAAGGATTATCTTCCCGCACTTGCAGATGCGAAAGATTCCTTTGCCGCGAGAATGCACGCCATGGCGGAAAGTCTGCAGTGCTGCTCGCGTCAGGGGCTGTCCGACCGCTTTGACTCGACTATCGGGGCCGGAAGCGTGCTGATGCCCTATGGCGGGCGCAACCAGAAAACGCCGGTACAGGCCATGGTGCAGAAGATTCCCGTAGAACAAGGGGATACCGAAACCTGTTCCTTCATGTCCTGGGGCTTCGACCCGATGGTTTCGGCAAAAAGTCCCTTCCGCGGCGCATATCTGGCCGTGGTGGAATCGATCTCCAAGCTGGTGGCAAGCGGTGCGGAATTTAAAGATGTTTACCTGAGCTTCCAGGAGTACTTTGAACGGCTCGGCAAGGACAGCCGGCGCTGGGGCGTGCCGCTCAGCGCCCTTCTGGGTGCTTTTGAGGCTCAGCTCGACCTGGGTGTTGCCGCCATTGGCGGGAAAGACTCGATGAGCGGCAGTTTTGAAGACCTCGATGTACCGCCGACGCTGGTGTCCTTTGCCGTCACGACAGGAAAGGTCAGCGAGGCGGTCAGCCCCGAGTTCAAGGAGGCCGGGCACCGCGTGATCCGTCTCTCGCCGCAGACTGGCAAAGACGGTCTTCCGGACCCCGGGAGCCTGAAGAATGTGTTCTCACAGGTCACGGCATTGCAGCGCTCCGGCAGCTGCACAGCCTGTTATACGCCCGGATCGGGCGGTACTGCCGAGGCCGTCATGAAGATGTGCTTCGGGAACGGCCTGGGCTTCCGCTTTGAAGAAGGCATTGGTTTAGACGGGCTCTTCCGCCGAGATTGCGGCAGCTTTGTGCTGGAGCTTACGGGTGAAGCCCCGGTACCGGCAGAAGGCATTCGAATGGATCTGCTCGGTACGGTGACGAATGACGGTTTTGTCTCTTTCGGAAAGGAAGAGGTGTCCGTCCGGGCGCTCCTGTCCCTGTCTGAAGCAAAGCTGGAACCTGTCTACCCCTCCGAAGTGGAGCAGGACTGCGGTGTGCTGCATGACTTTATCTGGAACCAGACCGCCGCGCGTCCGGCTCCCGCTGTGCGTACGCCGAAGCCAAGAGTCCTGATTCCGGCCTTTCCCGGTACCAACTGTGAAATCGACAGTGCCCGTGCCGTGACCGCCGCAGGCGGTGTGCCCGAAATCTTTGTGGTGCGGAACCTGAGCTCCGACGATATTGCCCGCAGCGTCGAGGAGTTTGCCGCACGCCTGAAGGAGAGCCAGATGGTGTTCCTGCCCGGCGGCTTTTCCGGCGGCGACGAGCCGGATGGATCCGGCAAGTTCATCACTGCATTCTTCCGCGCGCAGGCTGTGAAAGACGGAGTCACCGACCTTCTGGAGCGGCGGGACGGGCTGATGTGCGGCATCTGCAACGGCTTCCAGGCGCTTATCAAGCTTGGTCTTGTGCCCTGTGGCCGCATCATTGATACCGACGCTGACTGCCCGACGCTTACCTTCAACCGCATTGCACGGCATCAGAGCAGGATTGTTCGGACGAGGATCGCATCGAACAAGTCGCCATGGCTCGCCCTGACGGAAGTCGGTCAGGTTTTCCACGTGCCGATTTCACACGGCGAGGGTCGCTTCCTGGCGGATAACGCACTGGTAAGGAAACTTGCCGAAAACGGCCAGATCGCCACGCAGTATGTGGACCTCAGCGGGAACGCCAGCGCGGACGTGCAGGACAACCCGAACGGATCCGCCGCTGCCATTGAAGGCATTACTTCGCCCGACGGCAGGGTATTCGGAAAGATGGGACATGCCGAGCGAGTCGGCCGCGGTCTCTACCGTAACGTCCCGGGCAACTACGACCTGCGCATGTTTGAAGCCGCGGTACAGTACTTCCGCTGAGCAGTCAGTATCGGATCCTGCCAGTTTATACGTAATCAAAACCACGCGTAAAACGCGTGGTTTGTGAAGGCCCTAGAAGGGCCTGATGCCAGCAGCGTCTCAAGACGCATGAAAAAGTTCTCCAATCGCATAGTTATTCACAGGCCGCCGCTAAAGCGGCCTGTTTTATGCCTACTTATTCTTCTCACCCGTAAACGGGTCGATGAACTCTTTCAGACTTATTTGGTCTTCCATAATAACGCTTTGCAACTGCTCACGTATATACTCAGCTATCTTTTTCTCATTCTTGCCTACTGTATCCACATAGTAGCCTCTGCACCAAAAATGTCTGTTGCCGTATTTGTACTTCAGATTTGCATGCCTCTCGAATATCATCAGGGCGCTTTTCCCTTTTAGATATCCTACAAACTGTGCAACACTCAGATTCGGCGGAATACTCACCAACATATGGATATGGTCTGGACATAATTCCGCCTCTATTATTTCCACGTTTTTCTGTTCACAAAGCTTCCGTAGTATTACTCCGATATCCTTACGGATATCTCCGTAAATCTCTTTTCTCCGGTACTTTGGTGCGAACACAATATGGTACTTGCATCTCCACTTTGAGTGCGATAAACTGTTTATGTCATCTTTCATGACAATCCTCCTTTGATCGTAGTGCGGTTGGCGAACCTTCACTATCCTATCATTGGAGGATTTTTATTGCTATAAGCTTTTATCACCACCAGCCGAGCTGGTGGTTGTTTGTCTCTAAAGAGCCAAAACATACAGCCGGCACCGTTTTGGGTGCCGGCTGTTTTATGATTCATCTGTTTTGTTCGCAAATCCGGGTTTCAGTCCGTGGTTGCAAAATCCGAGGCGATCTGACGGAAGAAGAAGGTATTTGGCAGTTTGCAGTCGGCAATGGTTCCGATTGCCGTGACCTTCATGGGTTCGTCCAGGTTGACGCGCACCCGCACGGTGCCCAAATCCGGATACTCAAAAGAGCCGATTTTGACCCAGTCTGTCCCGTCATTGACGTAGACGACACGCGGTCCCATCAAAGCAGCTCTCTTGTCGGTGCCTTCGGATATAATCTGATATTCCAGAGTAAAGCCGACACAGTTTTCAACCGGTTCTGCCAAGACGGTATACTTCTGCGGGCTCTTCAGGAAGCCTTTCTCGGACCAGGTCATCGGCACTTCGGCAATATTCCCTTTCGTGGCAGTGTTTTCCGTCCCGATGGTCTCTGTTCTGCCGAGATACTCATCCCCGAGATAGATATCCCGGATCCAACCTGCGCGCAGCTTGTTGTTGCTGTTGCGGTACAGGATGCAGGACATTTTGTTCTGCTCGGCAACGACCGTTACCATTGAATCTTCGAATGCAAACGGCATCTGCAGGCCGCCTTTCATACTTGGCGCTCTCTCCACAGGAGCGGAAGGACCATACATCTGCACTGCTTGACCGTCGGCTGTCGGAATCAGTACATCTCTAAAATCAACGTACCGGGTCTTGAATTCCTCCAGATAGCTGCTCTCTTTCGGAAGCTGAATAAATCTGTGGTCTCCCGTTGACTTGATGGCCTCCAATCCATTCTGTGCTGCAGTTGATTCGTTATCTGCAAAAGCCAAAACAGGAAGAGACATCAAAACTGCGAACACGCAGAGAACAGCGAAAAAGCTTCTTACTTGACGTTTCATACCATGAACCTCCCATGCAAATACAAGGTTGAACTGCCAATATTATATGCTCAGGCGTGCAAGAATGCAATGATTTGGTTGAATGAAAAACTAAATGCAAGTAGATCTTGACAGGAAGAGAATAAACCTTAAAATCAGGAATGAGAGAAGCAGGTAATATCGAATATCTCAAAAGGAACTGTCAGGATCAACAGCAAAAAGCGCATCTCAACCAGAC
>JAFPWF010000019.1 GCA_017395085.1 Oscillospiraceae bacterium | reverse complement strand
AGCGGTATCCGCACCACGGTGCGGTGGCATTCGGCCACTTCGGCAAGGCGCTGTTTGAGGTGTTTAAGTTCCTCGGCGTGCAGGACATCTGCTACAACCAGCCCAAGAGCCTGCCCTATCCCACCGAGAACCCCTTCGCATAAGCGCATCGCGTTAACGTTTTGATTAACCGTATGATAAAACCGGGCCCGAAATCGGGCCCGGTTTTATCATGTCCTGTGTTGTGTATTATCGCTTGGCCGGGATAACTTCCAGCCAGTAACCGTCGGGATCCTGAATGAAATAAATCCCCATGCTGTGGTTTTCAAAACAGATGCAGCCCATCTTCTCATGAAGGGCGTGCGCCTCGTCGAACTCTTCCACTTTGAAGGCAAGATGGAACTCCTCTTCCCCGATATCGTACTTTTCCGGGTGGTCGCGGAGCCAGGTCAGTTCCAGTTCAAAATCGGTTTCGTCATTGCCGACATATACAATGATGAAGGAGCCGTCCGCCGCTGTTTTACGCCGCTTTTCCTTCAGGCCCAGCGCCGCCTCATAGAAATCGAGCGACCGCTGCAGATCCTGCACGTTGTAGTTTTCATGTACCATCTTGAACTTCATGACACTGCCTCCTCTTTTTGTGATCTGAGTGTAGTTGCCGGTCTCTCTTTTATACGGGATTTTCGAGCATCAGCGCGTCGCCGTTCTGCTTCAGCCAGATTTTTGCACTGCGCCACCCGGGAATCGCCTGCTCCACCGCCTGCCAGAATTCGGGAGAATGGTTCATATGTTTCCGGTGGCAAAGCTCATGAACCACCACATAATCCCGCACAGATTCCGGAGCGAGCATCAGCAGGCAGTTGAAGTTCAGATTCCCTTTGGAGGAGCAGCTGCCCCACCTGCTTTTCTGATGCCGGATGCTGATACGGCCGTAGCTTACCCCTACTTTTTCCGCCCAGAAAGCGCAGCGCATTGTCAGATCGCGCCGGGCTTTCTCGGCAAGCTCTTTCAGTTCCTGCTGGCTCAGCGGCTCGGTATCTTTGCGCAGCGCCTGTGCTGCCGCCTGTTTTTGTAACTGTTTTCCGATCCAGTCCTGATGGCTCTCCACAAAGCGGCGGATTTCCCACCGCGGCATAAGCCTCGGAGCCCGGACCAGAACGGTACCGTCCTGCCTGACCTGTACGGCAACCGTCTTCCGCCTGCTGCGGATGACCGTTATTTCCATCAGCCGTAAATCTTGTTGGTATCGACCAGAACCACGGAAATATCCATGGATTCCCCGTCTCTCCAAACCGTCAGCACGATAGTGTCACCGACCTGCAGCGCATTCTTGATGTCGCTGATCTCATTGGTGGTAGTCACCGGGGTTCCGTTCACCGCAGTAATCACGTCTCCCTTTTTGATTCCCTTTTCCTTGGCATCCGACCCGTCGCTGACATCCATGACATAAAGTCCGTCGGGAAGGGTGTATTTTTCTTTAGCCGTATCGGGAATCGCCCCGACGGTGATGCCGATGGACGGACGCCCCTTGACTTCTCCGTCGCGGACCAGGGCGTTGACCACAGTGCATACCGTTGACGACGGAATCGCAAAGCCTATGCCTTCGATGCTGGAGTAGCTGGACATCATCTTCATATTGGTGATGCCGATGACCTGCCCCTGCAGGTTGAAGAGCGCGCCGCCGGAATTGCCTTCGTTAATCGCGGTATTGGTCTGAAGGAGGGTCATGCTGCGGCCTTCATAGTTCATGCCGCGCTCAATGGCAGAGATGATGCCGTCGGTCAGCGTGTTCCGGAAGGTCTCGCCGAGGGGATTTCCGATCGCGGCGACCCGGTCGCCGACACGAAGCTGGTTGCTGTCCCCCAGCTCCGCAACTGAAAGCCCGCTCGCTTCGATTTTCAGGAGGGCCACGTCGCTGATCGCGTCAGCGCCGACCAGAAGCGCGTCATATTCGATACCGTTGGGGAGTGTCACAACGGCGCTGTCGCAGTCATCAAGCACATGGCAGTTGGTGAGAATCAGTCCGTCCCCTGAGATGACTACCCCGGATCCCCAGCTGTATCCCATCTTGCCTTCCTGATAAGCGGAAATCGAAACGATCGTCGGGGCGCAGCGTTCGTAAAGATCCTGAAGGCTGAGCTCCTCCCCGTCCGAGGGCTGCATTTCGATGGTAAACGCCGGCCGCACTTCCACCGCCGGAACATTCACTTTCATGCTTCCGCCTTCCACAGCTTCATAATACTGCTTGAAAAACGACTCCGGGTCATCTGGGATTTCCCCGGTGTCGTCGAATAAAACCGCGTCGGAGCCGGAACCCAACTGCCGGAATGCGATCGAAGTACCCGCGATCACCAGAAGAAGGAGAAGAATCAGGCCTGCAATTTTTGCAGGCGTCAAACCTTTCTTCTTAGTCTTTCTGCGCTTACTTACGGATCTGCCGGATTTCGCCTTTGTCTCAGCAGTTGCTTTTTTCTCCGACACGCCCGGTTCGCCCTGCTGATCGGGGTTCAACGGGGCATACCAGCTTTGTGTATCATACCAGTTGTTATTCATAGGAACGCCTCAATCCAGAATGTGCTGAAAAATGCAACGGAAAGACCGTTTCCGGACTTTCCGATGAATGATTTATTCTCTCCCTGCCCGGGATGACTCTGCAAGGGCAAGCGTGAACACGAACTCCGTCATGCCGTCCTCGCTGCGCACGGCGATGTCTTCGTCATGCGCGTTGATAATCGTCTTGACCAGATACAGGCCGAGACCAACCCCTTCCTTGTCCAGGCTTCGGGAGCGGTCGGACTTGTGAAAGCGGTCAAAAATATATGGCAGATCATCAGGCGGAATGGTTTCTCCGTAATCTCGCACCGCTACATATGCTTTGCTGTTGTCTTTATACAGGCGCAGAACCAGGCAGCTGCCCGGAGACGCGAATTTTACCGCATTATCCAGGAGATTGTAGATGACCCGGGTAATGGCGTCTTTGTCGGCAAAAACCATAATATGGCTATCCGGCAGCTGCGGGTCGACATCCAGGTCCTTTTTCACCGCGCGGGATTCAAAGCTCAGCAAAGTCTGGAGAATGAGCTCCGTCAGGTCGAAGACTGTACGGTTCGACAGGTCCATTGCCTGGGACCTCGTCCGCGACACATCCAGCATATCCCTTACCAGACGCGAGAGGCGCCTGGTTTCATCGCGGATCGATTCCAGGTATTTACGCTCGCTCTCGGGCGGGATCGTCCCGTCCAGAATGCCGTCGGCAAAACCCGCAATGGTCGTCATAGGCGTGCGCAGTTCATGCGAAATATTTGCAATGAACTCCGTGCGCCGGTTTTCCGCCTGCTCGAGCGAGTCCGCCATCTTGTTAAACGAATCGATGAGCGCGCCCATCTCGTAGGTGGTGTCCTGCGTCTGGCGCACACGGGGAGAAAAGTCCCCCCGGGCAAACTTCCGGGACGCCACGGCAATCTCGTCCAATGGACGTGCCATGCGTCTGGAATATACCAGCACCATCAGCAGGGCAATCAGGGATACGGCTGAAAGCGCAATGATAGACCAGGAGAGATAATTGGTCCAGGTACCAAGCATCGTACCGATCCCTGCGCTGACAAAACAGTAGCCAAGGACCTCGCCATCGGTCATAGCAGTAATCTGGCAGGCAGCGACATAGCGCTTTTCGGGGTAAAGATCATCAAGGGTGGTAAACTCGTCAAACGTTCCGTATTCCATCTGACTGATGATCTCTCCCGAGATCTGCCTTCCGAGATGCTCACACAGGGGATATCTGTCGGAGCAGGTGATGATCACGCCGTCGGAATCGGTAATGAAGATATGATTTCCCGTGGATCCCGCAATGGTACTGATGGCCATCCCAAGCGACCAGTCCGAAAGTGACGACATGCGCGCCGTAGCCGAAGCAGTCCGGCTGACTTCATTGGCGCAGTTCATCATATCCCGCCTGTAGTCTTCGATCAGATAGGTTCTGCCGATCCCGATAAAGCTGACTGCCAGGAGCAGAAAACAAAACGTCAGCACCAGAGCAGTCGTCGCGAAGTTTTTGATGAAAATGCTTTTCAAGATCCTTGGACCTCTTGCATGATTCTCCTCGCCTGGTTTTTTATTCGATGGTCAGAATATCGGTAAAGCCGGTGACTTCGAAGATTTCATTGATGACATCGCTGACGTTCTTCAGTACCATTGTTCCCTGCTGGTTCATAACTTTCTGGGTTGCGAGCAGAACGCGCAGCCCGGCTGAGGAGATGTATTCCAGCTTCTCAAAATCCAGAACCAGATCCTTCACGTCGTCCAGGGCACCTTTGAGTTCCGCTTCCAGCTGCGGTGCGGTTGTGGTGTCGAGTCTTCCTTCCAGTGCGCAGACCAGTTTTTCGCCCTCGCCAGATTTCACAATGTTCAGCATGTTTTCTTCTCCTTTTCTGATGTCATAAATGGTAGATGCTTTCTGTCAAAAAATTTGCGGATAGTCAGGTGATTTTTGCCGTCCTTGTATTCATAGGCTACTTCGTCCATGCTCTTTTTGACCATGAAGACGCCGAGACCTCCGATACCTCGTTTTTCAGCCGGCAGGGTAACATCAGGGTCTTCTTTTTCCAGGGGATTATAGGGTATTCCGCTGTCAATGAACCTGATTGCCACCGCTTTAGGATGATCTTCAAAGTTTACTTCAATGGCAACAGATCCAACCCCTGAAGTATACGCATAGCTGGCGACGTTTACAAATATTTCTTCCGCCGCCACATCAATTTCCAGCATGACGCGCATCGGACAATTATTCGCTTCCAGCTGTTCATCGATGAACGCCAGGACTTTGTTCAAGTTGTCAACGGTTGCGTCAACTGTCATTTTCATTGCGTCTGCACCTCCCCTACCGTCAGGTGAACGGGACTTTGAATGTGTCTTTTATTATTATACTTCCCAAGTTCCCGTTCTGTCAAGAAAGAGACGATCGATTCCCCGACGGGAACTTATCGGAACCGCTTGCTTCAGTTCAGTTTCAGGTCTCCGGGCTTTACCCACCCGATTCTGCCGCAGATTCTGTTCAGCAGCGGGCAGAGAACCGCAGGAATGACAAAGCAGATCAGGATCATTCCCAGCCAGTCAAAACCGGACGGTGTGATGGCGACAGCGCCCTTGGCAACCGCTTCCGCACTGGGTTCCAGCCAGCCGGTCCAGATGCCGATCTGGCCGCAGAGGCCGCAGGTACCCATTCCGGAGTTAATCGGGGTGCCGTTCATCTCAAGGCGGAACAGGCACGTCGCAATAGGCCCCGTTATGGCTGAGGTTACAATCGGCGGAATCCACACTTTCGGATTGCGGATGATATTCGGCATCTGGAGCATGGAAGTCCCGAGTCCTTGGGAAACCAGGCCGCCCCAGCGGTTTTCACGGAAGCTCATCACTGCGAAGCCCACCATCTGCGCGCAGCAGCCCGCCACGGCGGCACCGCCCGCAAGCCCCGTAAGCTGAAGGACCGAACAGATCGCCGCGGAAGAAATCGGAAGGGTCAGCGCGATCCCGACCAGAACTGAAACCGCAATGCCCATCCAGAAAGGCTGCAGCTTGGTGGCCCGGTCGATGATGATGCCGAAAGCCGAAGCCGCGGTTCCAATCGGAGGGGCTATCAGCTTTGCCAGCGCCACGCCGGTGATAATCGTGACTGCTGGAGTCACAAGAAGATCGATCTTTGTTTCCTTGCTGACCGCTTTCCCGACTTCGGCTGCGATGATCGCAATGAGCAGCACGGCAAGCGGTCCGCCCGCGCCGCCTTCGGCGTTTGCCGCCCAGCCGACCGCCGTGAGTGAAAAGAGCACCATGGGGGGCGCCTGCAGCGCATAGCCGATGGCCACCGCCATTGCCGGGCCCGAGACCGCCATTGCATAGGCGCCGATATCCACGAACATGGGAAGGCCGAGCTGTGAGCCGAGCGTTCGAAGGATTGTCCCGATCAGCAGGGAGCAAAACAGGCCCTGCGCCATGGCGCCAAGCGCGTCAATCCCGTACCGCTTCCCGGAAATCACTATATTCTTCCGCTTCAGGAAGGCGCGAAACTTCTCCATGTACTTTCCTCCCAGGCAGTCCGGGACATCCGTACCGTCAAGCCTGTTCCATCAGATATTTGAAACAGTTTATCATACGAATCAGCTGACTTCAAGTCTTTTGCGGATCGATTGTCCGCGATATCAGCGGATGAAGTCCGTATAAAGCAGTTCCTCTCCCTCCGGGAACCGGAGTTCCGCGGTTTTCCCCGCTTCGATCAGCTTCAGCATCCACGCCATGTTTTTCGCAAGGGTACGCATGGTCTGAAAGCCCTTCAGCGTCTTTTTCCACATCCTCTGCCGTGTAGCCGTGCACGTTGTTCCAGTACTGAGACGTGACGACCGGCATCTCCTTGATGGCGAAGTACTGGTTCAGCCGCTGGAATGCGGCCGTGGTTCCGCTTCTTCTCGCGCTGACTACAGCGGCTGCTGGCTTTCCGGTCAGCTGACTCCCGCAGGCATAGAAAACCCGGTCGAGGATGGCGCAGAGCGCGCCGTTTACCCCGGAGTAGTACACGGGAGAACCGATTACAATGCCGTCGGCCTCTTTCATGCGTTCCATCAGGCTGTTAGCAGGATCGTCATCGTGAACGCATCGGCCAAGCTTTACGCACGCGTTGCAGCCGTTGCAGCCCCAAACCGGACGATTCCCGATATGAAAGATCTCTGTTTCGACGCCTTCTCTGTGAAGCGCCTCCGCAACTTCCGTCAGGGCACGGTTTGTGCAGCCCTGTTCGTTGGGACTGCCGTTAATCAGGAGCACCTTCATGATCTGATCTCCTTTTTCTTTTCCGAAGATGAAATAAAACCTCCCGAAATCAGGGAAACACAACGGTTTCATTCCGGTTCGAGTTTCCTGTATCGGGAGGATCTGGCAAAACCCCGGCTGAACCGGAGGCAGCGCTTATTCGATTACTTCAAATTTGTATCCGACGCCCCAGACGGTCTTCAGGTTCCATTTGTCCGACACGCCCTCAAGCTTCTCGCGAAGCCGCTTGATATGCACGTCGACCGTGCGGGAATCGCCGAAATAGTCGAAGCCCCATACTTCGTCCAGCAGCTGGTTGCGGGTAAACACACGGTTCGGAGAGGAGGCAAGATGATAGAGCAGCTCCATTTCTTTCGGGGGCGTGTCAATCTTCTTCCCGTCCACTACCAGCTCGTAGGAATCCAGGTTGATGACAAGCTTGTCAAAGGTCAGCTTCTTGTCAAGCGGTCCGACATGGCTCGTGCGGCGGACAACCGCATGCACGCGGGCAAGCAGTTCCTTCACTTCAAAAGGCTTGGTGATATAGTCGTCGGCGCCGATCTCAAGCCCGTAAACCTTGTCGTTGGTCTCACCCTTCGCTGTCAGCATGATGATCGGGGTGGAAGACTTCTTCCGAATATCCCGGCAGACTTCCCAGCCGTCCTTTCCCGGCAGCATCAGATCCAGCAGCATCACGTCGGGCTGGAAAAGATCGAAATCCGCCTCGGCCTTGTTCCCGTCGGATGCGATCATAACCTCAAAGCCGTCTTTCGTCAAATACAGCCGAAGCAGTTCTGCGATATTGGGATCATCTTCCACAACCAGTGCGCGTTTACTCATTCTGACTTCCTCCTAACTTGATCCGCAGAGGGAATCCGTTTCTCCTCCCGGCGGTTTTCTATTCCTGAGGTTATTATAATCCCTGCTGCGGAGTATGGGTAAACAAAATGTAAAATACTGAGCAGATCCGCTCAGGCATTCACCCAGGGATCTTCCGCCGGGAGTTCCTCAATGGAAGACTCCCCGTGCAGTTCTGCCGGGCGTACCCGGTCGGATGCGGTAAACGCCTGCTTGCGTTCGAGCATATAGCGGAACCACGCCTCGTACTCCGGTCCGAGACGGTGCACCAGTTCAAACGCTTCCTGCTTACGGGGCGAAAGCTTGATCTCTGCGGCGTCGCTCAGAATCGTGGCGGTGGTGCCGGTGCAGAGGATCAGGCACTGCTGAGCCAGCTGGTACTTGCGTGCGATGCTGAAGCGCGCGAGCTCCTCGTCACTGTAGTTTCCGACTGCCGCAAGTTCCTGCCTGGCCCGGAAGAAGCGGACAAAAGCTTCCGCAGGATCCCGGCCGACGATAGGCTCGAGAAGGGAGAAGTCGTTCCCGGACGCGTCCAGGGCCTTTGACACCATTTCCCAGCGCCTCGGGTCCGCATGGCCTTCCGTACCGGTGTAGGGGGTGCGCAGGTACAGGTCGTTATTCGCGAGGAACTCCATCACATAGGGATTCAGGCGGCTGCGGACAGCCCAGGGCATCCAGTTTTCAACCGTCGTGCGGATATAGATGTGGGCAAAGCGCCCGAACAGGGGTTCAGCAAGATCATGGGACGCACTCGACTCGCTTCGGTCGTTGCCGGCGGCGACGATGCGCGCGCTCTCGGGAAGGGGCCAGCGGTTGTTGACAAAGCGCTCCAGAACGATCTTGAAGATGACGGACTGGGTCTGTTTGGTCGCGTTGGTGAGCTCGTCGAAGAACAGGATATGCTGCTCTCCGTTCCGGCAGAGGCGCTCCAGGCGGATCAGCCAGGCGGGCTTGATGTCGATGATCTCGTCTTTCGCTTCGTTGTAAACGGCGCGGCCGTTGATGGTTTCCGGCGTTTCGTTGACCAGTTCAATATCCAGGGCCTGCGGGTCGATCTGCCGGACGCGGTCGCTCTTGCCGTCGCCGGAAAGGCCGTGGATAAAGACGGGGATATTCGCGTCCACATAGGCGCGGATCAGGCTGAGCTCGTCGTGGCGCACCATTTTGAAGCCCGCGTCAACGGGCAGGTCCGGCTCGACGTCGGGGGCCAGTTCCCGAAGGAACGGTCCCTGCAGATAAGCCGCTGTCTCGGAGCGGCTGAGGCCTGCAAAGAGAGCCATGCCGCTGACAAGCAGGCGCAGCTTCGCGTCATAGAGCCAGCGTACCGGGCGGAATTCCAGAAACACCAGTTCGCCTTCGGAAACCACGGTGCCGTCGGAGAGTGTGATGAACCCGTTGGCGCCGCTGTCTTCGACAGTGACAACGATGATCTGTTTGGCGCCGAGGCGGTATACCGGATGCTGCTTCCCCATGATGGTCACGTGCCGTCCGGTGTCCGCGAGGCTGTGCTCCCTCAGGTTCTTCTCGGCGAGGTCCCGCATGCTGCGGTCAAGAACCGTGGTCGGGAAAAAGCCGTATTCAACCGTGGCGACTTCGCCCTCCTCGCGCAGGTGCTGCAGGAGGGACTCCTCCCCCGGATCCAGAAGGATGGCCGGACGGACGGCGCAGACCGAGCAGGGATTCGGGCGCCCGAAGCGGTCGATGCACCCGCCGTCGGCGAGGTAATAATTGATTCCCCCGCCCGGCTCCATCAGGAAGCCGTCGTCCGACGCGGTGAGCAGGGCAAGATCGGTTGCAGGAGCTGATGCGCCGACCAGGCTGAAAAACGGAATCCGGGGACTCCCCTCTTCCGCGATGATCTGATCCTGGGTTAGAAAAATAGCTTTCACGGTGTACCTCCCGGGGTCTGTTCAGGGTATCCGGCGGAACAATGCAAACAAAGGGAATCCCGCCGGTTGATTATGTGATCAGGAAATTGATTTCGTACTTTTCCTTTTCCTCAGGCGGTTTGGCGTAGAGCACGCGTCCGCCTTTCGGATGGATGGGCGAATCGCCGTACACCACCCAGACCGCATCACAGCTCTGTTCCGGCATCTCGGCATATCCGTCGGTAAAAATAATCTGGTTTTCCGCGTCGCCCGTAAAGGCATTCACGGCTACGGTAAAATTAGTCCCTCCCGCGCCGCGCAGGTCGAGCGAATCGATGTCATGCTCGTTGTGGATTTCATGGAACCCGTAGAAGCGCGTGTCAAAACAGCCGAC
Organism: Oscillospiraceae bacterium; assembly: GCA_017395085.1. Lineage (GTDB taxonomy): Bacteria > Bacillota > Clostridia > Oscillospirales > Oscillospiraceae > Limivicinus. The sequence continues at coordinate 118,882 of JAFPWF010000019.1, read as the reverse complement.
GCGGATCACGGCGTTCTCCTGGAAGAGCGCCTTCACGCCGCGGACGAAGGCCCGCAGGAGATCGGTGTCGACCGAGGCGCTTGTATCGAGAAGGATCTCGGCATTGGCAACGGGAACCGCGCGGAACTGGTAGGGCAGCATGCCGTCGCGCACCACTTCGCCCGGGAACCAGTCGTAATCCAGTTGCAGGCAGGGTTCCAGCAGGGAGGAAAGACCCGCAACCGCCTTGGCAAGCCCCGGATCGTCGATCCCGCGGTGACCGCCGTCGCTGTGCTTCCCGGCTTTGGAACCTTTGGCTTCCGCTTCCCTGCTCTCCTCCTCTTCGGGTTTGGGAGCGGCCGGCGGGAGGTTCGGTTCCGTGGTGGCGAGGATGATTTCGTAAAGTTCCTCCGCGCTGCGCCCTTCGGAGGCCGGAATCAGGGTGGCGTCCATCGGCAGTTGGAATCCGTCATCCCGGAGCAGCCGGTTTACCACGGCATCGCTGGCGCGCTTCCACGCCGCGCGGTTCCGTTCCTTTCCCCTGGCCGTATGGGAAAAGCGCAGGTGCAGCAGCTGCTGGGCAAGGTAGAACGCCTGGATGTCCTCCGTAACATAGGACATAAGCCGCGGGTTGTAAAACACCGTGCGCCCGTCGTTGTCTGTAGGCCACAGGGTGGGCGCGTCCTCAATGGGCACCCGGGAAATCCAGTTTGTCCACTGCGGGAAGCGGTCGGTCAGCCGGCTGCGCAGGGAATCGATGTCGATCCGCTGGTTCATTTCCCGGCCTCCCGTTCGGAGGATACCGCAATCATTAAAACCGCGATATCCGCCGGCGACACGCCGGAAATGCGGCTGGCCTGCCCGAAATTCTCCGGCCGGATCCGTTTGAGCTTTTCCCTCGCTTCAAGCCGGAGGCCGGTGATGCTCTCATAGTCCAGATCCGGCGGGAGCCGGCGGTTCTCCATCCGGCGGAATTCCTCCACCTGCTTCAGCTGACGGCGGATATACCCGTCGTATTTCAGCCGGATTTCAACCTGGGCGGTGACAGCCGCTGGGAGTTCCGGACGTTCCGGATCAAACGGGCCGACATCGGAATAGGTAATCTGCGGACGCCGAATGAGGTCGGCAAGCGAGCAGCCGGTGCTGACCTCCGCCGTACCACGGGCTGTCAGCAGTTCATTGAGCGCTTCGGAAGGAGCGAGGTTCGTATGCTCCAGACGGCTGAGTTCCTTTTCGACGGCGGCGTATTTCCGGCGGACTTCCTGAAGCCGTTCTTCGGAAACGAGGCCGATCTCATATCCCTTTTCGCAGAGTCGCTCGTCGGCGTTGTCCTGCCTGTGGAGAAGACGGTACTCACTGCGTGAGGTCATCATACGGTACGGCTCGTTTGTTCCTTTGGTAACCAGGTCGTCGATCAGCGTACCGATATAACCCTCGGAACGCATCAGGACAAAGGGGCTCTGATTCCGCAGTTTTCTCGCGGCGTTCACCCCTGCGACAAATCCCTGCACGGCTGCTTCCTCGTATCCGGAGGAACCGTTGAACTGTCCGGCTCCGTAAAGGCCGGAAACTGCCTTGGTTTCCAGCGTCGGGCGGAGCGCGGTCGGGTCGATACAGTCGTATTCGATCGCGTAGGCGCAGCGGGTCATCTCGGCGTGCTCCAGTCCCGGAACGGTGTGCAGCATGCGAAGCTGCACCTCCTCGGGCATGGAGGAAGAAAAGCCCTGGATATAGAGTTCTTCGGTGTTGAGTCCCATCGGCTCTACAAACAGCTGATGGCGGAGCTTATCCGGGAAAGTCATCACCTTTGTCTCGATGCTCGGGCAGTAACGCGGGCCAACGCCCTCGATCACACCGGAATAAATGGGGCTGCGGTCAAGGTTTTCCCGGATGATCCGGTGGGTTTCCTCGTTCGTCCAAGTCAGGTAGCAGACCGCCCGGTTCTCAGGCGCCTGTTCGGTTGAGAAGGAAAAAGGCTCCGGATGCTCATCTCCGGCCTGGAGCTCCATTTTTGAAAAGTCCACGCTCCTGGCGTTCACGCGGGGAGGCGTACCGGTTTTGAACCGGCGCAGCGGCAGTCCGAGACCGCGGAGGCAGTCAGAGAGCGGGATCGCGGGGGCAAGTCCGTCCGGGCCGGAGGGACGCAGGAGCTCACCGACGATCGTACGGGAGTCCAGATAGGTCCCGGTGGCAATGATCACCGCACGGCAGAGATATCTTGCGCCGGTCGCTGTGGTCACGCTGCACACCCGGGGTACAGTGCCTTCTTTCTCACTTTCCTGACCGGGTGCTTCCACCTCAATGGAAACCACTTCCGCCTGCTTGACCTGCAGGTTCTCCTGCAGTTCCAGGGTGTGCTTCATCACTTCCTGATAACGGCGGCGGTCGGCCTGCGCCCGAAGGGAATGCACGGCGGGGCCCTTCCCCTGGTTCAGCATCCGGTACTGGATGCATGCCTTGTCCGCGGCTCTTCCCATCTCTCCGCCCAGAGCGTCCAGTTCGCGCACCAAGTGCCCCTTCCCTGTCCCGCCGATGGCGGGATTGCAGGGCATGTTCCCGACGCTGTCCAGATTCACCGTAAAGCAAATGGTTTCCATGCCGAGGCGCGCTGACGCCAGGGCGGCCTCAATTCCCGCATGGCCCGCCCCGATTACGGCAACATCACAACTGCCGGCATGAAACTCTTTGATCATACAATACTCTTCCTTAGTATTTGAAACCTGTTTTCCGAGAGTCCTTATCAATAGAAAACGCGGTTCTGTTTCGTGTTTTGACCAGTATACTGTTCCCTGTCATTCCCGTCAATGACTTCCTTGCTCTTTCCCGCCCCGTTGGAAGCACAGAATACGGAATTCCGCAGTGACTTCCAGTTCCCGAATCTCCGCCAGGCGATCCGCGCCGTCTTTCGGCGTTTTCCAGGTATACGGCGTCATATGAAACAGCGCCATGATGTCTTCCCGGTGAAGAAGACGGAATTGGAATTTCAGGGGGATTTCCGGCAGGGCCTGAAAGCCGGCGTACTTTATCTCGCGCAGTTCGTTTTCATACGGGCTATCGTAGAGGATCTTCTTCAGTTCCCACAGATGTCCGGGACCGGGAACCACATACAGGAACAGGCCGTCCGGTTTCAGGACCCTTCTGAACTCCTCTTCCGCCATGGGTGAGAAGCAGTTGACCAGAATATCAACCGAATGATCTGCCAGGGGCATGTGATAAACCGAAGATACGGCGATTTCCGCCTGCGGGCAGCGTTTTGCCGCTCTCCTGACCGCGGCTTTCGAGAGGTCGATCCCGCACACGCGTCCACTTTTCTCAGCAACCGCATCACACAGTGCGGCAGTATAATAGCCTTCGCCGCACCCGGCGTCCAGCAGGATCGGATGCTCCGCTTTCCAACCGGCAGCCGCATCACAAAGCCGGTCTCTCAGCGGGGCGTACCAGCCTCCGTTCAGAAAGGATGTACGGGCGTTTACCATTTCCCTGTCGTCACCGGGCATGCTCGAATGGCGCCGGTTTGCCGGGAGCAGATTCACATATCCCTCTTTCGCGATATCAAAACAGTGCCCGTTCGCGCAGCGGAAAACGCGCGGGCCCCTCTCCAGTGCAGCTCCGCAGGCGGGACAAATAAACAAGGATTCCGGCATGGATAACCTCCGAACTTTGCTTATCGCATCATACCACAAGCGCCTTCAATTTGCCAGATGATTCCGTTCTCCGGCATCGCAAAAAGCGGAATAAAATTCTTGACAAAGCATTTTCCGCGTGCTATCATAGCGAAGCATTCAAAAAAGACGCGCGAGTGGTGGAATTGGCAGACTCGCTAGATTCAGGTTCTAGTGTCCACTCCGGACGTGCGGGTTCAAGTCCCGCCTCGCGCACCAAAAAAGACCTCTGATTCTCAGGAATCAGAGGTCTTTTCCAGTTTAACCCGGAAGGAGATGCGTCTCGGGGTTTCCAGCGTATCGAACCTGACGAGATACGCTCCTTTTTCCGTATCCACAGCCGTTACGGATCCCAGACCGAGAATGGCGTGTTTCACCCGCTGGCCAACTTCATAGACCGCCTTCTGTTCTTCCTCCGGGAGAAATCTTTCGCTGACGGCTATGGCCTGTCTGGCATCATGGATGAGACCTTCGCGCGGCGGAGCCGTGTACTCCAGCAGTTCCGGGCTGATATCAAGGATAAATCGCGAAGGATAGCGGGGTGAGCCGTCGAGGTCCCTGCCCTCACTCTCCGATAGATACAGGCGCTTTTCGGCGCGGGTCATTGCCACGAAAGCAAGGCGGCGTTCCTCTTCCATAGCGGGCAAGGTTCTCACTTTCCCGGAGGGGAAAACTCCCTCGTTCATTCCGCACAGGAAGACATACTGAAACTCCAGACCCTTAGCCGCATGGACCGTCATCAGTTTCAGCTTTGAGCTCTGCCCTTCCGCGTCCTGGTTGGTAAAGAGGGCTACATGGCTGAGATAGTGTTCGGCCGTTGCCTCCTCGCCACAGCTTGTCTCATACTCGTAGATGGACTGCTTCAGCTCTGCCAGATTGTCCAAACGTTCCTGGCTGCCTTCGGTGCGCAGCATTTCCTCATAGCCGCTCTCGTTCAGGATTGCCGTCAGCAGTTCCGAAACCTGGCGGCCGGAATACTCCTGCGCGTAGCGGTCAATCAGGGTCACAAAGGATCTAGCTTTGGTGCGTTTGAAGTCCTCGTCATCAAGAAGCAGGCGCAGCGCCTGATACAGCGAGCATCCCTGTTCCGCCGAAGTCTGTTCCAGCCGTTTCATCCGGCTTTGACCGAGGTTCCGTTTCGGCACGTTTGCAACTCTTCGGAACGAGAGATCGTCCTGATACACGACCATGCGCAGATAGCTCAGGGCGTCCTTGATTTCAGCACGGGCAAAAAACTGCACCCCGCTGTAGATGGTATAGGGAATCTTCCGCTTCTGAAGCACTTCTTCCAGCGTGCGTGTGACATAGTGGGCACGGTACAGCAGCGTGATATCCCGTGCGTCTACGCCGCTATCACAGAGCTGCTGTACCTGAAAGGCAATCCACTCCGCTTCCTGCTCCGGCGTAGCGGCATGATGGCAGAGGACGGTCTCCCCGTCCGGAAGCTGAGGAACCAGATCCTTCGGAATCCTGGTTCTGTTGCGTGAAATCAAAGAGTTTGCAGCGGAGAGGATCTGCGGAGTCGAACGGTAATTGTCGTTCATCATGATGGTCTTTGTTCCGGGAAACTGCCGGTCAAAGTCCAGCAGGTACTTCACATCGGCCCCGCGCCAGGTGTAGATAGTCTGGTCCGGATCGCCGACAATAAAGAGGTTTTTGTGGTAGCCGCAAAGCACCTCCATCAGCCTGTACTGCAGCATATCGATGTCCTGGAACTCGTCGATCATGATGTACTCCAGGCGCTGCTGCCACTTCAGGCGGATCTCTTCATTCTGTTCAAAAATATACAGCGTGAATTTGATCAGATCATTATAGTCCAGGCCGAAGCATTTTTTCTGCTGGTACAGATAACCGTAGAAGATGATATCGTCAGCTCCGGTCGCCGCGCGGTATTTCTCCAGCAGAGCGTCCGGCGACATGGAAATCAGGTCGAGATAGCATTCCGGGCGTTTAAACAGTTTCTGGATTTCGATCATATCCCGCGCGTTGGAGAAGGTCATATCGCGTAGGGTCAGACCGCGTTCCTCATAAATGATTCGCAGCATCGCATCAATATCGGAATTGTCCAGAACCAGGAAGCTCTTCGGATACTGCACCGCAAAGCTGTCTTCCTGAAGGACTGAGACGCAGAACCCGTGGAAGGTGTTGATATAGCCGGTGTCGTTGTCACCGGTCAGGGCATGGATGCGCTGGCGCATCTCGTTCGCAGCCTTGTTGGTAAAAGTGACGCAGAGAATATTTCCCGGGAGGATGCCGAGTTCATTGACCAGATAGGCAAAACGGTGCGTAAGGGCTCGTGTCTTGCCTGTTCCCGCCCCGGCAATCACACGGATAAAGCCTTCTGTTTCAGTGACCGCCTTCAACTGTGCGGCATTCAGTTCTGTCACGGTATACTCCTCCCTTCAGTAACACTTTCCGTCAGGCAAAAAGTCCCCTGCCTGAATCTGACTTTCCCGGATTCACTCCCAGATTGTGCTTCGCATCATAGCGAACCATTCCGCGGTGTCCGGATTATCAGACTCAAAGGACAGCATCCTGTCCGCGTAACCCTGCTTGCGGGCAATCACCCTGCTGATGGGATACACCAGTTCGAAAACCAGGCAGAGATGGGCCACGACATAATCGATCGGGGTTTTCTTCAACTTTCTCAAAACCGCAGTCCGGTTCCGAAAGCATTCCTTTACCTCTTCACTGACAAAGGAATTCTTCAAGTCTTCGGTCGTGACATTGTAGATTTCCTCCAGCGGAGTATCGCAGTTTACACGAAAAATGTCGATCTTGTCGGCATCGCGCAGTACATTGCTGTATGTGATCTCTGTCTCACTGAGATCGGGGCTAAGCCGATACGCGCTGTGATTTCGAATGCTGCATTCAAGAATTCGCTGTTCCGTTTCCGAAAGGCCTGTGCAAAAGCGGTTCAGCAGTCCCTCGTTGAACAGAAGATCTGCACCGAAGGCAGCGTGTTCCACTGACACGGCATCCACAAAGGTATTGTATCTCCTGACCTGTTCAAAGCGCCCGATATCATGAAGCATCCCGCAAAGCCATACCAGATCGGTATCGACGACTGGAACCGCCTGCCCGATTTGCTCGCACAAAGCGGCAACCCGATAGGTGTGATCGATCTTCAGCCGGATTTTCGGATCATCCGCATTGTAATCTGAAACATACTGATCGAAAGCCCGGGTAACTTTTTCTCTGTCGAGCAACATGGTATCCTCCGCTGAAAGTACTTGTCCAATAGAACATAGCGGAATATACAATACGACAGGCAAGGCTTTTTTTCAAGTCCTGTAATTATTTCTGTCACAGTCAACTGGCAATTGACCACTTCAGGGTGTTTCCGCTGTATCCTTTCGGCGTGATCACAAATAACAGGGATCGAAGCCGATCCGGAAAGGAATTGAAATGAATCAGAACCGGACTGAACTGGTCTTTATTCTCGACATGAGCGGCTCTATGGGTCATCTGACCGACGACACGGTCGGCGGATTCAACAGTGTGCTGAAAGAGCAGGCAAACAAGGACGGCGAAGTGTTCGTCACAACTTACCTCTTCAACAATAACAGCAGAATGCTTCATGACCGGCTTCCCATCGGGGAGGTACCCGCCATGACAAACGCTGATTACCGTGCCGCCGGCTGCACCGCTCTGATCGATGCCCTCGGTGATGCAATCCGCCATATTGTCAGTATTCACCGTTACGCACGCCCTGAAGACATTCCGGGACACACCATTTTCGTAGTTACGACAGACGGCATGGAAAACGCCAGCCACAAGTACACTTCGGACCAGGTAAAAAAGATGATCATCCATGAGCAGGAAAAGTACGGTTGGGAATTCATATTCCTTGCCGCCAATATCGACGCTGTGGAAACCGCCGAGCGTTACGGTATCCGTAGTGAGAGAGCTGTCAACTACCGTGATGATCCCATGGGAACTACCAGAGTATATGAGAGCATCAACTGCGCCGTTAGGGCTGTACGTTCCGGGCGTTCGCTGGATAAAGAGTATTCCTGGCGTGAAAATGTCGACAGGGACTTTCACAAGCGCGGGAATTAAGGTATAATACCGCCGACTTCACTGGACGGGAGGCCTCTATCATGGCGTTGACCATCGTACGCAACGACATCACGAAAATGCATGTCGATGCGATTGTGAACACCACAAACGAGTATTTTGAAGTCGGCGGTGTCGGTGTTGACGCAGGGATCCACTATGCCGCCGGCCCCGGGCTGAAGAAAGCCCTGGCAGAGATCGGGTACTGCCCGGTCGGTTCCGCAGTCATTACTGATTCGTTTCACATAACGAGCTGCAGATACATCATCCATACGGTCGGCCCTGTTTACTGGGATGGCAGTAACGGAGAAGCCGAAAAGCTGAGAAGCTGCTATCGGAGCATTCTTTCTCTTGCAAGGGGAAAGGGCTGCAGGTCGCTGGCCATCCCTTCCATCTCCACCGGGGCTTATCGGTATCCGAAGGCGGAAGCCTACAGCATCGCCACATCCTGCATCCGTGAATTTCTTCTCTCCCTCCCTGACGACGAGGATATGATGGTTTACCTTGTCCTGTTTGACCGTGATTCGGTTGCCGTCAGTGAGAAGGTAGATTCGGAAGTAGAGCAGTACATTGATGAAGAATACACATATAAAAAGAAGGCGGACCTGCATTCCCACTACAAGGGTAACCGTTCCGAAAGGCGCCGGGGACATAACAGGCCGTATGACCGGGACGATATTCTGCCCTCTGTACGACCGTACGGTAAACCTGTCTTTATGGAGGAAGCTGTACCTGATGTTTCCCCGGCGATACCGTCAGATTCCATTCCGGTTATGTCCGCCCCCGTTCCGGTTGCCGCTCCAGAAGCACATTCTCCAGATGACAGATACCGGGATGTTGATCTCTCATTTGCCGAGATGTGCGAGTGGTGGTGCTCGGAAAAGGGCATTACCAAGAAAGAATTCTATATTCAGGCAAATATCAACAAGGCTATGTTCTGGAATATGAAGAATAATCCGAGACAGATTCCCAAGAAAACCAATGCTCTCGCCTGCGTGATCGGATTAAGACTTGACTACGACCAGGCCATTGACCTGCTGGGCCGGGCCGGCATGACGCTCAGCAAATATTACGAAACAGACAGAGTCGTAGAAGACCGTATCCGCAAACAAATGTATGACATTGATGAGATCAACCTTGAGCTTTTCGACAGGGACCTAGCTCTGCTCGGTTCCTATGCATGAGAAGCAATCCACAAAGAGAACGCCCGGATTTCTCCGGGCGTTCCTTTTTCATGAATGATTCTGTTCTTCTCACTCTGACATGAAGCGGGCACGAAATGCTTCCACGATTTCCCTGAGATCCGCAGGAAGATATCCCAGCAGTTTTTCCTGAAACTCCTGCGGGACGCCGTAATAAGCCCCGGCGATTCCACCGGCGATAGCAGCAATCGTGTCGGAGTCGCCCCCGATCGAAACGCAGTTGCGGATAACGTCTTCATAGTCGTTTCCTTCCAGAAAGCATACCAGCGCCTGAGGCAGCGAAACCTGACAGATTTCGCGTCCATGGCCAGTCCAGGCTGTCCGGTACATGTCCACGGTCGTGCTCAGGTCATAGTATTCTGACATTACATCCCGGATTTCTTCCTTCGTTTTTCCCTGCCGAGCCATCACGATGGCAACCGCCGTCGCTTCCGCTCCCTTCATGCCTTCCGGGTGGTTGTGGGAGATGCAGGTCACTTTTGCGGAGAGAAGCTTTGCCTCCTCCACGTCCTTTGCCGCAAAACCGACAGGGCTGATGCGCATGGCGGATCCGTTCCCGCAGCTGTTGTAAGGCTGGGGATCATCACTGAACATCCAGTGAATAAAACGCGCCCCGTATCCGCAGTCGGGATAGCGCTGTCCGATCCGCTGCATGGCGGCTACTGTCTTCTCCGAGAGATCGGACCAGTCTTCCCTGCTGTCCAGCAGCGCCTGAGCCACAGCGCATGTCATGACCGTATCATCCGTAAACTCACAGTCCGGATGAAGAAACTGAAAATCTTTGCTTAACCTGTTCCGGAATTCAAACCGGGAACCCACCACATCACCTATAATTGCACCGATCATATCCGGCACCTCCCTTTCTCTTGATTACGCTGTCATATTACACCATAGTCTCTCATAGCGGGTCAACTGTCAATTGACCCTGATTTTTTCTTGAGTATTTAGAACATGTTCACGTACAGGGCAGTTCTCCGGATCAAAAAAACTGGACAAAGCTACAAATCTTTTAAGCGGTATTGACAAAACTGGAAATCTGTAGTTATATTTTTCCAACAATTGAATCATCGGCAATAGAGGCGCGGGCCTTATCAGTATCCGAACCGGAGACGGTACAGTCGTTAACACGGATCGGTGAAAGGAAGTCCCGCCGAAACACGAATCCATGTACCTGGGATCCGGAGTTGGGCTGCAGTCAAACAGGCTGCAGACTCCTACAGAAAATGTAGAGGAGCTATTGACTCATGACACGGTTACTTGAGCAGTGGTTTCCAGACCACTGCTTTTTGTTTTCCGGACGGTGAGATCAGCTATTGCACTGGTTCAAAATACAAAAAAGGAGTGCAAAAACATGATCGACTTTCTGAACTGGCTTAACGGAGTACTCTGGGGGCTTCCCCTGATCGTCCTGATGGTTGTTACCGGACTGTACTTCACCATCCGCTCCGGATGCTTCCAGTTCCGCTACTTTGGCCGCATCTGGCGGCACACAGCAGGAACACTCTTCCACAAGAATCACGGTCCGGAAGCCCGTGAAGGAATGATCAGCCCCTTCCAGGCAATCATGACCGCCGTCGGCGGCACAGTCGGCTTCGGAAATATTGCGGGCGTTGCCACCGCAGTTGCGGCAGGCGGGCCGGGCGCCGTCTTCTGGATGTGGATGACAGCGGCGCTCGGCATGATTCTGAAGCAGGTTGAAGTTACTCTCGGTCTTTACTACCGCCGTCGCAAGGATAACGGCGATACCTACGGCGGCCCGACCTACTACATGGAACAGGGCTTGGGCGAAAAGCATCACTGGGGCAAGCTGTGGCTGATTCCCGGCATCATTTTCGCCATCGGTATCTTCTCCACCTTCTTTGTCACTTCTTCAACGCTGACCGCTTCCCAGGTTGTTTCCGGTGCGCTGAACCTCGGTGACCTGCATCTCGGCGGCCTGACCATAGAAGGCATTGTCATCGTCGGCGTGTTTATCACCATTCTGACCTACATCATCACCAGCGGCGGCACGAAAGGCGTAGCGAACACCTTTGCAAAGCTTGTTCCTATTATGAGCGTCGTGTACATTCTGATGGGCATCGTGATGATCCTGGTCAACATCACCCGCGTTCCCGCAGCGATCGGCTCCATCTTCGTCAACGCCTTCACCGGCACCGCTGCAATCGGCGGTTTTGCAGGCTGTGCCGTCAGCCAGATGGTTCGTGTTGGCATGGCCCGCGCCGTGTACTCCAACGAGGCCGGCTGGGGCACCTCGCCGATGATCCACTCCTCCGCCAAGACCGTTCACCCGGTCGAGCAGGGGCTCTGGGGTTCCTTTGAAGTATTTTTTGACACTTTCATCATCTGCACCATCACCGCTCTGGCGGTCATCCTCAGCGGCGCCTGGACCGACGGCACCAACGGCGGCACGCTGGCCCTTACCGCCTTCGGTCAGGGCTTCGGCACCATCGGCAAGTATCTGCTGGCCATCGTCATGGTCATCTTCACAGTAACCACCTCCGGCGGCTGGTTCACCTACTACCTTGCAATTCTCGAACATCTCGGCCACTCCGACTCCGCCTGGAAGAAGGTTCTGATGAAGGTCTTCTACGCTCTTCGTGCTCTGCCCGGTCTGCTCTGGACCATCTACCTGGTCAAGACCAACAACCAGGGCTTCATCTGGACAGTTGTCGATATCACCTCGGCAATACCAACATTTATCAATGTGGCAGTCATCCTGATCCTCTCAGGCGACTACTTCCGCCTGCTGCGTGATTACAAGGCCCGCTACATGAACATCGGCAGCGTGGACGAGAACGCCGTGCTCTTCTATGAGGACCTTCATGGGGAGGACGCCACCGCATGAGAGCGATCTGGTACAACGGGCAGGTCTATACCGGAGAGGAAACTCTCCGGCAGGCCTTTCTGGTTGAGGACGGTGTAATTCTGGCGGTTGGTTCCGATGCGGTGATCCGCGCTCTCGCCGATGATGACACCGTATGCTCGGATCTGGGCAGGCGTTTTGTCTGCCCCGGGTTCAATGACTCTCACATGCATCTGCTGAACCTCGGCCAGTCGCTGAATGCCGCCCAGCTTGCACAGCATACTGACAGCCTGTCCGGAATGCTCAGCTACCTGCGTGATTACGCGGCTTCCAATCCCCCGCGCCCCGGCAGTTGGCTGCTCGGCCGCGGCTGGAACCAGGACTACTTTACCGATGTCAGCCGTCTGCCGAGCCGTGCGGATCTTGATTCGGTCTCCGCGGAGGTTCCCATTATGCTGACCCGCGCCTGCGGACACTGCTGTGTGGTCAATTCGCGTGTTCTGGAGATCGCCGGAATTACCGGAGATACTCCTTCCCCAGAAGGCGGTAACATTGGGAAAGAGAACGGCATTCCGGACGGCCGGCTGTATGATAACGCCATTGACCTTCTGACGCCGTTTATCCCGCTGCCAGACAAGGAAGAGCTGAAAAACATGATCCGCCTTGCCTGCCTGGCGCTCAACTCCTACGGCGTTACCAGTTCTCAGACCGACGACTACTGTGTCTTCCGGGCCATCCCGTTTGAGACCGTCAACGCCGCCTACCGTGAACTGGAAGAAAGCGGAGAGCTTACCGTGCGCGTGTACGAGCAGGCGAACTTCACCACCCTGCCCGAACTCCAGCGCTTCGTGGAAGCCGGCAATGTAACTGGTGCCGGCAGTGAGCTCTTCAAGATAGGCCCACTCAAAATGCTTGGCGACGGCGCGCTCGGTGCCCATACCGCTCACCTTTCCCGGCCTTATGCAGATATGCCGGAAACCTGCGGTTTCTCGCTCTTCAGCTCCGAGCACATGAACGAAATGGTCTCTTATGCAAACGCACAGGGCATGCAGGTCGCCATCCATGCCATTGGCGACGCCTGTCTGGACCAGGTGCTCAACGCCGTGGATCTCGCGCTGAAGGAGCACCCCCGCAAAGACCACCGTCACGGTGTGGTGCACTGTCAAGTTTCCCGGGCTGATCAGCTGGAAAGAATTACTGCGCTTCACATGCATGTTTACGCACAGTCCATCTTTCTTGATTACGACAACCACATTGTCCTGAACCGGATCGGTCCCGAGCTTGCCTCAACCAGTTACTGCTGGAAAACCCTCGCTGACAGCGGTGTGTCGGTTTCCAACGGCTCTGACTGCCCGGTGGAACTGCCGGATGTGATGCGCGGCATTGAATGCGCCGTGACCCGCACCTCTATTGACGGAACCGGTCCCTATCTGCCGCAGGAAGCCTTTTCGGTTCGTGAGGCTCTTAACAGCTTTACAATCCGCAGCGCAGAGGCCAGCTTTGAAGAAGGTTACAAAGGCCGCATTGCTTCCGGCTTTCTGGCAGACTTTGTGATACTGGATCAGAACCCCTTCACTGTTGATCCGCACGAACTTCATAACGTCGCCGTAGAGGCCTGCTATTTGGGCGGGAACTGTGTCTACACTACATAATGATCAACTATCGCTATGCTACCGAACAGGATGTTTCATTGATCCTGTACTTCATCCGCAGTCTGGCGGAGTATGAGCATATGGCCGACGAGGTCGTTGCAACCGAGGCCCTCCTTCAGGAGTGGATTTTTGAAAAGAGGAAGGCTGAGGTTATATTCGCCCTGGAAGACGGCAAGGAAACAGGCTTTGCCCTGTTCTTCCACAACTTTTCGACCTTTCTCGGCAGAGCGGGCATTTATCTCGAAGATCTGTTTGTCCTGCCCGAGTACCGCGGGAAAGGCTACGGCAAAGGGCTGATTCAAACTCTCGCCCGCATCGCAGTGGAACGCGGCTGCGGCCGGCTGGAGTGGTGGTGCCTCGACTGGAACACCCCGAGTATCGAGTTCTACCACTCCCTCGGCGCTGTTCCGATGGACGAATGGACGGTATACCGGATTACCGGTAATACGTTGCTCGAACTGGGCAGTTCAGACCCAGTATGACAAAAGAAGGATCGCCAAGGCGATCCTTCTTTCTTGTATCATCGATGGTTTACCGCTTGTACAGTTTTTTCCGGATTTGTCCGAAACGGATTCTCGCAATAATAGCGGCAATAAAGAGCGCAAGGCAGATGCATGTCGCCGAGATGATCAAAGCGGCATGACTTCCTTCGCTGGCATATCCGGGCAGAAGGAGAGTTGCTATGACCAGGAACACAAAGCAGGCTGCAAGGAGAATGATTTGAAGTTTTCTCATCTGACCCCATTTCTGCAGGTCAAGGTTTCTTTGCTCCGCTTCGGCAACCGCATACTTTTTCCCGCAGGATTTGCAGCGATATACGCCGTCTTCCAGCACCACGTTATTGCTTCCGCAGTTTCCGCAATCGATCTTCAGCATACTAAGCTCACCTCTGTCTCAGTTCTTTCTCTTTTTGAGGATTGTATCACAGATCCTGTACTCCGGGCAAGAGCATTTCATTTTTCATTGTCAAATACTCCGTCCGCATGGTATCATAGTATTATATTGCCCAGCCAAGATAAACATTATAGCAAAACAGCATCAAATTGGAGTGATCTGTATGAAAAACGTGTTAGTGACTCTGCCCGTTAAGGAGACACATCAGTCAAGAATCTGCGAGGCAGCACAAGGCTGCAACGTCCTGTTTGTTCCTGGCAGAGAGGTAACTGAAGAACAGGTTTCCGAAGCAAACGTAATCATCGGCAATGTCCCGGCGAAAATGATCCGGGGTTCTGAACATCTGGAACTGTTGCAGCTTGAATCCGCCGGAGCGGACGCCTATCTTGCGCCCGGCCTTCTCTCCGAATCAACTGTGCTCTGCAACGCAACCGGCGCCTACAACCGCACCGTATCGGAACATGCGGTTGCGCTGACGCTGATGCTGATGAAAAAGCTCCATCTTTACCGCGATGTGCAGAAGAAAAGCCTTTGGAAGGATTGCGGAACCGTAAGCTCTCCCGTCGGCTCAGTCGTTCTTGTAGTGGGACTTGGTGAAATCGGGCTTCAATATGCAAGAATCATGAAAGCCATGGGCGCCTATATCATCGGCGTAAAGCGCCGCCCGGGCAGCTGCCCGGACGGTATTGACGAACTGGTACAGACGGATGAAGTCGATTCCGTTCTTCCCAGGGCAGACGTCGTGTTTTCCATCCTTCCGAGCACCAAAGGAACCGTGCACTTTTACACTTCAGAACGCTTCTGTCTGATGAAGAAAAGCGCACTGTTTATCAACTGCGGTCGCGGGAATGCTGTCGAGAGCGACGTCCTTCTTAAAGCCCTGCAGGATGGTGAGATCTCCGGAGCGGCCGTTGATGTGACAGAACCTGAACCTCTTCCTGCGGATCACCCGCTCTGGCTGCAGGAGAACATTGTCATAACCCCGCATGTTGCGGGTGGCTACCACCTGCCGCACACTTTCGAGTGTATTGTTGACATTGCCTGTGAAAACTTGGCACATTGGCTGAAAGGTGAAGAATACCGGAACGTGGTTGATTTTGAAACCGGATACAAGCGGTGATCCGCATCACGATAAAGCAAAAAACCATCGGGGAACCGATGGTTTTTGCTTTTAGTTGCAGCTCTCAATTCGCTCTTTTACAACCAGAAGTGACGGAAGGACAAAATCTGCAAGCCTGCGTATTTCTTCATCTGGCACAAGTTGATCCGGAACCATTATTGCCGTCATTCCAGCCGCTTTCGCAGCCCTGATCCCGTTAAATGAATCTTCAATGACGACACAGTTTCCGGGTTTTTCGCCCAGCAATTCCGCTGCTTTCAGAAATATATCCGGATTCGGTTTGCTGCGCTGTGCCTGATCTCCCCCGACAACAGCGGAGAAATAACCTCTCAGTCCTGCATCAGCAAGTTCGTTTTCCACGATGTCCGTGCGTGTTGAGGATGCGATTGCTATACGGCATCCTCTTTCACACAGACTGTTCAACAGTTCCCGTACCCCAGGCTTCATCTCGAGAAGGCCGGAATCGATTTTACTGCGGACAAGGGCTATCGACTGTTCTCGGAATCGGTTCACAAGATCTATATCCCGGTAGGTTTCGAGAAGAATTGCTTCGGTTACCTCAGTCGTCACTCCGATGCAGCGGTGGCAGGTCTCCACGATATGGTCCATGCCGAGTTTCTCCGCTATTTCAATGCAGCAGTCAATATACAGGCGCTCTGAGTCGAAAATAACTCCGTCCATGTCAAAAATAAAGGCTTTCATGAATTCTCCTCTGCAGACGATATGCGATTATATCACGCAATGCAGATTGCAGGCAACAAGAAAACATCCCGGCCGCCGTGAGAGCAGCCGGGATACCGTATCTATATTCAGTAATCGTTTTACTCTGCCACAGTGATCTGTGCCGCTGTCCCTTCCCCGGACGTATTCTCCGCCGGTGCTTCAGCAGTCTGTGTCGCTTCTGCCGGTTTTTCCTGCGCCGGTTTCAGGATGCTTCCCGCTTCACTAATCGGAACGATCTTACAGAGGACCACATAACGCGCATCGTCGTAGTCATAAGCGCAGGTGGAGAGCGTCATAATGTGGTCGTCCGAAGTCACATCAATTCCGGTATCGTAATTGGAACGCGCTGTCATGCTTTCCAGGAACTTCGTGTATTCATCATCTGTTGCAAAATTAAAAGCATAGACGTCGGAGTCTCCGCCAGTCAAGAACATGGAGAAGATTGGAAGAACATAGGTTTCATCCGGAGTGAGATAATAGAAAATCGGATGTTCTTCCAGATAGCCTTCCTGCCGATAGTCTTCCAAGCTGGCAAACATACCGCGGTTATTCATGTGATGCCCGTAGAGAATGGTATTATCCTGGCTCAGATCCACTTCGCAAACCATGTCCATAAATATGGTCCCGCTCTGATTCAGGTCGCCGTCGAAACTATGGTACAGGTAATAATCATTGTCCGCACCCCTTACCACGGGATAGCTGATGGGCGTGTCCGGGCAGTAGATCCAGCCGGCGATATCTTTATTTCTCTCTTTCAGGCCGTCAAAATCAATCGTGATCGGAGCAGTGAATACCTCCGGAGTTTCTTCCGGTTTCTCCGTTACATCAGGTGTCGGCGTGGCTTCTGGCTGCGTACTGACGTACTGCTCGTTTAGGCTGTTATATTTTTTCGTAGCCTGACGATAGCCGTTGAAGGTATAGTAAAGCTGGTACGCCGCAAAGATGAAAACACCCAGGAATACGCCGAGCAGTACCACGAGCAGGCCCTTCCACAAAATTTGTTTCGCCGATTTCATAATTTTGTCTCCGTTCGTAATCGTATTGTCACTTTTTGCAGTATACACCCTTTTCCCTGAAATGTAAAGTGAACAATTCTTAAAACTGAAAAAAGAAACCCGTTCATTTTTCAATTTTCCAAAAGTGCTGAACACAGTCCAATTATGCTTTTCTTCTTGCGATTTAATACTTCTTAAGTTGCGATTTAAGAATTGGCAGTGTATGATGGTTCCAGATTGAGATGAGTACTTACATCGCTGTTGTGCGGCGATGATTCCTTATTCTAAATCACATCAAGAGGTGATTCTTATGAAAAAGATTGTAAGACTGTGCGGCCTTCTATTGCTAGCTGCACTACTGTTCTCCGTTTTGGGTGGAAGTGCCTTTGCCGACAACGATCCCCCGGTGCAAATTGGGGACGATAACACCTTTGCGTTCACAGCATCTTTTGACGGCATGACAGAAGAAGATAAAGCTGCTTTAGCAGCCGACGAGAATTATCAACGTGAAAAACCGGAAGTATCCATTGTTATCAACGCGATAGAAGACGAGCTCACAGAAGGTGAACAGGTTAAATTCCTGCCTCTTTTTACTTCCGATGCAAAGCTTATCATCTCTCCCCCAGCTGGATATTTCATCTCCGACCTGGCGCTGGCCAGTGGCGATTCTACGGAAAAATCCGAAGAGAGACTGACAACTGCCGCACAGGCTCTAAATCAAAACGGAACCCCGGTTCTCTCGCTTTCTTTCAAGGATCTTCTTCCGAAAAACGCCGAAGCAGGATGGCTGGACAGCAAATGGCTGTCCGGCGGGCCCGCTACGGATTATATTCTGTATGTTACCTGCGATGTTCTCCCTACGGACGTCCCTGTAATCACCTATAATCCTGTCATCGATTTAGGCAGTGCAAAACTGATTGATTCAGAGTCTTACAGTTTTCAGCAAAGTGACCATACCGTTTATTCCGTTACAGACGCCGCCAGATCGGCTGCCCTAGATCAAGCAAAAGCTTTTAACGGATTCAAAATGATCTATAAAAACGGCTCGTACATTCTCGTGTCTTCTGATCAGCGCATCCAGCCATATATGGATGTGACACTTGAGGCGCAATGGATTCCTGCCGAGAAACCCACTCCTGTTGTACTCCCTGTGATTACAATTACTGCGGATAACGCCGAAAAAGAATACGACGGAACTCCGCTCCAAAAGAACAGTTATACTGCAAATCCGAACCCCGAAGAATATGGCTACAAACTGAAAGACGTCTTAGTTGAAGGTTACGTTACCGAGCCAGGCAATCCTACGGCAAACGTTGTCAAATCCTTCGCTGTGACAGACTCAGAGGACAATGTGGTTACGGACCCGACGATCCTTTCGAAATTTACAACTGCCAATGGCACGCTTACCGTGAATCCGCGTAGCTTGACCGTCAAAGCCGTCAAGTGCACGTTGGCAACAAACGGAGAAGAGAAGATCGCCTCCCAAATCACCACGCAGGACGGTTTCTATCTAAACGGATATCATGCAGAAGGCCTGCTTACCGGTCATGAACTGGCTGGTGACTTTGTCACTGGGCGAGGCACGACCACTTTTGATACCAGCATCAATGAAAATGCGCTCATCGTCCGTGATGTGAATTCGGACGAAGATGTCACATCTTATTATGCGCTCAAAACCGAGCCCGGCCAGGTAACTATCAACAATGTCACTCCTCCTGCATCCACATACAATGTGACAATCACGCTGAAGTCTGGAACCTGGACCTATGACGGAACCGCACACCGTCAGCCTGATTATGAGATCACAGGTCTGGTAGACGGTGACAAGGTTTTCAAAGTCAATTACAAGTCTACCGCGGTCATTACCAATGTGGGAACTGAGTCAAACGATATCGATACTGTAGAGTTTGTCACCAAAGACGGCGCTCCGGTTCCTGAAGGGAAATACCGAGTGACCTCCCGACCGGGTACTCTGACCGTGAATCAGCGCAACCTGACGGTCACCGCCATCACAACCACAATCAGTACCAACGGAGAAGAAAAAACCGCTTCCCAGCTCAGTACAACAGACGGTGTTTACCGGAACGGTTATCGTGTGGAAGGCCTGCTGGAAAGCCACGAACTGGTCGGCGACTTTGTGACCGGACACGGCAGAACCAGTTTTGACACCGGGATTGACTCGAACAAGATCAGCATCCGGGTCAAGAATTCTGCGACAGAAGTCACAGCCAACTACAGCATCACCACGAAACCCGGCCGCGTAACCATTACAGAACCCACTGTGCACGACGTCGTCATCACACTGAAGTCTGGGACCTGGACTTACGACGGGAAGCCGCACTACCAGCCCGATTATGAAGTCAGCGGCCTCGTGGACGGTGATAAGATCTCCAAAGTCAACTTCAAACCAACCGCCGTCATCACCAACGTCGGTACAGCAACCAATGATATTCAGACGGTTGAAATCGTCACTAAGGACAACCAGCCCGTCCCCAAGGAAAAATACCAGGTGACTTCGCACCCAGCAACCCTGAAAGTCAACGCCCGCAGCATCACGGTCACCGCGATATCGGGTTCCCTGACTTCCAACGGCGGTGAAATTACAGCTTCGAAGCTGGAATCCCCCGATCACGAGTACAAATACGGCTACAAAGTTGATAACCTTGCCAGTGACCACAAGCTGTCCGGCGATTTCGTTCAGGGCAAAGGCACTTCGGGCTTTCAGACCTGGATCGACCTGAACAAGCTGCAGGTTCTCGACGGCAGCAACCATGATGTCACCGACAATTATTCCATCCATACCGTTGACGGTTATATCACCATAAACATCAACAACCAGACACAGCCCCAGAGCAAGGTATACATCACGATCACTGCAAAATCCGGCAGCTTTGTGTATGACGGAAATCCCCATACAATGAATGAATACACGGTCAGCGGACTGGTCGACGGCGACAAAGTCGATAAGGTTACCTTCAAAACCACCTCGACGATCACCAATGTTGGTACCCAGGCCAACGAAATCCAGTCCGCAGTCATTAAAACCTCCTCCGGTGCTGCAGTTGACAGCAGCAAATACAGCATCACGTACGTGCCCGGCAAACTTACGGTGACCAAGTTCCCGCTGACGCTGACAGCCGTTTCGGATTCAAAAACCTATGACGGGAAAGCACTGAGCAACAAGAGCGTCAAATCCACCGCCCTGGCCAATTCCGACCACAAGCTCAGCGCCGACTACGAGGTTTACGACAGCAATGGCAACAGCATTAAGAACGGTCCGGTCGACGTGGGCGTGTATGTGAAGAAGGTTTCCAATATCAAAATCACTTCCGGAACCACGGATGTAACCTCAAACTATGAGATTACCACGGAAGACGGCACCCTTACCATCCGCACTGCTTCCGGCGGAACCAGCGCAAATTCCGTCACCAACACCGCCTATTACGGCAATACTTACACGATCCGTTCCGATGCGCCGTATTCCGAATTCCAGTATCTACTGATTGATGGGCGGAAGGTTCCGACTGACAGCTATACCGTGAAGGAAGGCAGTACTGTCATCACTTTGAAGGCATCATACATCCAGGGTCTCAAAACCGGCAACCACAATTACTCGATCGTGTCCACTTCCAGGCAGGCAGACGGAACGTTCAATGTGGCGAAAGCGCCGAAGACCTCGGACGGCACAAGTTCAGCCCTGTGGATTATCCTGCTGGCAGCGGCAGCGATTGCCGTGGCCGTCGCCTACTTCTTCCTGAAGCGTTCTCCGAAACACAATAGAAAAACGCCTGTTCCGACAGGCGGACAGAACGGCAGATCCGCTAAATCTACTGCAGCAAGCCGAGGTTCCGCAGCCAGTGCGACTGCAAGAACTGCCGCAGCCCAGTTCGGCCGACAGAAACCGAAGACCCCCGTTCAGAAGAAGCCCGTCTCTGACACCGTCATGGACTTTGAGTCTTTCTTTGGTGCGGATGCAGACCGCCAGCCGCAGAAAGCAGAGGCTGACCCCTCCATCGACCTGGTGCCCAACTTCCGCATCAACCTTGATGATTACCGTACACCTGCGCAGGTTGTCGCTGAAACTGTTCCTCAAGAAACTACAGATAAACAACAAGAAACGACAACCGTACAGTCTGAATCAAGGAATGCCGCAGAAGAAGTTCCTGTCAAGGAAGAGAATACCACAGCTGAAATAGAAACAGTTCCGGACATTACGGAAACTGCAGCTGTCACTGAAGAAGCCGTTCCTGCGAAGCCTGCGGAAGAGATTCCGGAAGCCGCTGCTTCTGATCCTGAGAACTCCGTTGACAAGATTCTCGAAGAAACGGATGCACTTCTGAGCTCCCTGACCGGCTCCGGCGCTGACCCGGCTACCGATCAGGACTCCCCTGCCGTTTCGTATATAGGAAGGCATGAAGCACAGAAACACAGCAGTTCCGCAAGCAGCTGGTACCGGCCGCATGATTCCGATCCCGACAGCAAGTAACACTGCCAAGACAATAAGAACAAAAAGAAAACCCCGAACCGGCTTGTTCCCGGTTCGGGGTTTTTCTTCGCTCTATTAATAATAGCGCTTATTTTTATTTTTGCGAGCGGCTTCGGATTTCTTGCGCCGCTTAACGCTGGGGCTCTGATAATACTCCTTCTTGCGCAGGTCAGCGAGGACACCAGACTTGGCGCAGCTGCGCTTAAAACGCTTCAGAGCGTTATCCAGAGTTTCATTTTCCTTTACGTAAATCTCAGACACGAATTTCCCTCCCCTCAAAACGCCATCCAAACTGTGACGCAAAAGGGCCAAACAAATTGGCTTTAGCAGAGGTATTATAGCGGCTGCGGTTCTTTTTGTCAACAATCAGTTTGTTAAGAAATGACGCTATTCCTCTGTATTTTGCCGTTTCAGGCTTTTTTTACAATCAGGTTGACGATCCGGTTTTTGACCACAATGGTCTTGACCAGCTGCATTCCCTGCATCTGACGCAGAACCTTTTCATCAGCCAGAGCGGTTTTGACGATGACATCTTCATCGGCATCGTTCGGCACACGGATCGTGCTGCGCAGTTTGCCGTTGACCTGAACCGCCATTTCATGCTCGGCATCCACGGTCTTTGCCTCGTCATACTCCGGCCAGGACATCTGCATTGCCATTTTCCCTTCAGCTGCGGCAAAGCCGGTCTGCTCCCACATTTCTTCGGCGAGGTGCGGGGCGAAGGGACTGAGCAGCAGGATCAGAGGCTTCAGATCACCCTTGGTGCAGCCATTCGCATAAAACTGGTTGACCAGCGTCATCAGTGCGGCAATGGCGGTATTCATCTTCAGTTCCAGAATATCGTCGCCGACTTTTTTGATGGTCTTGTGAATCAGCGCCTCGTTGGCGGGAGAAACGGAGAGATCGTCCTTCACCAGTTCAAGCAGGTTCCAGCAACGGTCCAGGAAGCGCTTTGATCCTTTGACCGCCTCATCGGACCAGGTCGCAGTCTTCTCAAAGTCGCCGATGAACATGATGTACACGCGCATGGTGTCGGAGCCATAGGCTTTGATGACATCATCCGGGTTCACCACATTGCCGAGAGACTTGGACATCTTGACTGACTGGCGAAGAGCCTGGCTGCCATAATGGTCGAGCAGCGCCTGTTTCTCTTCCTCAGTTTCGGCATAACCGACATAATGCGGGTTACGGCCGAGGATCATCCCGTGGGATGTACGCTTGGCGTAAGGCTCCTTGGTATGCACGACGCCGATGTCATACAGGAATTTATGCCAGAAGCGGCTGTACAGCAGGTGCAGAGTGGTGTGCTCCATGCCGCCGTTGTACCAGTCGACCGGACCCCAGTACTCTTCCGCTTCCTTTGAGAAGGGAGCTTCATCGTTGTTCGGATCCATATAGCGCAGGTAGTACCAGCAGGAACCTGCCCAGTTGGGCATAGTATCGGTTTCACGCTGGGCCGGGCCGCCGCACTTCGGGCAGGTGGTGTTGACCCAGTCGGTCATCTTGGCAAGCGGGCTTTCCCCGTCGTCTGTCGGTTCATAGCTCTCAACATTCGGAAGCACCAGAGGCAGTTCACTCTCATCCAGAGGAACCCAGCCGCACTTCTCACAGTGAACCAGGGGAATCGGTTCGCCCCAGTAGCGCTGACGGGAGAAGACCCAGTCGCGGAGCTTGTAGTTGACCTTTTCCTTGCCGAAGCCATGCTCCACGCAGTATTTCTTCATCGCTGGGATAGCTTCCCTGACCGTCATGCCGTTCATCCAGTCGGAGTTGACCATGATGCCATTATCCTTGGCGTCAAATGCTTCCTTGGTCATATCGCCGCCCTTGACGACCTCGATGATCGGCAGGCCGAACTTCATGCAGAACTCCCAGTCACGCTGGTCATGGCCGGGCACGCCCATCACGGCGCCGGTTCCGTAACCCATCAGGACGTAATCCGAGATAAATACCGGAACGCTCGCGTTGTTTACCGGGTTCACCACACGGATGCCCTGCAGGCAAACGCCGGTTTTCTCCTTGTTCAGTTCGCCGCGCTCGAAGTCACTCTTGCGTGCGGCTTCAGCCTGGTAGGCCTGAACCTCATCCCAGTTGGCAATCTGATCCTTCCACTTTTCCAGGATAGGATGCTCCGGAGAAAGCACCATATAGGTTACGCCGTAAAGCGTATCGGCACGAGTGGTGTAAACGGTGATCTCGTCGCCGTTGGAGACTTTGAACGTCACTTCCACACCGGTGGAGCGGCCGATCCAGTTCTTCTGCTGAACCTTTACACGTTCAATATAGTCCAAGTCGTCCAGGTCATCGATGAGGCGGTCGGCATACTTGGTGATGCGCAGCATCCACTGGCTCTTTTCCTTGCGGACCACTTCGCCGCCGCAGCGCTCGCAGACGCCGTCGACGACCTCTTCATTGGCAAGGCCGACTTTGCAGCTAGTGCACCAGTTGATGGGCATGGTCGTCTTGTATGCGAGACCGTGCTTGTACATCTGCAGGAAGATCCACTGCGTCCACTTGTAGTAGTTTGGGTCGGTGGTATTCACGCAACGGTCCCAGTCAAAGCCGTATCCCAGCATCTTCAGCTGCCGGGTGAAATTGGCAATGTTTTCTTTTGTAACGATGGCCGGATGGATATGATTCTTAATCGCATAGTTCTCGGTCGGCAGGCCGAACGCATCGTAGCCGATCGGGAAAATGACGTTGTAGCCGTCCATCCTCTTTTTACGGGTGACAATGTCGATGGCGGTAAAGGGGCGCGGATGACCCACATGCAGGCCCGCTGCACTGGGATACGGGAACTCAATCAGCCCGTAAAACTTCGGGCGCGGATCGCCGGTGATGGCGGCATAAGGTTTCTTTTCTTCCCAGATGTCCTGCCATTTCTTTTCAATGGCAGCGAAATCGTATTTCATAATCGTTTACCCTCTTTACAATTTATCGTTCATTCGTCTCCTGCGAGACTGCAATCCAGAAGCCCCCTGCTCAGGGGCCGGGAAGGGATGAGGGCGTCACCGCCTCTGCATCACTCCACAGGCGTTCCAGATCATAGAACTTTCTGGCTTCGTCGGTAAAGATGTGTACGATCACACTGCCAAAATCCATCAACACCCAGATATCTGAACGCAGGCCTTCGCGGCGGATCGGCGGCTCTCCGGCTTCAGAAAGCTGCTTATCCACTTCATCCACCAACGCTTTGATATGCGTGGACGAACTGCCGTTGCAGATCACGAAGTAATCCGCCAGGATGGTGTGCTCGGCTGTCTTCAGGATTTTGACATCCTTTGCCTTCTTGTCTTCCAGTGCATGATAGGCAATGGCTGTGATCTGTTCCGGACTCAGCATTGTATTCTCCCCTTTTGCTGCCGCACGCCGATCTTTCCGGTGCAGCAGTCGTTATTTCTGTTCTTCCGCCCGTTCCTGATACCAGGCGCAGGCGTCCAGTGTGTCATGATACGGCTCACGGCCGTCGCGACGGATCTCATTCACGGACATCTGCAGTCCAAGCAACATGGCACGGTCGATATCCTCATAGGCTAAAGTGCGAAGATCCTCAACTCCGGGAAAGTCTCTCGTCGGCTCAATATAATCGGCGAGATAAATGATTTTCTCCAGAAGGGTCATGTCCGGCTTTCCGGTCGTGTGCCACCGGATTGCCTCGGTTACCGCTTCGCCGGCGCCGAAGAGATCTCCCGCTACTGCAGCACCGGTCTTCGCATGCAGCAGTTTCGGAGCCGCAAGTTCAGCATGATCACAGATAATACCATATTTTGCACACAAGTTCAACTGTTCTTCATAAGAAAGTCGCTTGGTAATATCGTGAAGAATGCCCGCTTCCGCAGCAAGTTCAGGGTCCTCTCCCCAGCGTCTGGCAAGCTCGATGGCTTCCGACTCGCAACCTGCCACATGGGCAATACGCCTCTCATTGAGCATGGTATAAGCCTGCTCACGCAGCCAAGCAAGTTCAGGCTGGGCATCATAAAGGCGCTTTCGGATGATACGTGCATAGACCGCTTCAGGAAGGCAGTCCCGTCCGGTGCGGCGGCGAAGCAGGCTGCGGATTTCCGTGGAACTCATAGGAAACGGAGTGTGAGTGAGAACCACGGCGTCAGCCGCGTAGTCCCGGCGGAAGCGTTCCGCCGTTTCATGCAGTTGTTCGTCATCATCCAGTTCACGGGCAAGCACGGCAATTCTGCAGTGCTCCAGCAGATACTCAAAATGATACCACTCCTCAAAGGAGAGGAACATGTCCGTCCCAACCACCAGGGTCAGCCGCACACCCGGGTACATCTCCTGCAGTTCACACACGGTATCATATGTATAGCTCTTGCCGTTTCGCAGGATCTCCAGATCCGAAATCTCAACGCTCCCGCCTTCTGTAAAGGCGAGTCTGCAGAGTTCCAGACGTTCTTCGGGCGAAGGACTTCCGTCCTCCATCACTTTGTGAGGAGGCTCGCTGTCAGGCATAATCAGGAGCCGGTCCGGATGCAGTTCCTGCAGCACCGTCTCGACTGCCGAGCAGTGTCCCAAATGAGGCGGATTGAAGCTGCCGCCGTAAAGCGCCAACTCCATGGGTCTTTTCGTATCGTAATTGCTGTCGTCGGTGTCTGTCATATCAGTCTTTCTTCTTCCGGTAGAGCACAAATTTTGTGCCGATTGCCTGCACAGGCTCGGCCCCGCAGGCTTCACTGAGCTGCTCGCAGGCCTCTCTGGCCGTCAGCATACTGCTTTCAAGCACTCTGCCTTTGACCAGTTCCCTGGCGGCAAGCGCCGCATCGACCGATGCAACGACGGCCGGCGTGATGCCGCTTTTCCCCACATGGATGATAGTATCTTCTGTAGAAGCCAGGCTCTTCAGCCTGGCGCGTTCTTTTCCGGTCATGCCAAGGTCTCTCCTTTAATCCTTAAACAGCGCTTCGACGAAGCTCTTTCCATCAAAGGGAATCAGATCGTCGATCTTTTCCCCGACGCCGACAAACTTGACGGGCAGCTGACACTCGTTTGCAATGGCGAACACGATGCCGCCCTTTGCAGTCCCGTCCAGTTTGGTGAGCACAATGCCGGTCAGTCCCGCTGTTTCGAGGAACTGCTTAGCCTGAATCAGGCCGTTCTGCCCGGTGGTCGCATCCAGAACCATCAGGGTTTCCACATCCGCATCTGGGAGCTCACGGTCGATAATGCGGCGAATCTTGTTCAGTTCGTTCATCAGATTCTGTTTGTTGTGCAGGCGGCCTGCCGTGTCGATCAGCACCACATCCGTGCCGCGGGCTTTTGCCGCGCAGATGGCGTCATACACCACCGCAGCCGGATCACTGCCCTCTTCGTGCCGCACAAAATCGGTTCCAGCGCGTTCAGCCCAGATTCCGAGCTGTTCCGCAGCAGCCGCGCGAAATGTGTCGCCCGCGCAGAGCATCACGCTCTTGCCTTCGTCCTTCAGGCGGTGTGCGAGCTTGCCGATGGTGGTGGTCTTCCCGACGCCGTTGACGCCGACCATCAGGATCACGGAAGGCTTTGTATCCAGCTTCAGTTCCGGATTGCCGACATTCAGGATGCCGCTGAGAATCTGGATCAGGCCTTCGCGGGCTTCTTCGCCTTTGCGATAGCGGTCTTCCCAGGTCTTGCGGCGCATCAGGTAATCCACACGTTCGGCAGTGGAGACCCCCGCATCGGCAAGAACGAGCATTTCTTCCAGCTCTTCATAGAAATCTTCGCTGTCGGGCGCATAGTCCTGGAACAGTTCTTCCAGATCCAGTTTCTGACGGGTCTTGCCAAGACCGCCGAACAGTTTTTCAAACATTCCCATCTGTATTGTCTCCTGATTTAGTCTTCGATCGTCTTCCTGGCTTCTTCCAGATCCAGTGCCAGCACAGTTGAAACTCCCTTTTCCTGCATGGTCACCCCGTAGAGGAAGTCCGCTTCTTCCATCGTGCCGCGCCGGTGAGTGATGACGAGGAACTGCGTTTTATCCGAGAAGCGACGCATATACTGCGCGCAGCGATTCACATTTTCTTCATCCAGAGCCGCTTCGATCTCATCCATAACGCAGAAGGGCGTCGGCCGCACCTTGAGAATAGCAAAATACAGTGCGATTGCCACAAAAGCCTTCTCCCCGCCCGAAAGCAGGCTGATGGTGGAAACCGCTTTGCCCGGCGGCTGCACGCGGATATCGATTCCGCAATCCAGGACATGTTCGTCATCTTCCAGGACCAGGGAGGCCTTTCCGCCGCCGAAGAGTTCACGGAAGGTACCGCGGAAGCTCTCGTCGATTTCGCGGAAGCGCTCGATGAAGAGCTTTTCCATTTCGGTTGTAATGTCGCGGATGATGTCCTTCAGTTCAGTTCGGGCCTTTTCCACGTCATCCCGCTGTCCAGTCAGGAAAGTGTAGCGGGTGTTCACCCGTTCATATTCTTCAATGGCGCCGAGGTTCGGGTTCCCGAGATCCCTCATCTGCCGGCGCAGACCGGCAATCTCGCTGTTGGCCTTCTGCAGATTCTCCACCGGCTGACGCAGCGCTTCGGCTGCACTGTAGCTGAGCTCATAGCTGTCCCACAGCTTGTCGATGATCTGCTTTTCCTCCAGATCGGAAGATATCTTTTTCTGTTCCGCCCGGGAGGTCCTGCGTTCCAGGTCGTTGATGTCGACATTCAGCTGCTGCGCCTGTTTGTCGGCGCGGGTGCGCTTGCCTTCAAGTTCCAGCTTTTCATCGCTGATCCGGCGGATGCAGTCTTTTTCTGCTGCAACTTCCCGCTGGATGCCTTCCTTCTCCTGCAGCTTCTCCTGCAGTCTCTGCCGGAAACTCTCGGTCTGGCGTTCTGCTGCGGCAACGGCATTCTTCCTGGCCTCGCTGTCGCCGTCGATGGCTTCGAGCAGAGCGGCGAACTGGCCGTTGGTATTCCGTACCGTGCGCTCTTCCGCTTCCAGCGCCGCCTGATCGCGTCGTACCGCCTCCAGATCGTCCTGAGCCATTTGCAGTTCATACTGCAGTTTCTCCACGGCACGGCGGGTGGCACTCAGCGCATCCTGTGCCTGCTGCCGCTTCTGCTGCGCACCGACTTGGTTCTGCTGCAGGCGTTCCAGCTCACTGGCACGGGAAAGAATACCGCTGCCCTGGGAGCTGCTGCCGCCGGTCATGGAACCGCCGGAATGGATCATCTGGCCATCCAGCGTCACAATACGCAGACGGTTGCCGTTACTCCGCGACATCCGGATGGCGTCGGAGAGCCGCTCGGCAATGACCGTACGCCCAAGCAGATTCAGAATAATCTGCTCGTATGCGGGGTCATATGTCACCAGTTCCGACGCAATCCCCACAAAGCCGGGATCTCGCACCGGCGCATCCTTCATGAGGCTGCCGCGGATGGTTTCCAGCGGAAGGAAGGTCGCGCGTCCGGCATCCTGGCGCTGCAGCAATTCGATAGCCAGTTTACCGTCGTTCTGCGAGTCGGTCACAATATTCTGCCCGGCACTGCCGAGTGCCGTCTCAATCGCCAGAGCGAACTCCCCGTCGGTATGCACCAGTCCGGAAACCGGACCATGGATGCCTTTCAGGATCCTGCGGTCGGCTTCACGCATGACGGTTTTGACGGCTCTGGAGTAGCCCTCGTAATCGCGCTGCATGTCCGTGAGCATTCGGATACGCGCGTCCATGCTGTTCAGTTCGACTTCTGCCGTGTTCAGCGCATCGGTCTGACGGCGGATCAGGTCTTCCCTGCCCGTGAGTTTCATGCGGCATCCTGCCAGCACATTTTCGGCGGATTTCAGCTTTTCACCGAGAGAGGCTCTCTCTTCTCCGATTTCCTGAAGACGTGCTTCGCCACCCTCGATCTCCGTACGGATCTCGTCAATCCGGCTGCGCTGCTGCTCCAGATCCTTGAGGATCCGTTCCGTCTGTGCAAGACTGCTTTCAATATTGGCGTTCAACACTGCCGCTTCCGCTTCGCAGGAGGCAAGCCTTCCCTCCGCCTCTGACAGACGGCCGCGGGCTTCTTCGGATTCTATGTCCTTGCGGTGCATGCGTTCCGTCAGACTTTCGCCGGAAACATAGACCGCCTGAAGGTCCTTCTTTGCCCGATCAAGCTGCGCGGAAAGCTCTTCATACTCCCTGCGCACGGCGTCAGACTGGGCGCGCAGCCGGTCAAGCGTGGCAAGCCACACGGAAATTTCCCTGGTACGCAGGTCGTCGCGCAGCAGCAGATACTTCTTCGCCTTTTCGGACTGCTCTTTCAGCGGGCCAACCTGAAGTTCAAGCTCTTCAATCTTGTCGTTGACACGAAGCAGGTTTTCTTCCGTTTTCTCCAGCTTTCTCTCCGCCTCTTCCTTGCGGTAGCGGAAACGCGAAATGCCCGCCGCTTCCTCAAAGATCTCGCGGCGGTCAATGCTTCTGGTCGAGATGATATCAGCTATTCTTCCCTGCCCGATGATGGAATATCCGTCACGGCCGAGGCCGGTATCCATCAGGAGAGAGTGTACGTCCTTCAGGCGCACCTGCTCGCGGTTGATGTAATACTCACTTTCACCGCTGCGGTAGTAGCGGCGGGTCAGCATCAGTTCGCTGCCCTCTGTGGGGAAGATCCGTGCAGAGTTGTCCAGGATCAGCGAAACCTGGGCATAGCCCATCGGAGAACGGACTTCGGTACCGCCGAAGATGACGTCCTCCATTTTGTTGCCGCGGAGTGCGCGGGTGCGCTGCTCTCCCATGACCCAGAGGATCGCATCTGAAATATTTGATTTGCCGGAGCCGTTTGGTCCGACAATGGCGGTAATATCTTTTTCAAACGTCAGCCGGGTCTTATCCGCAAAGGACTTGAACCCCTGAATCTCCAGTGCTTTTAAATACACAATATACTCCTGAACTTTTTTGTGTTTTCCCACAGAAAAACGGCGGGAAACTGACAAGATATTGTATCATATCAGTCCCCTGTTTGCAAGATATTGAAATATGATAAAAATCTTGTCTCGGACAGCAATCTATTGTAAAATATGATATAGCAAGAGTAAGAGGCCATGTCTGACCATATTTCCACAAGGAGGGATACATGTGAGTAAAGCAAAACCGGTTCCTGGGAAAGACGGGAACAGATACGTTCCCTATGAGGAACGCAGCGGTGAGAGTTCCGTGGTGTTTTTCACCCGTGACCTCTCTGAGGAGGGACTGATCAAGATCTTTGACCGGGTTTCTTCGGTCCTGACGGATAAAGTTGCGATCAAGCTTCATACCGGTGAAGCGGAAGGTCCCAACATCATTCCGAGACCCTGGGTTAAAAACCTGATTGAAAGCCGCCTTCCGGAAGCAACGATCATTGAGACCAATACCTACTATGAAGGAAGCCGTTACACCACCGAAGAGCACCGCAAGACACTGGCAATCAACGGCTGGGATTTTTGCCCGGTAGACATTACTGATGAAGACGGAGTTGCCGCGCTCCCAGTAAAGGGCGGCAAATGGTTTGATGAGATGCATGTCGGCAAAAAGATGCTCTACTACGATTCTCTCCTGGTACTGACCCATTTTAAGGGTCATGTAATGGGCGGCTTCGGAGGCAGCAACAAAAATATCGGCATTGGCTGCGCGGACGGCCGGATCGGAAAAAAAGAAATCCATTCCTGGCCAGGTTCCGACAATATGTGGAGCATCGCCGAGGAAGAACTGATGGAGCGCATTTCCGAGAGCACCAAAGCAACGGTCGATTACTTCTCGCCGCATATCTGCTACATCAACACCATGCGCAACATGTCCGTCTCCTGTGACTGTGAAGGACCCGGCGCCGAACCGGTCGTTACCCCGGACATCGGTCTTGTCGCATCGCTGGATATCCTTGCAGCAGACAACGCCTGCATCGACCTGGTTTACAGTCTGCCAGGCGGAGGCGGCAAGGCCCTGATTGAGCGGGTTGAATCCCGCCACGGCCTGCGCCAGCTGAGCTATATGAAGGAGCTCGGCATGGGGAACGACCGCTACATTCTGACCGATATTGACAATAACGACGCCGTGATTACCGCTGCAGAAGCAGTAAAGGACATTGCACCCGAATGGAAGCCCGACCGGTATAACACTTTCTGGGGTAGAAATAAGCACAGGTGATGCAGAGATGAAAATGGAATACGAACAGGTCAAAAAGCGTGTAGAGAAGGAAGATCAGGCGCTGAGGAAACTTGTAATTGAAACCGGCATCGGAATGCTTACCGCACTCCTGGCCGCAGTCTTCATCTTCCGCTGACAGGCAGGAACGGCAGAGGGAAATCCCTCTGCCGTTCCTGTTTTATCCGTTATATTTATTGTTTTTCAGATTACGCCGTTTTTTTCTGCCTGCCGCGCAGGATGAGAAGAACCCCGATGATCAGTGCCACGCCGACCAACAGGCAGAGAATCCAGTTGCGGACAAAGCCTGCAAGGATGTAGCAGACAAAGCTGATCCCAGCGACCGTCAGTGCATAAGGCAACTGCGTGGATACGTGCTCGATATGATTGACGTTGGCACCGGCTGAAGCCATGATGGTGGTATCGGAGATCGGTGAGCAGTGATCGCCGCAGACCGCGCCGGCAAGGCAGGCCGAGATGCCGATCATCAGCAGGTCAGGCGCATTGGCAAACACCGGCAGAACGATCGGGATCAGAATACCGAAGGTTCCCCAACTGGTACCGGTAGCAAAAGCCAGGCCAAGAGCTACAAGGAAAATAACCGCCGGCAGCATGGAGAACAGACCTTCCGCGGCACCTTCCACCAGACCAGCAACATAATCGGCAGCGCCGAGCAGACCGGTCATGTTCTTGAGCGTCAGCGCAAAGGTGAGGATGAGCAGTGCCGGAACCATGGCAATAAAGCCCTTGGTGATGCAGGAAGCAGCATCCTTGAAGGAAAGCACACGGCGGCAGAGCAGATAGATAAAGGTGATAATCACGGCAACGATACTGCCCCAGGGCAGGCCGACTGAGGCATCGGTATCCGCAAATGAGTCGACCAGACTTGCGCCATCCCAGAAGCCTCCGACATACATCATTCCGATCACGCAGAAGATGATCAGGACAATTACCGGGATCAGCATATCCCAGATCGAAGCTTTCGGGTTGTTCTGCTCCTCTTCATTGCCGAGGGAACCGAGATCACCCTGAAGCGCTTTGAACTCCGCCTTCGCCATCGGGCCGTAGTCAAAGCCCATCACAGATATGGCGATCACGAACACGATGGTCAGCAAGGAATAGAAGTTATACGGAATCGCACGGATAAAGAGCTGGATTCCGGAGATTCCGGTATTCAGATCCTGCGCCGTTGCGGAAACAGCCGCTGCCCAGGAAGAGATCGGAGCGATCATGCAGACGGGCGCCGCCGTAGCATCGATGATGAAGGCAAGTTTCGCCCGGGAGATCTTCTGGCTGTCGGCAACCGGGCGCATGACCGAACCAACGGTCAGGCAGTTGAAATAGTCGTCAATGAAAATCAGCACGCCAAGCAGGAAGGTGGCCAGCAGGGCGCCTGCTCGGGAGTGGACGTGTTTGACCGCCCAGCGTCCGAATGCAGCTGAACCGCCTGCCGCATTGACCAGCGCAACCATGATGCCAAGAAGCACCAGGAACATGAAGATACCGGCATTCCAGCCGTCGGCAATGGCGCCGAGGAATCCATCATTGAGCATGGTGTCAAGGGAGGCTACAGGGTTGAAGCCCCCAACGAACAGCGCGCCGACCACGATGCCGACAAAGAGAGAAGAGTAGGTTTCTTTCGTGATCAAAGCCAGAACAATGGCCACGATCGGGGGCACAAGTGCCCAGAAGGTACCGGTCATAGTTTATTCCTCCTAACAAAAAATCATGAACAGAGCACAATGCTGTTCATGATCCCATGCCCGGGAATCCCCCTAGGCCAGCCTGACAGCGCTCCGCTTCCGCGACAGTCCGGAGGATGTTCTCCCCCGTCCCAGCACACCGCCCCGGGAAACTGCGGTGTCCTTCGGCGGTCTCCCCTTTCACCCCGCTGCGATTCCCGTCGCATTCATCCGGGGATACTTATGTCGGCCGCACCTCTATCATGCAGTGTTCAATTATGACGCCGACCAAAGCGTCGGCTCATTATAGCATCTGAATGATATTTGTCAAGGAAAAGTGAAAGATTCCCCTGCATTTTTTACAAAAATGCAGGGGAATCGTATAATTAAGTGATTTTAGAGAATCAACGGATCAGGCCTTGGCCTTTTTGGCCTTCTTTGCCGCGGCATCCATTTCCTTCTCCCACTCGTTGACACAGACAGCGCAGGAAGCATCGCCGATGACGTTAAGCGCGGTACGACCCATGTCGAAGAGGCGGTCGATACCGTAGATGATACCGATATAGGTGGGCGGGATGCCGACCGCATCGAGCACCATGGCCAGCATGATCATGCCAGCGCCGGAGGTACCGGCAGTGCCGATGGAGGCCAGTGTGGCAGTCACTACAATGGTGATCATCTGCACAAGCGTCAGATCAATGCCAATGCACTTCGCCAGGAAGATGGCTGCAACGCACTGATAGATTGCAGTACCGTCCATGTTGATCGTCGCACCGAGCGGCAGGACGAAGGAGGAAATCTCTCCGTGGACGTCCATGTCATCGCAGCAATCCTTGGTGACTGGAAGCGAAGCGACGGAGGAAGTTGAAGTGAAGGCAAAAGCGGCGGCCGGGAAGATCTTTTTGAAGAAGACGCCCGGGGACATCTTGGCAAAAATCTTGACCGACAAACTGTAAACCAGTACAACATGGATAGCATAACCGATATAGGCAGCCAGGAGGACCAGACCGAGCGAGCCGAGGATTTTCGGACCCTGGGCGGCAACGACCCAAACCATCAGAGCGAACACGCCGTAAGGGGCAACCGACAGGATGAAGCCCATGACTTTCTGGGTTACTTCGTTGAAGGAACTGACCAGATTGCCCAGGGGCTTGCCCTTCTCACCGGCAACCAGAATGCCGCAGCCGAAGAACAGTGCGATCACGATGATCTGCAGCATCGAGGAATTCGACATCGGAGCAATGGCGTTGGACGGGAAGATATTCACAATCGTGTCCATGAGGTTTGAGGTCTTTGCCTCATAGGCAGCATCCTCCGCCAGTTCCAGCACCGGGAAGGCCCCCTTGAATACGGATGCAATAATCAAACCGATTACGCAGGCAATAGCCGTCGTCACCAGGAAGTAGGCTACTGTCTTCCAGCCGATTTTTCCGACCTTACCGATATCACCCATGGAGATCACGCCATCCATGATGCTGAGGAGCACCAGAGGTACAACGATGAACTTCAGCAGGTTAACGAAGATGTCACCGAAAGGCTTGATATACTTTGCGGTAAACGCGCCGGCTGCTTCTGCGCCCATGGCGGCCCAGAAAATCGCACCGACAATAATACCCGCAACCAAGCCGATCAGTATCTTACCGCCAAGGCCGAGTTTCTTTTTCTCTTGCATACTTTTACTCCCTTCAAAAAAATTCTCGATCGTTCCGGAATGCTTTAGATTGCTTCCGAAATTCTAAGTATTATTATACATAGTTTGTTCAAATTTGTAAAGCGGTATTTGTGTGAAAAACACAAATACCGCTTTCATAATTCGATCTATATTTGTAGGAAGATATAAAACTGATATCGCTGCAGTCAGCGCTTGTCCCGGTCAACGGAATGGAGGGCGATCCAGCTTATGATCACAAACACAACGCCGAGGAGAGCAATCATCCCCCAGTTATGAAGCACATTCTCCACGCTTGCAGCATAGTTCGGTTTGGTGTTGTACTGTCCGGACCAGAGCAGAAACTGATCCCGGTAGCCGTTGTCCTGTGCATATCGGATGAGGTCGAGAAGAGGCTTCTGTCCCTGAATCTCAATATCCTTGAATTTGAAGATTGTATTCCAAAGCGTGACCATGGGAAGTTCATTATAGCGTCCGATTGCACACAGGCTGTCGAGCCCCCACTTAGAGACTGTCAGGTTGCATATCTTCTCTGCAGTGCCGCTAAGCCCGAAGAACCCGCCGGAGAAGATCAGCTGAAACATGAGAACGAAGGGCATCACCGTCATGGCAGTCGTGGTATCCCGCACAATGCAGGAAACCATCAGTGCCATAAGATCCGCAGCATAAGTAATCAGGAAAATCGTGATTCCGACGTCCACAATCCCCCACGGGGTAATGATCCCGGTTCTCGGGAATGCCACGCTTGCCATAGTACAGACAAAGAGCGTTACGCCCGTCTGCGCAAGGCAGAGAAGAAACTGGTAGATCATGTGGGCACCGAGATACGAGGAAACGTGCAGGCCGGCGCGGTGCTCGCGCTTAAGGATGGCACGCTCGCGGCAGACAACCTGGATGGAGTTGAACACCCCGTTCCAGAGGCAGACACAGGCAAGGGCAAAGGTGCCAGTCAGGGTTCCCTCCTGCGTAACAAACATATTACTGCCAACTACAACTGTTACAACGCCGGCAATGATTGCCGACATGGGAATAACTTTCCAGTCGTTTTGGTAGACGAACATGCGCAGATACTTGCCCAGGTAG
This sequence comes from Oscillospiraceae bacterium, assembly GCA_017395085.1. Taxonomy (GTDB): domain Bacteria; phylum Bacillota; class Clostridia; order Oscillospirales; family Oscillospiraceae; genus Limivicinus. The sequence goes on along the minus strand of JAFPWF010000019.1, from coordinate 82,798 downwards.
ATTCCGAACTGGGAGATCCGACCCTGATGCTTTTCCTTTTTCATGCGGGATCACCTTCTTTCGGAGCTTCTGCGCTCTCCGCAGCAGACGGAGTTTCCGGCTCAGGCGTCTGTGTTGGAGGCGCATTCTTCAAGGCTGTCAGTTCCGCGTATTTCGCGATGTAGTAATCGGCCATGCCTTCGCCGCCCTCTTCCTGGCGGTTAACGCACATGACGATGCCCTCCATACTGTCCTTGCCGAAGAATTCGCGGGCTTCGTCCGGCGTACCGTAGAAAGCGAGCCTTCCGACGCGGCCGGAATCGCGGCCGAGGACAATGACCTTGTCGAAGAGGTCGATCACGCGATCGGGGGTGTGAGTGATGACGATGACGATTTTCCCTTCGTCGGCGATGCCGCGGAGTTTAGTAAAGATCTCCCGCGCGATGACACCGTCCAGACCGGAGTCAGGTTCATCCAGAATGAAAAGTTCGGGATCAGAGACGAGTTCCTGCGCGATGGAAATGCGGCGGAGCTGTCCGCCGGACTTTTTGGCAACCAGTCCTTCCTTCCCAGCTGTCAGGCCAAGAAGGTCCATCACCTCTTCAACCCGTGTACGACGGTCTTTATTACTCACATTCTTCGGGAGACGGAGTTTGGCGGAGTCTCCCACCGTACGCTCCACCGTGTCGCTCATGCGGATGAGGTTCTGCTGCGGGACAAACCCGATCCGGTACTTCATCCGATCGTACTCGCGGTACACATCGTGCCCATTCAGGATAACGGTCGCTTTCGCTTTCTCATATCCGATAATAGCATTTACGAAAGTGGTTTTTCCCGATCCGGAACCGCCCAGCAGAAGAACGAGCGAACCGTTCGGGATTGAGAGGGAAATGTCCTTGAGCAGATAGCGCTTTTTGAGAAAATCACGCGCGGTACGCTCCTGCAGGTTTACCGTCAAGCCGGATGTAGTAGCCGCCACGCCCGAGGCAGCACTGATTTCCGCAGGGCTGGTTCCCGCCTGCCAGTCTTCCGTAAAGTTTATGCTCTTTGGCTGGAACTTTGGAGAAAAGCCGAAAATCATCATCGGGAACCAGGAAAACGGAATCCACAGGAGGATCCAGACTTTGCGCACCCCCATCACCGTCGTCAGACGAATGAAAATGCGGATTTCATAAATGATCATGATGGCAGCGAGAACCAGCAAGAGAATCGAATAAGCGGCTACGATGCGGCTATCCGCGACAGCAGGCTGGAGAAAACTGTCCACAAACAGGATCAGTTCCAGTACGCCGCAAATTACGCCCTCGCGGTCCATATCCATGGCGCTTGCCAGTGCGAAGGTCCGCAGCCCGGGAATACAGGCCATCCAGGGGCGCTTCCACTTCATCTTGATCAGGAGCTTCCACAAGCCCAGTGAAAAGAGCAGCCAGCTCAGCAGCGGATAAATGGAGTCGAAAAGATTGAAAGTGACAGTCATAGACTCAGCCTCCTGGCATCATCAGGATTTGAGCGGTGTAAGGCCGCAGAAACGGATGGCTGCATGCGCCAGTTCATCGGTCGGATCCACGAAGGGGCCTTCCACAGCAAGGATACCTGCGAGAACCGGGAGTTCCGTGCAGCCGAGGATGAAATAGTCCGCACCTCGCGCGCGGAGAGAATCGAGGAGAGAAACCCATGCTGCTTTTTCAGGCGGAATCGGGCGCCAGGGTTTCACCACATCGTAAATGAGACGCATGACTTCTTTCTGCTCAGCCTCATCCGGTTCCAGGAAGGAGACGCCTGCAGTGTCCAAGGCACGGGCATAAAGGCCTGTCTGAATTGTACCGGAAGTGGCAAGAACTGCAGCAAGCTTTCCGGGATAGCGGGCGGCACAGGCTTCCGCCGTGATCTGCAGCATATTGAGGATCGGAATGTCTGTCTCAGCCTGAAGATCCGGGAGAAACGCATGCGCTGTGTTACACGGCATAATGATACAGTCAGCTCCGCATTTTTCGAGGTTTCGGAGCGCTGAGAGCATCTCAGGCACGGGGTCGGGTCCGCCGTTCAGCAGCGCGGCTGTCCGGTCCGGGATACGTGCGTTTGAGTCAATATAGACGCGAATATGATCGTTATCACAATTTGCCGGCGTACAGACTACAATCTTGCGGAACAGATCAGCCGTTGCCAGCGGCCCCATACCGCCAAGGATCCCTATTGTTTTCATTACGAACAATCCCTCAAAGTATTTCTATTTTCAGCTGCTGAACTTCTCCGCTTTGGATTCGCAGCTCCTTCATATGAAAATGTTCCTTTAGCCAGATTGCATTGCAGCGGTGCTGTCCAAGTGCCTGTGACAGAAGATTCGGAGGTGCTGTGACCTTGACAGTTTTGCCGAAACAGTCCAGAACAGAGAACTGTTCTTCCAAACGGTTACGAAGGATCCGGCTGCGCACCAGTTCTCCCAAGGCCGGGTGATATGCCCCCGCCAATACAGCGCCCTCTGAATAATTCTTGCCCGTTCCTAGTTCCTCAGTCGGGTTCAGTCCAAGGCGGATAACCGGAATACCAGCATCTTCAAAAAGGGGCAACAGGCCGGAGCAAACCCGTACCGCATCCTCTACGGAATGTTCCCGGTATTCCCCTGCCTGCCACAGTTGCGCGAGACGTGTTCCGCGTATTACCACGGTCGGATAGATGCGGACGGCATCGGGCTGCAAAGCGATGAGTTCGCGTGCAGTGTACCGTGCCCCGTCATCATCATCGCCGGGAAGACCTGTCATCATCTGCAGCACCAACTGTATGCCGGCTTTTTTAATCAATCCAGACGCATCTCGAACATCCTGCGCAGTATGACCGCGCCCGGACTGAACCAGGACTTCGTCCCGCATGGATTGTGCACCGAGTTCCACGGTACTGACTCTATATGCGCTGAGCCGTGCCAGCGTCTCGGAATCGACAGCATCCGGACGCGTAGAAAGGCGAATCGAACTGATTCTGCCGTCAGCAAGTGCCTTTGCGGCCGGTTCCAGAAAAGCAAGCTGCTGACTTACCGGGATCGCAGTGAAACTGCCGCCATAAAAAGCAAGTTCACGGTCGAATCCGTCGAGCGGCAGATTTAAAAGCCTGTCCAGTTCTTCAAGTGGTTCAACAGGCACTGTGCTGCCTGGCGCCGCGGTGATTTTGTGCTGGTTGCAGAATACGCAGGCGTGAGGGCAGCCCATATGAGGAATAAAAACCGGAAGAATGCGCCGTCGTGGAGTCACTGGGCTTCTCCCGCGGATCCTGAAAACAACCGGAGAGCCGCTGCGGCTGCTGCCTGTTCGGCCTCTTTTTTGCTGTGTCCTTCCCCTTCTCCGGAGAGAACATCATTTACATATACGGCAAAGGTAAAAGCCTTGTCGTGGTCCGGTCCTTTTTCACCGGTCAGTACATAACGGATTGAAACAGCGCCGTCGCGCTGCACCAGTTCCTGCAGGGCAGTCTTGCTGTCCAGACTGCGGTTTTCAATCAGAGAACCTGCATCCGCCAGCACGAAACGATGAATCAGAGCCTTTGCCGGTTTCATCCCCCCATCGAGATACACAGCAGCGATGAGCGCTTCGACCAAGTCGGCAAGAATGCTGGGTCTGTTCCGGTCTCCGGAACGCTCCGCTCCGCGCCCAAGACGCAGCAGGGGTGCCAGGCCCAGATTCAGAGCAGCTCGATGCAAGCTCTCCTCACAGACCAGTTCAGCACGGATGCGGGTCATTTTTCCCTCTGGGAGAGAAGGCTGCCAACGGTACAGATATTCCGCAGCGGTGAGACCGAGAATCGAATCGCCCAGGAATTCCAGGCGTTCATAGCATTCGGAATGCTCTTGCTGGTGCTCGTTAGCGTAGGAACTGTGCGTCAGGGCTGTCTGAAGCAGTTTCAGATCCTGGAAATGGTATTCAATTCTGTTCTGAAGATCCGTCATGGATTCTCACGCAGACGCATATTATCAATATTGGCAATAATGTCGTCGATGATGCCGGATTCGGCGAACTGTTTGGCCTGACGGATTGCGGCGAAAAAGCTTGCCTCGTTAGACGAGCCATGTGCCTTGACCACTGGTTTGGAAATGCCCACCAGAGCGGTTCCGCCGACTTCGTTCACATCCATGGACTTTTTCATCGCAGCAAGGTCTTTCTTGAGGACGGCAGCAGCCAGTTTGTTGATCGTGCTCCTGTAGAAGACATCTTTCAGGGAGTGCATCATAAACTTAATGATGCCTTCGGCGCTCTTCAGCAGAACATTCCCGGTAAAACCATCGGTAACCACAACGTCAACGTTGCCGGAGAACACATCTGTCCCCTCGATATTGCCGACAAAGCGGATCCTTTTCTGACGGCCTGCCTGCTGGAGCAGATCAAAGGCCTGATGCTGAAGCTCACCGCCTTTGGTGTCTTCCGTGCCAACATTCAGCAACCCGACACGGGGCTCCGGGACGCCCATCAGCTTCTGGGCATAGAAACTGCCCATAAACGCAAACTGCAGCAAATATTCTGCCGTGCACTCAACATTTGCACCGCAGTCAATCAGCATGACACCGTGCTCACCCGCGGGGAGAACCGGCGCCAGTGCAGCACGGCGGATACCATGGATGCGTTTGACTGTCAGAGTCGCTCCTGTGAGCAGCGCACCCGTGCTGCCGGCCGAGACTACGGCATCGCCGGCGCCCTCTTTCAGCAGGCGGAGTGAAACGGCCATGGATGAGTCCTTCTTACGCCGTGTAGCGGTGCTGGGATCGTCTTCCATGGTAATGATCTCGCGGGCATCGACGATTTCAACATCTTCACCGGCTGGAAGGCACGCACGGATAGCTTCCTCCTGCCCAACCAGAATCAGATCAATACCGAGCTCGTGTTTTGCGCGCAGTGCGCCTTTAATGATTTCCTGCGGGGCGTTGTCACCGCCCATGGCGTCAATGATTATCTTCAAGAGACAAAACCTCCTTCGAATGCTTCAGTTCGTCCAGAATTGCCAGAGATCGCCGGGAAATTTCGGCGTTTTTGTTTCGTTTGCCTTTTACCCGGTAGTCGAGGGCACGAATAATACCGAAGTTGATGTTCATGGGCTGGAATTCCCCAATGCTTCCCTGCGAAATGTACAGTCCCAGAGCGCCGATCGCAGTTTCCTGCGGAAAGTCTACCGGCGGCAGGCTGAGAAGTTCCGCGGCGGTTTCAATTCCGACCAAGAGACCCGAGGCAGCCGATTCGACATAGCCTTCCACACCGGTCATCTGACCTGCAAAGCGGATTCGGGGATCCGCCTTCAGCCGGTAATAGCGGTCAAGCAGGCCGGGACTGTTCAAATAGGTGTTGCGGTGCATGACGCCGTATCGGACGAAATCAGCATCGCGGAGCGCAGGAATCATGGAGAATACGCGCTTCTGTTCGCCCCATTTCAGATGCGTCTGAAAGCCGACCATATTATAAAGCGTGCCGTCCAGATTATCCATGCGAAGCTGTACAACCGCATAGTCTTCGCGGCCGGTACGCGGATTCCGTAAACCCACCGGTTTCAAGGGACCGTAGCGGAGCGTATCCGGGCCTCTGCGCGCCATTACCTCAACCGGCATACAGCCTTCAAAAACTCCGCTGTCGTCAAAACCGTGTACCTCGGCCTCTTCCGCAGAAACCAGAGCCTTAACAAACGCATCGTATTCCTCTCGCGACATAGGGCAGTTTACATAATCTGCAGATCCTTTGTCATAACGAGAAGCAAAGTAGGCATTTTCCATGTCCACACTCTCGAGTGTGACAATCGGTGCAACGGCATCGTAAAAATGCAGATCGGAGTCCGGGCAGAGTTCCGCGATGCGCTCGGCAATCGCGTCACTGCTCAGGGGCCCGGAAGCAATCACCGTAATGCCGGAAGGGATTTCAGTCACTTCTTCACGAACCACGGTGACAAGCGGGTGCTTCTCAAGGCTCTCCGTGATCATCCGTGAAAAGGCCGTGCGGTCTACGGCCAGAGCGCCGCCCGCCGCCACACGGCAGCAGTCGGCGCTGTGAAGTATCAGAGAATTCAGGCGCCGCATCTCTTCCTTCAGAAGGCCGACGGCGTTGGTCAGCTCATCGCTGCGAAGAGAGTTGGAACAGACAAGTTCTGCAAAATCACCGGTATGGTGAGCCGGTGTCATGCGCTGCGGGCGCATCTCGACCAGGCGTACGGGAATACCGCGGCTGGCTAGCTGCCAGGCGCATTCGCTGCCCGCAAGGCCAGCACCGACGACAGTGATTTCCTTCATGTTTCAGATCCTTTTGAGGATTTGATTTTAGACGACTTGGCCGTTCCGGATGCTGATTTGGATGATGTCTTTACAGCCGAGGATTTGACCGTTTTTCCGGTTTTGCCGCCGCCCTCCTTCTTCTGCGGGTAACGGCGCTTCTCTTCTGGAACAAAGGCCGGACAGGCCTCGTTGATGCAGAAGGACTTCAGCGGGCCGCGTCCGCTGCGCTTGAAAAGAGTCTTGCCGCACTGAGGGCACACTCCCTTTGTGGGCACGTCCCAGGTGATGAAACCGCAGTCGGTACCGCGCTCACAGGCATAGAAAACATAGCCTTTCTTTGAGGTGCGCTTCAGGATGCGGCTGCCGCACTGGGGGCATTTACCCGGCATTTCAACCACAATGGGCTTGGTAAACGTGCACTCCGGAAAACCGCTGCAGCCAAGGAAGTGGCCGAACTTACCTTTTTTGACGAGCATGGGCTTTCCGCAAACCTCACAGACCTCGTCGCTGACGATGTCCGGAACCTTTACGCGCTTGCCGTCCATGGCGGTTTCAGCCGCTCGCATCTCAGCTTCAAAACCGTCATAAAACTCCTGCAGCACGGACTGCCAGCCAGCCTTCCCGTTTTCGATTTCATCCAGGCGGGCTTCCATATGGTTGGTAAACTTCAGGTCAACAATATCGCTGAAGTGATCCTTCATGAGGCCTGTGACCACTTCGCCCAGAGGCGTCGGCTTCAGATATTTGCCCTCTTTGATCACATAATCATGGGCTGTAATGGTTGATATGGTCGGCGCATAGGTTGAGGGCCTACCGATGCCTTTTTCCTCCATGGCGCGGATGAGTGTTGCCTCGGTGTAGCGGGCGGGAGGCTGTGTAAACTGCTGTTCCGGAACAGTCCTGTCAAGAAGGAGAAAGTCGCCCTCGTTCAGTTCCGGCAGCTTGCCTTCGTCTGTCTTCTCCTCATCGTCGGTGGCTTCTTCGTAGACCGCCGTGTAACCGGCAAACACCGGCACGGAACTCTGTGCGCGGAAGGAGTATCCGGCACTTTCGATTTCCACCGCCACATTGCTGTATATGGCATTTGCCATCTGGCAGGCGGTAAAGCGGCCCCAAATGATACGGTACAGACGGTACTGCTCCTGTGTGAGGTCCTTGCGTACACGATCGGGCGTGAGAGCAACGTCGGTTGGACGGATTGCCTCGTGGGCATCCTGCGCCGAGGCTTTGGTCTTATAGACGCGAGGCATTTTCGGGCAATACTCCTGGCCGTAGTTTTCGGAGATGAAAGATCTGGCTGCAGCGACGGCTTCATCCGAAAGGCGAAGCGAATCCGTACGCATGTAGCTGATGAGACCCACGCTGCCGATGCCGGTAATCTCTACGCCTTCATAGAGCTGCTGGGCAACCGACATGGTCCTCCGCGGCGTCATGTTCAGGCGCCGAGAGGCCTCCTGCTGCAGCGTGGAAGTGATAAAAGGAGGCGCCGGAGAGCGCTGCTTCTGTGTCTTTTTGACAGAAGTGACAGAAAACGGACTCGCATTGACCGCCTGCGCCACAGCCGTCACTTCGTCTTCGGACTTCAGTTCCGTCTTTTTCCCTTCTTTTCCCCAGAAGCTGGCGCGGAAAGGAGTCTCTTCCGGCGTACGCTTCAGAAAAGCATCCAGCAGCCAGTACTCCTCGCTCTGAAATGCGCTGATCTCATCCTCGCGGTCACAGACCATACGGGTTGCAACCGACTGGACCCGTCCCGCTGACAGCCCTCTCCGCACTTTTTTCCACAGCAGGGGCGAGATTTCATATCCGACGATACGGTCCAGCACCCTGCGGGCCTGCTGGGCATCCACCAGAGACAGGTCGATATCACGGGGATGCTGAATGCTCTCCGTAACAACCTTTTTCGTAATTTCGTTGAATGTAACGCGGCGTGCCTTCTCATCGTCCAGTCCGAGAAGTTCCTTCAAATGCCAGGAAATCGCCTCACCTTCGCGGTCAGGGTCGGTGGCAAGATAAACAGTACCGGCCTTTTTGCTGTCTGCCTTCAGTTCCTCAATCAGGTCTTTTTTTTCCTTCACCGGAATATATTTTGGCTGAAAGCCGTCCTTTATATTGACACCGAGTTCGTTCTTGGGAAGGTCCCGCAGATGCCCCATTGAAGCGGTGACACGATAGTTGGGGCCAAGGTATTTTTCAATGGTTTTTGCCTTGGACGGAGATTCAACAATCACCAGATCCTTTGCTTTTGCCATTCGCTTTTGTCCTCACTTTGCTGATAATGATCATTTCCAACACGCGATTTCACAGTTGCCGGAAACCGCATGCAATATGCAACGCTATTTGAGATTCAGGCTGAAGTTGCGCCCGGGTTCCCGTTTAACAAAGCCCTTGATTTCCAGAACCGTAAGCTGTGCCAGAACCTTCGCAACCGGCAGGCCTGAACGCTCGACGATGTCGTCAACATGAGTTGCCGGCGGGGATATCGCCGCGATCAGCGCAAGCTGATCGGCGCTGAGATTTTGCAGCTGGTTACGCAGGTCTTCCGGTGCAGATGCAGCGGAAACCGCAGACACATTTCCTGAATTATACGTCCCGTCCGATTCGCCCGAAACCGGCACCGTTTTTTTATGGTCTGAAGAGTTTTCCCGGTTCAGATTATTTTTAAATTCCGGGAATCGCAGAAGATATTCCTCCAGAACGTCGGTGCCGCAGGTTACCAGTTTTGCCCCTTCCTTCAAAAGGTTCAGCGTACCGGCGGCGGTCTCCGAGTCGGCGTTTCCGGGCACGGCAAACACATCTTTCCCCTGCTCGGCAGCTTCTGTGACAAAAAGCCGAGTTCCGCTCTTTTCCGGAGCTTCGACCACCACAACGCCGTCGGAAAGTCCGGCTGCAAGACGGTTGCGCTCGCGGAAGAAGTGACGGAACTGCTCCTTTCCCGGAGGGTACTCGCTCACAACGGCTCCATTCCCTGCAACCTGACGCATAAGCGGCCAGCGGCATGCTTCATGCGCCGTGCCAAGCACCCCGATGCATGGAGTGCCGGCCTGAATCATTCCGGCAGCAGCCGCTTCGTCGGCACCCGGCGTCAGAAGACTCAGGACGGTAGCGCCACCCGACGCAATCTGAAAGGCCAGTTCCCGGCTCATCCTGAGACCGTACGCACTTGCCCTCCGCGTGCCGATGACAGTCAGGACAGGCGCTTTGTCCAGTTCAGGGAACTCGCCCTGTATATAAAGCGCTGCCGGCGGTTCGGCAATCTGCTTCAGGCGCTCGGGATACGCTGGATCCGTCAGGGGAAGAATCCGGAGTTTCTGCTCACGGCACCGCCGCAGTGAGACTTCGGCAGCAGTCAGGTCACGATTCTCCAGGGCTTCCGCTTCGCGTGCCGTGATTCCGCGTAATCCATGAAATGCGTCGCTTTCTTCGGCATACGCCCGCTCCGCATCGCCACAGTGCTGCAGCACAGCGGTGACCGCCCGGGGACTGAGGTTCAGCAGAGACAGCCAGATCCAATAAATCAGAGAGTCCACAGGCATCAACTCCGTTCCCCGCGGCACATTTCCCACATGAGAATCGCCGCGGCCACTGCAGCATTCAGCGATTCGGCCGCGCCGCGCATAGGGATAATCACTTCGCCGTCACAGAGATCCAAAAGTTCCCTGCTCAGGCCGCGACCTTCGCTGCCGACGCAGACCGCAGCATTCCGAAGCGTTACTTCGCGGACATCACCTGCCCGCTCCGTGAGCGCCGCAGCATACAGCTTCAGTCCTCTTCCGCGGCAAAAGGGCAACAGTTCCTCTCTGTTCATCTGCAGCACCCGCTGGCGGAAAATGGCACCCATGGTCGAGCGTACGGTTTTCGGCGCCGTTACATCGGCACAGCCTTCCATCAGCACCACGAAATCAACGCCGAAAGCATCGGCAGTCCGCAGAACCGTGCCGACATTGCCCGGATCCTGCACGCCTTCCAAGACCAGAACGCATTCCCCATTCCGTGATTGCTGCAGTTCTCCGGCATCGGCTTGTTTCAACTGCGGCAAACGCACCGTGAAGAGCGGTCCTGGCGAGTTCTTCAAAGGGGAAGCATAATCAAACAGCGCCTCCGGAAGGAGCGCTTCATATTGAAATGCAGGAAAATCTCCGACCCGGCTCTCCTTCCAGAAAACCGATTCCACTTCAGAACCGGAGCGCAGCGCCTCTGCAAGGAGTTTTTCGCCGTCGCAAACACAGAGCCCGGTTTTTTGCCGAAGCTCCGCGTTTCTGGACAATTCCCGAACCATCTGAATCCGTTGATTCTGGCGGCTTTTAATGATTTCCATCGTTCCTTAAAGTGCTTCTCCCGGCCAAATTATTCTTCTTCGCTCAGGATTTTCACAATTTTCTGGTATGAGTCTTCCGCATGCCGGCGGAAGTTCCTCTCAATGCTCTTTGCTTGAACTTCGTCTGCGCACAGAAGACGCAGCGACAGAATGTCGCTGATGCCGTCATTCAGCCGCAATTCGACGCTGCATCCGGTGTCTTCGCTGACATGCCGCGCGGTAATGCTGCTGTCGCGCCGCATCCGGTCCGCTTCAGCGGCCGCTGTCTGCTCGGCATGGAAGCGGACACTGTAAGGCAGACTGCTTTCAAGCGCTTCCGCGGTGGTGCGGCCGCGGTCGGTAATGCTGCAGTAGCCCTCATCCAGAATGATCTGACCGCTTTCGCTCATTTCCTCAAGGCCAATGGTATAGTCAAAATAGCTGACCACACCGTCCTCCTCGCAGAGAAGCATCAGCCTCTCCGTGTCGATTTCGGAAGGGAGTCTCCGCAGCAGGAACAGCAAGAGGATCTTCAGATCCAGCGGACTGAATACATATCCATTCTCATCCATATGATTCCGTCAGTCCTTCAGTACGATATCGACCTTGTCCTTATAAATGCTGTTTGCAGGAATCACACCGCGTACGCAGGAAGTCGGGTAAATGTTGCTGTTGCGCCCGACCACGGTACCGGGGTTCAAAACACTGTTGCATCCGACTTCTACAAAATCGCCTAGAATCGCACCGAATTTTTTGCGGCCGGTCTCTATAAACTCGCCGGGCTGCTTGACCACAACGAGTGTCTTGTCGCTCTTTACGTTGCTGGTAATTGAGCCGGCGCCCATATGCGCCTTAAAACCGAGGACGGAGTCCCCCACGTAGTTGTAGTGCGGTGTCTGAACGTTATCGAAGAGCACTACATTTTTCAGTTCACAGGAGTTCCCTACCACAGCGTTTTTGCCGACGATGGCACTGCCGCGGATGAACGCGCAGTGCCGGATTTCGGCCCCGTGGTCAATGATGCAGGGTGCGCCGATATAGGCCGACGGAAAGACCTTGGCATCCTTCGCAATCCAGATGCCCTCCGCAGGATGCTCAAACTCATCCTCCGGCAGAGTTTCGCCCAGCTTCAGAATAAAAGGCTTGATTTCGTCCAGAACTTCCCAAGGATACGTCTTTCCCTCAAAAAGTTCTGCGGCAATCGTTTTGCTGAGATCCAGCAGTTCGTTGATTGTAACCATTGCGGTACCTCCAGAGTACATGATTCTTTGTATCATAAGTTTCCCGTTTTTACAGCGATTTCGCTGCTGCGGGATCGGCATAAACCGTTACATTTCTCGGCAGCTGCAGGAATGCAGCCGGAATGACGCTGTCATCGCGCGCATAAAGCATGCTGAAGGTCGCAGGGGCCTTCTCCTCACCGAGCGCTACAACCAGGATATTCCGGGCTGAGGTCAGCGTCCGGATGCCCATAGTAACTGCCTTTTCCGGTACGGGCATTTCCGGGAACATCCACGAATACTGTCGGCGCGTCTTTTCCGTGAGCTTCTGGATTCGGCAGCGGGTGTCCCACTGGGTAGCAGGCTCATTCAGCCCGATGTGGGCATTGTTCCCGATGCCAAGCACCGCAAAGTCCAAACCGCCCGCCGCAGCAATGGAATCGTCGCAGGTCTCCGGACTGGTTTCATCCAGCCAAAAGCATGCTTCGGGTCGGAGGTCCGTCTTTGAAACAAAGCTCTCCTCCAACTGGCGGCGAAAGGTATGCTCTTCGGGTACATTCAGGAATTCCGCCATCTGGAAAAACTTCGCTTCCGCAAAACTGATCTTCCCGCCATGAGTCCGTACGGAGAGTTCCCGCCACAAAGGCATCATGGTCCGCCCGCCGGCAATCGTAAATGCCGCATCCGGTTTTTCATGCAGTATATCACAGATTTCATCCGCCACGCTGCGGATCAGATCCGCCTGTTCCAAAATCACAGTTTTCATTGCTGCTCCAGCACTTCCGAGATGCTTATTTCTGTTCCGTCAGAAGCTTGCTCAGCTCATCCATGAAAGTGTTAATGTCTTTAAAGCTGCGGTAGACCGACGCAAAACGGACGTAGGCAACTTCGTCGACTTCCTTCAGGCGCTTCATCACCATTTCGCCGATCTCCACCGTGCTGACTTCGCGTTCCAGTTTGCCCTGCAGTTCCTGTTCGATCTCATCGGCAATCGCTTCGAGTTTTTCCAGGGGAACCGGGCGCTTCTCGCAGGCGCGCACCATGCCGTTAATCAGTTTCACGCGGTCAAAGGACTGACGGAAGCCATCCCGCTTGACCACAATCAGAGGCATGCGTTCAATGGTCTCATAGGTGGTGAAGCGCTTCTGGCAGGAAAGGCATTCTCTGCGGCGGCGGATCGTGGTAAAACCGTCGGCCGGGCGGGAGTCGATTACTTTGCTTTCGGTGTATCCGCAAAATGGGCATTTCATGGTCGTTTCCGTCCTTTTCCAAATGATGATTTTCCCGGATTTCCAGCCGGAAATATTCATATTGAAGTATTATAGCATAGCCTTTTTTGCTTTTCCATAGAGAATATCAAATTTTTTGAAATACCTGAAGAGCCTTCCAGCCCTGCCGGAAAATACGGCAAAGCCGCCTGCGTGCACGTGCTTGTGCGTGCACGCGGGCGGCCGTAAGGCTTCCGTTTCAGTATTTAAAGTCAGGCATGTAATGTTTGTAGAATTCCTCGTAGCAGATGCCCTTTTCCATGACATATTTGGCAGCTTCCACGCCGACATAGCGGTAGTGCCAAGGTTCGTCCCATCCGGTCAGAAGAAGCTTGCGAGTCGGATATCGCTTAATAAACCCGTATTCGGCACAGTGTTCATCGAGCCAGGTGAAGAACTCCTGATTCATATTCTCATACGGGACGGTCTGGTTGCGCTGTCTGTCCCAGATATCCACGGCCAGGCCCAGCTGATGCTCGCTGCTGCCCGGGTACATGACAATCTTCCTTGCTTTTTCCGCAGCCTTCTGATAAGAGGGATCCAGATAATCGGTGATTCCAAATTCGTCCCAGGCAATGCTGCTTGTTTTGGCATTGAACATCTGCGTCTGATACGAATAAGTCCGGTAGGACGCCGCAATGTACGGAGTAAAGCCGGCTTCCTCAGCCGCATGAAGCATCGCATTAAGATAAGGCAGCGCATCGATGTCGAACATCATGAACTTGGTACCGTCAATCAGGCCGCAGACCGGTTCAAACGAGGACGGCAGCAGGAACTCCGTCTGATCGTTGACCATGCGGTACTGCGCCTGAGTAATGTCAATCTCCGGCCATCCGTCATCGACTTCAACCACTTCGGGTGTGGCGTTCGGATCCTTGTACTGATAGGTATCTGTTTGTACATAGGCGCCTTCCGCACCGCCAAAGATGATCTCATCCCGGGATTCAATCCTTGACACGACAATCCCCGCAAGAATCAGTGTCAGAAATGCCATGCAAATCAGCCAGGAAACCCTGTTCTTCAACCGTACTCGCCTCCTTTCCTTCCGGAATGCCCGTATTTTGAGATTTTACACCAAACAAAAAGCCGTTTCAAGTATAAACCGTAAACAATCCGTTTATGGGCAGCCGAAGAGCCGGCATCCGTTTTCCGCCGTGATGCGGGCAACTTCCTCCGTGGAAAGGCCTTTTACCTCGGCGATTTTTGCGCAGATCCACGGGAGGTTTCCGGGGTCGTTGCGTTTGCCGCGCATCGGGACTGGTGACAGATAGGGGCTGTCTGTTTCGACCAGAATGCGTTCCAGGGGACAGATCTGCAGGACCTCCAATGCCTTGCGGGCATTTTTATAAGTCACGGGTCCGTCAAAGCCAAGATACCAGCCCAAGCGCAGCAGTTCCTCCGCCATCTCGGCACTGCCGGAATAACAATGGAACACGCCCCGCAGTTTCGGATGCTGTCTGACGGCGGCAAGGCAGTCGCCATGGGCTTCACGGTCATGAATGATGACGGGTTTATCCAGATCCAATGCCAGCAGCAGCTGGCGCTGCAGGAGCGCCTTCTGCTCCTCTTTCCGGGTGCTGTCCCAATAGTAGTCCAGACCGATTTCCCCGATTGCCAGGCACTTCGGATGCTGAGCCAGTGCGCATACGGAATCAAAGCTTTCTTCCGTAAGACCGGCCAGTTCCTCCGGATGGAAGCCGGCTGCAAAACAGATAAAACTGTACTTCTCTGAAAGCTCCGCAGCCATCCGCGTGCTTTTTTCATCACAGCCCGGGTTCAAGACGCGATTAACGCCTGCTTTTCGGAAACGTTCGATCACCTCATCCCGGTCTTCATCAAATGCCGAATCGTCCAAATGCGCATGGGTATCAAAAAACATAAGCAGGCTCCTTCTCCGGTTTTATGGTATGCAGCATAATATCACAGAAACCGGAAGCACGCAACCGGATGGGTGTTTGCCGCGCATACGATAAAACAGAACCAGAGCCCCCGCCCTGGTTCTGAATGCTTCTGTTCTGTTTTTCTCTTCAGGAAAAATCACGGGGAAGAGATTTCTCCAACATAATTTTTGTAAAACAGTTCACGGATCCGCACCGGATCATCCGTGTGCCCCAGAATCCACATGAGTTTGACCGCAATCGCTTCGGGTGTCATGGTGCCGCCGGACAGTGCGCCTGCACGGGCGGCTTCCACGCCCACATCGTAGACGCTCATATCACAGCCCTCATAGACGCACTGGGTCGTTACGACCACCGGAATGCCCTGTTCAATCAGCTTCTCGATTGCCGGCAGCAGATTCCGCTTTACGTTCGGGATACCGCCCAATCCGAAGGCTTCAATGACAACTGCCTTATACCCAAGATTTCCGGCGGCCTCCAGGAGTTCCGGCCTGGTTCCGGGGAGCAGCTTAACCAGCAGCACGTTCGGATCCAAATCCGTGTGAAGAGCCATGGGTGCAGTATGCAAAGCCGGCGGATTCCCGTCAAGCACCACTTCGCCTTTTACGATCTTTCCTGCCAGTCTGCGGTTAATGGCCTCCATGGTTTTGAAATCTCTGGAATAAACTTTCCTGACACAGTAGCCCGGTACGATGCGGCCGGCAAACACCACGTAAACGCCGGCAAGGCGGCCATCGGCAGCCACCCGGAAAGCATCCAGAATATTCCGCTTGCCGTCGGTTTTCGGTTCTTCGATCGGAATCTGAGACCCCGTCAGGACCACCGGCTTGTTCAGATTCATCAGCATGAACGAGAGTGCGGCCGCGGAGTATGCCATGGTGTCGGTGCCGTGGGTGATGACAATGCCGTCAAAGCCGGTGGAAAGTGCGGTATAGCAGGCGCTGGCCATTGCGACCCAGTATTCCGGCTGCATATTGCTGCTGTCCAGATTCAGAAGGTCGCAGACCGTGATCTCGCATAGCCCTTCCAGTTCGGGGATCAGCTTTACCATTTCCCCGCCGGACACAGTCGGAGTCAGCCCATCGTCGGACGGTGTAGAAGCGATCGTGCCGCCGGTTGAGATCATCAGGATTTTTTTCAAATACGCTTCTCCTTTCAGGTCATACACTCCCATGAAAACGCCTCAGGCCGTCGAGTGCGACAAGCATGTAACGGTCTGCATCCTCCGGAGTGAGCATGGGTATTTTTACATATTCCTTGTAGGCCGTCGTTACTATCATGGAAAGAATCACGCCGGATCCCGGGATCACGCCCGCACCGCGCATCTGGTCATTTACGGTATTGCCCATAAACGTCACACCGCCGGCATCCTGACTGACGAGTTCCGCGAGTTCTGCCGTGAGTTGCACTTTCTCCAGACAGTCATCCGCCGCTTTCAGCTTTTTCGCCACGCCAATGACCCTGTCCGCAAATGCGGCGGTCGCCTTCGCCAGGCTTCCCTGTACCAAAGGCATCGCGTCGGTCTTCAGGCAGGCCGGGATCTCATGCAGCTGGGCACTATGAAGAAGCGCTTCTCCCAGCGGGACAAGATCCACCCCTTCCTGGGCTCGGATCATCAGCTTATTTTCATCCAGTTTGGGAGCGAAGGCAGGGATGTAGGCTTTGCTCTCCAGGATCACCGTCGGGGCTTTATCCAGGCCAACCGCTTTCATGACCGCTTCTTTAAAGTTCCATGGGACATTGCCCTCATAGTCTTCCGCCGGGCCGATCCCGCCCTCGGTAAAGTTCACCAGCAGCTGCACGGCTACCGGAATTCCATCCACATCGAGGACCGTCGAGATCGCGCGGTCCAGATAGCCCTTTCTCGAGGCCGGAGATGAAACGTGGAAGCGTTCCGGCGCTGCTTTCACAAAGGTATCCAGTACCGCCAGCGCACACGCGCCCTGAAATGCGGCGGCCGTCTCGCAGACGCCCTGGCCATAAAGGCGCCCAAAGACCTGAACGGCAGCATTCTGAGAGAAGGACGCGTCCAGGCCAATCGCCCGGCTTTCCAGAAGTTCTTTCTCATAGGGAGCGATCCCGCGGCGGGGAGCGGCCGAAGCTGCTCCGCCGCCGTTCGTCATCACGGTAAGAATTCCGTCCTCTATGGATACCTGGACGCGCGCAATCCCGGTATCGACCGGGAGCGCCTGCTTCAGAATCCGGGCTGCAACCGCCAGGCCGGCGGAGTCATCCTGCACAAAGCCCGAATGGCTGTGCACATGGCCTACGCCCACGTGGCCGGAAATGCCCAAGATTCCCTTTTGCTGTTCGGAAAAACGAATATCCATGAAACGATCCTCTTACACTAATCGTAAGGTTTGTTTTAATCCTCGTCGTCTGCGGGCTTATGCGCCGCGTTAAAGATGTCCCGATCCAAATCACCCATCTGGGCGGAAACGGTAACCATACCGACGGTGTCGCCGGTCACGTTGAGCATGGTGTTGGGCATATCGATCAGACGATAGATGCCGGCAACCCAGGGAACGATGGTCAGAGGCAGGCCCATAGTCTCCATCATGATGGCGCTCATCATAATGCCGCCGCCCGGCACGCCGGCCACGCCGGCCGCCATAATCGTTGCGAGGAAGACGATGAGGATCATCTCACCGATGGTGTAGTGCCGGCCGAACATCTGGGCTGCAAAGACGGCGTAGATGGCCATCTCCGCACAGCATGCCTGCATGTTGATGGTCGCAGCGGGAGGAGCAATCAGGTTGACCGTGTCTTCCGGAACACCGCAGCGCTCCTTGGTGGACTTCATGGTCAGGGGCAGGGTCGCCGCAGAGGAGCAGGACGAGAAGGCCAGAATCATGACCGGGAAAATATTCCTGTAATGCTTGACGGGATCGACCTTGGCAAACACCGACAGAATAATCGGGAAAACAATCAGGAGCATCGTTGCGTAAGCGATATACTGCGTAACAAGCATCTTGCCCAGGCCGACGAGGACCTCGCTTCCCAGCGTACCGGATACTTCGGCCATCAGGCAGAACACGCCGATCGGTGCCACTTTCATAACCATCTCGACCAGGCGCATCATGAGGACGTTACCATGCTCAAAGAAATTGGACAGCGCAGTCTTGGGCTTGCCCTCGGGCAGGGTAGAAATTGCAATACCGGCGAGGATGGCAAACACGATGACCTGAACCGTCGAGAAGTTGGACAGGGCGGCAAAGAGGTTATCCGGGACATAGCTGATAATGCCGTCCAGAACGCTGACGCCCTGAGTGCTGTATGCCTCGGCCGCTTCTTCCAGATGGATGCCTACGCCCGGTTTGATGATATAGGACCAGATCAGGCCGCAGGCGCCAGCCAGTGCGGATGCGCAGGCCCAGTAAATGATGAAGCGGATTCCGATCTTTTTCAGTTTGTTCAGGTTTGCGATACTGGCGATACCACCGACTATGGAGCAAAGCACCAAGGGCAGGATCGTCATCTTCAGCAGCCGCAGGAACACGGTGCCGACTGTGTTGGTAACATATGTCCAGTAGCTGTGCAGCGGTTTCAACAGGAAGCCGAAGAGCAAACCGACAACCATGCCAACCAGAATCTTGATGGCAAGACTCATGTGCTGCTTTTGTTCTTTCTGCTTTTTCATAAGAACCTCCTATTCCTTTTTCTTCGAAAATCTGACAGCATCTTTCAAACTGAGACGAGCCTCCCTGCGTTTACGATATGCCTCCTTTCCTGCGCAGATAGATCAATCAAATCAATCCTCTTTTCCTATTCAATTGGAGCCTGAACACCAAGAAAACAAGGAAAGAGGATTTGTCTTTGTTTTTATCTAATTTGTCTATATTTTACGTCTGCAAAGTGCCGTCAACTGTTGATTTTATTATAATTCTTCTCTCCGTTAAAAACAAGAGCCTCGCACATATTTCTTAAATTTTTTTAATCGACTGATTTGGCGCCCGGACATGGGTCTGCACAGGCAAAAAGGTCCGCGATACCGAGCTATTTTTCGCTTGACAAGACCATTTCAAACGAGTAAAATGCGTCCACAGAAGTATTCCGCTGGGAAACCGGATACGGATTTCGGCGGCCGTTGGAGACTCTGTTTTCAGGAAAGCTTGTCAGGGAGTATGCGTCGTGACTGGGAGCGCATTCAAGTGAGTAGAAAGCAGGGAACGCTCTGATCGGGAACAATAAAATACCTTGAGGCGGGCGCCATCTCGGCGCCAAATCGGGTGGCACCGCGGGTCATCGGCTCGTCCCGGAATGTTGTATTCCGGGCGGGCTTTTGTTTTATCCGGATCCCCTGCTTCAAAAAAACATGACGATACCATCGTCAGGGAGGAACATTTATGTACAGAACACATTACTGCAACGACATTCGGGAGTCCCACATCGGGCAAACCGTCCAGCTGGCCGGCTGGGTCGACACCATCCGCGATCACGGCGGCGTCATTTTTGTGGACATCAGGGATTATACCGGCATTACGCAGACGGTAGTGCATGACGAGTCCCTGCTCGCCAATGTCAATAAGGAGACCGTTATTTCGGTTACCGGCGTTGTATCTAAGCGCGATGAGGATACCGTGAATGAAAAGCTGGACACCGGCCGCGTGGAGCTGGTTGTGGATCAGCTGGAGGTGCTGGGAACCTGCCTCAATATGCTCCCCTTTGACATTCACAACTCCAAGCAGACCCGCGAGGATATCCGGCTGAAATATCGCTATCTGGACCTGCGCAACCCAGAAATCCGGGATAACATCGTCCTGCGCTCCAGGGTGATCAGCCATATGCGGAAAAAGATGGAAGAGAAAGGATTCCTGGAAATCCAGACCCCGATTCTGACCGCTTCCTCTCCCGAAGGCGCGCGCGACTTTCTGGTTCCGAGCCGCAAACACAAGGGCAAGTTCTATGCGCTCCCCCAGGCTCCGCAGCAGTTTAAGCAGTTGCTGATGGTATCCTCTTTCGATAAGTATTTTCAGATTGCCCCATGCTTCCGCGATGAAGACGCCCGGCAGGACCGTTCTCCCGGTGAATTCTACCAGCTGGACTACGAGATGGCGTTTGCCACACAGGACGATGTGATGAAGGTCTGCGAAGAAGTGATCTCCGACACCTTCCACAGCTTCTCCGATAAAAAGGTCACCGAAGCACCCTTCCCGCGGATTACTTATGCCGATGCGATGATGAAGTACGGCTCGGACAAGCCGGACCTCCGGAACCCGCTTGTCATCTGTGACCTGACTGAATTCTTCCGCCATGTAGACTTCCCCCTGTTCAAGAACAAACCTGTCCGCGGCATTGTGGCAGACTGTGCCGGGCAAAGCCGCAGCTTCTTTGAGCACTCCCTCCAGTTTGCCATGAGCATCGGCATGAAGGGTCTGGGTTACATCACCAGAAACCAGGATGCGCTGAAAGGCCCGATTGAAAAGTTCCTCTCTCCCGAGCAGAAGAAAGAGATTGTGGAACTGACAGGTCTGGATGACGGGAAGACCCTGTTCTTCATCTGCGACAACAAGACGGTTGTTGACCGCTATGCCGGACAGATCCGGAACTGGCTGGGCGAGAACCTGAACATCGTCGATCGCGATGCGTTCGCATTCTGCTTCGTGGTGGATTTTCCCATGTATGAACACGATGAGAGCACCGGCAAAATCATCTTTACCCACAACCCGTTCTCCATGCCGCAGGGCGGACTGGAAGCGCTGGAAACCAAGGATCCCATTGACGTGCTGGCCTATCAGTATGACCTGGTCTGCAACGGGATCGAACTGGCATCGGGCGCCGTGCGCAACCACAGCATTGAGATCATGAAGAAGGCATTCGCCATCGCAGGCTACAGCGAGGATGAGCTGAAGAAGAGATTCAGCGCGCTGTATAACGCATTCCAGTACGGTGCTCCCCCTCACGCAGGCATGGCTCCCGGCATTGACCGTATCATCATGCTGCTGACCGATGAGGACACCATCCGTGACGTCATCGCGTTCCCGCTCAACGGCAACGCGCAAGATCTGCTCCTGGGCGCTCCCAGCGAGGTCACCGAGCAGCAGCTTCTGGAAGCCAACATCGCCCTGCGTGAATGATAAGCAGCACGGAATCAGGAAGTTATCAGAGGGTAGCATAATATGACGATTGAAGCGCTGAAAGATCTGCAGGAACTGAACAAGCTGGCGCTGACGCCGGCGGAAGAAGAAACGGTACTCGGCATCTTTGAACAGATGGAGCGCCGTGAAAAAGGTCTTCTTTCCCTGAATACCGAAGACACCGAAGTCATGGTTCACGTGATGCCTCTTTCAAACATTTTGAGAGAAGACGTGCGCGTGCAGCAATTCCCACTTGAGGATCTGCTGAAGAGTTCCCCGGAGCATACGGAGGACAGCTGGCAGGTTCCGAGACTGGTAAAGTAAGGGAGTGTGGATGCCATGAGAATGATTCATACCGTCCGGCCGGACGGAGTTATCGCAGTTGACGATCTTCTGTTCGTAAAAGGGGCCCCGACTACTGCCGGTTCCAGAATTCTGGAAGGATTTGAGCCTCTGTTCAGCGCAGAAGCTGTGGAGCGGCTTGAGAAGGCGGGTTATCCTGTCGCCGGAATCAGCGCCGTGGGCGAGTTCGGGCTTGACCTGCTGGGTGAATTCTCTTATCAAGGCCCTACGCTTGAGGGAACGCGGCTTGTCGGCGCGGCAGCCTCGCTGGTTGCAGACGGATCTGTGGAGGGCGCACTGAACGTAGATCTGAACGGGACGCCCAGACGTGCCGCGGCAGTTTCCGGCGTGGTCTTCATCAAGCCCACCTATGGTACTGTTTCCCGTTACGGGATTATCCCCTGCGCCTGCTCCGGCGAGCAGGTCGGCGTTACTGCGAGAGACACGGCAACGGCAGCAAAACTGCTCTCTGCCATTTCCGGACATGACGAAAAGGACGGCACCAGTTTGCCGGCCGAGCATTACGATTATTCCGACGCCGGAGAAATCAAGGGCCTCCACGTCTGCGTGATCCGGGAACTGCTGGATGCGGCTTCGGAGGAGATGCGGGATCTGGCCGAACAAGCGGTGCAGGAACTGAAAGCAGCTGGCGCCGCAGTGGATACGGTTTCCTTCCCGCTGGTATCTCAGGCCGCAACCGCCTGGCAGATCCTGATGTCTGCCGAAACATGCAACAATATTTCCCGTTACGACGGAGTGAAGTTCGGCCACCGCGCAGCCTCCTACTCCAACATCGACGAGCTGTACATTAACTCCCGGACCGAAGGGATGAACCTGCTGACCAAGGCCGTTATCCTCTACGGATCGGATGTGCTGTCGAGAGACCGTTATCTGAACTGCTACGACCGCTCCCTGCGGGTACGCAGAATCGTGGCGGAGGAGACTGCGAAGCTGCTGAAAGATTACAACCTGATCCTGACACCGCCCTGTTCGGGCAGGGACTATCATGAATACCCCATTGCCGAGGCGTTTGACCGGGTTGCGGAAGAAGGCGTTTTCTCCGCGATCCCCAACCTGATCGGAATTCCGGCCATTGTGGTGAATGGCATTCAGTTCATGGCTGCAAGCCTTCAGGAAAACACGCTGCTGAGCGCAGCCCGCGCAGTGAAGGAGGGTTCGGCAAGATGAAATACGAAGTCGTCATCGGTCTCGAGACCCATGTGGAACTCGCAACCGAATCCAAGATTTTCTGTTCCTGCGGCGGACACGCCGCACGCAAAACGCCGAACGACTGTGTCTGCCCTGCATGCTGCGGGATGCCGGGTATGCTTCCGGTTATGAACAAACGAGTGGTTGAACTGGCCATCATGGCCGGCACTCTGCTCAACTGCAGGATTAACCGCTATATCACCTTCGATAAGAAAAATTATTTTTATCCCGATCTTCCCTGTTCCTACCAGATTACGCAGTGGTTCCATCCTATCTGCGTGGAAGGCTCGGTAGAGTTGGAAACCCGCGCCGGGAAGCGGACCATCGGTATCAAGCAGATCCACATGGAGGAAGACGCAGGCAAGCTGGTTCACGACGACTGGACCGACACCACGATGATCGATTTCAACCGCACCAGTGTTCCGCTGATTGAAATCGTCAGCAAGCCCGATTTCCGCAGTGTGGAGGAAGTACTCACCTATCTGGAAAAGCTGAAATCAATGTTCCGCTTTGCAAAGATCTCAGAGTGCGAGGACGGCGCCATGCGCTGTGATGTCAATATTTCACTCCGTCCGGAAGGCTCGGAAAAACTCGGCGTGCGTACGGAAATCAAGAACATGAGTTCCCTTGCTTCCATTGAGCGTGCAATCAAGTATGAGATCGCGCGGCATACCGACGCACTGGAACGCCAGACCGAGGTGCTGGTTCAGGAAACCCGCCGCTGGGACGACACCAAGGGCAGAACCTTTGCCATGCGCAACAAGGAAACCGCTGAAGACTACCGTTACTTCCCCGATCCGAACCTGATGCCCATCATCATTGACGATGACTGGATCCAGCGTGTCAGATCCACTATGTCCGTTACGCCGGATGAAAAGAAGGCCGAGTACAGAGATTTGGGGCTTTCCGAAAAGGAAATCGAAGCCCTGACTGCCGAGCGCAACCTCTGTGACATTCTGGATGACTTGATTGCATCCGGGATCGCACCGAAAACAGCGGCAACATGGATCCTGACAGAGTGCGGTGGCCTCCTGCGAAAGAAAGGCCTGCAGGCGGGAGATCTGGATATCGATACCGACAAACTCATCCGGATCATCGAGCTGGTAGAGACCAACGCCATCAACCGTGCCGCCGGCAAACGTGTGCTCGCGGCAGTTCTGGATTCGGACGT
Source organism: Oscillospiraceae bacterium (assembly GCA_017395085.1). Taxonomy (GTDB): domain Bacteria; phylum Bacillota; class Clostridia; order Oscillospirales; family Oscillospiraceae; genus Limivicinus. The sequence goes on along the minus strand of JAFPWF010000019.1, from coordinate 59,108 downwards.
AGACCCTGACGCCTATTGCGCAGAGCACCAGCTGGATTCCCAGGGAGACCGGGATGTGCTGCTGGCAGTTGTGCTTCGGGTGATGGAAGCAAACCAGAAAGCCGTAAACGACTACCTTTCCGGCAAGGAAAAAGCAGCTCAGGCCCTCTTCGGCAACTGTATGCGCGAGCTGCGCGGCACCGGAGATCCGGCCGCGATCAAAGCGCTTCTGGAAGAGGAACTTCAAAAGCGGAAAGGCTGAGATCCCTGTTTTCAAATCATTCCGGTATAGATTACCATATCGTTTCCGTATGACAGTCCCTTGAGCTCTTGACAGCGCATATCGGATTGTGTTTAATGGAATCAGGATTTCACCTTGTATTTGAATAAGACGCAGATGGGAAGAGTAACCCGGCGGAACGTTCCAGAGAGCCGCAGCAGCTGGGATTGCGGTACAGAAACCGAGTGAAAAACATCCCGGAGTCGATGGAAGAAAGCAGCTGCCCGCCGCAGCTGTGACTAGAACCATCCGTGTTCCGTTACGACAGTTCGGTCAATGAGGATCATGGCAGTACATGATCGAATTTGGGTGGTACCACGAAAGCGGCCTTTCGTCCCAAAGTGTGGACGAAAGGCCGCTTCTTTGTATGCTATGATCGGAGGGAACTATGGTTATTGACAGGAAAACAGCAGAGTATGTGGCGGATCTTTCCCGGCTGCGAATCGCCGAAAATGAGATTGACGCCATCTGCGGTGAATTGAGTACTATCCTGGATTATATGGATGAGATCAATGCGACCATTGACACGGATACGGTAGTCTCGCGGATCGGAGGCCTGACAAATGTGATCCGGGAAGACCGTGTTCTGGATTCCATGGACCGTTCGGAGTTGCTCTCCAACGCCCCCGAGCACACGGATGAGACTCCGGTTGTTCCCAGGGTTGTGAGGTGAGGAAAATGCAAATCACTGAAATGACTGCAGTCGAGCTCGGAAAGCGCATCCGGGGCGGAGAACTGTCGGCAACGGAAGCAGTGGAGGCTGTATACGGCAATTATCTGTCAATAGATGAAAGCATCCATGCCTATACCTCTTTTGAGATCGACAGGATGCGGCACAACGCCCAACAGGTTCAGGATCGAATCGACCGGGGAAAATCCGGTTCCGTCCTGGCTGGAGTCCCTATCGCGGTAAAGGACAACATCTGCACCCGTGGCGAACTTACTACCTGCGCCTCAAAAATCTTGACCGGCTTCCGGCCGCCTTTTGACGCAACTGTTATCAATAAGGCACGCGCAGCCGGCATGGTCATTGCCGGAAAACTGAACATGGACGAATTTGCCATGGGATCCACATCGGAAACATCCTGCTACGGTCCCGTAAAAAACCCGTGGAATACGGAGCATGTTCCCGGCGGCTCCTCGGGCGGTGCGGCTGCCGCCGTTGCCTCAGGTGAAGCAATCTGTGCCCTTGGTTCCGATACCGGCGGGAGCATCCGTCAGCCGGCCTCCTACTGCGGCGTTACCGGGTTCAAACCGACGTACGGCAGCGTATCCCGATATGGGCTGATCGCTTACGCGTCCTCCCTTGACCAGATCGGGCCGATTGCAAAGGATGTTTTGGACTGCGCCGCCATCATGGACGTCATATCCGGAATAGACCCAATGGATTCAACCTCTCTCCCCCAGGGATCCGGTCCGTCCTTTTACGCTTCCATGACGGGGGACGTCAAAGAAAAAGTCATCGGCATTCCCGGGGAGTGCTTCGATTCCGCAGTCGACCCCGACGTGTTGGAAAACGTGGAAAATGCAATCCGGGAATACGAAAAGCTGGGCGCAAAAATCAAGCCGATTTCCCTGCCGTTTATCCGCTACGCCGTTCCGACTTATTACATCATTGCCACGGCCGAGGCCTCGTCCAACCTGTCGCGCTTTGACGGCATCAAGTACGGGTTCCGGTCCGAAGACTGTGACAATATCGATGATTTGATCGTCAACTCGAGAAGCGAAGGCTTCGGTGCAGAGGTGCGGAAAAGAATCCTGCTGGGAACTTTTGTGCTGTCATCCGGTTACTACGACGCTTATTACAACAAAGCGCTGAAGATGAAGCAGATGATCATGGACGGATTTGACGCTGCCTTTCGGGAATGCGATGTCATCATCTGCCCGACCGCCCCGATGACAGCGCCGAAACTCGGCAGTTCGCTGGATGATCCAATGAAGATGTATTTGTCAGATATCTTTACAGTCTCCGTGAATCTGGCCGGGCTGCCAGGGCTCTCAGTTCCCTGCGGGTTTGACCGGAACGGGATGCCGGTCGGCGCGCAGCTCATCGGCGCAGCCGGAAACGACAGGACCGTCCTGAACATGGGCCATGCGTTCCAGCTGGCGACGGATTACCACATGAGGAAGCCGGGAGGAGCAAAATGAACAAAAAGTGGGAAACAGTCATCGGACTGGAAGTTCATGTGGAACTGGCTACGAAATCAAAAATCTTCTGTGGGTGTTCAACCGCGTATACCGACGCCCCCAACACACACTGCTGTCCGGTGTGCATGGGGATGCCGGGTACGCTGCCCGTGCTGAACGGGCAGGTGCTGGACTTTGCCATCAAAGCGGGTATCGCCCTGAACTGTGAAATCGAGAGAGAAACGAAATTTGACCGCAAAAACTACTTCTACCCGGACCTGCCGAAGGCTTATCAGATCTCTCAGCTTTACAGGCCCATCGCGCACGACGGCACCGTGGAAATTGAGGTGGACGGAGTCAAAAAGTATATCCGGATCCGTGAAATGCACATGGAAGAAGACGCCGGGAAGCTCGTCCATTCCGCTGCCCATGAAGAGACTTATCCTGATTACAACCGCTGCGGCGTTCCGCTTTTGGAAATCGTTTCCGAGCCAGACTTCCGGAGTTCCAAAGAGGTTGCCGCCTATCTTGAGAAGATCCGGATGCTCTTTTCCTATCTCGGAATCGTCGACCACAGGATGCTTAGCGGTTCCATGCGTGCAGACGTAAACCTCTCGGTACGGAAAGCCGGGTCGGAAGAATACGGGACCCGGACCGAGATGAAGAACATCAACTCCATAGCCGCAATCGTCCGGGCAATTGAGAGCGAGGCAAGCAGACAAATTGACCTGCTGAACAGCGGGAAACGTGTCGTGCAGGAAACGCGGCACTGGAACGACGACAAACGTACCAGTTATGCAATGCGCAGCAAGGAAAATGCCCAGGATTACCGGTACTTCCCCGAGCCGGATATCCCGCCCATCGTCATCACCGAGGAGACCGTTGAACAGGCCATGCTCTCCATGCCGGAATTCATGAACGCTAAAATCAGGCGCTTCACGGAACAGTATGAACTGCCGGAGGACGAGGCGGCGATGCTTGCTTCCTCCAAAAAGGAAGCTGATTTCTATGAAGCGCTTGTGGCGGAAGGCACTGCGCCCAAGACGGCGGCGAACTGGCTGATCGAACACGTTTCCAGAATTCTCCGGGAAGAGGAGACAGAATATGAAGCCGTTGATCTCTCCGCTGAGGAACTAGCGAAACTGATCGCTTTTGTCGAAGGCGGAAATGTCAACCGGAAGGACGGGCTGAAGATCCTTGAGCAGATGGTCAAAGGATGCGGTCCGGAAGATGTGGAACGCTATATTCAGGAGCAGCAGCTGACCGTTTCCACCGACACCTCAGAACTCGCAGGCATCATTGAGCAGGTGCTGAAGGAGCACCCGGACACCGTTGCGGAGTATCTCGTTGGGAAAGAAAAAGTGCTCGGCTTCCTGGTCGGCCAGGTCATGCGAAGCACACGCGGAAAGTATAATCCAGGTGTTGTAAATGAAACCCTGTTGGCAAAACTAAAAAGCATGAAGCACTAAAACCACTACTCAGTAATGAAGTAGCCCCGGAAGCAGTTGAGTGTATCAACCGCTTCCGGGGCTGTTTATACTATACCGATACTGGTAAAACGTGGATTGGGATTCCCGTATTTCAGATTACTCCGACCTCCGTAAAGACGAGCTTCTTCAGCTCGGGCAGCCGGGCCAGAGCTTCGTAGAATTCGACCGGAAAATCCTCACCCTCCGGGATATCCGTGATGTCAAAGTCTAAGCCGACAATCATAAATGTCCCCAGGCGGTCTGTGATGAAGTGCAGAAGACCCTTGGAGTAAGTAGCCGGGATGGCGGTCAGCGATCCGTCTTTGTTGCGGAAGACTACGTAAAGCATCTTTCCAAAATATTCTTCAGGCGGAGTATACTCCATGCTGACGGTCGCCTTGCCGCCCAAATCCTCCAGCGTCTTCTCCCCTTCGAGCGCAAGCAGGACATACTGCGTCTCTGCAGAAGTGGCTTTATCTGCGTTCACTGTGGGCGCCAGTTTCGCCCAAACGAGAGGCACTTCCTCCGGAGCTTCCTCAATGTATGCTACAAGGGGTTCCGGTTCAGGTTCGGGTTGAGGCTCCGGTTCAGGTTCAGGTTGGGGCTCAGGCTCCGGTTCAGGTTCAGGTTCAGGTTGGGGCTCAGGCTCCGGTTCGGGTTGAGGCTCCGGTTCAGGTTCAGGTTCAGGTTGGGGCTCAGGCTCCGGTTCGGGTTGAGGCTCCGGTTCAGGTTCTGGCTCTGAGTTATGAATAATGGTCAAATTCCCGATCGTCACGGAACCCGCCCCAGAACCGCCGAGGATACCGCTGCCGGTAAAAAGTGTACCGGTCTGCGTTCCCGGGCTGTCAGGCGCTACTCGTTGGGCCTGCTTTAGAAAGAGAATACGGATCAGGCAAACGTCTTCGGCAGGAATCGTTATTGAACTACTAGAATTCTGACCGGGAGTAACCATGGAATAAGTGCTTACGTTAAGAACATTCTGATTTAAGTGAAGTATTTGAACATCCACACCCCAGTCGCAATTGTTCGTATTCCGATATTCATCTATGAGTGACTGTATGTCCTCCTGCTTCAGGACCCAACTGCCATCATCCGCTTTCACCGCCGTAATGCTTTTCTCAGCAAACACCGTATATTCTCTTAAAGAATCCTCATCATAAGACAACGCTGCCGCTGCGACAGGTACTACGCCGCTATTTTGGCCTGGCGTCTTCACTTCCGTTGGCCCGATATGAAGTGGCACAAAGGACTTGTTCAGCTCTCCCGCGTAATCGAAAAGCGTGCCCATCGAATCATTGGAAACTATCACATTATTCAGTTTTGTTCCTTCCTGGAGTGCATAGATACCCGATTCAAAGTTGATCGTTCCGCTGCCTGCCATATCACCGGTAACCGTAAAATCTCCTGCGCCATCAGCCTTCAGAGAAAGTGTACCTTCCACTTTGCCGATATTCAAGCTGGATCCACCGGGGAGAACCACCATACTGTCGCCAGAGCAGACAAGCCCGGAAATCGTGAGGTCTTTGCTTTTTGGATAAACTGCAGTGTTATGAATGTTAAGATTCTCAACAGTTCCGCTGCCAAACAGCGTGAGTTCAGGAGTGGAAAGTTTCACTTGCGAGCCATTTATTGCAGCAGGGTTGTATGCTGTGATCTCACAGACCGATATGTTTCCTTCTCCGAACAGGGCCTGGTTCTCACTGCTGAGTGTCACATCTCCTCCGCCGTTGCCGACTGTTCCATTCACTGTCAGCGTGCCGCCATCCACCACAAGTTCCGGATGACGTGTTCCATCATGGGAGTCTGTCCCGCCAAGACTTTTCAGATTCTCCAGGATAATTGAAGCACCTTTTTTGACGATCAGTGCCGCCTGCTGGGCAATCGTCAGTTTCCCGGCAGATTCTATCGCATCTGGAATAACTACTTCAATTCCTTTGACTTTCGTGCCTTCGACATCATTTCCATGATAGTAGAGAATGTCGCCTCCATCGCGCTTCGGCACTGCGCCGGTGCCACAGAGAAGAATACTTGTATTCTCCGGCATGACCAACGTGGCGTCTTTTACCTCATACTGCTCGTCCAGAATACCGGGTACGGAACCGTTTTTCAGAAGATATGTACCATCTTTTTGCTTTACAAACACTGCTACACTGCCTTCTTTATAAATGTCGGTAAAGGTCAGCAGATTCAGATTCCCTTGGAGATTATCCACGAGCAGGATGCCTGTACCGGCTATTTTTATCGATCCCGACCCGGAGATTGAACTGATTCGGTTCAATCCTGCCGCAAGTACGGTGATGTCACCGTCAGCAATCAGGCTGTCCGTTCCAGAATAATTGACCAGAACATAACTGCCATCATCCATTTGACGTATTGAATTTTTTCCCGGAGCAGCATTCTCAACAGGATCTTTACTTCCGCCTCTAACGGGCTCCTTAGCCATTTTTTCCCCATTAACGATTTCCATTGGCTGTTCCTCAGGCTGTTCCTCGCCATTCTCTTTCAGCGAGGTTTTCATCTTCAGGGCTACCGGAGAGGAAAGGGGATCAAAAGAAACGGCAGCCTCATCATCGATAGAGATCGTTTCCTTTGTCTGTACTAGTTCTTTTATATCTGCTGGTTTTTGGAGTACCGGTAAGGAAACATCCAATTCAGCTTCTTCCCCTACGGGTTGTTCGTCATTCTCCTTGAGCAGTTCATCGTCAAAGGACTGTGCGCCCTCCAAATCAGCCGATGTTTCCGATTCGACAGACTGGGCCTTCTGCTCTGTCGACATATCCACAAGCACAGCGGAAGGCAATTCTGCAGGGGACTCATCAGCCGTTTCAATTGCAAGCATCTCAACCTCTAAGGGTACCTCATCCGAAATCATCTCTGATGCAGCTGATGGAGCTTCTTGTATTTCAACTGGAGGCTTTGCATTTGGGATATTAACAACCTCTGGAACCTCGGTCAATGCGGTGGGAACCTCAGCAGCAACAGAGGCTTTTTCTTCAACTGGAGCCTCTGCTATCGGGACATCAACAATCTCTGGGGGCTCGATCATTGCTGTGGGAGCTTCAGTAACAGCAAAAGCCGTTTCGTCAGCAGGAGCCTCTGCTGTAGAGATTTCGGCGTCTATAGGACTCTCGATCACTACGCTGACCTTTTCAACTGAAACAACTGCTTCTTCTAGAACCGTAGCTTCACATACAGCATCCGATGCAGGTTCCGGAGCATGTGCTGAAACAGACTCTGACCCCGAATGCTCAACGATCTCATTTGGGGCGTCAACCGAGAGTTCCTGTTGTTCATTTGCATATGCTTTTCCGCTGAGTGTTATAGCAAGCAACGAGGCCATTACAGCGCCGCTTAAGTTTTTAAGCCATTTTTTCATGTTCAGCCTCCCTTTGAGATGGGCATCTCTCTTGGTAGTAAAACGCATCTTATGCTCGTACGGGGCAATGTATTTTACAGTAATAAATCTGTGTCATAGAACAATTCACAAATGAGAAAGCATACTCACACAGTTCTGGCCTCAGGCCGGACTGTATTCTGCGAATTTCAGATTCTCCAGAATTGCAAGCTGTGAAAGAGCTTCGTAGAACTCTTCGGGAAACTCCTCGCCCTCTGGAACGTCAAAGTCTAAGCCGACAATCATAAATGTCCCTAAGCGGTCTGTGATGAAGCGCAACAGACCTGTGATATTCGAGTATCTTGCCCGGAAAGCAACCAGTTTGTTGTTCTTATCGCGGAAGACTATATAAAGCTGCTTTCCCGCATATTCCTCAGGGAGGGTGTAGTTCATGCTGACCGTTGCCTTCCCGCCGAGTTCTTCAAGGGTTTTTTCTCCTTCCAGTGCGAGCAGAACATACTGTGTCTCCACCGGAGAGGCTGCATTGTTGTTTACTGCAGGCGCCACTTCTACCCATACCAGTTCTGGCTCTGTGTTCTCTTCGACGAATGCTACAAGCGGAGCTGGATCGGGATCGGGCGTCGGCTGCGGATCAGGATCGGGGTCTGGTGTCGGCTGCGGATCAGGATCGGGATCCGGTGTCGGCTGTGGATCAGGATCGGGATCCGGTGTCGGGGTAGGATCCGGCGTCGGCTGTGGATCAGGATCGGGATCCGGTGTCGGGGTAGGATCCGGCGTCGGGTGGAGATTGACATCTGTCGCAGAGCTCAAGTTATAGGTAACGCCCCCGATAGTGATGGAACCAGCGCCGGAACCGCCCAGTACACCGCTGCCTGTATAGGAGGTCTGTGTGCTGGTGGCCGGGCTGCCCCCTTGCCCTCCGGGAAAGTTCATCAACTCTGAAACGCGAATCAAATAAAGGTTTTCTCCGGAAAAGCAGGAGAAACTATTATCAATTGTTGGATCGGTAAAGAAAACTGTACGGAAGATACCATTCTCCAGATACTGCAGTTCATACATGAGTACCGGAGCCGTACTTGATCCGCTGGTCAGAGTTTCATGAAGTTCTTTCAAATATGTGCCTGTTTGCCCGACAGGGATGTCAAGCTGGGCAAGCAGCTCAACTTCCTTAATATCGAACCAAAGGCCGGCATTTCCTGTGCCGCTTTCCCAAGCTTCCACCTTTACCACAGGAACTTTATAATATGTAACCGTTTGACCTTCTTCAGTTTTTTCGACTGTTCCTGGCATGCTGATAGTTACTGTTCCAGGATCAACAAGAAGCGGTGCCTTAAAGTTATTGGCTGAGAATGCGAATCCGTCAGAGTAATCGTACACAATTACATGACTGTTATCAGTAATCAAAGAAGAGGCAGAGCAGGAAAAGCCATCAACCAACTGATAAGTCCCGGAACCAAGGGACAGTGTTCCACCGCTCACTTTACCCTGTAGTGTACTTACAACTGTGGACTGTCCATAGCCGTTTGCGGTAAGCAGTGCAAGATTACCGGTGAGGCTGATGTTCCCCAAGGTCATACTGTTCCCGGCGATCAGTTCATTTGGACTGCCGGCAGGGCTGGAACTGACGATATTGTTAATGGTAACACTACCATCTCCGCTGTTTAGGAACACGTTGGAACCGTTCAGTTTCAACGTGTCAATTGTACCGCTGCCATAGATGGTACAGTCATGAGAGCAGAGAGTCACATCGCTTCCGCCAAGGCATGAGGGTGAATGAATAACCATCTGTTCTGCTGAGACAGTACCGCTGCCTTTCAAAGATGCGCCCTCCCCAACACTCAGAACACCTCCATTGAGGTTGCCGTTGACATTAAGGATCCCGTTGTCAGTAACTTTCAGGGAAGGAGCTATTATGTCGGAGGTTGTCTTCTTTGAGAGACATGGAGTTACAACACTCTCCACTTCAGCACCGGATTCCACAACAAAGGAAGCCCCTTTCCCAATTGTCAGACTGGCAGCAGTTTCATCTTCATAGAAATACTTATCGTAATTAAGCAGATCTTTTAATGGATCGCTGTCTGCAGAGGTAACCTCCCCGGAGTAATAGGTAACTTCCTGACTCTCTATATTTGTGGCCTGCCCGACAGAACTGAGAATCAGTTTTGAGCCGCAGGGCAGGATCAGATTACAGCCCTCGACCGTATAGGCTTCGTCCAATCGGCCTGGAACCATGCCGTTCACAAAGACATAGTCCTTTTCCGTCCCATCCTTTTTGCAAAAAACTGCAACGCTACCGCCATCCTCTCCGTACATTTCGGTATTCGGCATCAGGTTCAGACTGCCGCCGCTGCCATACTGGAGAGAGTCCACCAGAAGAATGCCTGTACCGCCGATGTTGATACTGCCGCCGCTGGAAAGGGAGGAGATTTTATTAAGCCCGGCAGCCAGCACTGTGAGAACAGAGTTCTGGGTGGAAATAGCTGCGCTGTTATCCTGGTAACCCACCATAATATAGGTTCCATCATCCAACCTGCGCAAAACACCGGATGGAGAATCAGAACTCATATCTCCCGCGTTTTTTGCCAATGGTGCAGTACGAAGGGCAGTTGAGAGATCTGGTTCAGTAACACAAGCAGCCGATTCGTTCTCAGCGTCTGCCGTTTCAGAAAACGTGATGGTACTCCCTGACTCAGCAGTGAGTATCCTTGTAGGTTCTGAAATCAGCACATCTGAAATCAAAGCCGGGGCTTCCCCTTCAAAAACAGCAGGGGTGACTTCCGCTATCTCTGGAGTTGCTATAATAGTCTCGAGCGGCACATTATTTAAAGGCATCGCTGGCTTCTCCGCGGGTTCTTCCGCAGGCACAGGCATTTCCACAGATACTTCGTGAAGTGTTGCAACAGGTTCCGATGGCTCTGCCATAAGAATCTCCACCATAGGCTCTATCATCTCAGTAGGTAGTTCAACTGTGGGCTTGCAAGTAGTCTCTGAGATGGTAGTTTCATCAGACAGTTCAACATCTGAGTCCATAGTAGAATACTCTGTAACATTCGTTTCAGTCTCAACAGTCACAGGCTCTTTCTGGGTCAGGTCAACCCTCTGGTTCGCAACAGGTTCTTCAGCGGGCATTTCAGCTTCAGCAGTTATCAGTCCATCTAACGCCAGATTATCCAATGGATCTGCAACACCTTTTATTGCAGTAGGTTCAATCTCAATAGTAACTGGTGATTCCAAAATATGGTCAAGCCCAAGGTCCGCCACAGCTTCTGTAGTAGATATTTCAACTTCAACGGGTGCAGCTACATCTAGTGCTAGATCAGTTCCTGCTTCCTCAACTGCCTCTGCATCAACAAGCAAGTCTTTCTGGTCCATATCAATATCAGAAGTATCAGTCGGAGCAGCGGTTTCCAATGAAACTTCGACCTTTTGTTCCTCCTCTAGAACATTGGACGATTCGTTGATCTCCGTCACGGGTTTCTCGGGTGCAGGCTCCAAATCAGCATAAGCTTTGCTGTTCAGCATTGCTGTCTGCAGCATTGCAAGCAGCACGCCGCTAGCTTTCTTGATCCAGGCTTTCATATGATAATCCTTTCATAGCTGATCAATTGTTTCTTAAATTCCACAGTTTGTGCACTTTTATGTATAATCAGGTTAGCTCATCCAATAATTTTAGCAGTTCCGGGATATGCCCGTTCTCCATACCGGCGGCCTGCTGGGCTTCCAAGTCACGTCGCATCATCTCAACCTGCCCACCGCCTAGCGCGCCGACTGCGCCCAGCAGCGCTTTCGCGTCGTCAGTATAGTCGTTATAAAGACAGGCATAGCCCAGGTTCATGTTGACAAGGACGTTGTTTGGCTGCAGTTGGTATGCTTCATATGCTGCATTGAAGGCGCCCTTATAATCCCGCGGATGGATGAGCCGGTAGTAGGACAGCCAGGCGAGATACTGCGCCCGGTCGTAGCTGCTCAGGTTCGGGAGCACCGACTCGTAAAGGCTGAGGCCCTCTTCAAAGCATTCCTTCGAGCGCAGATAATCCGGAAGCTTAAACGCGTTTTCCCCCAGATTCATCAAGGACAGGGCTGCCATCACCCGGTCGGACACAGCACCGGTTTTGCCGGCGATCTTTCCGTAGATGCCTGCGGCTCGGGTATACATGGCATCCGCAGACGAATAGTCTCCGTGCATGTTGAAAGCGATCCCGCGGTTGTTGCAAAGCTCCGCCAGATTCCGCTGGTACGCTGTGTTCTCCTGATCCTGCGCAAGCAGCTCCGCGCTCGAGATGGCGCGGGTATAGACCTGTTCCGCCTCGGCAAAATTTCCCTCGTCCGTCAGAACGGTGGCAAGCGCGCTCATGCACTGGACGGTCTGAGCCCGGTTCTGGAGCGAGTCCACCAGTTTGAGCAGGCTTTCATACATGGTGACGGCCGATCGAAGATGCTCCTCGGCGCCCTGGTACTTGCTTTGACGGTAAAGAATGACACCGTAATTCTGGTGCACCTTGGCGGCGTTCTCCAGTTCGTCGGCTGTTTCCGGCGAAGGCAGCAAGGCAATGCAGCTGTCAAAATACTGAGTGGCGGTCGCCTCATCGCCGACGTTTACAGCATTCGCCCCGGCGTTCAGATACATACGGGCCAGCTGGAGGCCTTCCTCGCCGGAAGAAATCTGCAGTCGGATAGCATCTTCAAATGCGGAAGCCGCGTCGTCATAACGGCCCGCCGCAGTGTAGAGGTTTCCGAGGTTGTTATACGCGGAAGCAAGCTGTTCGCCGCTCCCCTCGGCGCTTTGCTGTACCAGAGCTTCATAGCTGGCGATGGCGGTTTCCTGTGCGCTGAGAGCCTTATCATAGGTGCCTAGTATGGCGCTCGCATTGGCTAGCTTTTCATAGTTCGCCGCGGCCTCGGCTTCCGCGGACACCTGATCCGTAGAAAGCCGGAGTATAGCGTTGATGTCTTCGGTGTTACGCTCCAGTATACCGGCAATGCGGCCGTAGGCGCCGGGCACGTTGGTCAGGTGGTCCGGAAGCGAGTATGTAAGTTCGTTCAGGATGCGCATGGAAGCTTCTTCCTGCTTCTGCGCGGTGTTGCGATAGCTCTGCGCCAAATTCATGAGTCCCAGCGAGATCGCCGCCACAGCAGCAAAGGCCGCAAACCCGGCGCCGACGCGCGCCGCAAAACGACGGTTTTTGCGCATCTTATGCTCGCGCAGGAGTTCCGCCTCCGTGCAGCCGGCCATGTCGGCAATCGCACGGAGGACTTCGATCTCAGCTTTGGCCATCATCTTCCGCACGTTGTTGTCCGGAGTCCGGATGTCCATGACGCGGTCTATAATATCCGGTACCAGCTTCAGGGACGGCGGGAAGGAGTGCTCGGGATCGCCTGTAATGAGCAGTGGGTAGATATGGTCGGCCCGGTCGAGTTCTATAAAGGTTGCCACCTCGCGGTCGATCCATTCGGAACTCGGGGTATCCGTAGAGCAAACAACAATCAGGCATTTGGTTGAACGCAGCGCCTGGTCAATGGTGGCGGTCAGAACACGGCTGACCGGAAGCTCCTCGGTATCGCGGAACGCGCGCTGAACCTCCTCAAATCCCCGGTCGCGAAGTGTTTTGGGCAGGCGGTAACTCTCAACCAGATTGAATGTTCTCTGCGTAATGTCAGCATCCAGGGGTTTATGACGATAGCTGAAAAACGCATCATACCGGAAGTCCATTTGCCGCCTCCTTTTCCACATATTTATCCAAATGTATTATATTTGAAAAGTTGTATTTACACAAGCGTAAATATTGTATATTTCAAAAGAAATTGTGAAATGCTTTGCACTTTTTTGCCCGCCCCGGCACTGACACGGCATGTTAATCTCCGATTCGGGCAAAAGAAAAGCGCTGCCCGAAGGCAGCGCTTTTTCGAAATGAGAGATCCGATTGTGAAAGGGGGTAAACAGAAACTGTATCTTACTTGATTTCGAGCCGTCTGGTGGGAGGTACGGTCTCAACCTTCTTCGGCATGGTGAGCTTCAGCACGCCGTCGGAATACTCTGCCTCGATGCCGTCGACATTCACGCCGGACACATCGAAGCTGCGGCTGTAGGAACCGTAGAAACGCTCGCGCTTGATGAAGTTCTTCTGCTTGTCTTCCTCGTCCATCTTGCGCTCGGCGGAGATGGTCAGGCAGTCGTTCTCGATATCGATCTTGATATCTTCCTTCTTGAAGCCGGGGAGTTCGGCATCCAGAACGAATGCGTCGCCGGTGTCAGTCACGTCAGTGCGGAAAGAAGTCAGCGTTGCATGGGTGTTTCCGCCGAAGAAGCTGCGCTCCATCTCATCCAGCATCCGGAAGGGGTCATAAGCGGACATTCTGTTGCCACTGCGATCAAAAGGAATCAGTTCAAACATGATATATACCTCCAATTATTTTAATACATTTTATTTTCGATGAATAGCTCATTTCTTTCGTTTCATCGTGTATATAAACTATCATACATATTTGAACAATTCTTCTATATTTTATGAACAGAATATGAATATTAGCACTCCAATATAAGGAGTGCTAATATTGTCCGGTGCATTTCCCTTGTGCTCTGAATCAGAGCGTATTATGTGTTTTGAGGTTAGAAGGCCAGCCTGATCTCCTGCATCAGGCAGTCACGACTGCTGCCGCCCGCAAAAATGCGGAAAAGGCCGTTTTCCAGCCGATACTGACCAGCGTTGTCGTAAAACCCCATGGCTGCCTTCGGCAGGGTGAAGCTCACCGTCTTCTCCTCGCCTGGGGCCAGGGTCACGCGCTGATAATCCTTCAGCTCTTTGACCGGGCGCACAAGGCTCGCCGATACATCCTGCATGTAAAGCTGGACCACTTCGGTGCCTTCTCTGCCGCCGGTGTTCTTCAGGCTCACGGAGATCTCCAGAGCATCCGGATTCTCTGTGACGACCAGGTTATCATATGCGAAAGTGGTGTAGCTCAGGCCGTGGCCAAACGGGAAGAGTGAATCCCAGGGCGCGTCCAGATAGCGGGAGGTAAACTTGCTCTTGCTGCCGGGACGCCCGGTGCTCGGATGGTTGTAGTAGACCGGGCACTGCCCCGTGACGGACGGAAAGCTGGAAGAGAGTTTGCCGGAGGGGTTCACATCGCCCAGAAGGACAGACGCCACAGCATCGCCCATGCGGATGCCCAGATGCCAGGCTTCCAGGATAACGGGCAAATTCTCCGCTTCCCAGCCGAGGGCCAGCGGCCGACCGTTCATCAGCACGGTGACCACAGGCTTGCCGGAAGCCAGTAAAGCCTGCAGCATTGCACGCTGCCCGCCGGGCAGGGAGATGTCGGCCTTGGAACTCGCCTCGCCGGACATGGCGCAGGTTTCCCCGACGACGGCGACAATGACATCGCAATCGCGCGCAGCACGGTCAACTTCGGAAAAATCAATCTCCCCTTCCGGACCGCCGCAGGGATAATATTTGACTTCGGCGCCGGCGGCTTCGAGACCCTTTTGAATGGAGACGCAGTCTTCCGGCTTCCAGGCCATAGCCCAGGCCCCGCAGACCTCGTTGGCGTCTCCTGCAAGTTTGCCGACCAGGCTGATCTTCTGTCCGCGTTTGATCGGCAGAAGATTCCCCTCGTTCTTCAGCAGAACCACGGACTCTTCAGCCGCCTTGCGGCAGAGCGCGACATGCTCCGCGGGCAGGCCTTTTTCGTAAGCCTCAATCAGTTCTTCCGGCACATAGGGATTCTCAAACAGGCCGAGCCAGACCTTGACGGAGAGGATGCGGCGCACCGCCTCGTCGATGACGGCCATCGGGACGGTTCCCTGCTCGACCGCCGCTTTAAGGCAGTCTTTGTAGATATGGGTACCCATGTCCATATCCATGCCGGCAAGGGCCGCCTGCACGCCGGCATCGGCATCATCCTCGGCGATGCCGTGGATCACGCACTCGCGGATGGCGTTGGCGTCGCTTACCACAAAGCCGTCAAGGCCGAATTCCTTCTTCAGGATATCGCGCAGCAGCCAGCGGTTCACCGTGCAGGGCACACCGTTTAAATCGTTGAAGGCCGCCATGACTGTCGCCGCGCCTTCCTCCATAGCAGCACGGAAGGCAGGCAGATAGACGTTATAGAGATTGGAGACCGACATGGATGTGGTGTTGTAGTCCCGGCCGCTTTCGCAGGCGCCGTAAGCCACGTAATGCTTGGTGCAGGCCGCCACATAATTGAGAGCACTGCTCCGGTCATTCTGCAGGCCGCGGATCTTGGCGCGGGCGAAGCGGCTGCCCAGCAGCGGATCTTCCCCCGGGCCTTCAGAGACACGGCCCCAGCGCGAGTCGCGCGCCGCGTCGATCATAGGTGCAAAGTTCCAGTTGATGCCGTGGGCGCGGGATTCCGCAGCCGCCATATGCGCGGTTTCCTCAAACAGGGCATCGTCAAAGCTGCAGGCTTCGCCGATCGCAATGGGAAACACGCTGCGGAAGCCGTGGATGACGTCAAAGCCAATGATCAGCGGGATGCCCAGGCGGCTCTCTTCCACGGCAATTTTTTGCAGGGCATTGTTCTGGCGCGGATCGTTTACCATCTGGCTGCCAACAAGGCCGGCACGGATGTCGTCTTCATGGAAATCCTGCTTTGCGGTTGACATAATACGGCCAAATTCCTCCTGAGAAATCCTGCCGTCAGTCATCATTTCAATGAGTTCGGAGAAGGGCACGTCGAAGCCGCCGACAATGGAGGGAGATTCCTGGTTCATCTGCCCGATCTTTTCATCCAGCGTCATGCGCGAAAGGAGATCTTCAACAAACGCTTTCTGTTCCTGTGTCAGTTTCATGGATACTCTCCTTTTTGTTTCAGTAATCCTGATATTCCGCCCAGTCGAAACTGGCGCAGTTTTCACTGGCGGTTCCGTTGCCGGAGGCAAAGACACCCAGCATCTCTCCCACCATGCAGCCGACTTTTTCGGGGTTTATCAGTGCGCCGTCCACATGGCCGAGTTCCGTCAGGCATCCATCCTCAGGGCCATAGCGGAAGATATAGTCGTTTTCATTCAGTTCCATTTCCAGCACGACCTCATCCGTCTCACATGGGACTTCGGCGATCAGGCTGCAGTATGTCACCGAATGAAAGCCCGGGATATAAGGCGGGCGATCGTAATCCGCCGTAAAGAGAAGCAGTTCCAGCTTTTTCTGTCCTTCCGCCTGAGAAAGCTGAAGGTGAATCTGGTGATTCATCGCCTGTGTGATGGCAATGCCGGCGCTCTCTGTTCCTTTCGGAGAAAAGGTCATCCGGCAAGCAAAACGGCAGTGAGGCTGCAAACGGCGGCGTGCCAGATAGGACACAAAATGGTCTTCTGAGTGCGTCACTTCCATGCTCATGGGCTCCAGGGGATCAGCCAGGGCCTGCGGGAGGCAGCGAAGGCTGAGTCTGGAGTCAGCAATGTTCCAAAACTCTTGGTAGGGCGTGCCCCAAAAACTCCAGTTCAGGTCCAGGTCAGTGCTGTCAAAGTCATCGCGGACCGGTTTTTCAGGCAGAGGCGTCCATGGCAGACATTCCGGGAACGGGTACTCCAGTTCCACTCGGCCTGTATCCGGCGTAAAGAGCGGCCACTCGTCCTCCCAGCGCACGGGAACGATATAAGTTTCGCGGCCAAGGTTCTTGCTGACGCCGCCTATGAGCCGGGACGCCAGGAAAACCGCATACCAGCTTCCATCCTGCAGTTCGACCAGGTCGGCATGCCCGGCGTTCTGGATCAAAGCCAGCCTGCCCATATGCCTCATGGTCAGGATGGGGTTTCCTTTGTATCCTTCATATGGGCCGAAAACAGAGCGGCTGCGTGCAACGGTTTCGGAATGAAAGTACTCTGTGCCGCCTTCGGCGATCAGAAGATAGTACCAGTCCCCGATGTGATAGATGTGCGGTGATTCCGGAGACGCCACACCGGCAAGCGCGCCGCCCCAGAGAGGAACCGGAGCGCCCACAACGCGGAAATTCACAATGTCGTATTCAGCAGCCCAGATTCCCTGCCGCAGGCCGCCGTTCCCATCAGGCCAGTTCTGTGCGGTTCCCATCATATAACACTGACCATTCGCATCGAAGAAAATGGAGGCGTCGATGCCGGGCACATCGTTCAGCCAGTGCGGTTCAGACCAAGGGCCGGATGGATTCTGAGCCGTGACGATATAATTGCCTTTGTCGCTGTAGTTGCAGTTAATGATGTAGAACACACCGTCGTGATAGCGGATGGTAGGCGCCATGACGCCGCCGTTCCCGCAGTTTTTTTCTGCATGGAAGCCGTTCTCCGGCGTCATGACATAGCAGATTTGTTCCCAGTGCACGAGATCCCGGCTGTGAAACAGCGGGATTCCCGGGCAGAGCTCAAAGCTGGAGCAGACCAGATAAAAGTCATCTCCCACCCGGCATATGGACGGATCCGGATAGAAACCGGGTATAATCGGATTTGTCAGTACTGGTTTCATGTTTTCTCCTTAAATATTCGGGACCCTGTGCAGAGCTTCATCGAGTTCAGGAAAACGATCCGTCAGGAGGCTGCGTTCCTGCAGGAGTTCACGCATCGTCATGCGGCTGACCGCCTGCATCATCTCGTCAAAGCTCATCTCCGGAGCAAAGCGGACGATTTTCTCCTCCATCACAGCAAAAACGTCCTCAAGGGCGCGGCGCGCCTCGGGATTCCCGTAAACGCGGCCAATGGTGCAATCCAAGCTTAGCCAGGCTGACGCATCGTCGTTGATGCGTGCACGGCAGACCGGCTCGGTCAGGCAGCCGTCGCCAAACTCGCCGAACAGATCCTTCAGCCAGGCGATGCTGTCTTCTACCCAAGCGGAAGCGCGCTCGGGGATCACAGTGCCAGCACTCTGAACGGAATGGTCACCGGTGGAGAAGCCGTGCGGTCCGTACGCGTAGATATGGCACTCAAAAGAAGTCTGAAACCGGTTGAGCGCTTCCATCATGTCCAGGGTGTTCTGGATCGGCACCACGCTGTCCGTGCGTGTGGCAAAGAGGAAGCATGGGCAGGTTTTCTCATCCACGTGTTCGGGGATGCCCGGCTTCGTCTGGCCGAGTTCCTGTGCGGTCTCCTTCCGCAGCACGGGATAACCGAGGATTGCGGCGTTTGGCCGGTTCACCGACATGGCAGCGGCAGCACCTGCAAGATGCCCGCCCGCCGAAAAGCCGATCACCGCAATACGATCAGGGATCACATGCCACTCTTCCGCATGCTCGCGTATAAGAGCCATCGCCTGCTCATAGTCCTTCAAGGGCTGAGGCCAGGCAGAGTCTTCCCGCAGGGAATAGCGCAGGATAAAAGCCTGGAAGCCCGCCTTCAGGTAGGGCATGGCAACCGGCTCGGCTTCCCGGTCGGAACAGAACATGTATCCGCCGCCGGGCAGAATCAGGACAGCGGGACGGGCGGTAACTCCGCGGAACTCACCGCCGACTTCCTGAACCATGATCGTGAGAGAGACATGCCGTTTTCTGTTCAGTACAATGGTTTTATAGAGCATCTCAGTTTGTTACTCCTTATACAGGTAATACAGGTATGACCGGATGCCTCGCAGGGATCCGGTCATACCGAGTGGTATTATGATTGCTTGCGCAAATCAGACTAGCATGACTTGCTTATGCCTGCTTATCCCAGGCGTGGACGCCGGCTTCGAGGTCTGCACGGATCGCGGCGACGCGTTTGTCGTCGAGTTTGTACCAGAACAGCGGTACCATCGAGAGAACGCCGATCACGGCGGGGATGATATTGACAACGACGTTGATGCCGGTGCAGGCAGCGGGAGTCTGAGCAGCGTTGGGAACATAGCCGACAGCGGAGAGCAGCAGCACGCCCACGGAGCCGACGAACGCGGTGGCGAGCTTAACACCAAAGCTGAGGAAGGAGGCAACCAGGCCTTCCTGGCGTTTGCCAAGTTTCCAGTCGCCGTACTCGAGAGAGTCGCCGATCATGCCCGGGCAGATGTTTGCGCCGGAGTTGGCAATACCGCAGAGGAAGGACAACGGGAACAGGAGCTGCTTGGTCGGGAACAGGAACATCAGAATGAAGCCAGCGACCATGACAGCGTTCAAAATCAGCATCCAATTGCGCTTGCCGAACCACTTGGTGGTCCAAGGCAGGATCGCCACACCGATCAGGGCAGCGACAGTCATGGTGGTGAAGGTCGGTGAAATCAGGGCAAAGGGGTTCTCGCCGCCGACAACGTAGACGATGTAGTAGAACAGCATTCCCATACGACCGGAAACGCAGATGGCGCCAAACACGGTGGCCAGAACCACCATCAGCAGCTGATCGTTCTTGACAAGCTCTTTGATGCTCTGCAGGAAGCCGATCTTCTCCTGGTGGCCGGCGTGGAGTTTCTCGGTGTAGGTCTCCTTGCAGCCGGCAGCGCACAGCCAGAACAGCGGGATCATCACGAGGGACAAGATCACGGTTGCAACGAAGTAGCCCTTCGCGTCAGCGATCTTCGCGCCGTCGGCGTTCAGGGTGTGGGAGAAGTGAAGGATCATAGGCATCGCAACTAGGGAGAGAACAACACCGATGAGCTGTGAGCCGAGGCCGCGGGCAGTGGCAAGGTTCATACGGACGCGGGAGTCAATGGCAATGACGTTCTGCAGAGCCTGATAAGCGATAGAGCAAGCCGTGTAGGCCATGCCGGCACCGACATAGCAGACGAGCGCAAGGACGACCTTCAGCCAACCGGTCACAGGGAAAACGGTGAAGGTCAGGATGTTGAAAATAGCGAGGACCGGAGCGCCGAAGATCATGTAGGGACGGAAGCGACCCCAGCGGGTCTTGGTGTGGTCAGCGATGTTGCCCATCATCGGGTCGTTAATGGTATCCCAAACACGGGCGATCAGCATGATCATGGAGATCGCGCCGGCAGAGAGCGTAACGACGTCGGTGTAGAACGCCATCAGGTAGGTGTTGATCATGTACCAGCTCATCTGGCACGCGATCTCACCAAAGCTGTAGGAAACTAGTAGCTTTGGGCTGGTTTTTTCCTGGGTAGGCATACGGTTTATCCTCCTTATAATATATCTATTTGCGCTCTGTACGCAAAAATAGATGCTTAAATAATGAAGTTATCGAGATAGCGCTTTGCCAGGCGGATGGATTTGAGGATATCCTCGTCACAGCTCTCAAAGGCCTTGTCCTCCACCTCGATGACGGCGTCGCCGTTGTAACGGATGTCGTTGAGGGCGGAGACATAAGCGCCCCAGTCGACGTCGCCGAGACCGGGGATCTTCGGGCTCATGTACTCGAGCGGGTATGCCAGCACGCCGACCTGTTTGAGCTTTTCGGGATAGAGCTTAATGTCCTTGAAGTGGATGTGGAAAAGCCTGTCCTTAAATTCGTGTACGGTCTGCACATAGTCCAGGCCCTGCCAGACATAGTGGCTGGGGTCGAAGTTCAGGCCGAAGTTCGGGCTCGGGATGATCTCAAAGAGCTTGCGGAAGATGGCCGGGGTGCACATCAGGTTCTGTCCGCCGGGCCACTGGTCCTTTCCGAAGAGCATCGGGCAGTTCTCGATTGCGACTTTGACGCCGTTCTCTTCCGCCAGTTTGATGATCGGCGGCCAGATTTCCCTGAAGAGTTCGATATTCTCCTCGACGCTCTTGTACTGGTCGCGGCCGATGAAGGTAGTGACCATGTTCACGCCAAGCTTCGCGGAGGCCTTGATGAGTGCCTTCAGGTGCGCGATGGCGGCATTGCGCTTGTTCAGGTCGGGATCCATGGTGTTGGGATAGTAGGCCAGGGAGGAGATGTGCATGTCCTTCCCCGCCACATAGTCGGTCACGTACTTTGCATACGCATCGTCTTCCAGGACGCGTTCGGCGTCGATGTGGCTGACGCCCGCGTAGCGGCGTTCGGCCTTGCCGGCGGGCCAGCAGGCCACTTCCAGGCACTCAAAGCCCATTTCAGCCGCGGTGTCGACGGCTTCCTCAAAGTTCCAGCCGTCCAGGATGGCGGTCAGTAAACCAAAGTGAATCATGTTCTCCTCCTTCAGCGGTTGGCCGGAATGTCGACGGCTCTGCCGGTCTCGCTGCTCTCCATGGAGGCGAAGACCGCGCGCATGGCGGAAAGGACGTTCTCACCGGAGATGTCCGGCTCCCGATCCTCCATCAGGCAGTCGATCCAGGCGTCGATGATGCCGGACTTGGTCTGGTTGTCGTTGGTCTGGATCTGTTCGACGTCGAAGTACTTCGGCTCCTCGCCCTTCTTCTTCACGACGATGGAGTGGGCGGGATCGTCATAGATCCGCATCTCGCCCTCGGTGCCGTAGAAAACGGTGGAGTTGTCTTCGGCCGCATAGTAGGTCCAGGAGGCCGTCATGGTGCCGATGACGCCGCTCGCCATCTCATAGATGCAGATGGCGTTATCGTCCACGCCGATGAGGTTGCCGTCGGCGCCGCGCTTATCGAGCGTGGTGAGCTTTGCGGTTGTACGCACGACGTTTTCACCCAGCAGGAACTGAATCAGGTCGGTCTTGTGGATGCCGAGGTCGGCCATGGCGCCCATGGCGGCCTTGGTCTTGTCAAAGAACCAGGTGTTCTTGCCCGGGGTGATGCTCCAGGTCTCGGGGCCGCCGTGACCGAAGGTGGTGCGGAAGGTGATGACCTTGCCGATCTCGCCGTCGGCAATCATCTTCTTCGCCAGCTGGTGCGCGTTGGTGAGGCGCTGGTTCTGGCCGATCATCAGGCGTTTGCCCTGCTCTTTGGCAACCCTCACCATCTCTTCGCAGTCGGCGAGGGAGATGGCCATGGGCTTCTCGCAGAGAACATGCTTGCCGGCTTTCAGTGCCTTGATGCTGAGCTCGGCGTGCGCGTTGTTGGCAGCGCAGACGGAAACCGCGTCGATTTCGGGATCAGCAAGGAGTTCATCCGCCGTGTCGTAGACCTTGCCGCCGTATTTGGCAGCCATGTCTTCGGCGCGGGACCTGGTCGGGTTAAAGAAGCCGACCAGCTCGCAGCAGGGGTTTTCATCGTACTCGGGGATGTGCCGGACCTGGGCAATTTTGCCGCAGCCAAGGATACCGATTTTAATCATGAGTCAATTCCTCCAATTTATCAGACGATCAGGAGTCTGCGATGATGCTGGTTCTCGCCGAACTCACGGAAGTATATGACCGCGGGACGGTCCGGATCTTCCAGCGCTTCCATGAAGGGGGGCATGTAGGAGTGCGTGCAGCAGAAGCCGTAGGTGATGTCGTGGAAACCCTGCTTCAGACCGCCGGGTTTTTTGACGATCAGGGTCGCGGGCTCCATCGGATGCCAGTGTCTTTTGCAGTCTGCACGCATTTCGGCATATGTGTAGTCTTCCCCGTTGACGCGCCACATGATTTCATCGGCGCCAAAGCTCTCGCCGTCGACGATCAGGTGGCCGGGACGGATCTGGCTGAGGTATACGCCGCGGTAATAAGGCAGGCGAATCTTGAGCTGGAAGCCGGTGACTTCGCCGTTTTCAACAATGTTCCGAAAACCAACGGACTGAATAACCTGTTTTTCCATGTTCTTGCCTCCTTAGTAACCCAGAATGTTCTTCATCATGATGTGATGCTTGCGCAGGGTCTGGCCGACTTCGTATCCCTGGTCGTACTTGTCGCCGCCCTCATACTCGCTGAGGAGATAGCCGTTGTAACCGTTCTCCTTCATGGCCAGGAGAACTTCCTTATAGGGGATGGTCGTCTCCTCGAAGTCATCATTCATGTTGATGAACTTGGCGTGACAGCAGTAGATGTAAGGCAGCAGCGGGATAATGTCTTCCGGCTCATTCGGGACAAAGTGCGGGTCGACATGCTCGCCCTCGCTGAACTTGGTGCGGAAGACCGAGAAGTCGATATTCAGGCCGAAGCACTTGGTGCCTGTCTCTTTGATGAAGTCGACATAGTCCTGAATCATCTGGCTCTTGAGGTTGGTGGGGATGTGGATCTCCGGGCAGAGCTGAAGCTCCAGCTTCTCCGCCAGAGGCAGGACGCCCTTGATGATCTCGCGCCAGTTCTCCACGGGATTCAGGGCGTCGTCAATGACGCTCATCTTGGTGCGCAGCACGTGGAAGCCGAGGCGGTGTGCCAGGCGCATATCCTGCTCCAGGCGCTCGATAGCCTCTTCTGTGGTCAGGAGGCGGTCCTGCAGGACGCGAAGGTCGATCCAGTGGCCGTACTCAACCGGCTCCACCTGGTACTTGTCGCAGAGGGAGAACCAGTAGTTGACCCACTCGTCGGTCGGATAGGGGTAGTTTTCAATGTGGGTGTTTGCAAGGATCTCGACGCCGGTGGCGCCCATGTCGTGGATGTCTTCAAAGCAGTCTTCCAGGGTCTTTTCAAAGCCGAATTCCGCGGAATAGCTGTAGAGGGCTACGCCTCTCTTGGGGCCGGGTCTGGTGTTACGGTACATACACATTCTCCTCTCTTAGAACTCAAGTGCCTCGGGCATTTCAAAGGTGGTGGTCATCTGATAGGGCACGCCGGTTTTGACGCAGATATCGAACGCATTGATTGCTTCGGTGACGTGGCGGCAGAGATCTCCGCTGACTCTCGGCTTGCGTCCCTCGACAATGGCTTTCGCCATATCCGACACGCCTGCGCCGCGCTGGTTGCCCACCCGCGGGGCGAGGGTCTCGATTTCGGTAAAGAGGCCCAGGCTCTCAGGTCCGTAGATGGCTCCGAGGCGTGCACCGATGTTGTCACCCTTGCCGTTAACGAGCGCCTTGAAATCTTCCGCCTTCAGGAGCTTGATCGGACCCTGCATGGCGTTCGGATCCGGGGCGAAGAGAACGCCCTCCGTCCCGTAGAGTTCCATGCCGGGGAGCGAGGACTTCCACTCGTCATAGGTGAGATTCAGGTTGCCGACCGTTCCGTTTCTGAACTTGAGAACGGCGCAGTAGTTGGTGTTGACTTCGACCTCAACGTCTTTGTCCCAGATTTTGCGGACGTCCCAGCCGCGGTTGGCAAAACAGAAAATGCTTTCGATGGGTCCGAGGAGGGTGACCAGGCTGGTGATGAAGTAGGGACCCATGTCCAGAGCAGGGCCGACGCCTTTCTTGTACAGATAGCCCGCATTGGGGTGCCAGAGGTCGGCGCCGGGGCCGACATAGTTTGCCGTCACGTTGATGACCTTACCGATGGCGCCTTCGTCCAGCAGTTTGCGAACCGTCTGGAATTCGGGAGTGAGGAAGGTATCGGGCGCAGAACCGACGAAGAGGCCCTTCTCCGCCGCGAACTCGACAATCTCATTGGCCTGTTCAAAGCTGTCGGCCAGGGGCTTTTCGCAGTATACATGCTTGCCGGCCTTCAGGGCGGCCATGGTCAGGCTGTAGTGGGAAGCGGGGTTGGTCAGAATGACGACGATATCAACTTCGGGATCCGCCAGCATTTCTTCGGTGGTGTAGACTTTGGGAACATTCCAGCGTGCGGCGGCAGCTTTTGCCGCTTCGGTGTTCAGGTCCGCACAGCCCACCGGGCGCAGGTTTTTGAACACGGGACCGAGGGTGCCGAAGTAATGGTCGCAATAAACGCCGGTACCGATCACGCCATAGCCAAGAACTCTTTCTTCCATTTGCAATCTCCTTTTCATCTTTTAAAAATTGATGAGAAAACTCTTGCTTTTATGCTGATATCAGTATATAACAAAGTCAATCAAAAAATGTGACACGCGTCACTTTCATTTCCCAAAGTTCATTGTTCTGATTTAGGCAGGTTGCACAAGGATTTCCGTTCTCCTTCGAGGGGGCGGACAGGAGGTTAGCCATGGAAACTATGAAAAGCCGCAAAGTTCTGGATCATTATATTGCCGAGGCTCATATTGAACGGTACTTCAGCACTTGCAGCCCGCAGCTGTATCTGTTTCATTACAAGCCGGGAGAATTTCTGACCAGTCCCTTTTCTCCTTCCGAATACTTTCAGTTTCTGGTAGACGGGCGGGTCCGCCTGTACGACATGCCGGATGAAAGTTCTACCTTTACCATCACCGCTTCCTTCCACGAGCTTCAGATTATCGGAGAAATGGAGCTGATCGATCCGGAGTTTGATCCTTTCTTTGTGGAAGCCGCAACCGACGTCTACACCGTTGCCCTGCACATCGGGCAGAACTATGACCAACTGATGCAGGATCCTGTTTTTCTGCGGCTGCTCTGCATTTCCCTCGCAAAGAAGCTTCAGGGCGCATCCCAGCTCACCGAACGCTTCCCTCTCAGGGACAGGGTTGGGAAATCCCTGCTGCTGATGGAACCGGGTCAGCATATTACGAACATCGGCAAACTTGCCGAATCCATCAATGTCAGCAACCGGCAGCTTCTCCGGGTTTTGAAGGAATACTGCGACAAAGGCATCCTGCGACACGAGAAGAAAGGCTCCTATGTGATGGTAAAGAAGCTGGAAGCGGTTCCAAAATGACAAACGGGTTGCTTTCAGAGCGTAAGGAATGCTGATCATCCGTCACTTTGAATCGGATGATCAGCATCCCAATCTGACCCCGCTTTAGTAGGAATACAGTTCCACCATCAGGGCGCCCGGCATATCGCCGAAGCGAAGATTCATCTTTTCATCGCCGTTGAGCACCCGGCCGGGGATCCATTCGCCGTTGACAACACGGCCTTCCTCCATTCGGAGAATGTCCGCCTTTTTGTTGACGCCCGGCTTCACATGGAAGGCCGGCGTGCAGTTGAGGCCCACCAGCAGGAATTTCTCCGGCGCCAGTTCAAAGGCCAGGCAGGCACCCAAGGGCTTTCCGCTCGCACGCGGGCCGTAGGACACGGTCAAGTCGTAGTTTGAAAAGCGCAGGAAGGCACTGTAATCACACTCGCCGTGGCGCACGCAGGCCTGCTGCTTTTCGGTCCCTCTGCAGCGCAGCATCAAAGGCTCCAGCTGCTTCAGCAGGTCGTAGGTGGCCGCGAGGCAGTCCTTGCTGCCAGTGATGTCGAATGCGGAAGGGTCTATGTTCAGGGCGATCATCAGCTCCATAGGCGGTTTATCCAGCTGAGAGGGATCCAGCGCCAGATCTTCAATGCCGAAGGGCGAGAAGCAGATTGCATTCTTTGCGCCGAATGCATACAGTGCGTAGGAGGATGCAACCGCGTCTTTTCGGATTTCCGGGATAAAGAGCGGGTTCTCGGCGCAAGCGTATTCATCCATCACGTCTGCGCAGTAAGGCACATAGATGTCCGGCCCGAAAGCGAAGAGAGAAGGCGCCGCCGCACGCCAGACCGGGTGCATTCCTCTGACCGGGCCGCCCGAGGGGTAGGAACCGGGGAACCACGGGCTCTGACGAAGCCAGGCGTTGGCATAGCAGGGCAGGTCGTATTCCGCTTTCCCGGAGGCCGCGATGGTCTCCACCGCACTTGCAAAGTGCCAGGCCATGAAAGCCTCTCCCGCATCGTCGCCGAAAACCTCGCTCCAGGTGCCGGATTTGCCGACCGCTTTGGCAAGCACTTCGGGGATTGGGGCCGAGAAGGCCGCGTTGGCGGTTTCACTGTAATCACGGTCGGTGCCAAGCAGGCCGATCTCATTCTCCACCTGCATCACCATGACGGTATTCTCTTCCCCGTCAATCTCGCGGATGAAGCGCATCAGGGCAGTAAATGCCTGACGGTCCTTTTCCACTGCTTTGGCGCACAGGGGCGAGACGGTGTTGAGTTTTTCACCCGTTACTTTTTCAGCACGGAAATAGGTTTCCGTGTCCTTTTTCATCCAGGCCGGCACGTACATCGACTCGGCGTTCTTCCACAGGCCGAACCACAGGAAACAGAGCTTCAGATTCTCCCGTCTGGCGGAGCGGATCATCGCCTCCACGAGAGAGAAATCATAGCTTCCCTCAGTCGGCTCAATCAGTTCCCAATACACCGCAGCAATCACGGAGTTCATGTTCAGCCCGCGCAGCGCAGGCCAGAGCTTATCCTCCAGATAGGCCGGGTCGGAGGAACTGGAATTGTGGATTTCGCCGCTTCTCATGAAGAAAGGCTGATCGTGGACATAAAGGGTGGGGATGCCTCTTTCATCGCGCTTGACAACAGGAATGCTCATGGGTTCTGCTCCTTTCGTTTTTCATCATTGTGGGGATTGATTTTCTGCTTCCATTGTATCTTGACAAGGTCTCCAGGGCAATCTTATAATATTAATAAACATATAAAATAATTAAGATTGCGGAGGGAAGATTCTTTGCGCTATTCGATCCATGTGACCCGGCGCCAGCGGGAGAGGATTCCCCTGCTGCTGCGCAGCGTGGGAATTGACCACCTGCAGGAGCCGATCCGGCGGCCGCAGGGCTTTCCCATCTGGCAGATCTTTTACGGAGTTTCCGGCAACGGAGAATTCTTCACCGACGGTACGCGGGCTGTATTGCGGCCCGGGCAGATCGCGGTACTTGCCCCGCATACCAGACACGGATACCGGAGTCTGGGCGGGGACTGGGTTCTGCACTATCTCGGGTTCGAGGGGCTTCTGTGCCAGCGCTTGCTTGCGGTACTCGGTCTGGGAGAATCCGGCGTATATATTCCTGCCGACCCGGATCGTTTTCTGGAGCATCTGCACGGTCTGGAACGTCTTGCATCTGCAGCGGAGGTTTCTCAGACAGCCTGTTCCAAAGAGCTCTATGCCCTGCTTCTCGACCTGTCTGTAAGGCTTACCCGCCTGCCGGACAGTGATGCCATCGAGGGCTCCGGTCTGGAAAAAGAAATAGTCCTGTACCTGGAGGATCATTTTGCGGAGGACATCTCACTGGACAGTCTCTCGGAACGGTTTCAGCGTACCCCGGAATACCTGTGCAGTCTTTTCAAGGCTGCGACCGGTGAAAGCATCATGCATTATCTGCGCCGCATCCGGATCCATCAGGCAAAAATACGGCTCATGGATGCACCGGATGCAAGCCTGAGCGAAATTGCGGAGTCCTGCGGCTTTCACAGCGTCAGCTACTTCGGCAAGGTGTTTCGGGAGGCCACGGGCTTTACGCCGCAGGGTTACCGGCTGGGCAAGGCCCTGCAGCCGCCGGCTCCGGATAAGAATCCCGGAAAGAATTCATCCAAATCAATCTGAAAGAGGATTTACAACATGCGATTGCTGATCATCAGACACGGAGACCCGGATTACGAGCACAACGACCTGACCCCCGCCGGCAAGGTTGAGGCGGAGCTTCTGGTTCCCCGCCTTCAGCGGGAGGAGATCACGGAATTCTACAGTTCTCCCCTCGGCCGCGCAAAAGCGACCGCCCGGCCCACGCTGGAAGCGCTTGGCCGGACGGCGACCGAACAGGACTGGCTGCGGGAGTTCTCCATCCGGATTCTGCGCCCGGACAAGAACGGCGATTACAGTTTTGTGCCCTGGGACTGGCTCCCTGCCGACTGGCTGCAGGATCCCCGCCTTCTGGACCGGGAACGCTGGCGGGAAAACGAAATCATGGCTGCAGAAGACGTCGGCCGCAAGTACGACAGGGTCACCGCAGAGTTCGACAAACTGCTCGAAGCCCACGGCTACCGGCGGAACGAGCTCCTGTATGACGCCGTGCAGCCCAACGCGGATACTCTCGCTTTCTTTTGCCACTTCGGCCTCGGCTGCGTGCTTCTGAGCCACCTGATGAACTGCTCGCCCATGGTGCTCTGGCAGGGCATGTGCATGCCGCCGAGTTCCGTCACCACGGTGTATACGGAGGAACGCCGCCCCGGAACCGCCGTTTTCCGCACCCTCTCCATGGGGGACATTTCGCACCTGTACGCAGCCCAGGTGCAGCCCACCTTTGCCGCGCGGTTCTGTGAAGTGTACGGGGACGGCAGCCGCATCGATTAACCCTGCGGCAAGAAAACACTTGACGTTTCATCCCCCGCTGTGCTAAAGTACCGACAAGTCAATATGGCTCTCCCGCACCACCGGGTGCAGGGTTCAAAGGGCATCCGAAACATCGCCGTAGGTACGGCATACTGTCAGTATGTTATAAGGCGGAGTTTCGGATGCCCTTTTCCGATTACAAGGAGGATAAGCAATGAAAATCAAACCTTTTGCCGTAGAAGAATGGATGAACGCTTACGAGGACCACGCCCGCTATAACATTGCCGAGACCTGTGTGGACTCCATCTCTCTCGATGACCTGTTCAAACTGTGCGGGACAAGCAGAACAGAATTTCTGGAGCCGCTCTGTTCCCGAAGGCTGACATACGGTGACATCATCGGCGCTCCGGCTCTCCGTACCGGCATCTGCAAACTGTTCCGAACTTTACGTCCGGAAGAAGTGGTCACCACACACGGTGCAGCAGGCGCCAACCATCATGTGTTCTACTCCCTTGCCGAGCCCGGCGACCGGATCATCAGCGTGATGCCGTCGTACCAGCAGCTCTACTCGATCCCGGAAGCCTACCGGGCTGACGTGCAGATTCTGCATCTGTTGAAAGAGAACGGATACCTGCCTGATCTGGACGAACTGCGGCGGCTTGCTGTCCCGGGCACCAAATTGATCTGCATCAACAACCCGAACAACCCGACCGGAGCACTGATGAGCACTGAGATTCTGAAGGAGATTGTCACGATCGCCCGGAGCGTAGACGCCTATGTCCTCTGCGACGAGGTGTACCGGCATCTGACCCAGGAAGACGCCTGGCGCGAATCCATCGCGGACCTGTATGAGAAGGGCATCTCCGTCGGAAGCATGTCCAAGGTCTTTTCCCTGGCAGGGCTGCGGCTCGGCTGGATCGCCACGCACGATCAGGCGGCGATGCGTCAGTTCCTCTCCCACAGGGATTACAACCATATCAGCTGCGGGCTGCTGGATGAAGCGATCGCCTCCCTTGCCCTGGAGCACTGCGATGTAATTCTCTGCCGCAACCGGCGCATCGTTAGAGAGAATCTCGCCGTTTTGGATGCATGGGTGCAGAGTGAAGCCCGGATTTCCTACTGCAGACCTCAGGCGGGCACCACGGCGCTGATTTCGTATGACTACGATATTCCTTCCTACGACTTCTGCCGCCGCATGTTTGAGGAAACCGGCGCATTTATCACTCCCGGAGACTGCTTTGAGCAGCCGAAAAGCTTTCGTACCGGCTACGCCTGCGACATTCAGACCCTGAAGAGCGGCCTGGCGGCGGTCAGCTGCTTTTTGAGAACGCTGGAAGAGGAGCGCAAATAACATGAGAGAACTGAGTGAGCGGGTCGGCCTGTTTACCGACTCCGTCATCCGCCGTATGACCCGCATCAGCGACGAGTACGGAGCAATCAATCTGTCCCAGGGATTCCCGGATTTCGACCCTCCAAAACCGCTGATGGACGCACTCGCCCGCGTTGCCTACGAGGGGCCGCACCAGTACCCGGTCACCTATGGCGCACCGAATCTTCGGGAGGCGCTTGCAAAGAAGTTTCAGCGTCAGACCGGACTTATCACCGGCCCCGAAACGCAGGTTCTGGTCACCTGCGGCGGTACGGAGGCCATGATGTGCGCCATGATGGCGATCTGCAATCCGGGCGATAAAGTGCTTGTCTTTTCTCCGTTTTATGAAAATTACGGCGCAGACGCCATCCTCTCCGGTGCTGAGCCGATCTATATTCCGCTGGTCCCGCCGGATTATCATTACGACCCCGCCGCGATTGAAGCGGGCTTCCGCGCAGGCGCCAAGTGCATCATCATCTGCAACCCGTCAAATCCCTGCGGGAAGGTATTCAGCCGCGACGAACTGATCGAAATCGGTGAACTGGCAAAGCAATATGACGCTTATGTGGTGACTGATGAAGTGTACGAGTACATGGTCTATTCGCCGCATGTTCACACAGTGATGGCAAGCCTGCCGGGAATGGCGGAGCGTACCATTACATGCAACAGCCTGTCCAAAACCTACTCCATCACGGGCTGGCGACTCGGCTATATGATCGGCCCGGAACCGATTCTGGAAGCCGCGAAAAAGGTTCACGACTTTCTGACCGTCGGTGCTCCGTCACCGCTGCAGGAAGCGGCGACCGTCGGCCTTGCTTTTGAGGAGAGTTATTATACGGAATTCAACCGGATGTACCGGGAGAAGCGAGACTACTTTCTTGCCGGCCTGGACCGGATCGGCCTCAGGCACAATGTGCCGCAGGGCACCTATTTTGTAATGGTCGACATCAGCAAGTTTCTGGAACTGCCGCAGTTTTCCGGGTGGTCGGATCTGGAATTCTGCGAATGGATGATCCGCGAAATCGGCGTCGCTGCCGTGCCGGGCTCCAGCTTTTTCCGCGAGCCGGTGAACAACCTGATCCGCCTGCATTTTGCAAGAGAGCAGTCCACCCTGGACGAGGTCATCCGGAGACTCTCTCGGATGCAGGAGCTTTTCGTGTGACTGCCGGCGCCTGACGGAAGCGCGTTCCGTTCCCGTATGCAAAAAGGAGCTGCCTCAAACGAGGCAGCTCCTGTCGTTTTTCAGTTTGTTTCACTCGGTATAGATTCTGCCGACGCGGGCAGACAGTGCGGTTGTCAGGCCGCAGCCTTCGTCGCCGTTTACCATTGCGGCAACTTCCTGTGAGGAGAGGAAGATCCCTTCCCTGTCATACCCGAAGAAGGTCACCTCGTCCCCGACCCGGCAGCCGGTCCCGGTGACGTCGACCTGACACTGATCCATGCAGCACACCAGCAGCCGGCAGCGTTTTCCTCCGGCAAGGACCGGCCCGCCGATGCGAACCAGATCCTGATTCAGGCCGTCGCCGTAGCCGGCGCAGACCGTTGCGACCGTGCAGTCTTTTTCCAACCGCAGCCTCCCGCCGTAGCCGATCAGGTCGCCCTTCTTCCGCTCCTTGACGTTGGTGATATAACTGCGCCAGCTTGCCGCTTCCCGGATCTTTCCGTCCGGTTCTGTCGGCCTGTCCATGATCAGTCTGCGCCCGCAGCGCACTCCATCCAGTTTGAACTGCGGAAAGCTTTCAAAGGAAGCGGTTGCAGCCATATGCCGTATAGGAATCTCAACACCGGCAGCCTCCAGCTCTGAAAGCGCGTTCTGAAACACGCCGTACTGCTTTTCATCCAGCGGAAAATTCTCCGCATCCGAGAAATGGGAATATACACCCGTCAGGGAAAGCCCTTCTTTGCAGACCCGGTACTCTTCGATCCAGGCAGGCAGTTCACACGGCTCGACGCCGATGCGGTGCAGCCCGGCGTCAATCTTCAATTGGACCTTTGCTTTTGTGCCGAGCTTTCCGGCAGCTTCCGAGTATTCCTTCAGGAATCCCAGTCTTCCGCAGGTCAGGGTCAGGTCCGCTGCGATGGCCGCTTCGGCCTGAAAGGCCGGGCTGTTCCCCATGACCAGGATTTCGCGGTCGATTCCCGCTTCCCGGAGTGCAAGGCCTTCCTGAACCTGCGAAACCGCGAAGCAGCGGATTTCCGGATACTCGGAATAGATTTTTGCGGCCGGAACCGCTCCGAGCCCGTAGAGATCATCTTTCAGGACAGGGATCAGCTGAACGCCCTGCCCCAGTTCCGAAAGGATCTGTTCCGCATTCTTCCGCAGGACCCCGAGGTCAACCTGGAGATAAGAATTATACAGAAGCTCATTCATCGTCTGCTTTTTCTCTTTCTGTTTCATACTGCCCCTGACACATGGAAGGTGCCAAATGCTTCGCTGAGGTATTATACCGTTCTTTTCAATTTCATGCAAGAAGAATTCATAAGTATTCAAAACTTTTTCTGCTCCAACCGGTTTCTCTTTTTCTTTTCAGCACGGAACCTGGAATGAATAAGTGAATGAATACTGCATATAATAATGCATAATTGTTCTATCAATACAAAAGTTTACTGGTATTACTATACTTTTTATGCATATAAATGTATTGACATTCCGTATCGGCAGGTAGTATACTTCAGGCAACCTTTATGGTGAGGCATTTTCTTTCGCACAACAACCGACATTTTTATTCAGAGGAGAATTTAAAAAATGAAAAAACTGATTGCAATCCTTCTGGCTCTGGTCTGCGTGTTCGCGCTCTGCGCTTGCGGCTCTTCCAGTGCTCCGGCCGCTTCCGAGCCGGCAAAAGAAGTCCTGGTCATGGGCACTTCCGCCGACTACGCCCCGTTTGAGTTTATGTATCCCAACGACAAGGGCGAGCTCGTGTACGGCGGCATTGACGTTCTGGTTGCCCAGTACATTGCCGACTATACCGGCAAGGAACTGAAGATCGAGAACATGGGCTTCGACTATCTGCTCGTCAGCCTTGCCAAGGGCGATTTTGATATGGTTCTGGCAGCCATCGAGGAAACCGAAGAGCGCCTGAACAGCGCCGACTTCTCCGACCCCTACTACACCGACTATCCCCCGATGATCCTGGTCAGGGCTGCAGACAAAGACCTGTACACCGGCAAGGATTCCTTTGACGGCAAGTCCGTCGGTGCGCAGACCGCCACCACCAAGGAAGACATCGTGAAGAACGACCTGACCGGCGCCAACCTCGTTTCCATCCAGAACGTCAACGACCTGGTCAACCAGCTCGTAAACGACAAGATCGACGCCGTTGTTCTCGATGGTGCGGTTGCGCTTCAGTTTGTTGCCAGCAACAGTGACCTGACGGTGGCGTCCGTTGATCTGGGCGAGGCTTATCCCTATCGCGTTGCGGTTGCCAAGGGCGACCCGAAGAACCTGCTGCCCGGCATCAATGAGGCCATCGCCGACATGATGAACAACAAGAAGGTCGACGAGTTTACCGAAGCCGCCAACGCTCTGGAAGACGTGTGGCAGGAAGTTTCCGCCGACTGATCCCATTCCCCTGATACACCCGAATGTGCAAAACCCCAACGGGTTTTGCACATTCGTATTCTTATGAACCATAGAAAGGAACCGTTTCCATGTGGTGGAGCAACCTCTTTACGGACGCTAGTCCGGCCAGCTTCTTTAACTTCTCCTTTCTGCCGAAGTATGCGGCCTTCTTTGTGCAGGGCATCGAGTACACGCTGCTGCTCGCCGTGGTCTCGGTGCTGCTGGCTATCATCCCCGCCCTTCTGCTGGCCCTGATGCGGCTGAGCAAAAACCGGCTCGTCAAAGGGCTTGCCGGCGCGTATATCGCGCTGTTCCGGTCCACGCCGCTGCTGGTGCAGCTGTCCATCATCTATTTCGGCCTCTTCGGCGTGATCAACATCCCCCGCTATTCCCTTTTCGGTTTTGTCGATCTCAGCCGTTTTGTTCCGGGCGTTGTCGCACTGGCGCTGAACAGTTCCGCCTATGTGGCTGAAATCTTCCGCGCAGGCATTCTCGCGGTCGATTCCGGACAGATGGAAGCGGCACGCTCCCTCGGGCTCTCCAAGTGGTCAGGGATGCAGCTGGTTGTTCTGCCGCAGGCCATCAAGAATGTTCTTCCGGCCATTGCCAACGAAATCGTCACCATGGTGAAGGAAAGCTCTATCTGCTCGATGCTGGGCATGGCGGAACTGATGTTCGGTGCCAAGGCGGTCGCCTCCTCCACGTACATTACGCTGGCCCCGTATACGCTGGCGGCAATGATTTACTTCTGCATCAACTACCCCGCCTCCAAGGCGATTGAAGCGATTGAAAGGAGGATGCGCCGTGGCGACAAACAATGAGGTCATCCGCGTCGAGAACATCTGCAAGGTTTTTGACGGAAACATCCGCGCACTGGACGACTGCAGCCTGACCATCACCAAGGGTGAGGTGGTTGCCATCATCGGCCCCTCAGGCTCCGGCAAGTCCACTTTCCTTCGCTGCCTGAACCTGCTGGAGCAGCCCACTTCGGGCAAGGTCATTTTCGACGGGGTGGACATTACTTCCGAAAAAGTGAACCTTGACCTGCACCGGCGGAAGATGGGCATGGTCTTCCAGCACTTCAATCTCTTCCCGCATATGACGGTGAAGAAAAACATCACCCTTGCGCCCGTACGCCTGAAGCTCAAGACGCAGGCGGAGGCGGACAAGGTTGCCATGCAGCTTCTGGAGCGTATCGGCCTGCCCGACAAGGCCGACACCTATCCCGCGATGCTTTCGGGCGGACAGAAGCAGCGCATCGCCATTGTACGCGCGCTGGCTATGGAACCGGAAGTCATGCTCTTTGACGAGCCGACCTCCGCCCTCGACCCCGAGATGGTCGGTGAGGTGCTTGACGTCATGAAGGAGCTTGCAAAGTCCGGCATGACCATGGCGGTTGTCACCCACGAAATGGGCTTTGCCCGAGAGGTTGCCGACCGCGTCGTATTCATGGACAGCGGCAAAATCCTTGAGATCAACACCCCGGACGAACTCTTCGACCACCCGCAGAACCCGAGAACCCAACTGTTCCTCTCCAAGGTTCTGTAAGAACAAACCGTATCAAAAAACGCAGACGGCCTGAATCGGTCGTCTGCGTTTTCCTGTTCTGTTTCATTCAGCCGGTGTAGTCTTTCAGGCGGCGGATGCTGCCTTTTGCCTTTTCCGCCCTGTGGGCTGCCTCGAGCGCATCCTCCGGCGTCGCGCAGACGCGCAAAAGGACCAGGCAGTTTTTGCTCATAAAACCCTGCTCCGCCATCTGCTCAAGCAGTTCCAGAAGCCGATCATAAAAGCCGTTTGTATTCAGCAGCACCAGCGGGCCATGCACCAGGCCGAGCTGTTTCAGCGTGATGGCTTCAAAGAACTCGTCCATTGTCCCGATGCCACCGGGCAGGGCTATAATGCCGTCGCTCCTGATGAGCATCTGCTCCTTCCGCTGCGCCATCGTCTCCGTCATGAGGAATTCATCACAGTCTCGCAGGAGGAAACCCGGTTCGTCAAACATCTTCGGTGCGACGCCGATGATCCTGCCGCCGGCCTGTTTCGCCCCCCGGGCGCAGGCGCCCATCAGTCCATCCGCCCCGCCGCCGAAGATGATGCTGTCGCCGGCTTCCGCGATCATGGTTCCCAGGCGTTCCGCCGCTTCAAAATATGAAGAGGCGAGATGGTTGGAGGAAGCGCCGAAAATCCCGATCGTCATTTGCGCAGCTCCCGGATTCTGGCAAGCAGATGGCCGACATTCTCGCGCAGCTGCTGCTCGGTCAAACTGCCGCTGTCGAGCGCTTTGCGGATTTCCTTCGCATCACCCTTGCAGCCGGGCATGAAGAGCTCGCCTCCTGCAGCGGCAACCCGGCCGGCATTGGCAAAGGGATGGCGGGCATTTTTGTCGGCAATAAGAGAGATGACCCAGTCGGTCATGACTATGCCCTGATAGCCGAACTCGCAGCGCAGGATGTCCTGCAGCAGGCCGCGGTGTTCGGAAGTATGGGTGCCGTTCAGGAGGTTGTACGAGGTCATCAATGCAAGCGGGCTGGATTCCCGGATGCAGATTTCAAACCCGCGCAGATAGATCTCGCGCATGGCGCGCTCGCTGACCATGCTGTTGTTGGTGTAGCGTTTGTACTCCTGGTTATTGGCTGCAAAATGCTTAATCGTGGTGCCGCAGTGCGGGTGCTTCTGGACGCCTTTGGTAATCGCAGCGGCAAAAAGGCCGCTGACAACCGGATCTTCCGAGAAGTATTCAAAGTTCCGGCCGCAGCGGATGCTGCGGTGGATATTCAGCGCCGGGGCCAGCCAGAGGTCGATGTTCATGCGTTCCATTTCATCGCCGACCAGGTCGCCGCAGGTTTCGGCAAAGGCCGGATTCCAGCTCTGCGCAATGGCTGTGCCGATGGGGATGGCCGTTGCATACTGCTGGAAAATCTCCGCATTCTTCGGTGGCTTTTTCCCGAATCTTTTCAAAACCCAGCCCACCGCAGAGGGCAGCAGTTCCAGCATGGAAGCCGGCATGCTCTGGTCTGTGGAAGCCGGACCCTTTTTCCCGATATAGTACTCCTGGCTGAGGCGAAGGCCGGCGGGGCCGTCCGCCATGACAAGCGGATTAAGGCCGAAGTTCTTCGAAAGCGCGCAGGTCTCGCCCGCAGCACCCGCTACGGTAAAGGCTGCATTGCCGATCACACTCAGCGGTCCGGCCTTCGGGTCGTAGGCGCCGAGGTTCATCTGAATCAGCTGCTCTGTACTGAGATTTGCCGCATCGGGGTCGACTTCAACCCTGCAGGAATAGTCTGTATCAATCCGCGGAATTGCAGACGCCTGGACCTCAAGGATCGGCACATCGGGAGCAAACATGTCGATGCGTTCCAGTTTGGGCTTCCAGTCCTCGAAGTCGGTGCTGCCGCAGGCGTTCTTCGCCCTGCGCACGATGACCTCTTCCTCCAGGCGAAGCCGGACGATCGGCCTGGTTTCCACACTGCTCCTGCCCATACGGAGAAAATAGTCGCCCTTTTCCAGAATCCAGGATTCCCGTGCCGGATCATACGAGGAGAGGGCCGTCATCGGGAAACTCATAGTCAGAACCTGATCCTCCTCCGGTGCCAAAAGACCGCTCTTTGCAAAGGTCACCAGTTCCTGGAAGGGGTGGTCCAGAACTACTTCCGGTTTGGAAACATAAATCTGGACGATTTCCTTACCCGGGCGGGAACCGATGTTCTTCACTTTGACGGAAACGGTAACCTGTTCGCAGTTCACTTCCGTTTTCTCATCTGAGAGTTCAAATTCCGTAAACGAGAGCCCATATCCGAACGGGAACAGCGGGGACTTGCCCGCGGAATCAAAATAACGATAGCCGACGTAGATGCCTTCGCGGTAACGGGTATCATCCGCCTCGCCGAAGTCCCCCACCGCCGGATAATTCTCCCAGGCGGCCCAGGTGGTGGTCAGTTTTCCGGAAGGATTCGTTTTGCCAAGCAGGATATCGGCAAGGACCGCGCCCGTCTCCACGCCAAGCTGCGAGAGCAGCAGAATGTTCTGCACCTCGGCCTGCACCGGAGTGAGATCGACCGGGCCGCCCACATTCAACACCAGGATAAAGCGCCTGTACTGCTTCTGCAGCTGCAGGATATCGCGGATTTCCGTCTGCGTCATGAGGATGTCGCCCGGGATCGCCTGGCGGTCGTTCCCTTCTCCGGAAATACGCCCAAG
The DNA here is from genome assembly GCA_017395085.1 of Oscillospiraceae bacterium. Lineage (GTDB taxonomy): Bacteria > Bacillota > Clostridia > Oscillospirales > Oscillospiraceae > Limivicinus. The sequence goes on along the minus strand of JAFPWF010000019.1, from coordinate 21,021 downwards.
GACATAAACCGCCGTGTCGCCCGCGCCGTCCAGCGGAAACTCGTAATCCGGCTCCGGCATCACAGCGCCCATTCCTTCGACGATGGCATTGGTGTGGTGCTCTTTGGCCTTCTTTTTGATCTCGGCAAGGAACGCCTTTCTCGCCTGCACGCGCATGTTGTCATATGCGTCCAGCCAGGCTTTGGTTGTCAGGCGAAAACCGGCCTGTTCCAGTCCGTCTTCGACATTGATGAAGAAGCGGGAATTCACCTCGCCCGATCCGGTGCCTCCCTTGACCGTCTGCCTGGCGCCGCTGCCGTACAGGGCGAGCTCCCCTGCCGTTTCGATCGGAAAGCTGCCATCGGACTTCAGCAGGACCGTGCACTCGGCCAGGCTGTCTCGAAGAACGGCCAGATGTTCGCGTTCATAATCCAGCAATTCCATGATACTCTTCCTCCTCAAACCATAAATGCGCATGCGCGCAGATCTCTTTACCCGATATAATCGACATATCTAAATGTATAGTATATCTGAAAACCGTTGCCTTGGCAAGAAATACCTGTCCGCAATATTGCGGCAAATCACCTGTCTCCTCTTGCTTTTTCCGGAGCACACGCATATAATCTCCCCGATCCTGTATTGGAAGGGTATCTTATGCAAGTACAGCAGATTTTGACGCAGTTTCTGCGTTTTCTGAAGGAAAAGTCCTCACATCTTCTGATCTATGTCCGCGCGCTCTCCAAGTGGGTCCTGGTTTCCGGGATTGTCGGCATTCTCTGCGGGCTGCTCGGTTCTGCGTTCCACCTTGGGGTTGACGCCGTCACCGCCTGGCGCACAGGACACCACGGGTTTCTCTGGATGCTGCCGGCTGTGGGGCCTGTCATTGTCGCCATTTACATGTTTTTCGGCGTCGAGGGGCACAGCACCAACAACATCATCAGTGAGGTTCAGTCCGGCAAGGGGCTGAAGCTGAACCTGATCCCGGCGATTTTCCTCTCCACGCTGCTCACACACCTGTGCGGCGGTTCCGCCGGACGCGAAGGCGCCGCCCTGCAGATGGGCGGGACCATCGGGTTTCACATTGGGAATGTCCTGCATCTGGACGACCGCGACCTGCGCACCGCAACGATCGCCGGCATGGCGGCTTTCTTCTCCGCCCTGTTCGGGACTCCGTTGGCAGCAACCATCTTCGCCATGGCGGTCATCAGCGTCGGGCTTCTCTATCACGCGGCGCTGATTCCCTGCCTGATCGCTTCGCTGACTGCATTCGGCGTTTCCGGACTTTTCCACGTCCCGCCCACGCACTTTCTGGTTTCGGCGCCGGTTCTGGCGCTGCCGATGCTGCTGCGGGTTGCGCTGCTTGCCGTGCTGTGCGCATTTCTGTCCGTTCTCTTCTGTGAGAGTCTGCACCGCCTGGAACATCTCATGGAAGCGCGCCTGCCGAATCCGTTTATCCGCATTGCGCTCGGCGGCGTTCTGCTGCTGGCGCTCTCCCTGCTTTTCCCGAGCGGGGATTACAACGGGACAGGCTCCGCCGTCATCGCCCGCGCAGTGGAAGGCGGAAAAGCAGTGCCCTACGCGTTTCTGATGAAGATCGTCTTCACCTCGCTCACACTCGCAGCAGGTTACAAGGGCGGCGAAGTAGTGCCCTGCTTTTTCATCGGGGCGACTTTCGGCTGCGTGGTCGGGCCGCTGCTCGGGATTCCGGCCGGTTTTGCCGCCGCCGTGGGGTTGATCAGCGTGTTCTGCGGCGCGGTTAACTGCCCGATTGCTTCCACGTTTCTGGCGGTTGAGCTCTTCGGAGCCGGGGGCCTGTTGTACTACGCCCTGGCCTGCGCGCTCAGCTATGCCCTTTCAGGCTACACCGGGCTGTACTCCAGCCAGCGTATCCTCTATGACAAATTAAAAGCCCAGTACATCGACGTGCACACCAACGCCCATCATGAGGGCGAACATACGCCGGCCGAAGAAAAATACCGCTGAGAAATCAGCGGTATTTTTGTATCAGGTCTTTGATGATTTCCGAGGCCATCAGCAGGCCGGCCGTTGCAGGCACGATCGCGTTTGAGGCAGGCGTCATCCGGTTCCACCTGCCGCCCCGGTCTGCGGCGTTGCTCTCCCCCTCCGGGTTTTCCCGTTCCAGCGGTTCCTCTTCCGAATACACGACTTTCAGGCTTTCAATGCCCCGTTTGCGGCACTCTTTCCGCATCACACGGGCCAGCGGGCAAACCGCGGTTTCGTAGATGTCCGCCGCTTTCAGCATGGTCGGGTCCAGTTTGTTCCCGGTTCCCATTGCGGAGATGACCGGAACGCCCGCGCGTTTTGCACACTCAATCAGAGTCAGTTTTGCGGTAATGTTGTCGACGGCGTCCGCCACATAGTCAAAGGCAGTAAAGTCAATCTCCCCGGCGGTTTCCGGCAGGAAGAAGAGCCTGTGCGCGGTCACCCGGCACTCCGGGTTGATGCTCAGCACGCGCTCCTTCGCAGCCTCGGCCTTGAACTGTCCGACCGTGCGTTCGGTCGCGATGATCTGGCGGTTCAGGTTGGAAAGCGCAACCCGGTCGTGGTCCACAAGGTCCAGCGCACCGACGCCGGAACGGGCCAACGCCTCGACGACGTAGCCGCCGACGCCGCCCAGGCCGAATACGGCAACCCTCACACGGGAAAGAACTGCAACTGCCTCCTCCCCGTACAGCAGTTCCGTACGGGAGAAGCGGCCTTCCGCTTCCGTGCTCACCCGAGCTTCTCCAGGGCAATGCGCAGGCGGCGCAGCGTCTCTTCCCGGCCGAGAATACGGCAGATCTCCACCGCCCCGCCCGGCGTTACAGCTTTGCCTGCCGCGGCAATGCGGACGGGCCACATGACCTTGGCGTTCTTGACTTCCCAGTCTTCCGCCAGCTTCGTCATGACGTTCAGGATGCTCTCATCGTTCCATTCCGGCAGTGCTTCAAAGGCCGGCACGATCGCCTGCAGCACCGCGCGGGAGCTCTCCGCGTCGGACTTGGACTTTTTGTGCGTAAAGAGTTCAACGTCGTACTCCGGCAGCACATCGAAGAAGTCCACTTTCTCCGGGATCTCCGTCAGGATCTCGGTCCGCTGCTGCAGCAGGGCTGCGATGGCTGCGGCGTCATAGGCTTCGTTCTTCACGGCCCGCCGGATGTAAGGCTCGGCCACGCGGGCAAAATCCTCCGGCGCCATGGACCGGATATAGCTGGCGTTAAAGTAACGCAGCTTCTCGATGTCGAAGATCGCCGGGGACTTGGAGATGCCGGAAATCTCGAAAAACTCCTTCATCTCATCCAGGCTGAAGATCTCCTGCTCCCCGCCGGGGCTCCACCCGAGCAGCGCCACATAGTTGATGACGGCATCCGTCAGGTAGCCCTGGGCAATCAGGTCCTCATACGAAGGGTCGCCGTGCCGCTTGGACATTTTGTTGTGCTGGTCGCGCATCACGGGCGAGCAGTGCACATACTTTGGAATCTCCCAGCCGAAGCCCTCGTACAGGAGGTTGTACTTCGGCGCCGAGGAGAGATATTCGCTGCCGCGCACCACATGGGTGATGCCCATCAGGTGGTCGTCGATGACGTTTGCAAAGTTGTAGGTCGGCAGGCCGTCGCGCTTCATCAGGACCTGGTCGTCCAGCGTGCTGTTTTCCACGCGGATGTCGCCGAAGATTTCATCGTGGAAGACGGTTTCGCCCTCGTGCGGAATCCGCTGGCGCACCACAAAGGGCTCGCCCGAGTCTGCGCGGCGGTCGGCTTCTTCCTGCGTCAGGCTGCGGCAGGGATCTTCGCCGCGGTTAAAATCACCGCTGTCTTCCTCGCTCTCAGCCTTCTCGCAGAAGCAGCGGTAGGCATGCCCGCGGGAGATCAGGAGTTCGGCATATTTGCCGTAAAGAGGACGGCGTTCCGTCTGGATGTACGGTGCGACAGGGCCGCCCACATCCGGACCTTCGTCGTGATCCAGGCCGCATTCCTTCATGGTTTTATAGATCACATCGACAGCGCCTTCGACCAGACGGCCCTGATCGGTGTCCTCGATGCGCAGAATAAAAGTACCGTCCGCATGGCGGGCAATCAGCCAGGTATAGAGCGCGGTACGCAGGTTCCCTACGTGCATATATCCCGTCGGGGACGGGGCAAAACGGGTGCGGACCTTCCCTTTCGGAATCCGCGCTTCCATTTCATCAAACCATGCTTGTTCCAGCTTTTCAGGCATCTCAAAATCCTCCGGTTTCTTTCCCTGTTTAGAATTTCTTCTTATATTATTTTACATTTTTCCTGTTGTCAAGCGCAACTTATTCTGTTACAATGAATCGATTTTGCAGCCGGGATGACCGGTTGCATTGCGGTATTCAGCCGCCATTTACAGAACGGAGATCAAGCATATGGAACAGCAGACAGAAACCAGAAAAAAAGTAATGCTTTCCGGCATCCAGCCTTCCGGCGAGCTGCACCTGGGCAACTACCTCGGGGCAGTGAAAAACTGGTCGGAGCTGGCCGAAGAGTTTGACTGTTATTATTTTATGGCCGACCTGCACAGCATCACGGTCCGCCAGAATCCGGCCGATCTGCGCAGGCGCAGCGTCGCGCAGCTGGCGCAGTACATTGCCTGCGGCCTGGATCCGGAAAAGAACACCCTATTCATCCAGAGCCATGTGCATGAGCACGCCGAGCTCGGATGGATCCTCAACTGCTATACCATGTTCGGTGAACTCAGCCGGATGACGCAGTTTAAGGACAAGAGCGCCAAGAACGCCGAGAACATCAACGGCGGCCTGTTCACCTACCCCTCTCTGATGGCGGCCGACATCCTGCTGTATCAGGCGGACTACGTCCCCGTAGGTCAGGACCAGAAGCAGCATTGCGAGCTCACGCGCGACATCGCCATCCGCTTTAACAATCTGTACGGGCCGACCTTCACGGTGCCGGATCCCTACATTCCCAAGGTGGGCGCCCGTGTCATGAGCCTTTCGGTGCCGACTTCCAAAATGTCCAAATCCGATCCGCAGGGCTGTGTATTCCTGATGGACCCGCCGGAAGAGATCGCGCGGAAGTTCAAGCGCGCCGTCACCGACTCCGACACCGAAAACTGCGTCCGCTATGACCCCGAGCAGAAGCCCGGCGTCGCAAATCTGATGAACATCTACTCCGCCGTGACCGGCCTGAGCTTTGAGGAAATCGAGCGCGACTTTGCCGGCAAGGGTTACGGCGCCTTTAAGCCCGCCGTCGGCGACGCCGTCATCGAGATGCTGCGTCCCATCCGCGAGGAAAGCCAGCGGATGATCGCCGATAAGGACTACCTGCGCAACGTTTACACCAACGGCGCCGAGCGGGCGACCGCGGTGGCCCGCAGGACCCTGCGCAAGGTCTACAAGCGCGTGGGCTTCGTCGAAAAGCCCTTTTAACCGTCCTTCGCATACCGGGAGGCGGAATCTCCCAAGGGATTTCCGCTTCCCGGATGATTCTGTGTTCGGAGACATATGATGCAAGCTTCTGTACCAATCTGGAAAATGCTGCTGGGGCCGATCGCCGCCTTCGTGCTCTGCTTCCTGATGACCCCCCAGGTCAAACGATTTGCGGAGAATGTCGGCGCCATCGACGAACCCAACGAGCGCCGCATCAATATTCACCCGATACCACGCATGGGCGGGCTGGCGATCTTCTTCGGTTTTGTGGTGTCGTCGCTGCTGGTGGTCAACATGTCCACCACGGTCATGGGCCTGCTGCTCGGCGCTGTCATCATCGCGGTGATGGGCGCGCTGGACGACATTCTCACGCTCAACCCCTGGATTAAGCTTGCCGGGCAGATCATGGCGGCGCTGGTCGCCATCCGCTGCGGCATTGTTTTCGACGTCATCTCCAATCCCGGCTTTCTTGACGCCGGGACCACCATCAACATCGGCTGGCTCTCGGTTCCGCTGACGGTGCTCTGGATCGTCCTCTGCACCAACGCCGTGAACCTCATCGACGGGCTCGACGGCCTCGCAGTCGGGGTTTCGGCAATCAGTTCCGCCTCGATGATGGTGGTATCGCTGCTGCTCCCCTATATGATCGACACCAACGTGCCGCTTCTGCTGGCCTGCCTCACGGGTGCCTGCATCGGCTTCATGCCCTACAACCTGAACCCCGCCAAGATCTTTATGGGCGACGTCGGCTCACAGTTCCTCGGGTTCGTGCTTTCCTGCGTGTCCATCATGGGCACCTTCAAATTCCACACCATCATCACCTTCCTGGTGCCGCTGATGGCGCTTGCGGTCCCCCTGTTTGACACCATTTTCGCCATTATCCGCCGGGTTTTGCGCGGGCAGAGCCCCTTTCAGGCCGACCGCGGCCATATCCATCACAGGCTGCTCGCCCTCGGCATGAACCAGAAGCAGGTCGTCGCCGTTCTCTACGGCATTTCGGCGGTGATGGGCATCTTTGCCGTGCTGATCGCCGGGCCCGGCACTGCGGTCCGCATTGTCTGCCTGGTGGCGGCTTTTGTCGTTTCCATCATCGTGTGGCTCTTTGTGTTCCGGAAGCCCGTCATCCCCCAGCCTGAAGCGGAGCCCGCGATTCCCGAGGCCCCGCCGGCGGTTGCCGAAGACGGCACCAAGCTTTACATACCCGGGCCGGATAAAGACGAAGACGACGGGACCAAAGTCTATGAAATCCCTGCCTCAAAAAAGGACGGCGAGCCATGAAAGTCGCCGTCTTTTCCGATACCCACGGCGTCACCTCCCCCATGGTGCAGGCCGTGCGGGAAACAACGCCGGATGTCCTCGTGCATCTGGGAGACTATGAGCGGGATGCGGAGGCCCTTCTGAGGGCCTTTCCGGACATTCCGCTTTACCACGTATGCGGCAACTGCGACTACTCCGCCAAGGCGCCGGCCCGCCTGGTGGTGCAGTTTGGTCCGGTAACCGCCCTGCTGACGCACGGGCACCTGTACCACGTGGATTTCGGCCGTGTGGACAGCCTGGTTTACGCCGCGCAGGAATCCGGCGCGCAGCTTGCCCTGTTCGGACATACGCACACCGCCCTCCATGAAGACGTGGGCGGCGTCAAAGTCGTAAATCCCGGAACTGCCGGGAAAGGCCGCAACCTGACCTGGGCACTGATTACCATTTTTGAAAACGGCGGCATCGCGGCGGAGATCCGCCCGCTGAGCCTCTGATCAAGCGAAAGGAACTGTTTACACGCAACATGGAAACCGTAAAAGAGATCACCTACGAGAATGAAGCAAACGAGAGAATTATCCGTGCCCTGGCGGAAGAACTCGGGCAGAACACGGAACATATAAGGAATGTTGTGACCCTGCTGGACGAGGGAAACACCGTTCCTTTTATTGCGCGCTACCGCAAGGAACTGCACGGTTCGATGGACGACACCGTGCTGCGCACCCTGGAAAGCCGGCTGCAGTATCTGCGCGGCCTGCAGGAGCGGCGCGAAACGGTTCTCGCCTCCATTGAAGAGCAGGGCAAGCTCACCGAGGAGCTCGCCGCGGCCATCAACGCAGCGGCAACCCTTGCGGAACTCGAAGACCTCTACCGCCCATACAAGCAGAAGCGCCGCACCCGCGCCACGGTTGCAAAGGAAAAGGGCCTGCAGCCGCTTGCAGATCTGCTCTTTCTGCAGGCAAGGGACTGCCCCGATCCGGAGCTTGCTGCGGAGGATTATGTAAACCAGGAGAAGGGCGTCGAAACCGTTGCCGACGCGCTTGCGGGCGCTTCGGACATCATTGCCGAACAGATCAGCGACAGCGCCGACCTGCGCAAAGCCCTCAAGGCACTGCTGGATCGCATCGGGCAGCTGCATTCGGAAGCCGCCTCGGAAGAGGACTCCGTTTACAGCCTGTATTACGACTTCACCCGGAACCTTTCCCAGCTGCAGGGGCATCAGGTCCTGGCCGTGAACCGCGGGGAAAAGGAAGGCTTCCTCAAGGTATCCGTCCTGCTGGACCATGAACTGGCCATGCGCACTGTGTACCGCGCCGTGGTAATCCCCGGCACCAGGGCTATGGAATTCATCCGGTCCTCCGCGCTGGACGCCTATGACCGGTTGCTCTTCCCCTCGCTGGAACGCGAAGTGCGTTCTGATCTGACCGAAAAAGCCTGCGAGGGTGCCATCGGCCAGTTTGCGCTGAACCTCCGCCCGCTGCTGATGCAGCCGCCCGTAAAGGGCAAGGTCACCATGGGTCTGGACCCCGGATACCGCATGGGCTGCAAGGTCGCCGTCGTTGACGGTACCGGGCGTGTGCTGGACACCACGGTTGTTTATCCCACGCACGGCGAACGCCAGAAGAACGAGGCCATCCGCATTCTTTCCTCCCTGGTGCGCAAGCACGGCGTGGAGCATATCGCCATCGGCAACGGCACCGCCAGCCGCGAGACCGAGCAGATGGCAGTGGAACTCATCCGCCAGGAGAACGCCCGCGGGGCAAACCTCAGTTACATGATCGTATCCGAGGCCGGCGCCTCGGTCTATTCCGCAAGCCCGCTCGGTGCGGAAGAGTTTCCGCAGTTTGACGTCAACCTCCGTTCGGCCGTCTCGATCGCCCGGCGTCTGCAGGATCCGCTCGCGGAACTAGTCAAGATCGAACCAAAGGCCATCGGCGTCGGCCAGTATCAGCACGATATGCCCGAGAAGCAGCTGGAGTCCGCCCTGGACGCCGTCGTGGAAGACTGCGTCAACGCGGTCGGCGTCGATGTGAACACAGCCTCGCCCTCGCTGCTGCGCAGGGTGTCAGGCCTGACGGCAACCACCGCAAAAAACATTGTCGCCTACCGGGAGGAGAACGGCCCCTTCGGCGACCGGAAGCAGCTGAAAAAAGTACCAAAGCTCGGCCCGAAAGCCTTTGAGCAGTGCGCGGGCTTCCTGCGCGTGCCCGAGAGCAAAAACATCCTCGACAACACCGCGGTTCATCCCGAGTCCTACGATGCCGCCGCAGGGCTGCTGAAGCTGACAGGACACAGCGAAGCCGATGTGCGCGAAGGCCGCCTCTCCGATCTGCCTGAGCGCATCAAAACACTCGGCCGCGAGCAGGCCGCGCAGGAACTCGGCATTGGCGTGCCCACGCTGATGGACGTCATGCAGGAACTGATGAAGCCCGGCAGAGACGTGCGTGATTCCCTGCCGCAGCCCATTCTCCGCACCGACGTCATGGAGATTTCCGACCTGAAGCCGGGTATGATCCTTCAGGGCACCGTCCGCAACGTGATTGATTTCGGCGCATTTGTCGACATCGGCGTCCATCAGGACGGTCTGGTTCACATCTCCGAGATCTCCGACCGTTTTCTCCGCCATCCCTCCGAGGTTCTGTCCGTCGGCGATGTGGTGCAGGTTGCCGTGCTGAATGTTGATGAAAAGAAGAAACGAATCGGTCTCTCCATCAAGCAGGCAAAGCAGCAGAAGCAGTAAAAAAGAAAAGAAAAAAGTACTTGCTTTTTGGTTCCCGCTGTGCTATTATCTTTGAGCTGTCAAAAATGCGCGATTAGCTCAGCTGGATAGAGCGTCTGGCTACGGACCAGAAGGTCAGGGGTTCGAATCCCTTATCGCGTGCCAAAGAAAAAGCCTTGAATCTTATTGATTCAGGGCTTTTTGGTTTTTTTACAGTAAATACTAACTGGCTTTTTCGTATTACCATTTAAAACACGTTGCTTGCTTTCTCAAACTGTAGTACTATTTTCAAGGAAATCACAAAGTATCGGAAAACAGGCGTTGATGAAGCTATGAAAATGAATTGGAAAAGAGCAGTTCTGATATCAATCCCCTTTTTTACCCTGACTCTGTTCTGGCAGGCATATGATTATATCGTTCCTTTAATGCTTTCCAGGCATTATCGTCTCGGAACGACCGTTTATTCCATGCTGATGTCTGTGGACAACATCATCGCATTGATTTTTCTGCCTCTGTTCGGGATTCTGTCTGACCGTATTTCGAGCAGACTGGGGCGGCGCTCTCCGCTGATCCTGATCGGCACTGTCGGCGGCGTTGCAGGTCTGTTTTTCATGAATATCGCTGATTCTCATGCCGTATCGGGAGAAAACACCTTTGCGCTCTTCCTGATTGCCCTGCTTGTGGCCGTCTTCTTTATGAGTCTGCACCGGTCTCCGAGTGCGGCTCTGGTTGCGGACTGCTTTATCCGCCCGCAGAGGACCCTGGCAAACGCCGTCCTCAATCTGGTCGGCGGGCTTGGGGCAGTTCTTTTTGGCGTAGTCGGCCACTTGCTGATTACACAGCGCGGCGGTGAGCCCGTCTTTACCCGCTGCGTTGCTTTTGTCATCCTCGCGATCCTGCTCGCTTCGGCCGCCTATTTTCTCCTTGTCCGTGAAAACCGCTTTGTCGAAGAGGTCAGGCAGAAAAATACCGAACTCGGCCTCCTCGACGAGAAAACGGATGACCGGGTGAGCAAAACTGCCCTCTCTCCGGCTGAGAAGAAAAGCCTGCTCCTCATTCTGTTTGCTGTTTTCTTTGTGTACATGGGATATAACGGCTTTCATACGCACTATACAAATTATCTCGTCTCCCATCTGCGGAAACCGGCTTCCTGGACCGGGCCTTATCTGCTGGAGGCCGGACTGGGGATGACCATGATGATCCCTTCGGCATTTGTTTCGGCAAAAATCGGCCGGAAGAAAAGCTGCCGGATTGGCATGGCCGCCTGCGTGGTCGGGTTTTTCGGCTTAAGCTCAGTTTCGCCGGAGAATCCTGATATGATTTATCTCTGGTTTTTTATCGCCGCGGTCGGTTTCCCTCTCTTTGGCATTAATCTGGGGCCAATGGTTCTGGAACTCAGCAGGGATCGCGATTCCGGGAGATATATGGGATATTATTATGTGGCCGTGACAACCGCCCAGATTGTCACCCCAACGCTGGCAAGCCTGTTTATCAATCATTACGGTTATCGGATCATCGGAGTCTACAGTGCATGCTGTACGGCAATGTCCTTTTGTGCATTCCTGTTTGTTCGCCACGGCGATGTGAGGACGAGTTTTAAACAGGCATTTCAGGATGCCGCCGCAATCGAGGAATAAGACTGCAAGCAAAAAAAAACGATTCTCATGGAAGGATCTGATTGTGATTATTTAAAACAGCACACCGCAGGCAGCCTGTGGCCAAATTGCCAAGCTCGCCTGCGGTGTCTGTTTGTTTGAAGGAAGTATTCTCTGTTCTGATTGAAGAATCCTCTCAGAAACTGCCGCCCAGGTTCTCCAGCGTGTCGATGACCACAACGCAGTCTTCCCGGACCGTCTGCATCACCTGCTTCATCAGGTTCTCGGGAATCGCCACGCAGCCGCCGGTGTAGGGCTTGAGCGGGCCGAAGCAGTGCAGGAAGATCGCGGAGCCTCGGCCTGGCGTGCATTCTTCATTAAAGCTGATGTTCAGGCAGTACTGGTACTGATATTCATAGTCCACGATGTGCTCGCTGTCGTCCATGACGAGCTCCGGAACCTCCCGGATGTCCACCATCTGATTATACTGCCGATCCGGATCCCCGGACCAGTAGGTGTTGTCGTCCACCTGAATGTAGGGGATCGCGCAGCCGGGGTCAGCGGCAATGCCGAAGGCCTTGTTGAAGTGATAGACCCCGATCGGCGTCTGGGCGGCGCCCTCCCTGTGATCCGCATCCTGGCAGAGCCCATTCAGGCCCACAAAGCCTGGGGTGGAGAGGATCTGCTTCCAGTTCCCATCCTTATCCCGCTGGTGCATCGAGATGGTTGCGGTGGTCTTGTCCATACCGAGGCCTGCAACTACAAACAGCTGGGTCACGGCCTTATCCTGCGCCGCCGGAAGCTTTACCACCCACGCGGGGGAATCCGTCACATGCTGGATGTCTGCGTGCAGTTCGACCGGCTTATCCGCTGCCCGCCCGCAGCCGGTCAGGGCATGCACCGTGGCCAATGCGGTCATGGTCAGAATCCATTTTTTCATGGTTTGTCTCCTCCGTTCCATATCCTTTTCCGCTGTCTCTTTGTTACGAAATTCCGTGCAATACTATAACCGAGCTCCAGCCGGACTTCAACATCTTTCTGTGAAAGGGCTGAAAAGAGCCCGCCGGCAATCAGCCGGCGGATTTCTTTTTGTATCCACGGAAGAACAAACCAGAAACAATAATGACGGAAACGCTCCGGTCACTCTGTTTTTGTTGTACAATTTATATGCATTGTTAACAATTGTTTTTGATTTTTTGTTGCATTTTGCACTAATACAGCGTATCATTCTAGACTGCAGGGTTAACATAATGTAAAAAGGCACAGGTTCGATCAGGTAAAGGAGGCGAGCACCTGTGGAAGACACCATGGATAAGATCCTTCAGCATCAGAAGATCACCTACGAATTATTGGCAGCTCTGTTTGGTGAAGAACCAATACTGGAAGATGAATACGGCAATTGGCCAAGCTTCCGCATGGAGGAATCCGCTTAGTTATCCGCTTTTGGACTTAAGTGTGTTATAAAGAAACAGACGGACGCCGCGGGCGAGCTCGCTGACAACAGTCAGGAGATGCCGGCAGCGTCCGGCTTTTTCATCGTCCGGTCTTTCGCACTACCATTGTGATTGATTCTGTGATATACTGAACCGCAAGAATCCTGACTATTCGCAGAGGAACCATGTCCAGATTTATTATCTTTGACGTTGAAACCCCGAACTACCGCTGCAACCGCATGAGCGCCATCGGCATTACGGTACTGGAAGACGGGGTCGTCACAAATGAATTCAGTTCTCTGATCAACCCGGAAACAGATTTTGACGCCTTCAACATCCGCCTGACGGGAATTGATGAAGAACTGGTGCGGGATGCCCCGACTTTTCCGGAACTGTGGCCGCAGATCGAGCCGCTGATGTCAAGCGGGCTGCTGGTAGCGCACAACGCGGTTTTTGACCTGGGCGTTTTAAAAAAGTGCCTGGATTATTATGAAATCGACTGGAAGCCCTATGCGCGCTATCTATGCACCGTGCAGATGGGAAGACGGATTCTGCCTGGGATGAGCCACAAACTGAACACACTGTGCGATTACTACGGCATCGCCCTCAACCACCATCATGCTGAAAGCGACAGCCATGCCTGCGCGGAAATCCTGCTGCGGTACCTGGAAAGCGGCGCCGATGTCAGGCAGCACATCCGGACCTATTCTTTCCGGAGGGCCTGATTTTCCGCAAAAGACATCAAAGACCTCCGATCAGCAGATCGGAGGTCTTATTTCATGCGTGCTTCTTTTTCGGCAGCGGGATTTGAACCAGCACGATTGCCGCGAACATAATGACGCAGCCCAGCAGTTCCCTGCCGCTCATGCGTTCTCCGAGGAGCAGCGCCCCGGCCAGCACCGCGAACACCGACTCCAGGCTCATCAGCAGGGATGCGACCGTGGGGTCGGTAAATTTCTGCGCCACGATCTGCAGCGTATGGCCGATGCCGCTGGAGCAGAGGCCGCAGTAAAGGATGGGGACGGCAGCCGACGCGACTTTCGCCCAGGTCGGTTCCTCGGTCAGAAAGGCCAGCGGCAGCGTAATGGCGGCGGCCGTCATAAACTGCAGGGCTGCAATTCCGACCGGGTTCCCCTTCTGCACAAAGTGGGCCGTGCAGAGGATGTGCCCGCTGTACGTCAACGCGCAGAGGCAAATCAGCGCATCACCGCGGTTCAGGCGCAGGCTCTCAGCCATACACAGCAGGTACAGTCCGACTAGTCCGATCGCTACAGCGATCCAGACCTGGACGGTGTGCTTTTTGCGGAACAGGACGAAGCTGAGCACCGGTACCAGCAGCATGTACAGCGCCGTGATAAAGCCGGCCTTTCCGGCCTCGGTGTAGACAAGCCCCATCTGCTGCAGGGCGCTGGATGCCGCCATGAAACAGCCGCAGCAGATGCCGCCGAGCACGGTGGCGCGGCGCTCCTCCCTCACCTGCTCAGGCGTCCGGTCCGGCTGCGCAGCGGCCCTTCTCCTGCCGGTGACAAGCGCCAGCGTGCCGACCGCTGCGGAAGCGAGGACCAGCCTCGCCGCGTTGAAGGTAAGCGGCTCAATATGCTCCATCCCGCTGCGCTGCGCCACAAAGGCGCAGCCCCAGATCATTGCCGTCAGGATCAGGAGCAGATTCCCGAGCAGCCTTTTGCTGTTTTGTTCTTTCTGCGAAGCGTTCATGCGCGGTTTTTCCGGTAGAGGACCCAGAGGCCTTTCAGGAGCAGGTTCTCATCGTACTGAATGTCGCGCCTGCAATGTGCCAGGATTTCCGGCGCGTTCCGCCCGGTTGCCACCACGGTGCACGCACAGCCGAGTTCTTCTTCCATGCGGGCGATCATGCCGTCGATCATCGAAGCGGTTGCATACACGGCACCGGAACGCATCGCGTCGGCAGTGTTGGTGCCGATGACCTTTGCCGGCGCCGTGAGGGCAACGTCCGGCAGGAGGCTGGTGCCGCTGGAAAGTGCCTGCAGACCCATGCGCACCCCCGGCATAATGACGCCGCCGCGGTAGCTGCTCCGCGCGTCCACTACCACCATGCTGGTCGCAGTGCCGAATTCCAGGACAATGGCGGGCGCGCCGTAGCACGCGATGGCCGCAACGCTCCCGACGGCAAGGTCCGCGGCAAGAGTCGTGGGGTCGTCAATGCGGACGTTCATGCCGGTACGGATGCCGGGGCCGACCACCAGGCAGTCCAGCCCTGTGAGACGGTTCACCGCGAGTCGCAGCACATTCGTAACCGGGGGCACAACCGAAGAGAGAATTGCCCCTTCAAGGGAGTGCGGGTCCACGCCGTAGTAATCCAGCAGGGATTTGATTTTGATGCCGTACTCTTCCGGGGTGTAGTCCCGCTCGGTGTGGATGCGCGCGACCGTGCCGATGACACCGTCCTCGATGGTGCCGAAGGTGATGTCGGTATTGCCGGCGTCAATTGCAAGTATCATGGAGTTTTCCCCTCTCAGTTTGCGATTTTTTCGTGTACGGTCGGGCTGGCCGGATCCAGCGGAAGGAAGGTATAGCCGTTCTCCAGGCCCCAGAGGATGATGCTTTCCACCGCGTCGACGCTGTAGCTCTTGATGTCATGCTGGAGGACGACGGCGACTTTTTTGTCGGCGATGCCTTCGGTAACATTTTGAAAAACCGTATCGCTCTCCGTGGTCGCGCCTTTGCCGCCGGCATCGCCGGAATACACGTTCCAGTCAAAGTACTGATATCCCAGATCCCTGACGTCGGAGGCCAGCCTTGTCATGATGCCGGGGTTGAAGCTGCTGACGGTGTTGTCGCTCCCGCCCGGGAAGCGGCAGATGGCTGTGGTCTCGCCTGTCTGTTCGGCGATCATGTCCAGCACCTTTCGGAAATCGGCAAAAAAGGCCTCCTCGCTCGAATAGATCTCATCGTACACGTGCGAGGCGCTGTGGACCCCGATGGCATGCCCCGCCTCGTGAGCGCGGGCGATGCAGCTGAAGTAATCCGGCTGGTCGCAGGTGACAAAGAAGGTTGCCTTGACCCCGTACTTGTCCAGCACGTCCAGCAGTTTATCGGTGTAGCGGCCGGGCCCGTCGTCAAAAGTCAGATAGATCGTCTTCCCCTCCGGTTCCACCGGGTCCGGCGTCGGAACCGCATCCACCGTAACGCGGCGGACCGTGTAAACCATCTCTCCCGTGCGATTCGTAATGGAATATACCAGTTCGTAAGTACCGGCCCGCCAGGGTATCACTTCACCCTGTACCCGGATGCGGTCGGTCATGTCATGGCCGTAACGGTCCGACGCCGTGCAGCCTGGGTCTTCATAAGGGAGAAAGCCTGCGGTAATGCGGACGTCCGTTTCTCCGTTCAGACGGAATTCCGGCGGACCGACCGTGTAGACCGGTACGCGCTCGGCAGTCGCCGTATTCCCGGCGGCATCCGACACGGAGTAGACGATCGATTCGCCCCGGCGCACGGCCGTCACGCGGCCGGTAAGATCGCCGTCGGCGTTGTCCCAGGCGGTGAAGCCTTCCTCCTCATATCCTTCCAGCCAGTTTACATAATATTCTTCTCTGTTCTGCAGCGTGATCACCGGAGCGGTTTTGTCCGCGACCTGTACTCTGCGCGTGCAGCGGTATTCGCGGCCGAGGTACTCCGTCGCATAGGCCAGCTCGTAACTGCCGGGGCGGGAGGTGTCCACGGCCCCATCGGTCCGGACCGGGAGGCGACGCTTCCCCTCGCCGAAGACTCTGCCGGTCAGCACGGCGTAGACGCCGGGGTCCTCAAAAGGTTCGCCCAGGGCGGTCTCGATCTCTTTCCCGGCCAGCATGTAAAACTGCGGGCGCCGCGCGTCCGCCAGGAAGAGAACGGCCGCCAGAATGAACGCCGCACCGAGCGCCGCCAGCAGCCGCTTCTGCAGCCGGGAACCCTGTTCCCCGCCGCCGGCCGTGTGGATGCTGTTTTCGGTTTCAGTACTCATAATCCATCCTGCAGGAATTACTTGACGGCCGTATTATACACGCTTTTCCCGAATAAGAAAAGAGCATTTGCCGAATCCCTAAAGCTTGCGGCAAATGCTCCGGTTTCATGTTCAGTTCCGCTCAGTACTTTTTGTTCAGAATCATGTAAACGACCCAGTAGACCGCCAGGATCAGGCAGACGGAGTACGCCAGCACCAGCTGCACCGTCTCGTTGCCGAGAACCAGGGCCACGATGACGCCGACCGCCTGCACCAGTACGACGATGTAACCCGTCCAGGCCCAGCTTTTCATGCGCAGGTATTTGCTGCGCTCGTCATTGAGCTCGATGTCGACCTTTTCCCGGAACTCCGGGTCCTTTCTGTATTTCACATTCCGGATCGCCTGCAGGCATCCGACCGCCATCAGCGCCCCGCCCATCCCGGCATACACGGACGAATCCAGCACCTCTGTCACCGAAAGGACTACTAGAACCGCACCGACAACGACCCAGAAAATGCTCAGCGCCAGCCTCCTGTTGTTATAGTACACGGCTACTCCTCCTCAAAAATGAATACTTCTTCGATGCTCATGTCAAAATAACGGGCAATCCGGTACGCCAGCAGGATGGACGGGTTATAGCGCCCGTTCTCGAGAGAGCTGATGGTCTGCCTGGAAACTCCGAGCTGCCTGGCCAGTTCTTCCTGGCGGATTCCCCGCAGGTTCCGGATCTCTTCGATTCGGTTTTTCAATGCGTCACCTTCTTCAAAAAACGTAAAGTTTGCTTTACATGCTCATCTTATCACAGCTGCTTTAAGATGTCAAGCGTGCTTTACATTCTTTCTCTGCAGAAAGGCGGAAGTTTCCCTGCCGGCGCTGAGTTTTTCCGGTCTTGACAGTTTTCTGTCAACGGTTGCGGACGGGGTTGAATTGTGATATAGTACTGCAGTCATCAAACAGGTTTTACGCGGCAGCCAGCCGCGGGAAAGGAAAGTAACGAAACAAATGAAAAACTCCGAAAAAACAATGGACAAGATTGTCGCCCTATGCAAAAACCGCGGCTTCATTTTCGCCGGCAGCGAGATCTACGGCGGTCTTGCCAACACCTGGGACTACGGCCCTCTGGGCGTAGAACTCAAGAACAACGTCAAGCGCGCCTGGTGGCAGAAGTTCGTGCAGGAAAACCGCTACAACGTCGGTCTGGACGCCGCCATCCTGATGAACCCGCAGACCTGGGTTGCCTCCGGCCATCTGGGCGGGTTCTCCGACCCGCTGATGGACTGCCGCGAGTGCCACGAGCGTTTCCGCGCCGACAAGGTCATTGAGGACTGGTGCTCCAGCGTCGGCTTTGAACTGCCGAAGCCCATCGACGCCTACTCTCAGGCCGAAATGAAGGCCTTTATCGACGAGCACGAAGTCCCCTGCCCCACCTGCGGCAAGCACAACTTTACCGATATCCGTCAGTTCAACCTGATGTTCAAGACCTTCCAGGGCGTCACCGAGGACGCGAAGAACACAGTCTACCTCCGTCCCGAGACGGCGCAGGGCATCTTCACCAACTTTGTGAACGTGCAGCGCACGACCCGCCGCAAACTGCCCTTCGGCATTGCGCAGATCGGCAAGAGTTTCCGCAACGAGATCACCCCGGGCAACTTTATCTTCCGTGTCCGCGAGTTCGAGCAGATGGAGCTCGAGTTCTTCTGCGAGCCGGACACCGACCTGGAGTGGTTTGACTACTGGCGCAGCTTCTGCAAGAACTTCCTGCTCACGATCGGCCTGAAGGAAGAGAACCTCCGCCTGCGCGACCACGATCCCGCGGAGCTGTCCTTCTACTCCAAGGCCACCACCGACTTTGAGTTCCTGTTCCCGTTCGGCTGGGGCGAACTCTGGGGCGTTGCCGACCGCACCAACTACGACCTGACACGGCACCAGGAGACCTCCGGCCAGGATCTGACCTATTACGACCAGGAGAAGAACGAGCACTACATTCCCTTTGTCATCGAGCCTTCCCTCGGCGTGGAGCGCACCGTGCTTTCGGTGCTCTGCGACGCCTATGACGAGGAAGTCGTCGGTCAGGACAAGAAGGGCAAGGACGATGTGCGCACCGTGCTCCGGCTGCACCCGGCTCTCGCTCCCTTCAAGTGCGCAATTCTGCCGCTGTCAAAGAAAGACGTCCTGACCGGCCCCGCACTGGAGCTGTATCAGGAGCTCTCCAAGGACTTCATGTGCGACTACGACGAGACCGGCTCCATCGGCAAGCGCTACCGCCGCGAGGACGAAATCGGCACGCCGTTCTGCGTCACCTTTGACTTCAATACCGTCGGTACCGAGACCGACCCCGCAGACAACTGCGTCACAGTCCGTGAGCGCGACAGCATGCAGCAGGTCCGCATCCCGGTCAGCGAGGTCCGTTCCTACATCGCCGAGCGGATCCGGCTCTGATTCCGGAGGCGCTGAAACATGAAAAACGGATTCGTAAAAGTCGCCGCCGCTTCCCCGGTACTTCGGGTGGCGGACGCCGACTGGAACGCCGAACGCATCATCGAGGTCATTCACAAGGCAAAGGAACAGGACGTCCGCGTTCTGGTCTTTCCGGAGCTTTGCATCACCGGCTGCAGCTGCTACGACCTGTTCCAGCACCGCGTTCTGCTCAGCGGCGCCGAGCAGGCGCTGCTGAAGGTCGTCCCTGCGACCGAAGGCGCGGATATGCTGGTTTTCGTCGGGCTGCCGCTGGCGGTCGGGGCGAAGGTTTACAATGTTGCCGCGGCGCTGTATGAGGGTGAGATCCTCGCCCTGGTCCCGCAGGCTGATGCGCCGGACGCCTACTTCTCGGTGCCGGAACCCGGCAGCTGCCATGAGGTGGAGCTGGAAGGATACGGCCTGGTGACCATGTCTGATGAGGTTCTCTTTGAGCATGAGAACATGCCCGACCTGCGCGTTGCCGTGGAGGTCAGCGCGGGGCTCGACCGCTTTGCAAGCCCTGCCGCCGCCCACGCGGAAGCCGGCGCAACCGTCATCGCGCAGATGGCTTCCTTCCCTGCAAGCGTCAGTTCCCGGCAAGAAGCCGAGCTGAACGCCCGCTATGAGTCAAAACAGTTCCGCTGCGGCATGGTGCTCGCCGCGCCCGGCAAGGGCGAGAGCACAACCGACCATGTGTTTTCCGGGCTCTGCCTGGTTGCGGAAAACGGCAGCATCCTTGCCTCTGTCGAGCAGGAAGACAGCCTGGCCGTTTCCGAAATCGATGTGGAGCACATGATGGGCCTGCGGCGCGAGAGCGGCTGCTTTGATGAAGAGTGCGACTATCTCTCCTTCTCCTGGGGCGGCGAGCTCACCGAAACCGGCCTGACCCGCAAATACCTCATGCATCCCCACCTCCCGGAGACGAGTGAGGAACTGCCCGAGTACTGCCGCAGGATGCTCGACATCCAGGTTTCCGGCCTGGTCAAGCGCATGCAGTACGCCCATCTGACCCACTGCGTGGTCGGCATTTCGGGCGGGGTCGACTCGACCCTGGCAGTCATGGTCAGCGCCATGGCCGTCAAGCGCATGGGACTCCCCTCAATCAACGTGGTCGCCTGCACCCTGCCCTGCTTCGGCACCTCGTCCCGCACGAAGAGCAACGCCATCATCGTGGCCGAGCAGATCGGCGCCGATGTCCGCGTGATCGACATCGGCAAGGCAGTGTACCAGCACTTTGACGACATCGGCCATGCGCACGACGATTACTCCATCGCCTACGAAAACGCCCAGGCTCGCGAGCGCACCCAGGTGCTGATGGACATTGCCAACAAGGTGAACGGCCTGGACGTGGGCACTGAGGACCTCAGCGAGTTCATTGACGGCTGGTGCACCTACAACGGCGACCACACCAGCATGTATGACGTGAACATGGGCCTTACCAAAACGCAGGTCCGCGCAAACGTACGCTACATTGCCGACACCACCGAGGACCGTGTGCTCAAAGCAGCGCTCTACGACGTGCTGGACTGCCCGGTGACGCCGGAGCTGCTGCCCATCCACGACGATCAGATTGAGCAGAAGAGCGAGGACGCCGTAGGCTCCTACAGCCTGCAGGACTTCTTTACCCACAAGATGCTGATCTGCGGCTTTACCCCGTCCAAGACCTTCCGTCTGGCAAAGCAGGCCTACGGCAAGGAGTTCACGGACGAGGAACTGGTGCGCTGGCTCACAAGCTACTGCAAGCGCCTGTTCAGCCAGCAGTTCAAGCGCAGCTGCCTGATGGACGGCCCCGCCGTCGAGGCCTTTACGGTATCGCCGCGCGTCGGCTTCCTGATTCCGTCTGACGCGGAAAACACTCTCTTCCTGAAGGATCTGGAATCTCTCACACAGGATTAAGCGCACAGCCGCGGGCTTCAGGCGCCTTCACAGGTCTATTGAAAAGAAGGTTCACCGGAATGGGTGAACCTTCTTTTTGCATCATTCATTAGAAACTCTCATGAATCACAGTACTTTTTCTCTTGAAGTTTTATCGGTTTATGTTATACTTGAATAAAGAGGCGCTTTGCGCTGAAACAACAATTTATAAACAATTCACAAGGAGGCACTTATGCTTACAAACGAGTATCTGAAGCGGGTCTATGCCGAAGTAGAGAAACGCGACTCCCATGAACCTGAATTTCTGCAGGCAGTCCGTGAAGTCTTTGAATCTCTGGAACTT
>JAFPWF010000076.1 GCA_017395085.1 Oscillospiraceae bacterium | reverse complement strand
GCGATTGCCATACCTTGCGGAAATGCTCAGACAGCACACACCGAAATTAAAGCCCAAGCCCGCCAAAGACAGCGAGCTTTTTGCCTTTGCTGTCAATCCCGACTGGAAAGACAAGCTTGACCAGAATATTCTCGCAGCCGTCACCGCGTTGTTGAAGGATTACGAGGCGTGTCTTTCCAGAATCCGCGCCTGTCGCGCACCGATTAAGCACAAGGCCAAACAGAACGACATCGAGCGGATATTATACTCCCGCGGACAAGAGGAAGTATTTGATTCCGATACCCTGTACGCCGTATTTTCGGAACTGCATCCCAAGCGTGTGTCCGATATCCGCCGTGAAATAACAGAACGGCAGTGGCACATGATGGACAAGGAAGAACGGCTGGATTTTTTGAGTGACTTCCTGCCCGAATACGGGGAATATTATGATTTACTGTCCGATTTCAGATTTGGCGGTTATCGGATATTGGGCGATCTGATCTGCGACATTGACGATGAGAACAACGCCGAGGAGCGCAAGAAGCTGTTCCGCAGGACAGACTCAGAGGCGTTTACCGAGATGATGAAGGCATATCTGCACAAACCCTTTTCCCTGAGCTATCGGGAAGCGGTGGCGAAGGTCTGCCGGAGCCGTCTTGACAAGATCGTCAGACCGAGGCTTGCGGTGCAGTATGTGGTGGCAATCGGCAAGCGGAATCTGCTGTGGGATTTGCTGCCGGACAAGGTAGAACACACCGTTTTGGGGGTGAAGCGTCGTGATCAATGAGCGTGAGGAATTTCTCGCCTATACGGAACAGCCCATATATTCGGCACAGAACAAGCGAGACACAGCGTATATGGGACGGTTCACATTTGATATGCTGCTGGATTTTGAGGGTCTGTCGAGGGTGCTGACCATCGTGGCAAGAGGCTATATGTGGCATGGCGAGGAACCTGATATCGAACGCGCCGCCCGTGCGCTTCGGGCATGGTGCAGCGTGCCGGACAGCAAAAAAGCCAGCCCGAAAGAGGACTGGCAGTATCAGACTCAATTTTCCGATTTACACGGGGAATTCCCCGAATTGGTGGACGAACAGGGCGCAGGCTGGTTCTGCCGCCATGTTCACGGCATCTGCGATTTCGTAAAGGCGAATTCCGATATGACTAGCAAACCCGCGCATGAACATTGCAAGAAGCTGTCGCGTGGCTTCAACGACGCTTGGAGAAACAAGGTGCTGCAATTTCAGACCCCGATTTTCTCGCTCACGACAAGAGGCGCGTGGGTACTTCGTTTTGACGACATTCTTGCCGATGCAAAGGAACAGTGTCGGCTGCGCGACAGGGACATTCTTCTTTCTTCTGCCGTAAAACAAATCATCTCCGCGGAAACGCCGGAGGACGTTCCCACGGAGGTGGTGGAACTGCTCGTCAGATACTATTACGCCAACAAACAGGACGACAACGAGTGGGTTGTCCTGCCCGTCACCAATTTCGACGCCTATTTCGGAAACACCAATTTCAGCCG
>JAFPWF010000075.1 GCA_017395085.1 Oscillospiraceae bacterium | reverse complement strand
CGAGCCAGCACTCCGAACGGCATCCTGCACCGGTATGCCGAGTTCTTCCGCCAAGCCAAGCGCGTATCTTTGGTAGCGTGGATTTGTTATCATTCTGGCATCAATGTGACGCAGCATCGGACCATGCTTAATAGCAGTCTGGACCATATACGGTTCAACACAAGTATCATCCGCCGGGCAGCCTTCAAAGACGATTGCAACATCCGGTTTGATAACCTGTGATGTCACGGTTGCGCCGCGCACACCAACTTCTTCCTGCGCAGCACAGGCACCGACGATATCAACATTCAGTTCCTGACCCGCCAACGTATGCATCGTCTTTAGAATGGCCGCGCAGCCCAGACGGCAGTCAAAACTCTTACCGACCATCAGATCCGTTGTTTCTGAGTACGAGAAGGTGACATCAGGAACAACAGGCTCTCCGATTCTCACGCCGAATTTTTCAATAGCTTCTTCTCTGGAAACCGCACCAACATCTACCGTAATATCTTTCATCTCCAGTGGAGCCTTACGCTCCTGCTCGGTCATAAAATGAGGCGGCTTGCTAGCGGTAAGGCCCGGGATATATTTTCCAAATTTGTTACGAACCCAGACCTTATGTGCCGGAATGTTGTTGTTGACCCAACCACCGATCTGAATAATACGGAGTGTTCCGTTCGGACAGATGGCCTGTACCATGAATCCGACCTCGTCGCTATGGGCGTCAAGCTGAACAACAGGACGCTTACCGTTGTTTTCTTTTCGACGAATATAGAGATTGCGCATATGATCTTCTGTGATCTCGCCAAGTCCTTCTGCATAGGGTCGGATCACTGCCACTACTTCATCTTCGAAGCCGGACGTACCATTTGCGTTCGAGATTGCTGCAATCATTTCCAGCGTCGTTTTTTTATCCATTGTAATACCTCTTTACGAAAGCTTGACTTTCTTGAATTCTTCCATAAAGTCAACGATGTAGTTCGCCGTGGTCTCAAGCATTTCCTTTCCCCATTCTTCCGTAGCGGTGCTGGGATGATCGGGCCCAATCCAGCCGCTGTCGGTGACGTGCGGGGTGTTGCGGAGAATCTCAACCGAAACGCCCTTATACTCGACGGAGCGGAAGCCGGTCGTCTTCAGGTTTTCCGTCAGGTGCTTGAACTGCAGTTCGCCGCCGATTTCGCTCTTGTCGACCAGAGACGGATCGATGCCAAGGATTGCAGCCGTTTCTTCGCCGCCGCCGTGACCGCCCTTCCATGCGGGGTTCATATCCCACGCCATCAGCCACCAGTTGAGCATCGCAACCAGGCAGCCCTTATCCTCAAATTCCAGTCCCAAGCGCTCAATCATCTTCATATTGCCACCGTGACCATTGAGGAAGACAAATTTTCTTGCGCCGTGACGGTACAGGCTCAGGAAAATCTGACGGCAGAACTGATAGAGAACCTCGTTGTCAATGTCAATCGTTCCGGGGTACGGGGCCAGACACTGGCAGGCGCCATAGGGGATGGTCGGAGCAATCAGAACGTCGCTCTTCTGCTCGATCTTTTCCAGCAGAAAATCCGGAATCAGGGTATCGGTTCCAAGCGGCATATGGCGGCCGTGGCACTCAATGCTGCCGATGGAGATGAGCACCATGTCGTTCTTTTCAAAATACTCCTGTGCCTTCGGCCAGGTCAAATTTGCAAGTCTCATATTTTTTACTTCCTTTTTAT
>JAFPWF010000074.1 GCA_017395085.1 Oscillospiraceae bacterium | reverse complement strand
TCCCGTTCGCTCTTGCCTTCTATCTCAGGCAACGCTCGCTTGTCCAGCTTGCCGTTCCGCGTCACGGGGATCTTCTCGATCTGCGTCATATAGGCCGGGATCATGTATTCCGGAAGCGTCTGCGCCAAGGTGTCCCGAATAGCAGAGATGCTGACCTCTTCGTCGCTGACAACGTAGGCATAGAGGGCCTTCTCCCCGTTGGCGTCTGTTCGGACAATCACCGCACAGTCCCTGACGCTCTCTATTTTGATGATCGCCTTTTCGATCTCCTTGATCTCAATTCGATAGCCTCGGATCTTGACCTGTTCGTCGATTCTTCCCAGATACTCTATGTTCCCGTCCGGCAGCCAGCGGGCAAGGTCGCCGGTTCTGTACATTTTCCCGTCTTCATACGGACACGCAACGAATTTTTCCGCCGTCAACTCCGGCTGGTTCAAATATCCCCGTGCCAGGCTGTCGCCTGCAATGCACAGTTCGCCCGGCACCCCGATCCCGCACAGGACCTCGCCTTGTTGTATGTAAAAACTGATATTCGACGCAGGCGTTCCGATTGGAATCCTGGGTCCTTCGTCTCCTTTTATCAAATAACTTGAGGAATTAACTGTATTTTCTGTCGGTCCATAAGTGTTGAAAACTTTGCGGTTTTTCTGTACCCATTTTTTCAGAATCGTTTCTCTTGCCGCCTCGCCGCCGGATTCCAGCATACGCAGAGTCTCAAATTCTTCCGGATCCAGTTCCGCGATCAGGGCTGGAGTCAAGGCCGCCGCAGTTATTTGATTGTCACGGCAGCATTTTGCTATCTTTTCCGGGTTCCTTACATCGTCATACGAAATCAAGCACAGTCTTCCGCCAATCAACAGCGTATTGAATATATCCCATACCGATTGGTCGAATATATAATTTGCCGCTTGCAGGACCGTATCTTTGGCACTCAGTTCATATCGCTTTGTATAAGCGACTGTCAAATTATGCAGACCGCGGTGCTCCACCATGACGCCCTTCGGCTTTCCAGTGGTGCCGGATGTGTAGATACAGTAAGCCAGATCGTTTGGTTGGTTGACGTGCGGCAGGTTCCTGGGCGCTCCGGTCCAGACCTCGCTGTCCGCCAGGTCGATCACCGGCAGCTCTGTCTTGATTTCAGCATGGTAAGTGAGAACTGCTTTCGGCTTGCAGTCGTTTAGCATATAGCGGATGCGCTCTTCCGGATAGCTCGGGTCCATGGGTACATAAGCGCCGTCGGCTTTCAGGATGCCGTAGATGCCGATGATCATCTCCAGGCTGCGCTCCGTCAGCATCGCCACAAAGTCGTCTGGTCTGACCCCAAGCTTCCGCAGTCTGCGGGCAAGCTGATTGGCCTTCGCATTCAGCTCTGCGTAGCTTAACTGCGTGTCCTCGAATACGACCGCCACATTTTCCGGCGTCTTTTTGACCTGTTCCTCGAACAGCTCTACCACTGTCTTGTCCTTCTGGTAGTCTGCCGCCGTGTCGTTGAACTCGTTGACAAGTTTTTCGTATTCCGCTTCCCCTGTCAGAGAAAGCTCTTCCAGCTTCGCGTCAAGGTTTTCGCTCATGCGCCGCAGCGCTTCCCTGTAGTGGCAGTTCAGCCACTGTATCGTCTCCGCCTTGTACAGGTCTGTGCAATATGCTGTTCCAACTTCATATACTTCGCCGATTTTGGAAATATTAATATCCAAATCAAACTTGGCAATCTCATACTCCGATACGCCCGTGGTGATCTGCAAACCGTTCAGCTTCAAGGGCACGTCCTCGTTGTTCTGCACGGCCATCATCACATCGAACAGCGGGTTCCTGGATATATCTCTGCGTACCTCGACAGCCTC
>JAFPWF010000018.1 GCA_017395085.1 Oscillospiraceae bacterium | reverse complement strand
TTCTCCCTTCTTCTCGCAGTCGTATAATGATCTGCTCGTTGTCCTTCATTTTCTGTTTAGACATAGCTTCGCCCCCTATGTAATTATTCTCCTACATAGGGGGCGTTTTGTCTATTGTCCGTTTTTACTGGTTCGGTTCAGGCTCTTTTGTTTGCCAGTATTTTATTTCTGCTTTTCCGTTGCGGAGAGGGAGTACTCGCCGTTGTAAAGGTCCTCCAGCAGGTCGGAACTGATGATGGCGTTCTGTACGCCCTCTTTCGAAACGCTGTACGAGGCAGCCAGCGTGGCAAGGCGGATCGCCGTGTCCATATCGCTGCCCTTGGCAAGCTGTGCCGCCAGGCAGCTGATGAAAATATCGCTGGCGCCGGTGGCGTCAACCGAGGGGAACTCCACTGCTGGGTAGCTGCGCAGCCCTTCCCGGTCGGCGTACAGGCAGCCCTTGTCGGCCAGGGTGATGATCACGTGCTCGACGCCCAAATCGAGGAAGGCCTTTGCCTGTACTTCTGGCCCTTTTAGATCCGACAGCAGCTGCGCTGCCTCTTCCTGGTTCGGGATCAGCAGGAACAGCCCCTCCAGAACCTCGGGCGGGAGCGCCTGCGCGGGAGACGGTTTCAGGATCACCCGCACGCCAAGCTCTTTGCAGATGCGTACGATTGCCTCTACCGTCTCCACCGGAATCTCCATCTGCACCAGGCAGTACTGCGCGTCGGTAAACACGTCGCGCTTCTCCTGTACATACCCAGGTGTCACCGAGGCGTTCGCGCCGGGGTTAACCACAATGGTGTTGAGGCCGTCCCTCTGCACGTTGATAAACGCTGTGCCCGAAAGCAGGTCCTGCGAAAAGCTGACGCCACGCATATCCACCTGCTCGCGGGAGAGGCGTTCGAACAGCTGTTTGCCGTACAGGTCGTTGCCGAGCCGGCCGATCATAAAGGCGTCGCCGCCGAAACGGCTGACGCCGATGGCCTGGTTTGCGCCCTTGCCGCCGGGCCAGGAGCTCTGCCCCGAGGCCAGCACGGTCTCGCCGCTGTGCGGCAGGCGGGGAACATTCAGTGTAACGTCCATGTTGATACTACCCGCGATCACGATTTTGTGCGCAGGTTTTGCATGCTTTTTGATGCTGTCCCGCCGCACAAGCCCGCCGGGCAGGGTCGACACAAAAGCGGGAGCCTGGCCGCCCGTGATCTGCGACAGCAGGGAATCAACGGCAAGGTGCGCCATTTCGCGCGCATCGGTCCGTACGGCTGTCACAGCCGGAGAAAAGTGCTCCAGCGTCGGAGCGTCTTCGAGACAAAGGACCGAAACGTCGTCAGGGATGCGGTACTGTTTGCCCTGCACAATCCGGTAGACCTCCCCGGCAAGGCTGCTGTTCTGACACAGAATGGCATCGGTACCGGCATCCAGAAGTCTGCCGAGCTTTGCGTCCAGATCACCATCGTCCGGAAGAACCAGAGCGTCGTCGAAGCTTGTCTTTGCCTTGGAAAGCGCCGCCTGATACCCCGCAATCAGCTTTTGCCGCGTGCTGTAAGGGGTTCCGCCGCTCATCCCCAGGACAATGCGCCGGTGGTCATACTTCAGCAGATAGTTGGCTCCGGTCTCTGCAGCGGCGGTAAAGTCGCGGCATAGCTGGGGGAAATGCGCGTCAGGATAGGAGCAGTCAAGCAGAACTGCATTTGTAATATTGCTTTCGTCACTGAGGAGAGCGGAGAGGTTTTCTTTTCCCTGCGGGAAAAAGAGAAGCCCCGCGATATACGCATCGCTGAGTTCGGACAGGATGGCCGACTCGCTCTCCGGCTGTCCGGACGTAATATGTATGGTCAGCGCATAACCGCGGCTGCGGGTGATCTGCTGGACCTGATCTGCAAACTCTGCAAGGAACGGATCCTTCAGAGAAGGCATGACCAGCGCAACCTGATTGTTCTGTGCGAGCAAACGCCCGCGAACACCGGCATAGGGAATATAGTTGCTGTCTTCGATTACCTGCAGAACACGCTGGCGGGTTTCCTCGCTGATGCTGTCGTCCTTCTGGTTAATCACTTTGGAAACCGTAGACGGCGAGACCCCCGCTGCTTTGGCAATATCTTTGATCGTCATGTGCGTGAAAGCGACTGCCGAAAAAGCAGGCGCGCCTTTCATTGGATTTTTTTATTATACAGCAAAGAAGCAACAATTTCGCCCCGGCGAAATCGCCAAAAATGAAAGACGGAATTTGTATGACATTCCCAAAATTGAGAAGAGCCTCCTCTTCATCGTTGACTTTCACAAAACAGCATGCTATTCTTCAATAAGAAATAATTTTCCGAAACTGATTTCTCAACAAATCAGCACCATGAAAGGAGGATGCCGGACGATGAAAGTGCTTGTCTTTGGTTCTGCCAATATCGACCGCACTTATTCCGTCGGGCACTTTGTTTCTGCCGGCGAAACGCTCTCCGCAGAGAAGATGGAGCTTTTCTGCGGCGGCAAAGGCTTCAACCAGGCTGTCGCTTTCGCACGCGCCGGAAGTGATGTTTACTTTGCAGGTGCTGTTGGCGACGATGGAGATTTTCTGGCAGATACACTCAAAGAGAACGGCGTCAATACCGACTGGCTGAAACGAATCCCCGGCCCCAGCGGACACGCGGTCATCCAGGTCACGCCGGAGGGGCAGAACAGCATCATTATTCTTGCAGGCGCAAACGGCGCCATTACCAATGAAGACGTCGACCGGGTGCTTGCCGCTTTCACAGCCGGAGATCTGGTTGTGCTGCAGAACGAGATTTCCTCTGTTGATTACATCATTGACCGTGCGCATGCCCTGGGGATGATCGTTGCCCTGAACCCCTCCCCCTTCAACGACAGAATCCGTACATATGACTTGAACAAAGTCGATTATCTGCTGGTGAATGAAGTGGAAGCGGCGGGCCTGACCGGGGGCAGCGAGCCAATGAATATGGCGGCCGCCCTTCACGAAAAATACCCAGAAGCCAACATTGTGCTGACGCTGGGCTGTGCGGGCTCCGTGTTTGTCGGCAGGGACGGCAAAACACAGGCCTGTGGGATTTATCAGACCAGAGCGGTTGACACCACCGCGGCGGGAGATACCTATACCGGGTATTTCCTTTCGGGCGTGCTTTCCGGCGACAGCGTGGAAACCGCCCTGAAAACAGCTGCAATTGCCAGCGGGATCTCCGTTTCCCGGCAGGGCGCCTCGCAGTCGATACCGACAGTTAGCGAGGTCACTTCTGCGGACAGCAGCCTGATCAGAGAGTTTTCCGCAGAAATCTGCAGGGAGGAAAAGCCATGAGCGAAGCAAACAGCAATGAGACGATCCTCCGGGTAGAAGGAGTATACAAAAATTTCGGCCCGACAAAAGCGCTGGTGAATGTGAGTCTCGACCTGCACCGGGGCGAAGTCCTCGGTCTGATCGGCGAGAACGGTTCCGGCAAATCCACGCTCTCTACCATCATCGCCGGTATCCAGAAGGCGGATCAGGGCAGCATGTATCTGGAAGGAAAACCCTACACTCCCGCGGATATCACGGATGCCATCAGCAAAGGTGTCAGCATGGTTGTCCAGGAACAGGGAACCCTCAACAACATCAGTGTTGCGTCCAATATCTTTGCCGGTAAAGAAAGCGAGTTTACCAATCACGGCCTGCTGGATATCCGCAGGATGAACAAGACGGCTACCGATCTGCTCAGTTCCATCGGTGTCGAAGGTATCAACCCCGCTCAGCTAGTCAACGGCATGTCCTTTGAAGAGCGCAAGCTGCTTGAAGTGGCCCGCGCGGAATACACCAACCCAAAAGTCCTGCTGATTGATGAAACAACAACGGCGCTCGGCAAGGAAGGCCGCGATGTGATGTACCGTCTCATCAACACCATGCGGGATTCCGGCCGCTCTGTCATCTTTATCTCCCACGACATTGAAGAACTGATGGCGATCTGCGATGCGATTACGGTGCTTCGTGACGGCCACCTGATCGGCACCCTGACAAAGGATGAGATGAACATTCACACCATGCGTCAGATGATGGTCGGCCGCGAGATTGCGGACAACTTCTACCGGACCGACTACGACGGGACAACGGATGGTGACGTCGCCCTGAAGGGGCAGCACATCACGTTCGGTCCGCTGCACGATGTGGACATTGAGCTGCGCGAAGGCGAAATCCTCGGTCTCGGCGGTCTGACCGACTGCGGCATGCATGACCTGGGCAAGATCCTGTTCGGCATCATCACACCGGACTATGGCACCGTAACTCTGGCTGACGGAACAGTGATCAAAAACACAAAACAGGCAGTAAGCCATAAAATGGCGTACATATCCAAAAACCGCGATACCGAAGCGCTGATGAGCGCCGGGAGCATCACCGACAACCTCTGCCTTGCTTCTCTGCCGCAGATGCAGAAATTCGGCTTTGTTGCGCCTAAAAAAGAAAAAGAGATGGTTGCCAGATGGCGCGATACGCTCAGCATCAAGATGCAGAATGAAAAGCAGTTCATCATGTATCTGAGCGGCGGCAACAAACAGAAGGTCAGTATTGCCAAGTGGCTGGCCAGCAATGCAGACATTTACATCTTTGACTGCCCGACCCGCGGAATCGACATTGGCGTCAAAAGCGATATCTACAAACTCCTGACGGATCTGAAAGCGCAGGGCAAAGCAATCCTGATGATTTCCGAGGAACTGCCGGAGCTGATTGGCATGAGTGACCGAATTCTGATCTTCAAAGACGGTGTGATTAAGGGAAGCTTCATGCGGTCGGCTGACCTCACAGAGCATACTCTGATCGATTACATGATTTGAGGAGGTGACAGGCGATGATCGGAAAAACATTAAGAGATAGAGAAAACTCCTCAAGTGTTTTACAGCAGGCGATCCCGTTCCTTGGCCTGCTCGTGGTATGCGTATTTTTTCAGATTGCGACAAAAGGAAAACTGATCTCTTCCTCAAACTTTAAAGCATTTTCAAATTATGCGTTTCAGATGGTCATTCCTGCCTGCGGGCTTGTGTTTCTGATGGCACAGGGACAGCTCGATTTTTCGATGGCGGGCATTGTGTGCGTCTGCTGTATTCTTGGCGCCAAAGCATCGGCGTTAAATCCGTGGCTGGCGCCGGTGGTGGCAATTTTGGTCGGAATTGCTTTTGGAGCTGTCAACGGCAGCGCACATGTGTTCCTTGGAGTGCAGTCTTTCGTTGCAACAATCGCAACCTCATTCATGTATGGTGGGCTTGCAAGTGCGCTTCTCGGCGGTGGTGCAATAACAGCAGACTTTGCATTAAAGAAGGCTGATACGCTCCTGGTAAAATACGGCATCATCTTTCTGTTCCTTGTCGCCACCTGGCTGATCCTGACTTACACACCCTATGGGAAGCATTGCAAGGCGATTGGCGCGAAAGAAACAGTTGCCTATCAATCCGGTGTGAGAGTACGCCTGGAAAAGATGGCTGCATTTCTGCTCTGCGGCCTTTCCTGCGGTGTAATGGCATGTTTTGTACTGATTCGCACCTGCAGCGCGGCTACAAGCAGCGGCGGTCAGACACAGATTAATGCCTTGTTAGCGTTGCTCTTGGGTGGAGTTCCGTTTTCAGGCGGTTGGGCGTCGAAGTTCCGCTGCGTGTTGATAGGCAGCCTGCTGATGGCGGTGGTCACATCCGGCCTGACATTAATGAATGTTACGTCAAATTCACAGCAGATCATTAAAGGGCTTTTGTTTGTAATTGCTGTGGCAGTTTCCTTTGACCGGAAGAATACCGCAGTTATACAATAAAAAACAGAAAACAGGAGGTCTCAAAAATGAAGAAGATTCTGGCAATTCTCTTGGCAACGGCACTTGTCCTTGCACTCTTTACAGGTTGCGGAAGCAGTGCCCCCGCAGCTCCGGCAGCACCGGCAGACAACACGGCAAAATCAGAAAGCAGTGAACCGGCAGCAGAAGTACAAACTGAAACTGCCGAAGAACCATCGACGGTTTCTCTTGAAGGATGGAAACTTGGAACAACAGATATGTCTGGTACGGGGTATCCGTTCTATGTCGCAACACATAACATGCTGCTTGATGTATGTGAAACAACTGGTATAGAACTGGGTACTACAACTCTTGCTGGCTACGATGATGCGTCAATTCTGGCAGCATATGAAAACCTGATTGACCAGGGGTGTAATCTGATTTCAGTTACGACTTTCTCAGAAGGAACTATTTCTCTGGTTGCGGACCTGATGGAAGAAAACAACGTCAACTGGTTCCTGGCGAATCGTCGTATTTCCGACCCGGATCTGAAAGAAAAAGTTTACGCGTGCGAGCACTTTGTTGGTAATTCCTATTGCGATGAAGAAGTAAATGCCTATGACCTGACCTGTGAACTCCATGATGAATACGGTGTGGAGAATCTGGCCGTAATTGGCCTTGCGCAGGGAGACCTGAACGGTGACCTTCGCGACAAGGGCATTGCCCGGGCTTGCGAAGAAAAAGGAATCACACTTCTGACAGAGACAAGAGGTGTTTCAACTGTTGACGATGTGACCAATGCAGTGGAAGGTATTATTGCCTCTTATCCGGAAGTGGACGGGATCTTTATCGTCGGCGGTCTGATTACAAACGGAGCACTCGCCGGTGCAACGCAGGCGCTTGCCAATCATAATATGTCCGATAAGGTCTCCATTGCTATGGTAGATATTGCTCCAGGAATGAGCGCTTATATGGGAGAAGGCCAGCCTCTGAAGCTGGTCACCGGCGGCAATATTGTCATGGATATGGTGTTTGCGGAAGCAAGCCTGATCAACCATGCAATGGGCGTTGGCGTTGAGAGCGAGCCTTATGTGATCAACACCCACATGCTTAAGATTAAGAGCGCAGAAGATGCAGATAACTACGACAAATACGTTGAGAGCATGACTACCCCGATGATTTCCGGCGATGCCTGGTTTGACACACTTATCGGAAAGAACGTCGATGGAGTGCAGGCGTTCTCCGACAACTTCTCTATTGATTACGCAAAGAGCCTTCACGAGTGATTTTAGCGTACTGGATCAGGAGTGCTTCCGCCCTCCTGATCCAGTGAGAGAATGAAGATGAAACAGGGTGAGACATAATGCAGAGTATGAAGATGCCAAAAAACAATACCAGTATTACGGATAGCTTGAAAGCCTTTGCCATCCCGGTCGCACTCTACTGTGTGCTCCTTATTCTGATTCGAGAGCGGGTAGGGAACTGGAATTCAATTCTGACCATGCTGGTTCTGTCTGTAGTTCCAACTATCACTGCTTATGGCGTGGCGTTTGGATTCGTGAGCGGCATAATGGACTTCTCGGTTGGATCCAGAATGATCCTGTCGGGGATGTGTGCTGCGTTGGCGGGACATTATTTCGGCCTTGCAGGGATGCTTTGCGCGGCTATTCTCTCTTCTGTCTTTTTGTCTCTGATTGTCGGAGGTATGTACGCGGTACTGAAGATCCCTTCGATCGTTGTATCTTTAGGAGCATTGATGATCTTTGAAATCGCCGGGATGAAATTGTCTTCAACGGTTGGAAAAGTATCATCAGCTATGGCCACGGGGCAGTATATCAAAACGCCTGCTTCACTGACCTTCGTAGGGGCAACACCCTGGAACTTCATTGTTCTGCTGATTTCAGCACTGTTGTTTTCGCTCTGCTATTACCGCACCAGATCTGCCAATCAGGCTAAAATGGTTGGCAGCGATGAAATAATTGCAAGAAACATTGGTTTGAAACCAATGAAGGTTAAGTTTGTGACATTTGTAGTAGGCGGCATCTTCCTTGGAATCGCTTCGATGGTTTCAGCCTGCTATTCCTCGGCAGTCGGCTATAAAACGGAGATGGCCAGCTTGGCGATGGTCTTTAAACCGATGATGGCCGTAATTATTGGCATGTCACTGGAACGTTTTGTGAAAATGCCAATTGGGATCTTTATTGGATCTCTCTGTATCAGCATCATTTTTACCGGAATAATTGCTCTGGGATGGCCGGACAGCCTTCAGAATGTAATCCTTGGGATCTTTATGCTGATTGTCCTTGCATTCCCGACAATACAGCAGTGGATTGCTGACGCGAAACGACGCAGAAATGCTCGGCAAACATTTGAAACGACAGCATAAGACCAGCAACATAATAAGGAGGTAGCAATGAATATTGTATTCCCAAAATTGAGTGCAGAAGAACTGAAAAAGAAGCTGGATGTTCCGGCAGGGAAAATTCACCTTATCATTGACACTGATGCAAAAAATGAGGTGGATGATCAGTTTGCGGTGTCCTGGGCAATTCGTTCTCCTGAACGTTTTCAGGTAGATGCTGTTTATGCTGCACCGTTTTCACATGACTGTTTCAAGAAGCTGGCGGGACAGTCAATGTCGCTCGATGATGTCGGAGGAATCACATATTCCGATCATCCCGGTGATGGTATGGAAGCCAGCTATCAGGAACTGCTGAAACTGTACGGGCTGTTGGGTGTGGATCCAGAAGGCCATGTGTTCCGCGGTTCCAAAGATTATATCAGTGACATTGGTGGCCCTGTGGAAAGTGAAGCGGCCCGTGACCTGATCGCCCGCGCCATGAACAGTGATGAAACCATTTATGTCGCTGTAATCGGCGCCCCGACCAACATTGCTTCTGCACTCTTGATGGAACCGGAACTGGTAAAGAAAATCGTTGTCGTATGGCTCGGCGCGCAGCCGCTCAATTTTGTACACGGCATTGAATTCAATGCCATGCAGGATGTGAAAGCCACCCGGGTTCTGTTCGATTCCGGCGTTCCCCTTGTGTTGATTCCCTGTATGAACGTTGCATCCATGCTTACCCTGACTAAGCCCGAAGTGGAGCAGCTTCTGATCGGAAAGAGCAGCATCAGCGATTATCTGTCAAAGATTGTTCTGGAAGCGCTGAGCGATGATGCGGCTGCAGCGACTGCAATGCTGGCAATGCTGCGGCACTCCTACCTTGCCGGTCAGGAAGACCGCGATGACGGATATCTGTTCCAGTTCCCGACCAACTTCACGGCGCCGTCGCGCATCATCTGGGATATTTCCACCATAGCATTTCTGAAGAATCCCGGCTGGACGCCGTCCAAGCTGGAAACCTCGCCGGTGTTCATGGATAACCTGATGTGGGGGCCGAAGGATGAATCACGGCATAAAATCCGTGTGGTCAACTTCTGCAGCCGCGACAACATCTTCGGCGATATGATCGCCTGTCTGACGAAATAACACCTTTAACAGCCCGGCAGTTATACCGTACAGACAATCAGTTCCAAGAAGAATAAACCCATAAGAAAAGGCTCCCCAGAACGGGGAGCCGATTTTTGTCCTTTTTGTCACGCACTTTTCGGTATCCGGGGTATGTATCATGCGCTTTCCGGCATGTCAATCCAGGTCGCCGAAGGCTCTTTCAAATTCGATGGCGGCATAAACGTGCTGCCGGATAAACTCTGCAACCGGGATGCCCTCCCTGGTCGCGGCGGCTGCGAGGTATTTTTTGTCCTCGGCGGGAAAGCGGACGGTGCACTTCCAGTATCGGTCGCGGTTCGCCTCGTCCCATTTCCGGTTCGCCTTTTTGCGTGCGTTGCTGATAGCCATATAGAACTCCCCTCTCGCAGAATTGAACTGATGTCAGTGTACAAAATTGTACTGCTGTCAGTGTAAACTGTCAAGCGGCGAGAAAGCGCCGTTCGGCGGAGAGCAAGCGGCGGACAGGATGGGGCAAACACAGGCAAGATAGACATATGGCTAATTTTATAAGGGTGCAGGTCGTTGATGGTCTCTACTGAAACCCCCCTTTAGGAAAAAAACTTAAGAAAAATTCCCTATAGAGAGATTATGGTTATGACCTTCTACGACCTGCACCTTTTGCCTTTTTTATACACCTGACGGGACACACAACACTGACGGGGCGCGCCTGCGGCAGAACACACACAATTGACGGGAGCGGGCTTCAACGCAACTTCAAAGTCAACTTCAAAGTCACTTCAAACAAGCTTCAAATTACTTCAACGCTGCATTATGTGTGTGATCTGTCAAGCGGGAAATGCTGCCGTCAGCGGAAAGCAAGCAAACAAATGCGGATAGAATTGATACATGGCTAATTGGGACAATTATCAGCAGAAAAAAGCATGGCAGTTATCATTTACGCATAAAAATCATCCCCGGCAGAAGAACTGCCGAGGATGACGAAAGAGAAAAAAGTATGGAGCGACAAAGTAACTGTATTTTACCCTGCGATTGCTTTCAGTATCTCAACCAGAAGTTCTACGGTAACACGGACACTGTCGAGATCACAGCTCTCGTTCGGTGTATGGACATCCAGGAGAGTCGGGCCGATTGCGATCATATCCAGCGCGTGGTTCTTTTCGGCAAATGCGCCGCACTCCACGCCGGCATGAACAGGCTCAACGATCATGGGGATTCCTGTCAGCTTTTCATAGGCTTTGCACGTAATCTCAGTCAGCTTGCTGTTGGGATTCACTGCCCAGCCGGGTACATGGCCGTCGTTGCGGAGTTCAAAGCCGCAATTATCCGCGATAGCCTGGCAGATCACGCCGATCTGCGTGGCGTGGTACGCCACAGAGCTGCGGGCAAAATCTGCGAAGCTTATTGTTTCTTCGCCCAGCGTGATGGTTCCGATGTTTGAGGAACTCTCCACCAGGCCGTCGATAAACGGGCTCATGGTATGAACGTTGTTGGGCGCCATTGTCATCAAATCAATGAGGCCATAACCGGTTTTCTTGCCCAGTACACGCTCTGGCGCGGCATCGTTCACTTCCACCTGGAAAGAGTACTCTTTTTCGATGTTATCAAAGGCATCCTTAAATTCCGTCATAAACTCCTTCAGAACCGCCTTGGCCTTTGGCACGTTTCTGGAAGCGATGGCGAAGGAAACCTTACCGAATTTGGGTATGGCGTTGGGGGCCTGCCCGCCGGTGAAGGAAGCGATGCGGTAACCGATACCGCGCTGCTTCAGCATGGCCATCGCAGTGGCAAGACTCACCAGGGCATTGGCATGACCCTTGTTGATCCCAACACCGGAGTGACCGCCCAGCAGATTGCTGAACGAGATACTCATGGTCTTGCTGTTTTCGGGAGCAGCCTCCCAATCAGCCTTGCGGCTGAAGATGAAGAAGTCACCGCCTGCGCAGGAGTTGCACAGAGAGCCCACTGTCTCCCAGTCCAGATTGACCAGGTAAGCGCCATCCAGATACTTGGGATCAATATTCATGGAATCCATGCCGTCTTCCTCGTTGGTAGTGAAGATGGCACGAATCGGGCCGTGACGCAGAGAGTCGTCTCCCAGCAGATACAAAGCCATTGCAACACCGATCCCGTCATCGGCGCCGAGGCTTGTTCCGTCTGCCGTCAGCGTTTTTCCATCGTTAATAACCTTGATGGGGTCCTTCAGGGGATCATAGACAACGCCTTCCTCCGCCACGCAGACCATGTCCATGTGTGCCTGGAAGATAACACGCGGAACGCCTTCGCAGCCTTTGGACGCCGGCTTGTCAATGATAACTTCCTTCATTTCGTCGACTTCAACATGCAGCCCGTGATCCTTTGCCCACTGGCACAGATAAGCGCTGATCCGTTCCTCATGATGAGACGGGCGAGGAATCTGGGTCATCTTGCTGAATTCGCTGATAACGGTTTCAAGAGCTTTACTCATATCATCCGATCTCCTTCTTTAATCCTTCGCAAAGGAAGTTGCTTCCTCAATGGTGATTGGTTCTCCGCCTACAAAACTTGTATTCTTCGTGAGGGAGTAGATCAACCAGTAAACCAGGAACGAAACGATCACGGCATCAAGCGCCGGAGAAAAGATGTGCAGAGTGCCGAGCGTTTCGAGAAGCCCGATCAGTGCGCCGCAGACCCAGGCAACGATACCGGCCCAGTTAACACCCTTGACGGGGCTCCAGTTCTCTTTCTTTCCTCCGCAGATCACAAAGTAATCACAGATAATAACACCCATGCAGGGCGGGACAACCGCGCCGAGAATGCTGATATAGGTATTCAGGAAATCTGCAAGCCCGGCAATGGCAAGCAAAATACCAAAAGCACCGCAGCACATGGTAACCAGAGGCCGTTTGGAGTCTTTAATAGAGAACATTTTGCAGAAAGCCAGACCGGACATATAGGCGTTACCGGTGTTGGTAGTCCATGTTGCAAGGATCAAAACCAGCATGGCGATGATCGGAAGCCCAAGACCGGCAAACATTGCTGTCACGTCATAGTTGCCGGTACCGATCGCCATGATAGCACCGACCAGGATCATCAGCAGTGCTGCAGGAATAACACCGATCAAGGTAGCCTTTACCACATCGCCGCGCGTCTTGCAATAGCGGGTGTAGTCTGCGTTACAGGTGGCGCCTAAAGCAAACAGCCCGATTACGGTTGAAATTGCCGCAGGCATTGTCATCAGGTTTGCCGGTACTGCACTATTGATGGTACCCCAGCCGGCAATGTTAATGGAGTGGATTCCGCCATAAGCGCAGAGTATAACCAGAAGCGGTACCGCTATGTAGTTCAGGACCGCCATCCATTTCACACCGTACACAGCAGTGATGAACATGACGACACCCCAGATTACACAGCTGAGCCAGAACGGGAAATTGGATACTCCAAGTACTGCCATCAGTGTGTTAAATGCAAGTGCACAGGTTGCCGTCTGTACCGCAAACCATCCGGCTTCACAGATAAAAATCACGAGAGCCATCGTGAAGTTAGCGCCTGTCATGCCAAAGGCACGGGTAGAAGTCATCGTGGCGTTCAAACCAGTGTCTGAACCGATAATGCCTCCAAAAATCATGAGCACGCAGCAGACGGCAAAACCGATCAGCGTGGCCCAGAAAATCGATCCCATAGTCAACACGCTGCCAAAAATACCGCCGACCATCAGCATAGGAATACAGATCATCGATCCGACCCAAATGAAGGCAATACTCCACCATTTTCTTTTTTCAGCAGCAGAAATTGGAGACAACCCGTGATCCTGGGTTGCCTGTTCTGCATGAACAGCATTGTTTTCTTCCATGCTCTTTTTCTCCCTTCTTTACATTGATCTAGATAATGCTTTTACAAAAGGGAGAGGTGCAAGTATTGCTCTCGCTCCTCTCCCCCGGAGGTAACTTGCTGATAATTACTTGTAGCGCACGATCTTTCCGGTGTACTCAACATTGGAGAAATAGGGCTTCCAGACCTCGTTGATCTTGTCTTCGCCCTGCTTCCACCAACTGTCATTGACCTTGGCGATACCTACATCGACATACTGGCCTTCAGCCGTATCAGCATTTGTCATGGGCAGTTTGGTTTCCTTGTTGTACACGGAGATGATGTCCGGAGCCGTCATGAGCACCTTGCCATCCTTGTAAATAGCCAGGTTCTCGTTCTGGAACGGGATCTTGTACTCGCAGCCGTCTTCGCCGGCAATAACCGCGATACCATAGTCAAAACCATTGGCCGTCTTGGTTTCCATCTTCACAATCTTACCTGTGCAGACCGCTTTGCACGGCAGGGTGCTGTTCTTGGCGATAAAGTCGTAAATATTGCCCTTGCCGTCATACTTTGCCATCACTTCACCGATGGACTTGGCATAGGTGATCGTGCCGACAGGAATTGCAGAAAGGATGTCTTTCTTGGTAATCATCCAGCCGGAAAGACCGGAGATCATTTCAAAAGCCGTGCAGATATAACGGCCAATATTCTCAGCCATGGAAGCATCTCTGGGATCAGCCAGTTCAATGGTGAGACGGTTGTTCTTGTGGTCAGCCATCGCCAGCGGAGAAGTGTCCAGACCGTTTACGTGAAGAAGAAGCGTATCGAGAGCAGGAACTGCACGTCCGGCGCCGTCGGCATCAACGATAGGAATACCGCGAAGCAGAGCAATCAGCATGGGAACAAATGTGTTGAATCCACCGATTTCTACAGGGATTGCATATTTCAGCTTGCGGCCCATACCGGCGGCCATTTCTACCAGTGTTTCATAGGCGTTAACGGCATACGGTGTGAAGTCTTTGCCAAGGAGTGCGCGCGGTGCACCCATACCGGCTGTAACAGCGGCATATGCGCCGTCTTCCATGTCATTCGGATCAAGCAGTTCCAGTTCAACTGGTTTGTCCGGGTTGTTTTTCTTGAAGAGCTCCAGGATATCCAAGCCACCGCTGGGAGATCCGCCGCCACCGGCACCAACAACAGTTGCGCCAATGATTACGTTCTTCAGGTCAGTTTCATTCAGAATGTTCTTCGCCATAGTTGCATCCTCCATTTTCATGTTTTTTTGTTGAGAAATGATTGTTTCTCATGTGCTTTTATTGTAGAATTTACACAGAGAAAAAGCATTGTCCGCCAAACCGAAAATACAGGGAGGTTTATTGTCTTCAGGGAATAAAACAAAATAAACGGAGGATGTCACACAGCCGGAGCGTTCAAAACCAACAGTATAAGGCGCAATTTTGTCCAAAGAGATAAAATGCTTATTTAAAAATTGTAGCCCGGAACAATTCTCTTTATATCTGCTCTTTATGTATAATTTATACTGCATATCCTGCAAATAAATGAATGAGAGGAGCAGATACATGGCAATTCAATTCGCATCGCGGATGGACCTTCTGAAAGGCTCTCCAATCCGCGCACTTCTGGCGCTGGCAAACAGGCCGGAAGTCATCAGCTTTGCTGGTGGTATGCCAGCCCCAGAATTGTTTCCAGTTAAGCAGATGAAAACCGCAGTTGAAACAGTGATGGATGAGCAGGGCAGAACCGCTATGCAGTATTCCAGCACAGATGGATTCTTTCATTTCCGGGAACAGATCGCAGACCGGATGAAAGCAAAAAACGGGATAAACACAGATCCCTGTAACATCCTGATCACATCCGGAAGTCAGCAGGGATTGGACTATGCAGCCCGCGTGTTCTGTGATCCCGATGACGTGATTGTGCTGGAAAGTCCCTCATATGTCGGTGCCCTCAATGCATTCAAGGCCTGTCAGCCAAGATTTGTTGAGATCCCGACCGATGAAAACGGTATGATCATGGAAGAACTGGAACGGGTTCTTGCCACAACCGAACGGGTCAAGATGATTTATGTCATTCCGGATTTCCAGAATCCGACCGGGCGTACCTGGCCGTTGGATCGGAGACAGCAGTTTATGGAAATCGTAAACCGTTATGAGATTCCGGTCATAGAAGATAACCCCTATGGAGAGCTCCGCTTTGAAGGGGAAA
Organism: Oscillospiraceae bacterium; assembly: GCA_017395085.1. GTDB lineage: Bacteria > Bacillota > Clostridia > Oscillospirales > Oscillospiraceae > Limivicinus. The sequence continues at coordinate 690 of JAFPWF010000018.1, read as the reverse complement.
ACATGCCGGCACTGAAAAGCCTGGATACCAAAGGACTTGTGGTCTTCCTCGGAACCTTTTCAAAGATTCTTGCACCCGGGTACCGTATCGGTTGGGTTTGTGCTGATCACAACATTCTGCAGAAATTCAATTATATTGCCCAGGCTGCGGCACTTCAGGCTTCCACAGAAGCACAGCTTGTGATATCGAAGTACATTGATCTATTTAATCTGGATGCACATGTCAGTCTCCTCCGCAGCTGCTATCGGAAGCGCAGAGACGTTATGCTTGCAGCCATGGAGACGGAGTTCCCTGCAGAGGCGGTATTCACTCATCCGAACGGTGGACTGTTTGCCTGGGTTGAACTGCCTGAACATATGAACACTAACGAACTAGCAAAAAAATGCTTGGAGAAAAATGTCGCCTATGTTCCCGGTGACGGGTTCTTCCCGAGCGGCACAAACCATCGCTGCTTCAGGCTGAACTATTCAAACATGAATGAAGACCGAATCAGGGAAGGAATCCGGATCATCGGACAGGTCATAAAAGAAAACATGTAATCATTAATAAAATTTATAAACAATTCACAAGGAGGCACTTATGCTTACAAACGAGTATCTGAAGCGGGTCTATGCCGAAGTAGAGAAACGCGACTCCCATGAACCTGAATTTCTGCAGGCAGTCCGTGAAGTCTTTGAATCTCTGGAACTT
>JAFPWF010000017.1 GCA_017395085.1 Oscillospiraceae bacterium | reverse complement strand
TCTACTTCTACAATAACCAGCGTATCCAGACTAAAACAAAACTGACGCCGCTGGAAAAACGACGTCAGCATGTTGCTTAATATTTCATTCCCTATGTAGGGGGCTTCTTTTGTGCTGTCCGCACAATCTGGGGCGGTTCAGTGACCTCCGGGGTGTGTTTTTTGTTTGTAGATCTTACCCGATTGTGCAGTACATGAAGTACTTGTAGCCGAGCGGGTTGGAGAAGAAGCCTTTTACATCTTTGCTGATCATGAACAGGTCAGTGTAGAAGTAGAGCGGGCAGATGCATCCGGTGCTCATGAGCAAATCCTCAGCACGGTGCATAAGTTCATAACGGACAGCATTGTCTGTGCAGGACTTAATCGTCTTGATGAGAACATCATAAGTGTCAGCCCATGTACCATTCTCAACCTTTACATCATAACCGAGGTCCGTGAGATCCAGACTGTATGCTGCAATATCAGCGTGTGCGTCTCTGCCAAACTGAACATCGTTGTTTCCGGAAGCAGTAGTCCACATATCCAGGAAGCAAATGGGGTCATTGTAGTCAGCAAGCCATCCGTTGCGGGCGATAGAATAGTCACCGTTCTTACGGGTATTCAAAAATGTTGCCCACTCCTGGTTTTCCAGATTCATGGTGATTCCAACGCCTGCAAGTGCACTCTGCAGATACTCACCGATTGCCTTGTGACCTTCGGAGGTATTGTAGAGATAAGTCATGGTCGGGAAACCGGAGAACATACCGGTCGTTTCGTCGTAGTCATAGTATTTTTTCAGTACTTCAACCGCCTGAGCAAAATTCTCCTCAAGCGCATCGGCGGAAACATTGTAGTAGCCGTCAAAGTCTGCGCTGGATCCGGCGGTCTGATAAAACTGGCTGCCGTCAGGGTTGGTCATGCCCATTGCAACAAAGGAGGATGCGGGAACCTGCCCGGCCTGGCCAATCTCTTCAACAATATAGTTACGGTCAAAGAGCAGGCTGATTGCGTTGCGAATTTCTGCCTTGGCATTTTCAGCCTCAACACCTTCGAGGCCACTGTCAGCAGGCAAAATGTCTTCATTGACATTCCAGCAGACATAATAGGTACCGATTTGGCCTTCGACCTTAAACTCATCGGGATAATCCTTTTTCAGAGCAGGAATCTCGTTGGTCGGGACATCGTCGATCATCTGCCAAGTACCGTTCTTGAAGTTCGTAAGCTGGTTGTTGGCATCGTCGGACAGATAGAAGTTAATCTTGTCCATGAGAACTTCGTCAGCATTTACATAGTTGGGGTTCTTTTCAAGGGTAATCAAGCTGTTATGATCCCAACCAGTCATAGTATAAGCACCGTTCGAAACATAGGTGGAAGGATCAGTCGCCCATCCTTCGTCTGCAACGACATCTTCACGTACCGGGAAATAAGTCGGGAATGCAAGCAGCTCATTCCAATATGCAACCGCATTAGCAAGTGTTACCTCGAGAGTCTTGTCGTCGACTGCTTTCACGTTCAACTTTGCGCCTTCAGGAGGATCATCTGCCCAGATGTCATCGTATCCATCAACCACTTCGAACATGTAGCCATAGTCGGCACCGAGCTCAACAGAGGCCGCACGCTGCCATGCAAAAGCGAAGTCGGCAGCTGTGACATCCTGACCGTCGGACCATTTCAGGCCGTCACGCAGGGTATAAGTATAGGTGACGGTTCCGTCTTCGTTCACGACGCCTTCTACCAGTTCTTCGGCTGCATCAGGAACTATTACAAGAGCGCCGTTGTCATCTTGTGCCCATTTGGCAAGGCCAGAGAACAGATGGCTAACCAGTGTGGCACCGTCTACCGCAGAGTTCAATGCAGGGTCGAGGGTGTCGGGTTCTGAAGCGAGACATACTGCAATTTCTGATGCCGTCGCTGCATCACCAGCAGCTGTTTCAGTTGCTGCCGGAGCCGAAGATCCGCCGCACGCCGTCAGCGCAAATACCATGGCAAGTGCAAGGATCAGTGCAAGGGTTTTTTTCATCTTTGAAATTCCTTTCAAGTATATTTTCAAACAGAACAGTCTTTGTAGGACCGCTGTGTCTGAAGCAGAGTATTGATCCGATTCAGTTCAGTTCACTGATTCGGTGACATGCTGCAAAATGGCCGGACTCAACTTCATGAAACTCAGGCATTGACTCCGCACATGCAGAAGCAGCATGAGGGCACCTCGTACGAAACGGACATCCGGACGGTGCGTTCAACGGGCTCGGGATATCGCCGGAAAGAACGATGCGCTTATTTGCCCGGGCGACCTTCGGATCCGGCTGCGGAACAGCAGACATCAGAGATTTCGTATATGGATGAAGCGGATGTTCGTAAATCTCTTTTGCATCAGCAAGTTCCACCATTTTTCCAAGATACATCACTGCAATGCGGTCACTGATATGCCGAACAACCAAAATATCATGGGCAATGAACAAATAAGTCAGCCCCATCTGTTCCTGAAGCTCATCGAACATGTTGATAACCTGAGCCTGGATGGAAACGTCAAGCGCAGAAACAGGTTCGTCACATACGATAAACTCGGGCTGCAATGCAAGCGCCCGCGCAATTCCGATACGCTGCCGCTGGCCACCGGAAAACTCATGAGCATACCGTGAAGCATGTTCGCTGTTCAAGCCGACACGATTCATCAATTCAAGGATTCTTTCTTCCCGTTCAGACCTGTTGTTAAACATCTTGTGAATATCCAACGGTTCCCCGATGATATCCGAAACCGTCATTCTTGGATTAAGAGAAGAGTAAGGATCCTGGAAAACCATTGTGGCCTTTTTCCGAAACTCGTTGATTTCAGCCGTTGTTTTTACTGGTTTTCCCCTAAAACGGATTTCTCCGGATGTCGGTTTGTAAAGGTGAAGCAGGGTACGGCCTACCGTCGTTTTGCCGCAACCAGATTCACCGACTAATCCAAGTGTTTCTCCTTGCTTAATGCTGAAAGACACGTCATCGACTGCTTTTAACGGCTTCGTGGTAAACATTCCAACATTAATGCTGAAGTATTCTTTCAAATGGCTGACTTCAACGAGGTTGTCAAACTTCTCACTCACTGAGCGTCACCACCTTCCGTATCTCCCGCATTTTCAGGGTGTACACTCTCTTGATCGATTTTGTATTTCACATTCATCCAGCATGCCGCCTGATGCTCTGCATTGATCTCCATTCTCTCACAAGACTGACGAAGACAGATCCTCATGGCATTGTCACAACGGGGAGCAAACGGACAGCCGGCAGGCATATTCAGCAAATCAATCGGCGTGCCGGAAATCGGCTGCAGCTTTGTGCCGGCAGTATCTGCAGTCGGGATGGATCGCATCAGGCCTTTTGTATACTCATGTTTCGGATTGTAAAAAATCTCTTCTGCGGTACCCTGCTCGCATATGGAACCGGCGTACATTACTATCACTTCATCACAAAGCTGGGCGACAACACCCAAATCATGCGTAATCATGATAATTGCCATTCCAAGCTTTTCCTGCAGATCCTTCATCAGTTCCAGAATTTGAGCCTGAATGGTAACATCAAGTGCGGTAGTTGGTTCATCGGCAATCAGAATATCCGGTTCACAGGCCAATGCCATTGCAATCATCACACGCTGGCGCATACCGCCGGAATGCTCAAACGGGTATTGTCTCATGCGTTTTTCGGGCTCGTTGATACCGACAAGTTCCAGCATCTCGACCGCGCGATCCCAGGCCTGCTTCTTATTGCGTGATGTATGCAATGTAATTGCCTCAACCAGCTGATGACCGATCGTATAGGTTGGATTTAAGGATGTCATCGGATCCTGGAAGATAATGGATATCTTGTTACCGCGCACGGTCTTCATAATCTTCTCGCCTGATCCAACCAGTTCCTGGCCGTTCAGTTTAATTGAACCGCTGACTATCTTTCCAGTGCTTGCAAGGATCTGCATAATGGAATATGCCGTTACGGATTTTCCGGATCCGGATTCGCCAACGATTCCCAATACTTTCCCGCGATCCAGATTAAAAGAAATGCCATTCACTGCGCGCACTTCACCTGCCGGAGTAAAGAAAGAGGTGTGCAGGTCATTTACTTCAAGCAAAGCCATTCTCGCTCCCCCTCTCAGGTTCTCAGTTTCGGATCAAATGCATCTCTCAAACCATCACCAAACAGATTCAGCGACAGTACAATCAAAGAGATAACAATTGCCGGTATTACCATTCTAAAGGGATAAGAGGATAACCCGTTCAAGGCGTCCGATGCGAGTGAGCCAAGCGAAGGCATCGGTGCATTCACACCCAAACCGAGGAAAGAAAGATAACTCTCAGTGAAAATTGCATTCGGGATTTGGAGCGCAGTCGAGATAATCACCACACTGATGCAGTTTGGCAGCAGATGTTTGCGGATAATCCAGCCGCCTTTCGCACCGGCTGCTCTGGAAGCCAGGACATACTCCTGTTCGCGAAGAGAAAGAATCTGGCCGCGAATCAGGCGTGACATTGACACCCAGTACAATACACCGAAAACAATGAACAGGCTGATGATATTACTGCCGATTTTTTCCAGCGCAGTTCCTTCCAGAGCAGGTCCGAGGGTCATTTTGAGCACACTGGCCAGAAGGATAACCATCAACATATCCGGAAGTGAGTATATGATATCAACAACTCTCATGATGATCAGATCAACTTTGCCGCCGCAGTATCCGGCTACAGAACCGACTGTCATTCCGATAATCAAAACAATAATACTGGCAAAAAAACCAACCGCCAGAGATATTCTGGTTCCATATACAACACGAATAAAATAATCTCGACCAGAAGAATCCGTTCCGAAAATATGCGGGAAAACCTGTTCGCCCGCTTCAATTCTCTGAAGCTCAGTTCTACCGTAGGTCATCGGGGCAAGATTGTTAAAGGATGCATCAACAGGTTTTCCGGGTCTGACTCCGAGCATGCTGTCGTACGAATACGGCCAAAACATGGGGATAAAGATAGATGACAGTGTAATCAGGAGGATAATAATGAGGCTGATCGTTGCAACACGGTTTTTCAGCAGCCGCTTCATACCGTCCTTAAAAAAGGTCGACGACGGGCGCATTTGCACCATATATGCTTTTTCATCCTCTGTTGCCGGTATAAAGGCATCCACATCTACATGCATCGTGAATTTGTTCGACATGTCAGCCTCCGTTTTATTCCAAATTGATTCTGGGATCGACTATCTTGTAAAGAATGTCGCTCACCAGATTCATCACAACAATAAGAACAGCCAAAACAATTGTTGTCCCCATAACCATCGGATAATCTCGGTTTGTAATGCTGCTGACAAATGCACGGCCTATACCGGGAACCGCGAAAATCTGCTCAACAACAAGTGAACCTGTAACAATATAAGCAAGCATCGGCCCGAAATAAGTGATTACGGGAATAAGAGAGTTTTTGAGTGCATGACCAAAGATGATTTTCCCACCGGACACACCTTTTGCCTTTGCCGTTCGGATATAATCCTGTCCTAAAACATCAAGCATGGAGGAACGTGTAAGCCGCGTAATATATGCCATCGGATAAAGAGCCAAGGTGATAATCGGCAAAATCAGTCCTTGTGAAGTGGACCCATTTGCCGGCAGAAGGGCAAGTTTAATCGCAAATAAAACCAGCAGCAAAGATCCCATAATAAACGATGGCATTGAAACAAAGGCTGTCGTAATCACCATGATGATCTTATCAATCAGCTTATTTCTTCGCAGTGCTGCCACTGCTCCCAGCGGGATTCCGATTACCGCAGCAAGACAAGCCGCCACTACGCCAAGCTTCACAGATGTTTTCATTCCATCTGAAATGATATCAACAACCATACGACCGCGCTGTTTCAAAGAAGGACCGAAATCAAATTTGGTAACAATATCCTTTAGGTAGGTAAAATACTGCTCCAGCAAGGGCTTATCCAACCCGTATTTTGCCTCTAAGGCCGCCTGTGCTGCTGCGGAAATAGCCTTTTCCCCCATGAACGGGCCGCCTGGTACTGCATGCATAACGAAGAAAGTTACCGTTATGACTACCCATACTGTGACTATTGCCAGCAGGACACGCTTTATTATGTATTTAAGCGTCTTTGAATTCATTCTTATACCCGCCTTATTATTTGTGATATGTGCTGTCAATAAAATGCAAACTCGAAACGCAAATAAAGCACTATTCCGTCTTATTAAAGTTGTTTCGTAATTCTTATCAGTTTTTTCAGCATTTCAATACATAACAGCAAAAAACACTCCTACCTGTTCCGCATCAGCGTCTTCATACGCAGACTGTGATCCAGAATGCTCTTACGCAGGCGCAGGCTTTTCGGCGTTACTTCGAGAAGCTCGTCATCCGCCAGAAATTCCAGACACTGTTCCAGGCTGAGGATGCGGGGCGGTACCAGCCTCAACGCTTCGTCTGAGCCGGAAGCGCGGGTATTCGTCAGATGCTTGGTACGGCAGACATTTACCGGAACATCTTCCGCCTTGGGGCATACACCGACGACCATTCCGCCGTATACCTTGGTACCGGGGGTAATAAACATCGCTCCGCGCTCCTGCGCGTTCCAGATACCATAGGCGACCGCTTCACCGGTTTCAAAGGCAATCAGAGAACCGGTATTTCTCCGTGCGATCTCGCCCTTATACGGCTCATACTTCTCAAAAACGGAAGCGAGAATCCCCTCGCCTTTTGTATCGGTCAGAAATTCGTTGCGGTAACCGAAAAGGCCTCGCGACGGAACCAGAAACTCCATCTTCATCCTGCTTCCGACGGGAGTCATTTCCAAAAACTCGCCTTTTCTTGCGCCAAGCTTCTCCATAACCGAGCCCATATAATCCTGCGGCACATCCACCACGACACGCTCAACCGGTTCGCAGAGCTTTCCGTCGATCGTCTGATAAAGAACCCTCGGAGGTGAAACCTGGAATTCATAGCCCTCGCGGCGCATGGTTTCAATCAGGATCGAGAGGCTCATCTCCCCGCGGCCGGCTACATTAAAACTGTCTGTACTGTTTTCCACATCACTTACCCGAAGGGAGACGTCTTTCAGCGTCTCACGCATCAGGCGGTCGCGAATCTGCCGGGAAGTGACAAACTTTCCTTCCCTGCCGGCAAACGGACTGTCATTTACAGAAAAAGTCATTTCGAGCGTCGGAGCACTGATTTTCACAAAGGACAGAGGTTCCGCAAAACCGCGGGCGCAGATCGTATCCCCAATGGTAATCTCACCGATTCCGCTCATAGCGATGATATTTCCGGCTCCAGCTTCGGTGACGGGAATGCGGTTCAGGCCGTCAAACTGATACAGGGAAACAGCCTTAGCCTTCAGAGGCGTGTCATCAGGCCGATGGAAATTGCAGACTTCAATTTCCTGATTCTGGCGGATAATGCCGCGCTCAATCCTGCCTATCGCAATCCGTCCGACATACTCGTTGTAATCCAGACTGCTGACCAGCATCTGGAAAGGAGCGTCCAGATTCATTTCGGGCGCCGGAATATACTCCAGAATGGTTTCAAACAACGGCTTCAGGTCCGTACCGGGTACTTCCGGGGAATAACTCGCCGTGCCGTTGCGGCCGGAGCAGAACAGCATCGGGGAATCCAGCTGTTCGTCGGTAGCGTCCAGGTCCATCAGAAGTTCAAGAATTTCATCCACGACTTCGTGGATTCTCTGGTCCGGACGGTCAATCTTATTCAGGACAACGATTACCCGATGCCCGAGTTCCAACGCGCGGCTCAATACAAAACGGGTCTGGGGCATGGGGCCCTCCGCGGCGTCAACCAGCAGGATAACACCATTGACCATCTTCAGAATACGCTCAACCTCGCCGCCGAAGTCGGCATGGCCCGGCGTGTCCACAATATTGATTTTGGTATCCCCATAATATACAGCAGTATTCTTGGCCATGATCGTGATACCGCGCTCACGTTCCAGGTCATTGGAGTCCATGACGCGTTCAACAATTTCCTGGTTTTCACGGTACACGCCCGACTGCTTCAACATTTCGTCCACCAGCGTCGTTTTGCCGTGGTCGACATGCGCAATAATGGCTACATTTCTCAATTGATCCATTTGATTCGCTCCTTTTTGTATACGAAGTCGAATTTTAACATTCCTTTCGTCAAATTGCAATAGGAAGCACTGTTGTTTTCGTATAAAATCACTGAAAATGGGCATTATTTCCTCTTGACAGTAACCCTATGGGATGATAATATATGCCTCGCCGTCCGCGATCTCAGCTTCAGGGTCATGCCGCTGATGCGGTTTCCTTTCCGCCTGTTGCCGCGACGCTGGACAGAATGATTCAGAAAGGAACAATAACATGATTACGAAAGAAAAAAAGACCGCAGTGATCGGTGCAAACGCTACCCATGAAAGCGACACCGGTTCTCCCGAAGTTCAGATCGCGATTCTTACCGAACGCATTCGTGAACTCACTGAGCATCTGAAGCGTCATCCCAATGACGACCATTCCAGACTTGGCATGTACAAGATGGTCGGCAAGCGCCGCCGCCTGCTCGACTACCTGGCCAAGAAAGACATTGAGCGCTACCGCGCTATTATTGCAAAGCTCGGCATCCGTAAATAATTGCCGCCGGCTTTGCCTCCACTGTTTGCTGAAGGATATGAAGGTTTTTATGGAGGGACAAATGAATCGGTCCCTCCATATTTTTTAAAAAGGAGTAAAACGCATGATCATCACAAATAAGCAATTCCCAAATTATCGCAAATATGAGATGGTCTTTGAAGGCCGTCCGCTCAGTATGGAAGTCGGCAAGCTTGCCGAGCTCTGCAACGCCGCAGTTCTGGTTCGCTACGGTGAAACCACCGTTCTCGTTACCTGCACCGCTTCGGCCCGCCCGAAAGACGGGATCGATTATTTCCCTCTCTCTGTTGACTTTAATGAAAAGCTGTATGCTGTCGGACGCATTCCCGGAAGCTTCATGCGCCGTGAAGGCAAGCCCAGCCTGCAGGCTGTCCTTGCATCCCGATTAATCGACCGCCCGATGCGTCCGCTGTTCCCTTCCGATCTGCGCAACGATGTGGTGATCGCATGTGAGGTTCTTTCGGTTGACCGCGACTGCTCTCCGGAAATCACCGCCATGATAGGCGCCTCTGCCGCAGTCAGCATTTCCGACGTTCCGTTCAACGGTCCCATTGCCGGTATCGTACTCGGTTGGGACGGTGAGAAGTATCTGTTTAACCCGACCAAGGAAGAGCGTGCCCGCAACCGGATGATCACCACGATCGCAGCCACGCATAAGAAGATCGTCATGATCGAGTCGGAAGCAGATCAGGTTCCCGATGATGTTATGTATGAAGGCATTGTGCAGGCACATGAACATCTTCAGCCGGTTCTTGATCTCATTGACAGGATGGTCACCGAAATCGGCAAGCCCAAGTTCAGCTATGAGCATGCCGCCTTTGACGATGAGCTCTTTGAGAAGCTCGTGAGCAACGAGTTCGAAGGCATGGAATACTGCATGGACACCGACGACAAAAACGTCCGCGAAGCCCGCGTCAACGACTGGGTGACCATGGTGGAAGAAAAATACAGTGAAGAGCATCCCGACCTGATGCAGTATATGGATGAAATCCTTTACAAACTGCAGAAGAAGGTTGTCAAGAAGTGGCTGCTTGCCGGCAAGCGTGTTGACGGGCGCGCCATGAATGAAATCCGCCCGCTGGCCGCTGAAGTCGGCGTGATTCCCTGTGTGCACGGCTCAGGTCTTTTTACCCGCGGTCAGACTCAGGTACTCTCCATTGCCACCCTGGCCACTCTGTCCGAAGCCCAGAAACTCGACACCATCTGGGAAGAAGAAGAGAAACGCTTTATGCATCACTACAATATGCCTTCCTATTCCACCGGCGAGGCACGTGCCAGCCGCAGCACCAGCCGCCGCGAGTACGGACACGGCGCTCTTGTCGAGAAGGCGCTGGAGAGCGTGATTCCTGACGTGGAAGACTTCCCTTACGCCATTCGTGTCGTTTCTGAAGTTCTCTCCTCCAACGGTTCCACCTCTCAGGGTTCCATCTGCGGCACCACTCTGGCACTGATGGACGCCGGCGTGCCCATCAAGGCTCCTGTTGCCGGTATTTCCTGCGGCCTGATTCAGGACGGTGATGATTTTACAACCTTCATCGACATTCAGGGCGTAGAAGACTTCCACGGCGAGATGGACTTTAAGGTTGCCGGCACCAAGCAGGGCATCACAGCCATCCAGATGGACCTCAAAAATGACGGCCTGAAGCACGAAATCGTCAAAGAAGCCTTTGCCATCACCAAAGAAGCACGCTTCCAGATTCTTGATGCCATTCTGCTCAAGGCCATTGCCGAGCCGCGTAAGGAACTGGCCAAGACCGCGCCGAAGATGATCCAGATGCACATTAATCCCGACAAGATCCGTGAAGTTATCGGCTCCGGCGGAAAGGTCATCCAGAAGATCACTGCGGATACGGGCTGCAAGATCGATATCGACGACGACGGCACCATCTACATTGCTTCTTCCGATATTGACGCCTGCCGCGAAGCCCGCAAGACGATTGAAGAGATCGTCTTTGAGCCTGAAGTCGGCGCTCTCTACTACGGCGAGGTCAAGCGCGTCATTTCAAATCTCGGCGCATTTGTAGAACTGGTTCCCGGCAAGGACGCCATGTGCCATATCAAAGACCTGGAGTTCAAGCGTACCGAGAAAGTCGAAGATGTTCTGAATGTCGGCGACAAGACCTGGGTCAAGTTCATCGGCGTAGATGAGAAAGGCCGCTGGAACATCTCACGCAAAGCTGCTCTCCGCGAGCGCGGCGAAGCGTAATACCTATCGAACAGAAAGAGGCTGCGGTAATGCAGCCTCTTCGGTTATTTGAGAGAAGGAGCGAAACATGCGTTACTGGGAATGCATTCTGGACACCCCTGAGCAGGAAATCGACGCCCGCTGTGAAGAACTCACTACGCTGGGCGTCGACGGATTTGTTGTGGAAACGGAAGACGATTTCAGAAATTTTCTGGAAAACAACCGGCAGTATTGGGACTATGTTGACCGGGAGCTGGAAGAACACTTTGCCGGCCTCAGCAGGCTGAAGTTCTACCTGCCAGATGATGATGCCGGTCTGGCGACTCTGCATTCCGTGAAGGCACGCTACCCTTCGATGACAGAAAAAATCATTGAGGACAGCGACTGGGAAAACAACTGGCGGGAATACTATCAGCCTATTGAAGTCGGAAACCGGCTAGTCATCGTCCCTGAATGGGAAGATATTCCCGAAGGATCCCGTCTTCCGCTTCGGCTGGATCCTGGCCTGATATTCGGAACCGGAAGCCATGCCACAACGCGTATGTGCCTGCAGGCGCTCGAAGACGCCGCCGCCCCTGGAAGCAGAGTCCTTGATCTTGGCTGCGGAAGCGGCATTCTGGGCATCGGTGCCCTGATACTGGGCTGTGAAAGCTGCCTCGGCGTTGATATTGATCCGAAAGCTCCCGACGTTGCCTGCTCCAACGCTGCGCTGAACGGGATTGGCAGTGACCGCTTTCGCGTACTTGCAGGGGATCTTATTACCGACGCCGGTCTTCGCAGGGAGCTTGGAAACGGATATGATATCGTTCTTGCCAATATCGTTGCAGACGTCATCATTCCTCTTTCTGCCCATGTCAGAGGCTTCATGCGGTCTTCCGGCACCTACATCACTTCAGGCATTATTGAAGGCCGTCAGGGTGAAGTACGCAAAGCTATGGAAGCCTGCGGTTTTCAAATCGTCCGGCATTTCTCGGAAGACGACTGGCATTGTTTTGTTGCCGTTTTCGCTCAGTAGTTCGGGTCTGCCATCACCCAGATATCGGCACCCAGGTTGGAGAGGTCGCTGTATTCTTCATTGCCGACCGCTGCAAACGAGGCATTTCCGGTAACTGCATAGGGAACATCACAGCCGTTACGATAGGCATACAGAAGCGCGGCTTCCGTAAACAGCAGTTCACACTGCGGGATATGATAACTGCTCGATACCACTGCAATTTCTTTCACCTGCGGATACTGATCTGTCAGTATCGCGCAGGTGTTTTTTGCATTCTGACCGGTCGTCATAGATTTATTTTCCACGATCATCCGGTCTCCGGATACCCCATGGCTCTGGAACCATTCCGCCATTGTTTCCGCTTCGGTAACTTCCTTGTTTAGAGGTGAAGTCCCGCCTCCGGTCAGCGCCAACAAGGCATGCGGGTATTTTTCCAGCAGAGCAAGGCCTGTCTCGCATCGTTTCAGCAGTTCCGCAGCCATGCTTCCGTCCGGAAGCAGCTGATAACCCATCACAGCTATACAGAGGCTGTTGTCCTGCGGCAGGCCATCCGGCAACACAGCTGAATCTACAACGAGTTCTTCACTGACATAGGCCCATTTGCGCATAATCCCGTCCCAGAGCTCACCAAGCTTCGGATCGACCGCCTTCAAAGACGACAGCGTATCCTCAACCTGAGGCCAGCCAGCCGCCCCAAGATACCGGTATGTGTAGACCAGATCCGTAACCAGCTGATAGGTCTCGGCAGTGTACTCCTTCTCCGTTCCATTGAATCGGGTTTCTTCAGGGATAATGCTGACCTGAAACGGAATCTGCTTTTCGTCCGTTTCCGGTTCGCTTCGGCTGCCTTTATTCTCCGGCTCCTCCGGACTCGGTATTTCAGTCTGCTCCGGTACATTCTGCGGTAATAAAGGCGGCGCCGGCTCTGCAGTAAATTCATGCTGATTCTCAAGTATGGGCTGGATTTTACGTTCCGGATTCTGGAAATATCGAAAGGCTACGGTTCCCGTCATGAACAGAAATGCCAGGATCAGCAGCACGGTTTTGACCGCGCTGCCTGACCTTTTTTGTTGTTTTTTTATTCCGTTCATCTGGCCTCAATCCTTCAATTAACTTTCCGAGCCCTGCATCACTGGCAGCATCACTTGATCAAACCGGCTTTTTTCGCCTCTTCCATGTACTTCGGAATCTCAGTCAGCGAAATCTTCACATTGTGTTTTTTCGCAAAGTTCAGGAAATCCTTCGGAGTGATCTTTCCGGCAGCAAGGATGTCCGCAACCTCTTTCTGAAGCGCTTCATCCGTCTGGTACTGCCGGATCAGTTCTTCTACTGTTGCCATTGTATGCTCTTCCTTTCAGTTTATTGAAGCCTGATCTGTTTTTCCTCATTCAGGAAAACCAGTATTTTTTCCTTTACCGGGAGCCGGAAGATTCTCTGAAGGGCCAGCGCGTAGGTTTCCAGCTGCACGCTGTAGAGTTCCGCACGCTGCCGCAGCGCTTCCTCGCTGTCGACACGGTCTGTTTTATAGTCGACCACAACAAGACCGTCCTCATTTTCAAAACAGCAGTCCACAACTCCCTGCAAAAGAATGCTCTCTCCTTCGGGAAAACCGGAATAAATGCTTGCGGCGTCATTCATCAGGGAGAAACGAAATTCTCTTCGGCAATGCCTTGCCGTGCGGATTCGCTGACCGAGTTCCGTTGCGAAAAAGCGGCAGATCATCAGCGGATTTACGGCCTCTGCCTCCTCAGGCGTCAGGAATTCTTCATTCACCATGCGTTGAATCTCTCCGCGCACGCCGGAAATATCGCCCGCCTTTTCAAAATCAATCAGCTGCATTACAAGATGGACGGCACTGCCCCGCCGTGAAGCGGAAAGAGGTTTCTGTTCCGGATCCGGGAGATTAATCGGCGCGTCCCCTAAATACGGCGAAGAAACGTTCACCGCATCGGGATCCGCTTCCCGAAGTCCTTTAAGTTCGGTTACAGTCACCTTGGAAGGAAGCCGCTGCGCTTCCGCATGGGGGTATTCCCATGCCAGATTCCGGTCCAGCAGCCGCAGCAATTCCGGATCAGCTGCCTTATCTTCACTCCCCCGAATTTCGTCACGGTCGGTTTCCCTGTCCGCTAATACGTCATGATTCAGAATAAAGGCATCATCCGCCACCACGGCAGGAAGAATCCACTGCAGAGGACAGCCTGCATCCTGCAGTAGCTGCGCCGGTATTTTCACTTCTTGCCCGGAGCCGCAATCAAAGCCTGAAGGAAAGATGAGATTCCTGGCATCTTCCAGAGCATCGTCAGGATTCTTCACGCAGGCAGTCAAAATCAGCCTTTCCTTCGCGCGTGTCATCGCCACATAGAGAAGCCGCATCTCTTCTGAAAGAGATTCTCGTCTGATTCTGGCATCGATCGCACGGCGGGCTGCAGTCGGATATTCAAGCTTCCTTATCAAATCTGTGGCTCGTGGGCCAAGGCCCAGAACCGGATGTACAAGAACCGTACTGTATGAATCCTGACGGTTGAAGCTCCTGCCCAGCCCGCTGCAGAACACGACCGGAAATTCCAGGCCTTTGGATTTGTGGATTGAGAGAATCCGAACCGCGTCGCCGCCCTCCGCACAGGATGGCGGTTCCTGCCCGCGCCGCTCCATATTCTGCAGCCAAAGCACAAAACGGTGCAGTCCGTATTCATCTCCCTGCCGGAAAGTTTCGGCCATGGAAATCAGTCCGGAAAGCCTTCCGATTCTGCGTTCAGCGTCGGGCATGGCGCTGCAAACAGTATACAGATCCAGTTCTTCAATCACCCGCTCCACAAGATCCGTCGGGCTCTGATCCGGTGCCTCCTGT
The DNA here is from genome assembly GCA_017395085.1 of Oscillospiraceae bacterium. GTDB lineage: Bacteria > Bacillota > Clostridia > Oscillospirales > Oscillospiraceae > Limivicinus. Next base: position 131,283 of record JAFPWF010000017.1, on the reverse strand, counting down.
CTGAGTTTTTCCAATATGCGCCGGACGCGAAGCACTTCCGGATCGCCGGACACACAGAGAGCCGTATAAAAGTCTGCGTCCGGCTGCAGAGAACGGATCAGACTGAGTTTGTCCGCACTGAAACCAACACAAGGCGAACGGAGCAGTGTCAGCAACGGGATATCCTGATGCGGATTATCCATCACAGTCAGCATGGCAAATACCGTGGAAACCTCCACACTTCCGTAGAAGTCGCCTGCTGTGCCGGATGTCACAGGAATCCCGTTGTTCTGCAGCACACGCCGATAGGTACCGCCGATCGTGTTTGCCGCGCGAAGGAGAATCGCGATATCTCCATATCGAATTGGGCGAAATGCCCCATTCTCCTGTACCCTGCCCTCCAGCATCAACTGCCGGATTCTTTCTGAAACCGCTTCCGCTTCTAATTCCTGGGCATCAATTTCCGTATGATTCCGTGGAATCAGAATCATTTCCGGCTTCGAACCGTCACCGGAATAGTCCGCACCTGGAATAAGCTCATCGTCCGAGCCGTAATCCAAATCCCCAAGGTCCCGTGACATGACACGGGTAAAGGTACGGTTTACCGCCTGCAAAACCTCCCTGCGGGAACGGAAGTTTTCCTGCAGACGAATCAGCCTGCCCCGCAAAAGCGGATTATCCGTTTCCTCTACTGCCAGTTCCGTTTCGGCATACGCATCAGCTTTCTCAACAAAAATGGTAGGGTCCGCCAGACGGAAGCGATAAATGGACTGCTTTACATCTCCCACAAAAAACAGGTTCCTGCCGTTTCGACTCAAGGCATAGAACAGACTGTCCTGTACGCGGCTGACATCCTGATACTCATCGACCATGATTTCGGTATATCGGTCAGCCAGTTCTGAGGCAAGCGGTGTCTGGACACCTTCCTTTGTCATCAGCAGAGCAAGGCAGCGGTGTTCCAGATCCTGGAAATCCATGCCATTGATACGCCGCTTGGCAGCCTGAAATTCCTGCTCCAGTTCCATGGTCAGAGTAAGCAGAGCAGACATGGCAGGTACCGAAGCCTTCATCTCTGCCAACACTCCATCGGAATCATCCGTAAAGCTGAGGCTGAGCTTCTCCATAGCCTTTTTACAGGAATCACGGCGTTCTCTCAACCATTTTGAGAGTTCGGGATCCGGATCATTCCTGAGCGAGTTGAGTTTTGGGAACGGAACGGGTAAACAGGATCTTATGGCATCCCAACCGATCGGAAACCCTGTTTCCAGTCTGTGCAGCGCATCAGCAGTGTCCTGAAAGCTGTTTTCATATGCTTTGCGGATTTTTTCCTCGCCGCGGAGGATCGTCACGCAGCGTTCCATTTCCTGTGTCCAGAAACGAACCGTTTTTTCGCTTTCACGGAGAATATCGGCACCCCAGACAGTATCCTCAAAAGATACCCCGTCCTGACTCAGCCGGGCGATCTGTTCCGCAACCCAGGCCGAGGGGTCCGCATGACTCTGGATGGCAGCGTGAAGTTTCAGCAACTGTTCGGTAAGCCGACTGTCATCCTTCCCAGCACCGACTGTCGAGGTCAGGGAAAGAAAGGCATCGCTTCCTTCTTCGTAATGTCGCTCCAGAACGCGTTCCAGTGCTGCGGCCCGAAGGCGCTCGGCACGTTCTTCTTCGAGGATTTTGAACGATGGGGAAATCCCCGCATGTCCGGCATACTCCCGCAGAAGATCGGCACAAAATGAATGGATCGTTCCGATCTTAGCGTTTCTGCTCAGCAGAAGTTGCCGGCGCAGATGCATGTTGTCAGGAGTCCGGCGCAGCCGTTCGGTAATCGCAGACGCGATTCTACCGCGCAGTTCCCCTGCAGCTGCGCGTGTAAACGTAATCACTACGAAACGATCGATGCTCGCGGGAACAGTATCCGGATCCCGCGGGTCGATGTATTCCATGAGCCTTTCGGTCAGCACGCGCGTCTTTCCGCTTCCGGCTCCTGCGGATACCAGAACACTTCTGCCTCGGCATAGTATCGAATTCAGTTGTGAAGGGGTAAAATCCATATCCGCCTCCGGCATCGATTCGGCATCTGTATCCGATACCGAATTATTTCAGTGTTCACAATCTATTATGGTCCTGAATCTGTTCCATCAGAATCCTTCGGATCCAGGATGTTCCAGACTTCGGCATCCGGCAGATTTCGAATCGTCCGGCTGGCTTCGCCGTTCTCGCCTTCTTCAAAACGGCAGACCGGAAGATAGGGGCAGTTCCGGCACGCATTGTCGCTCTCCGACTTCCAGACGGGGTTTGCATCTATTGTTCCGGAGGCAACCGTTTCGGCCATTTCCCGCAGGCACTGTTCCGCCTGGCACCGCAGAATATTCAGCTGATCCATGCTCACAAATGGATTTTTTGTGCCGGATTTCTGCGGCATATACTGTTTTTCGTCACCGTGTTCCCATGCTGAAACAACAGAGGGATCAGATAGAATCAACCCGCTGCGGCGTTTTTCCTTCCTTCGCTCTTTTGTTTCTTCCTCCGCATCCGGCAGTTGTTTAAAGTGAAGCATGCTCTCCCTGGCAGGCAGATATTCGATACCTGACGGTACCGCGGTGCTGTGGTACAGAAATGCAGCGTTGTCGCAAACGGCAAACAGATACAGCAGCATCTGCAGATTCCGACCGTACAACACGTCGGAAAGCTGAAACTGCTTCTTTCCGGTTTTATAATCCACAACGCGCAGATGGAGCCCGTTTTCATCTGAAAAGCCGTCGACCCGGTCAGCAATTCCGGTGAGGCTGATCTTTCCGGCTTCCCCGCAGTCAAGCTGGGTATTCAGCTTTGACACGTCCAGTTCAAACGAGAGCGGCTCAAAGTCCGAGCTGCGCAGCTCATCCGCAGTATCCTGTACAATGCGATATACTTCCTCGCAAAGACGTTCAAAGAGCCAGCGGAAGCGGGCACTCTTCTCCGCATAATTCAGCAGCTCACTGCGAATATATTCTTCGATCTGCCGTCTGGTGATCTCCCGCAGTTCTTCGTCGCTTAAGGAGTCAAAACCACCCTGTTCTTTTACGCTGCGTACAACATTCTCCAGGATATAATGGATAAAGGTGCCGATTTCCGGCGGATGAAAGCCAGCAGGTTCCGTCGGTTCCGCCTTCATGCCGTATTTGCAAAAATAATGAAAACGGCAGGATGAAAAGGACTCGAGTCTCGACGGACTGATGCGCATTCTCTTTCCGTAAAGTGCGGCGACCGCTTCGGCGGAAAGGCAGCCTCGGTCGGAATTTACGGCGTTTTTCAGCCGCTGCAGCCGTTCCGGTTCGTGCTCTCGGAACCATTGTTCCGCAGCATTGGCTGCTTCCCCCGCCTGCGGTGCATCGGCGGTGAGTGCAAGCCCCATAGCAGGCACAGCCGCATTCAGGCGCATCAACTGAGGATTCGCTTTCTGCGGATCGAGTCCGAACATTTTCTGCGCCAGGGTAAATACCAGCGCAGGAGTCAACGCCTCGCCGTTAAAGCCTATCTCCGGACAGGACAGAATAAGCTTTTCATGCGGGAGGCTCAAAGTATGGTATATCAGCGCGTATTCCCGCCAGAGCTCCCCGTCTCCGCCGCCGACAGTCAGACCGTGTTCGGCAAGCAGGTCGCGTTCGTCCTGGGTAAACAGCCCTCCGCCACCGCGTTCGGGAGGCAGACGACCGTCGCAGCAGCCCATCACAATCAGCCTGCGAATATTTCTCCGCCGCATCCGGTCGAAATCACCAGCCGATACACTGTCGAGCGATACAGGAATCATCCCGATGTCATAACTCGTCAGAACAGCCCTGAACAGCCGGTAATATGTGTTCCCGTCCATGGGGACGGAGCCCAGGATCATAACAGTCTGCTGAATTGCACTCGTAATGATGTCCCAAAGCTGAAGGTATTCGGCTTTCAGTTCCGAATTTCCTTCAGCCTCCAAATCGCGAATTCGTTTCTGCAGGGTTCCCCTGATATCGGCAGCATCCAAAAACGCAAGCAGCGCCTGCGCCTGATCCGCAGCCGTTTTTGCCGCGGGAATACGCTTCTTCAACAGCAGAAGCGGGGCGGCAACATGTCTGCGCGAAAGGTTGAGCGCTTTCAGGCGCGCATCTGTTTCCTCATTTCTCGGTTTTCCATAACCATCCGGATGCTGCTCCCAGTCGCCCGGACGCAACCATGCCGCGCTGTTTAACTGCCAGAGATACAGGTAACTGCAAAGCGAATCGCATTCTTCTTCGGAAAGTCCGCTGAATCCGCAGCGGAGATACGCGGTCATATCGTCAACATCCCAGTTGCCGAGCACCAGTTCATAGGCACAGGTAATCCAGTTCGGAAGCGCTTTTTCGGTGAGAAGATCTTTTCTTGTAACAAAGAGCGGAATCCCGTATCTGCGGAAGGTGTTCTCCAGCAGACCGCGATAATCCGAGAAGCCCCGTATCGCGACTGCCACATCACGCCAGCGCAGCCCTTCATCCCGGACGGCATGGAGGACCTCGGTAGCCGCGGCTTCACACTCCACAGCCGGAGTATCGGCAAGCATCAGGCTGAACCTGCCCGGTTCAGGATCAGCAGGTTTCACAGCGTAGTCGAACATGTGCTCGGTAAAGTACGCAAGCGTATCAGAACCGGCTTCATTACTCTCTACCGTTAACAAATCGACAGTCTGCCCCAGTTCCTGTGCCACCTGTGTCAACTTTTCCTTTGTGATTTTGGAAATCAGCAGGTGTTCGTCCGCCCGATTCTCTTCCCCGGAAGGGAGACAGACAGTCAGGTCAATTTCCCGCTTCAGCAGCGCGCTCAGCACATGGAATTCGAGACCGGTAAAATCCAGAAAACCGTCAACATATACACGGTCAAATTCCGTAAGGCCATGCTTTTCAATCTGTTCCGCCAACAGTGCCAACGGGTCTTTTGCTGTTGCACCGGAGCGTTCTGTTATGTATTCATAGATCTCCAGGATGCCGGCCAGTTCCGACAGTTTTATGCTGAGCTCTCCGTCCAGTTCCTGCGAAAGCGTACGCAGGCCCGCGCTGCCGACGTCCGCGGCGCGCAGGGCATCCAGCTCCTGTACCATGGCGGCCTGCAGATCGGGGTTGTCCGCCGCATCGCCGTAGAGATGCAGGAGCGGCTTCAGTTCCCGCAGGGCAACAGCCATGCAGAGAAGCTTTCCGCCGTTATCCATCCAGCGTCTGGCGCATCCGCCATATACGGAACGGCCCCAGCGAGCAAAACCGCTGAAGCTCATCACCTCGGCATACAGCGACAGACGGTCACCGCAGGCAGTGCAAAGCTCACGCTCCGCTTCATGGCTGTACTGCTCTGGTACCAGCAGAAGCGCGCGCCCCTGTCCTTTGATGACCGTCTCTTTGATCTCTGAAATGATGCGCGCAGTTTTACCGCTGCGCGCTTTTCCGACGATGAACCGCATGTTGAATCACTTTGCCCCGTTCCGGCAACCGCCGTCTTTCAAACAAGTTTTAGCAGTTCTTCAGTGTTATTCTGCCCAATTAGCCAGATGAACCGCAGTTTTTGCGGCAATCTCCGCATTGTTCAGGACCAGACGGATATTGCTTTCCAGGCTTTCCCCGCCGGTCAGTTCGACCACCTTTGCCAACAGGAAGGGCGTAGTTTCCTTTCCGTGTATCCCCTGCTGTTTTGCTTCGTCCAGAGCCTGCTCAATGGCGGCATCGATTACCGCCTTGTCCATCGAGTATTCTTCGGGAATTGGGTTGGTAACCAGCATGCCCCCGCGATAACCCAAACCGCGCTGTGCACGGAATATGGCGGCAAGCTCCTCGGTGCTGTTGACCCGGTAATCCACCCCGAAGCCGGATTTTCTGGTATAAAACGCAGGAAGTTCATCGGTTCCGTAGCCGATGACCGGTACGCCCTTTGTCTCCAGATATTCCAGAGTCAGGCCAAGGTCCAGAATCGACTTGGCCCCAGCACACACCACCATCACAGGAGTCTGCGCAAGTTCTTCCAGATCCGCTGAGATGTCCATGGTATATTCGGCGCCGCGGTGAACGCCGCCGATACCGCCAGTTGCAAAGATTTCGATCCCGGCCATATTCGCAATGATCATGGTCGTTGCAACTGTTGTCGCACCGTCGGCCTTACGTGCCACCAGCGCCGGCAGATCCCGACGGCTTGCCTTGATCACTTCCCGGCCCTTTTTCCCGAGATACTCGATCTCATCCACGCTGAGGCCTGCCTTCAGGCGGCCGCCGATCACGGCGATTGTGGCGGGAACAGCTCCGTGATCCCGGATGGTTTTTTCGACGCGCAGCGCAGTTTCCACATTTTTCGGATAGGGCATTCCATGGGATATGATCGTACTCTCCAGGGCAACGACAGCCTTCCCTGTCGTTATAGCCTCGGCAACTTCTGGAGAAATATCCAGGTACTGCTTCATTCTTTAGTCCTCCTGCAATTCAGTGAGTCTGTTGATTTCATTTTCCAGTTTATCCTCGCTCATGAGCGGGTTTACAGTCTCATTCCCGCTCATCGCTATGCCTGCAGCCGCAAGGCCGGCAGCCGCGCTCCTTTCCAGATCCATTCCCTTTTCATTCGCCCATACCAGTGCTGCAGCGAAAGCATCGCCGCAGCCGGTTGTATTGACGGGGATGACACCGGGATTGCTCATGCGGAACCGATGATCCGCATCTGCTGCAAGAACTCCCCCACTACCCAAAGTCAGGAAAACCCTCTTAACGCCTGCTTTGAGCAGGGCATCTGCGGCACGGTTCAGGCTGTTTTCATCTATGATTTTAATACCGGTCATCACTTCCGCCTCAAGCCGATTCGGCTTCAGCGTATGGATTTTTGAGAGTACCGGGAGCAGTTTTAACGCTTTTGAAGTCGAAACCGGATCGGCAAAAATGGGCACATGGGCATGTTCACACAGCCAGCGGACAGTATCCTCTGTCAGGTTTGTATCCAACACCACGGCATCAGATGAATTCAACCATTCCAGCCTTGGTTCCAGTACCTGCGGCGTCATTTGATTATATATCTCCATGTCGGAAACCGCAAGTACCATCTCCCCTTCGGGATTGGCAATGTAGCTGTAGGTCGATGTCGAAGCATCTCGGATTACAACTGAATGGCTCAGGTCAATCCCAAGTTTTGCACAGGAATCGGCAATCAGGCCAGCGTAAAGGTCATCTCCAAGAACTGTCAGCATTTCGACCTTCAGGCCCATCAAGGCCAAATTGTGCGCAATATTCCTGCAAACTCCGCCAGGGTTCATCCGAATACGGCCAGGATTGGAGTCGCCAGGAATCAACAACGCCTCTGCCCGGGCACCAATATCCACATTCACACCGCCTACAGCGGCTATAAACCTGTAATCAGATGTTTTTATCTCCATTTTTAAGTGTTCCATCTTCACGGCTCCGAATATAATACCATATGACACACAGTAATATTATGATTATTATAGACGAAATCAGAATTCTGCGTATGGTACGTTGCTTCAGATCGGCAGAATCAGATTCTGAATATATACCTGCTTTATCTACAGACGTCTTATCCTTCCCGCCCGGAACTGCAGTGCTAATTTGGTTATCCTGCTGCTTTTCTGCACCGGAAACTCCATTTCTGTTTCCGACGGCAGCAGTTCTTGTATTTGCTGAAGCACCCGTTCTGTCAGTATCGGATACATTATTCTCCGATTCAGGAAGAACTGAAGCCGTGCCGACAACCGAGACGGAAGCAGCCGTTGGTGTTGATGTCCCGTTTGAAGCAAAGGATGATCCAACAGCAGTACCGCTTCCGATTCCCATCTCATCTGTTCCCGGGACTGATTCTGTCCTGTCCACATAGAATAATGAGTATGTTGAAAAGAGACCGGTGCTGAAAACAAGCTGATTTCCTGTTACGGTAGGAGTCAGAACATCGGCGGTGCTGCCATGCACCCGAACAACATAAAAACTGCGTGTCGTGGCGGAATCCGTATTCAGGTACTTGGCAGGAATAGTCAGGGTCACTTCAATACTGTTACTCCCAATACTGGTAATAGCAACGGGACTTTCTCCTTCCAGTTGCTTATACAGCGAAATATCCAGATGCATAATAACAACTGCTCCACTGTTCTTCTCCTTTGCCGTCCTGTAAATCAGGTTTTTATCTGTTTCCGAAACGCCCGAAGAAACATCACTGATCTCCAGAAAAACTGTCTCTGTCTTTCCCGACAGGACACTCTGCTTCTCTTCTGCACTGAGAAGTGTCTTTGAAAGTATCTCATCCAAGCCTGATACGGAGATTATAGGCAACATATCATCATTTGCTCGGATTTCTGTTAAAACAGTTCCGGTCAGAGTCTTGATCTTCATCGGCTCTGAAGCTTCTGAAGCAGCCTTCGTATCTGTTTCTGCCTTCCGGGTAATCAGTTCATAATCAGTATCGGGTTTCAATCCATCAAAGATCAATTTGTTATTTTCTGCAGAAACCCATCCAATACCGTGATCCAGACTGTACTCCTGATCAGCAAATGCAGGTTTAACGGTTATAGACGTTGCTGTCACGGACACCTGTATATCTGCATTCGGTTTAGCCTGAGGCTGTTTAGGTATGCTCAGCGGATCCCCGGCTATTGCTGATGAGGCATGATAACAGTCCGTTGCAACAGATCTGGTATATACAACATATGTCTGTGCAAATGTAAGGTCATTGAAAATGATGGTATTCTCATTCCCAGGAATCTGTGCTTTTGTATGCCAGTCGATGTCGGAGGGCATCTGAGCTCTAGGCACGACAAGATATTCCTGACCAGATAATGCAGGGTTTACGGTGATGCTGTTTGATCCAGTTATGGAAGCTATTGGCTTTTGTTTGGGGGCTTCCCGTTCGCCCTTTTCGATAACTGCATTCTTATTGCTGCCGTTATCAATTATAGTTTCCGGAATAGAAATATAGTTCACTCCACCGTCAATTCGATAAGACACCTGATATGTTCCCGGCTTCGTTGCTTCTGGCTGAATACCTGACCAGTCCATGAAAAGATGTCCATCCCCGTCACGAACACAATACTCCACTGAACAGCCTTCCGGAAGTCCGGTAACTGAGGCTAAAAGTGAAATCTTTTCTCCGGAATATATTTGCGGTTCACGAAGAGTCGCTTGGAATGAAGTAATCACCGCTTTTCCGATTCTAACTGTAATCTCGTCATCTGTAAAGTCTTCATGTCTGATATCACCGATATACTTTACAATCACGGAGTATTCCCCTGCATTTTTCCCTGTCGGAACAGCAGAAGTCCAGGTCACTCCTCCATTTATGCTATAAAGATTGCGAGCATAACCGGTAGGTAATTCAGCAGCCGGAATCAGCAGATCCTGATCCTCACCATTATAGACCAGATCAGTATTTGGCACTGTTCGCTGATTATCTTTCAAGGTGCTTTTATCAAAAGGCTGCTTCATGATCTCAGTAAAAGCTCCGGAAATCATTACATCTTTCGCCGGCATCGTAAAGCATCGGTTCAGAATCTGAACGTCTTCAGAAGACCATCCTGAGAAATCAAAGCCGTCTTTGACTGGGTCTACACGTAATGAAACCAATTCTCCAAATTCTTTTGTCAGCACTGATCCTGTCCGCTGCCCATCCAGCAAATATGTAACATGATAGGTGCGCGGTGTCCGCGTAAACTCCGGTGTATAGGTTGTCTCCTGATCGACTTCAGTATAAGCCGGAATCCATCTTCTGAACGCATAAGAATACTCTGCATCGGAAGGCTTTTCCTGCGGATTTCCGCCATATACCGGGAACGATCCATACTCAAAATCTTTTTGGAATGCCACAGATCCGTCATAATGTAACCAAGTGACTGTGTATTTTCTTATTATCTTTGCAAATGCAGCATGATACACGGTGTCATGAGAAACAGCTGCAGGTTCCGGTTCCCAGCCGCTGAAACTGTACTCGTATTTGGCAGTGCCGTTTTTTTCTGGCGTATCACCTTTGAATTCCGGTACAGTCCCCGGATGAACAAATGTGTCTGTCCAAAGAACTGTGTCGCCGTTCATCCACGTAACTGATACAGTTTCCAGAATCGTCAGTTTTCCCATCACAGTCGGATTGAAGCCGCTGAAACTGTAGCAGGATAATATTTCTTCTCCATTTTTGAAAAGCGCATCGTTGTATGAAGCCAGATAAGTTCCTGCTTTTTCTCCCGATGCCGGAACATAATCCAACAACAGGCTATCTCCCGGCAGCAGCCCGCTTACAGCAGTCCGCCCGTCGGGTGAAACAGTTGTTAGGCCGGTACCGATGATTTCTCCCGGTGAGTACCCATACTGAACGCTGCCGTTTTCATAGTCTTCTCTATTTTCAAGCCGATCGATAACGACTCTCAAAATTACCGGAATACGAATTGCTGAATTATTTTTTTCAATTATCACCTCTTCAATTCCGTCTGTTTCCATGAACGGTATATACTCTGTGTAAGAATCCTCCACAACGGCATCATCCAAATTGATTGGAAGAGTAGCTTTTCCATCAGAATCCGGTTGCACTTTTCCTATTTTCGTTGCTACGACTCTTTCCGTATCTTTCAGGCAATATTCCAACGTATAACTGTAGTCAGCATATTTCAGATATACATGAAGCTTAAGCGTTCCGTCTGCGGCAATGATCCCATGAGATACATTTGCCGAATTCCTCTCGTCATAGACAAGCCGCATGTCTTCCGGGATTTGATACTTTACAGTATTTACTTCGGTATCTGTAGTACCGCGGCACAGATAGGTTATAATCCGTTGTTCTGCATTTGTTTCAGCATCTTCAATCGTATCCGTCAGAATCCAACCATCCGGGTAATGAACAATGAGCTGATAAGGCGTATCGCTGGATGGAGTCCAGACGGCAGTATAGCTTCGGTTGCCTGTGCTTCCGTTTTCAATGACAAGCTCTGTCAAAGTGTCTGTGCCGTTCAGATCAGACCAGCCTGAAAAAACATATCCATTTTTCACCGGATTGGACAATACGATCGTTTCACTTTCCACTGTATAGGAATCAGGATTGTTTTGATTTGTGTAACCACCGTCCAAATTATAGCTGATTTGGTATCTGATCGGTGTATAAGTACCACTAATTCCAACATCGTGTGACGGCATATAGAAATCGTTATTCTGAATCTGAGCATCATTTGTTCTCCAACCGCTGAAAATGCCATATCCTTCCGGAGCCCCCGGTTCTCCCGGAAGAAAAACTTTTTCACCCGGAAGATATCCTTTATCCGGAGGCAGTGCTACGTTCAGCAGAGTGCCGTTTTCGTTTGAGAAAACAGAATAACTGACTGTATACTCTCTGAGCCATTTTGCAGTCAGTGTCAAATCTCCGATCACCGGCTTTGAAAAATCGTATTCATCTCCATTCAGCATCCATCCCCCAAAGCGAAAACTGTTCCGTTCCGGATCTATGGGGCGAACTGCCCTTTCCCCGAACGGAATCTTCTGAATTGTTGACGTATCAATCGTAGCATCTGCAGAGCCCAAATCAAATATAACCATACTGGTCTCTTTTTCAAGAACTGCAAGATATTCCTCCGATTCCCATCCTCCTGCCGGTTTTGTAAGGATCAGAGTATCCTCCGTGCCAACTGTTTTATGATTTGCCTCCCACCTGACGAAGAAAGCATGATCATTTGCAGCCACAGTTACCGAGATGATCTGATTCGAATGTTCAAGGATGCAAATTTCTTCAGCACTGACTTCGCCAAGCGACGAATCATTTACTCTGAAAGTGAAAGTTATTTGCCTGTCCCATATTGCATAGAGGCAGTTTAATCCATTTGTGTTTGCAGCTGCGCAATCACCAACTTCGAATGCGACCCCGGAGCCATCAATTTCAGTATTCCAGCCGATCAACACATAGCCTTCTCGTATAAAACCCGTGTCCATCTGTGAAGGCATGGCAAATTCTTCATTCGCCGGTACTTTGAACCTGTACTCGCCTGAACCACCGTTCGGATCAAAAATCACCGTCACATCTTCCGGTTTCTGCTGTTCAACATACTTCGCCTTCAGCGTGATGGTTCTTATTATATTGCCGTTTTCCTCTGATCCGATCATGCTGGCTCGCTGCAGGGCAAAATAATGTCCCGGATAAACTTCAGTCTCTAATCCTGTTTCTGAATCAATATATATCCAGCACAGGAAAGCCATTCCCTCAGGCGGAGTGCAGATTGAATGTGCGGCAGCATAATCCATTCCGAAATAGTCAGCAGAATCAACCGGTGCATTCGCTCCGCCGTTCGCATCGTATACAATTCTAACTATTACAGTTTCAATCTTTTCCCATTTGGCAAACAGTGCGAGTTTTCCTGCTACATGATCTGAACCATTCTCCGGCCCGTGAATCAAAGCCCCGTTAAACGTCTTTCCATTCAGATATTCATCAGATTTCGGGTAATCATGATCCAGCCCTGACAATGCAGATATAACCGGCGTTGTATCGTCAAATCTGTTCGTATACAGATGATCAGTATAGAACCCGAGAAAACGGTAACCGTTTCTTTCCGGTATTTCCAGAGAAACAGTTCTGCCTGCCTGTACAAGAAAACTCTTTTCTCCTATAAAAGTAGCCTGTGAATACTGATCGTCACAGAGATCAATTTCAATTCGGTAATTACATTTTTCCCATCCGGCATATAATGTTTTATCTGATAATGCTACAACTCCATTCCAATCAAACCTTTCCGTACAACTGCGATCCAGAAACCAGCCGTTAAATACATGGTCCGGTTTAGTTAAATTCAGCGGAGCTTCATTCTGGTAATCAGAATAATTGTTTCCATATGAAACTGAAATTGTCTTGAGTTCTTCCTGATTCTCGGAGTCTCTGAAGATTAGATGATAAGTATTTGGAACAAAACGGAGATGGAGAAACGAATTGCCGTCTCCGTTGCCACAGGAATAATTGTTATTATCTGCTGCAATTGCCTCCACCCATCCAGCATTATCTCCGGGATAATCCGCGGTATTGCCCCAATAAAAATCAAAGAAAGTCACACCGGCGTATGGATTCGACACTTTACAGTCCGAATTGGCTTCAAGATAAAAAGAAGACGTGCCGCTACTTGTAAACATATTATCTGTGCTTTTAGTATAGTACTGTACTGTGATCTTTCTCGATTCAGAATTTGAATTTGCCTCACTCAGGGTACGATATCGAATTCCGTCATCTAAAATTGAATTGAAGATCTCCGGGTTTTCAAATACATACAGATACGGAACATCATCCCATACTTCTTCACTTGGCCAAGTATAACCATACATTTCAAAACTTTGACCATATAGACCTGTAAAAGGCCCATATTCTCTTGTTACCGTACTGAGTATATAATGATCTCCTGTATACCGGTCGGCATTGAGATCATACCCGTTATACCATCCGTACTCTGCGTTTAAATACCTTTTATTAGTCTCGCCATATTCTACGCCATAACCACTGTTACTTTTTACCCAACACTTCTTTGTTCCATGGGCGTAGTATCTGATGCCTGAATACTCCTGAGCATCAGCATTATCTTCATATCGCCAGGCATCGTTTACATAGAATATCTTAAAATATTCGTTTGAATACTGATCTTTTCCGTATTGTGTCCCTCCATTTGTTGTTCGGACTTCAAAAACGGTTGTTTTCATAAGATAGATTGGAAACGCGTTGCCATTCTCATCGATTCCATATTGAACAGATGGTTCTTCACGTGTCGTTAGATTTCCTACCGGACGCAGCAAATAATAGATCGGGAAATAATCTCCCTGGTCTTTTTTTCCGAATTCGATATTTGGACTGGCTGCTTCTGTTTCTTTCAATGTATATTCTGTATGCTGGATGTCATCGAAAGACAGCGACCAGATTTGTCTGTCCAAATAGATATTGGCGATTGTGTTCCCTTCTTCCGAAATTCCAGAGTTATTACTGCCAATTCCGTTTTGAATTACAGTTTTCTGATAAACAAAACCTTCATCCGGATTAATAAAATCTTCAATACTCTCTGCAGTTAACACATCAGAACCGGTTATTCCACTCAGTTGAAAGGCCTGGTCGAAAACATATTTTTTCTGTTCTTCAGACATATCATGAGCCGGATCAAAATAGGGGCTTTCCTCCGTTAAACCGATCCGGTAGTCGTCCTCAATACTTTGTTTCCAGATTTTTACGATGTAACCAGTCTCATTTCCCGGTTTCCATTTTGCGTAAAAGGTTTCTGCTTCTGCGACAACGCCTTCGCTTACCTCCTTATCTTCCAGTATTATATTGCCGTTATCATTGATTGCTCGAAACCAGCCATCGAAATCATAGCCGAGACGGATCATTTGCCCAGCATCCGGAAGACAGGAAGATATAGCTGTTCCTTCTTCTGCAACAACAGAAGGAATATTTGGAAAAGAGTCATCAACACAGTTTTTGTCGAATGAAATCAGGAATGTGTTCACCAGTTTCGGAGTTAATACGATATTGGAAGAAACAGTTTGAATAGTCTCTCCCAGCGGATATAGAGTATCTTCCCAAAGCCAGCCTTTAAATACTTTTGAAGTATCATCTGGCTCATATTTCTCTGATACTAAGAAATCATCTCCATCATATACTTTCACGGTTTTCATAACCGTATCACTCTCATCCTGATATGTAACCGTACAGGTTGTTAGAATCCGGGCAATCAATCTGATCGTTTCGCCCTCATGCACAACTGATAAAGCAAATTCATATCTAAGATCTTCAATTGTAAGCAGAGTCTGGTCTGGATCATCAGCTCTATACCATCCAATAAAATCCTGATCCTCAGTGAGCGATGGTATTCCGGGATCAAGTAGAGTATCTTCTTTAGTGATGGTCTGCGTTGAAAATAGAGTTTCATTCACAATAAACTCATATGTGCGTCGTGCAAATCTGCCTGATTCTGCTGTTCCCAAAAGGGTATAAACAGAAAAACAATTACTATCAAAACTGACTCCGCTTGTCTGCATTCTTCCATCTCTAAATCGTTCGATAGAAACAACAGCGCTGTTCATAAACTCAATTGATCCATCATTCTTCTGATGGATTAAATAGAATTTATCACCCTTCAAAGGCCTTGGTAATTCCAGTTCAATATGAACAATACTATCATCATTTGGTTGTAGATTATATAAATCCTCCTCTTCATTGATAAAAGAAATATCTACAGCTACAGAATCAACAATCTGTATATCATTACCTAGTGCAAGTTTGCCTATTTCATTTGCATATGCTTGAGATTTTTCTTCAATTTGTAAGCCCGTTCCATAAGGAAACACACCACATTCCCAGCTTGCGAAAGCAACGATACCGTCATAAGATTCAGCTATTGCACTCCCTGAAGGCATATACTCTGACAATGATTCAACCAATTCAATATCTTCTTCAGGCATTACTCCGTCATTACTGGCAGGTACCCCATTTAGTTTAGACCCCTGCAATACATAGTCTTCAAGAACAGGTTCCTCATCTATGAGCTCTATTTTACCAGACTCAACCGTAACTGATGTTTCCGGCTCTGGAGCATTATCTGGAGCTTTTTCATCATAGGAAAAACTGAGAATGACGGAATCGGTCCCGGCGTCGTCGGAACTTAATTTTTTGCTTTCATCCTCTTCGGGAAGATATTCTGATTCGAAACTTTCATTGTCTTCTCCATCCTCTTTTTTAGAAGTGATTAAGTAAGACTCTTCTAAAGGCAAATCATCATAAGAATCCGATTTTTCCAAAGCATAACCAGGCATAAGACAGAAAGACAGCACCAGAGCAAATATGATGATTCCGATTATTTTTGCCAGTATTGAAACTCTCATTTGAAATCCCCCAAAAGGTTAGTTCGTCTATATATATTCTGATTTGAGTATAGACAAAATCAAGTTGCATGTCAATTCTGCCAGTTTTATGATTTATTATTTATATCCCCTACTTGTTTTTTTAAAAGTCAGATGATAATCTAGATTAGCAAAACATGAAAAAGGAGGCGTCATAACAATGATACAGCCGGAAGATGTCATGAAAGCCGCAGATGGAGACTGGGAGGAATTTAAGAAAAAAGCTGCGAAAGATCCTTTATACTATAACGGTCCCGGTGATCTTCTGGATACTGCGGAAGGCCGTGCAAAGTTCTGCGCGCTGAATGAAACCGGCGTATTCCGCAAGCAGGATCCAGACTTCCCGAATTCCAAAATCTGGGTGTTCAACCTACAGGGAAAGGGGCTGACAATTAAAAAACGAAGCCGCGTCGACCCTGCACTGATGGAAGACATTGACTATGACGCTGACGGCAACCCGACCGGAAAAAGCTACGAGCCCGCATAATGCGGGCTCGTAGCTTTTTTGCTTTATAATTTTACTTTATATTTCCAAGCAATCCGCGAATGATGGAACTGCTTCCATTCCGCATCACCGAGCTCAGTGCGCTTGTCGCAGCACGCTTCATGATGGTTTTTGTATCCGTCTGTTTTCCGCCCATCACGGAGTTTACGATGTTGGAACTGACGGAATGCGCCACGGATGTCGTCGCCGCTCTGGCAGCGCGCTCCATGGTTTTCCTTCTCTTTTCCGCCTCCCGTTCCGCCGCCTTCACAGCTGCTTCTTTGTCTTTCTGTCGCTGCTTTTCTGCAAGCGCTTCCGCTTTCAGGCGTTCTTTCTCAGCTTCTGCTTCTTCCTTCGCGCGGACACGCTGCTCTTCCAGTTCTTCATAGGCACTGATAATGATCTCATATGCCGATTCTCGATCATAGCTTTCACGGTATTTCTGCTCAAACTCGTCTGCAAGAATAAAAGTCTGCATCACGGGTTTTTCAATCACGCCGGACAGACTCTGCGGAGGGAGAATATGCGCACGTTCCACCGGAGCAGGGATTCCCTCGTTATCCAGAAAACTGACCAGTGCTTCGCCGACTCCGAGTTCTTTTAATGCGGTTTCCGTATCGAATAACGGGTTTTCACGGAAGCCCTTTGCCGCAGCACGGACCGATTTCTGTTCGGCAGGAGTATACGCACGCAGAGCATGCTGCACCCGGTTGGAAAGCTGAGCCAGCACCTCGTCCGGCAGGTCGGAAGGATTCTGCGTGACAAAGTAGATGCCAACGCCCTTCGAACGAATCAGCCGGACTGTCTGGACGATTTTTTGTACCAGGGTCTTCGGGCAATCGGTAAACAGGAGGTGCGCTTCGTCAAAGAAGAAGACAATTCGGGGTTTTTCCAAATCACCGACTTCCGGCAAGCGTTCCATCAATTCCGTCATCATCCAAAGGAGAAAGGTTGCATACACCGTAGGGCTCTGAATCAGCCTTCCGGCTGAGAGAATATTGATGTAGCCTTTCCCTCCGCGGCCGATTCGAAGCCAGTCATGGATGTCCAGCGCAGGCTCACCGAAAAAGTCTTTCCCGCCCTCCTCCTCAAAGGTAAGGAGTGCACGCTGGATCGCCCCGATGCTTGAAGCCGATACATTGCCATACAGCGTGGTAAACTCCGCCCGATTATCGCCTACGTACTGCAGCATGGCGCGAAGATCCTTGAGGTCAAGAAGAAGCAGGCCATGATCGTCGGCCACACGAAATACAATGTTCAGCACTCCGGTCTGTACGGCTGTGAGGTTCAGGAGACGTGCCAGCAGTGTCGGCCCCATTTCGGAAATCGTGACGCGCACAGGATGACCAAACTCGCCGAAGATGTCCCAAAAGCGTGTTGGGAAGCTCCGAAATTCAAATTCCTCTTCCAGTCCGAGCTTCAGAATCCGGTCATGCACAGAAGCGGAATCGCTTCCCGGCAGGCACATCCCGGAGAGATCCCCTTTGACATCTGCTAGGAATACCGGTACGCCCATATCAGAAAAAGACTCTGCCATGACTTTCATGGTTACCGTCTTGCCGGTACCGGTTGCTCCGGCAATCAGCCCGTGACGGTTTGTCATCTGCGGCAACAGAAACAGCTCCCGGTTTTCAGCTTTTGCCAGATAGATTTTTCCCTCTTTCAGCATGGCGCTCCCTCTTTCTCTTTTGATGCTCTTGTTTTCAATATACCACAGCAGACAGGTGAACACAATCGTAAAAACAACGGCTTTCCGGTTGCCGGGACAGGATTTCTGTGTTAAGATGTGAGTGTTCTTTTCCAAATATTCAATCAGGTTGTGTCATTATGGTTCTTTATTTCAGCGGAACAGGAAACAGCCGTTTCGCCGCTCAGCAGCTCGCCGGGTTAGTTGATGACGAACTTGTTTCCATCAACCGCCACCTTCGGCAGAGGATTCTTGACCCCTATAATGCGCAGTATGCCTTTGAATCGGACCGCCCGTTTGTGATTGTATGTCCGACATACTGCTGGAACATTCCCCGCGTTGTGGAGACGTTTCTGAAAGAGAGCCGTTTTCTCGGCAGCCGCCGGATGTACTTTGTACTTACGTGCGGAAGCGGAACCGGAAAAGCGGCGGAACACGCCCGGGAGGTCTGCCGCGAGATATCCATGGACTTCTGCGGACTGGCTTCCGTACGAATGCCTGAAAATTTTATCACGCTGTTTCGCGCGCCGGAAGCGGACGAGGCGGTCGGAATCATCCGCGCCGCCATGCCACAACTGGAAGTAATCGGTAATCAGATTTTATCTGACCGGACGATTACCGACAGCTATGCCGGCCCCGCAATGCCATTTTTTGTATATCGGTTTTTTTACCGTCTGTTTGTACATGATAAACGCTTTTATGTCAAAGAAAACTGCATAGGGTGCGCCGCCTGTGCAAAACTATGCCCACTGGTCAACATCACGATGGAAGACGGACATCCCGTCTGGAACGGACGCTGCACGCAGTGTCAGAGCTGCATTGCCGTCTGCCCGGTGGACGCCATAGAGTTCGGGCACAGAACACGCAAAAAAAGGCGTTACTACCTGTTTGCCGACGGCCGGCAAAAATTTCCGCGCGAATCCCGCTCTGAGACAGAACCGCCTTCCGGCGATGACAGCGATGTAAAAAAAATGTAAAACAAGCCTGTTTTTTATACAAACCGGGCAAACTGTTTCTTGCCCGGTTTGTTATTCTGTGTTATTGTTAATTATCCGAAAACGGATGCTTCTGCGCTGAGAGATTCCAGCGTTGGTGCGGGAAGGCGGGTTTATCTTGAAACAGAGATTCATTTCTGCAGCAATCATGATTACCGTGACCCTTGCCTGCGTGTTTTTATCGGAGATCACGCGGGTTTTGCTGTTTGGCGTTGCGGGCGTTCTCTGTTCCTATGAGTACAGCCGCAACATGGAAAAGCTTCACGTCTACTGTGCGGCGTGGGTCATGTATGTCTATATCAGCATTCAGGCGCTGCTCGCGATCTTTCATTTCGGTGCAATCAGCTACATTGCCTGCTTTACCGGCGGTATTTACCTTGCCATGTTCTCAGGCATCGTCCATAAAAAAGTATCCGGTACGGGTGCCATTTACACGGTTGCCGGCCTCGCCTATCCGGGCGTTATTTTCGGCGTACTGATGATGATCAGCGTCAGCAATATCTGGTTGGAAACTCTGGTACTCGGGGCACTTTCCACCTGGGCATGTGACGCCTTTGCACTGTTCGGCGGCATCCGCTTCGGCAAGCACAAAATCGCCCCACTGGTGAGCCCAAACAAATCCCTGGAAGGCTGCATCTGCGGTGCCGCGGCTTCCGTGGTTGCCGGATTTCTGATCTGGCTGCTGCGGCTCCTTCCTCATATTCCCCTGGCTACCTGCATCATTACGGCCCTGGTTGCTTCTACCCTTGGGCAGATCGGAGATCTGGCCGAATCGCTGATGAAGAGGATGATCGGAACTAAGGACTTCAGCAATTTAATTCCCGGCCACGGAGGGATGTTCGACCGCGCTGACAGCCTGATGTTTTCCATTCCCACCGCCTATATCTGCCTGCATATTGCGGGTATCGGAATATGAAATCGTAATCCCCAGCATTTTAACAGCAGGGTCGCCGATTATCGGCGACCCTGCTGCTTTTTGCATCATATGAATTATTTGTAGTTATGCGCGTCCTGAAGAACCATTTCTTTTACTTTCATCAGGCGAACCTTGGTGGAGTTTTCGTTCTCTGCAAGCTTCATGGTGATGTATTTGATGTTTTCAGACAGCTCAGGGATCATTACATATTCCAGCGCATTAACGCGCCGCCGGGTTTTTTCAATCTCCTGCGCCATCAGCTGCATGCTCTTTTCCACTTCGGCAAGCTTCAGCATGTCTTCAAATACCTTTGCCATACGATCAAGAGCATCGTCCAGTTCTCCGGAGGTCTGTGCAAAACCGTATGGATAGATTTCGGACGGATCGTTGTTTTTCGTCTGAAAACTGTACTGCGGAACCTTCACTGACATAACGTTTTTGACTTTCATGTCGAGTTCCACACTCTGCCGCGGATACAGCAGCGCCTGTTCCAGCATTTCCGGGGACATGATGGAGCTTGCAACCTGCAGAGACGAGAATGCCGCCGTGAGACCATCTTCCACACGTTCACGCAGGACTTTATTTTCCTTAACAACATCCAGAAACTGACGCATCAGTTCATCGCGCTTATCCTTCAGAAGCTTATGACCACGCCGGGCAGTTTTCAGTCTTCCCTTCAAGTGGTTCAGAACCATTCTGGTAGGCGTTACGGCAGTACCTGCCAAATTGAATCACCTCCTCAATCCGTTATGCGGAGGCTTATGCCTCGGGCAGATACTTGTCGATGAACTCGGTCTTGATCCGTTTCAGCTCACGACGCGGCAGGATGCTCAAAAGTTCCCAGCCGATGTTCAGGGTTTCTTCAATGGAGCGGTTGGTCTCATTACCCTGGCTGACATAGCGTCTCTCAAACTCATCGGCAAATTTGGCAAAGAGTTTGTCATCGTCCGACAGCGCCGCCTCGCCCAGGATGGTCATGAGTTCCTTGGCGTCTTTTCCGCGGGAGTAGGCTGCAAACAACTGGTTCATGGTGCCGGCATGATCCTCTCTGGTCTTGCCGACACCGATTCCCTTGTCTTTCAGACGGCTCAGGCTGGGAAGTACGTCAACAGGAGGCACAATGCCCTTGCGGTGCAGCTCACGAGAAAGAATGATCTGGCCCTCGGTAATGTATCCGGTAAGGTCGGGGATCGGGTGGGTCTTGTCGTCTTCGGGCATGGTCAGGATCGGGATCATGGTGATGGAACCCTTCTTGCCCTGCCGGCGTCCAGCACGCTCGTACATGGTTGCCAGGTCGGTATACATATAGCCGGGATAGCCGCGCCGGCCGGGAACTTCCTTCTTAGCAGCGGATACTTCACGCAGAGCTTCCGCGTAGTTCGTAATATCCGTCAGGATTACCAGAACCTGCATATCCTTTTCAAAAGCCAGATACTCGGCTGCTGTCAGTGCCATACGCGGAGTTGAGATACGCTCAACCGCCGGGTCGTTTGCCAGGTTGGAGAAGACAACAGTACGGTCAATGGCGCCGGTGCGTCGGAAATCGCTGATGAAGTACTCGGACTCTTCAAAGGTGATGCCAATGGCGGCAAACACTACGGCGAAAGTCTCGTTGTCGCCCAGCACCCTGGCCTGACGGGCAATCTGCGCTGCAAGTGCGGCATGGGGCAGACCGGACCCGGAGAAGATCGGCAGCTTCTGACCACGGACAAGCGTGTTCAGGCCATCGATGGTGGAAACGCCTGTCTGAATAAACTCAGCAGGATAGGCACGCGCTGCCGGGTTCATCGGCAGACCGTTAATGTCCTTGTAATCCTCGGCAATAATTGCGGGACCGCCGTCAATGGGCATGCCCATACCGTTAAACACACGGCCAAGCATATCCTCGGACACAGCAAGCTGCTGTGAATGCCCGAGAAACCGGACTTTGGATTCCGCAAGGTTAATTCCCTGCGCAGATTCGAAAAGCTGAACGACAGCCTTGTCGCCTTCGACTTCCAGCACCTTGCAGCGGCGAAGCTCGCCGTTCGGAAGTTCGATCTCACCCAGTTCATCGTAAGTGACACCTTCAACATGCTCCACGATCATCAGGGGGCTGGCGATCTCCCGGATGGTTTTATACTCTTTAATCATACTTCCTCACCTCCGGCAATCACGTCATTGATTTCCGCTTTCATCTGCTTTTCAATGTCATCGTAGACTTCGTTAAAGGCGTTGGGATCCGCCATCTTTGCACGGCCGATTCTTTCGCGCACCGGAATGCCGAAGAGTTTGTTCATGTCGGCATTCTTCAACAGGGCATCACGACAAAGCGCATCATACTCCAGCACCATGCTGAGAAGCCTGTACTGCTTCAGGTAGCTGGAATAAGCGTCTTCATCTACAAACGCGTTCTGCTGCAGGAAGTCTTCACGAATCATTCTGGCGGTTTCCAGGGTCAGACGGTCATCAGCCGACAGTGCATCCTGACCTACCAGACGGACGATTTCCTGGAGTTCGCTCTCTTCCTGAAGGATACGGAGAGCTTTTTCGCGATTCTTGATGTAACTTTCACCGAACTGCTCGGTATACCAGGCACGCAGATTGTCAATGTACAGAGAATACGAGGTCAGCCAGTTGATGGCCGGGAAGTGACGCGCATAAGCCAGCGCCGAATCCAGGCCCCAGAACACTTTAACAATACGCATCGTAGCCTGGGATACTGGCTCGGAGATATCACCACCCGGAGGGGATACCGCGCCGATTGCGGTGATGGAGCCTTCCCTGTCTTCGCTTCCAAGGCATTTGACCACACCGGCGCGTTCGTAGTACTGTGCCAGACGGGAAGCAAGGTATGCGGGATAGCCTTCTTCACCGGGCATCTCTTCCAGTCGTCCGGAGATTTCACGCAGCGCCTCTGCCCAGCGTGAAGTCGAGTCGGCAAGGACCGCAACGTCGTAGCCCATGTCACGGAAGTATTCCGCAATGGTAATGCCCGTATAGATGGATGCTTCACGTGCAGCGACCGGCATGTCTGAAGTATTCGCGATCAGCACCGTGCGCTTCATCAGCGGTTCGCCGTTGCGCGGATCCTTCAGTTCCGGGAATTCCATCAGAACATCGGTCATCTCATTGCCGCGCTCGCCGCAGCCGATGTAAATGACGATGTCCACATCGGACCACTTTGCCAGCTGATGCTGTACCACTGTCTTGCCGGACCCGAAGGGACCCGGGACTGCGGCGGTACCGCCCTTTGCAATCGGGAACAGAGTATCAATGATTCTCTGGCCGCTGTTCATCGGTCTGCTCGGGACATACTTCTTCGCATAGGGCCGTGCAATACGAACCGGCCAGCGCTGCATCATAGGCAGTTCATGGTCGACGCCTTTCTCATCCGTCAGGACGGCAACTGTATCGGTTACCGTAAAGGAGCCGCTCTGAATGGACTTCAGTGTGCCGGACAATCCGGGGGGCACCATAATTCTGTGCAGAATGGCGCTTGTTTCCTGAACCGTACCAAGTTCGTCTCCCGCCGCAAGATGTGCGCCGACAGAGGCTGTCGCCGTAAAGTCCCATTTTTTATTGCGGTTCAGTGCGGGAACATTGGCGCCGCGGGTAATGGAGTCGCCCGTCAGAGCACGCATCTCCGGCAGCGGGCGCTGAATTCCGTCGTAAATATTATCCAGCATACCGGGTCCAAGCTCTACAGACAGCGGGAGGCCGGTGGTGATGACTTTGTCGCCGGGACCAAGACCGGAGGTTTCCTCATAGACCTGAATCGATGCCTGGTCACCGGTCATATTCAGAATTTCGCCGATCAGGCCGCTGGCGCCGACACGCACCACGTCCGAAACGTTTGCATCGGCAAGGCCTTCAGCCACCATAAGCGGGCCGGATACTTTGGTAATTGTTCCGCTCATTTATCAAACTTCCTTTCTTGAGCATCTGCTCATCTGTTTCGGGCAGATACTCCTAATCGCCCAGAATATTCGTGCCGACGGCACGTTCCACCGCGCTCTTCAGCGCGTTAAGACCAAGTCCGAGGGAGCCGTTCCTTCCCGGAATCATAATAATTGCCGGGCTTGGGCTGTCCTTAAACCGGTCGATTTCAGGTTGAAGGTCCTTTGCGAGTTTTTCCTCTATATAAATGATTGCGTATTCACTGCCTTCTCTGGTCAGTTCGTGAAGCACCTGACGGGCTTCGGCAACAGAAGACGCGGGGCAGGCTTCCAGGCCAACGGCTTTGAACCCGATGACGGTATCTTTTCCGCCGATTACAGCGATTTTAAGCATACAGATCACGCAGCCTTTCCCGTATGACATCCCCGGGTACCCCGGCAAGACGTCCTGTCAGGATCATCCTGACAGCAGTCAGTTCCGATTCCTGACCGGCAAGATAAGCGATAACGCATTCTTCACCAAATGAGCTGCGTTTTGCATCCGCCAGATAGTCTGCAAGCACATTGTCGCAGGCCAGTTCAAACGATGTCAGAGTTCCGCCGGCAACCGCATCCGCTCCAAGCTGTGCAGCCTTCTGCAGGGGGCTGCCCGCAAAGACCGAGGCAATCCCTTCCCCGCCGACGCCAGCAATCAGGCGTTCCTCACTGATGCTTCCGCCGGGAACAAGCGCTTCGCGCAGATAGCCGATGTCCTTCCCCATGCGCAGAATTCTCACAGTACTGCGCAGGTTTGTACTGTCTGCAAGCAGTGCAACATAGCCCTTTGCAAAATCAGTCCCGATCGCTTCAGCAAGATCTCTCATCTCGGCATAGTATTCCCGGTCCATCAGGAAATCCGAAAGCTGAGGATTCGCACTGCGGTTCAGAAGCGCTCTGGCCTGTTCGGCCGCCGCGCCGAGTCTGCCCGGCAGATCCCTGACCCGGTCTTCATGAAAACACCTGGTCATCACTTCCGGAGCAACTCTCCCCGCGCCGGACAGCAGGTTCTTTGCTTCATGCAGGATTGCTTCCGATTTGATCAGAACTTTTGCATTGTGATAATCATATTTCAGGCGGAACAAATCCAGCACTTCCCGGTTGGGAACCAGCGATTCCAGCTCATGAAAGAGTTCCGCGCGGCGAACAGAAAGTGCGTTTTCAATCTGGCTGATGCTCATCTGTGACAGATCTTCATATCCATTTTCTGTCAGCATTTTCGCACATTCTTCAAAGCCGGATGCATCCAGCATACGCTCTGCCCGTTCACGACTCAGCATTCGAATCTCACGCGCCCGAAGCAGTGAAGAGAGATACAGATAATCTTCTTTTATGACAGACAAATCCTGTCCTCCTTTCGTCGGACGCTCAGCCAAACAGTACGTCGGCAACTTTTCCCGCAAGCTCGCCGCGGCACATCTCCATCAGCAAATCAATGCTGCAGTTGGTTTCCACATTACCGTGCCGCAGAATCAGGCCGCCTGCGATATCCCGCTCTTCCGCAGAGAGCTTCATGCTCTTGCCGCCGGCATTCACTGCCTTTAAAAGAGCTTCGCCGATTGCGCCGCGGTCCCGTGCGGAAAGAATGATTTCTTCATCTCCTGCCGCACCTGCCTTTTCCACCAGGCCTGCCAAAAAAGCGACGTACTTGTCTGCCGGCATGGAAGCGATTTTTTCGCGGGCAAGATCAAAACTTTTTGCCACCATATCCTGTTTCACGGCAAGGACGCTCTTCCGGGCTTCCATCCGTGAGATTCTCAGGGCACCGTCTTCCTTGTCCTGACAGCTTTTTACCCCTTCGCGGATCTTGCTGCTGTAAAGATCCGACGCCTTCTCCTCGTAATCTGCGAGGATTTTATCGCATCTTTTCTTTGCAGCGGCAAGGATGCTTTCAGCCTGCTTGTCCGCATCGCCCTCAATATGGGCGATAATTTTTTCTATTCCCTTCATGGTGTCCTCCTTTCGGTCAGAATCCGTACGGAGTCAATCAGATGAAGAGCAACATCATCATCGAAGCCAGAAGAGAAAGAATGGCGTAGAATTCTACCGTAATGCAGAGGATCATACCCTTGGACCAATGATCCGGGTTTTTGGCCAGCAGATTGACAGAAGAGGCAGCCACTTTGCCCTGATATTTTGCAGTGACCAGACCGCCAATGCCGATGGGCATGCACGCGGCGAAGTAACGGCAACCGTCTACAAAACTCAAATTCGCTGCAGAGCCGTCCAGCAGGCCCATGTTCATAATGGCAACAAAGAACACGACCAGCCCGTAAAGACCCTGGGTACCGGGGATAACCTGAAGAATCATGACTTTACCGAATTTACTGGGGTCTTCCGTGACTAGGCCCGCACCCGCCTGACCGGCAATGCCTGTACCGATACCGGAGCCCGCGCCCGCAAGGCACGCCGCCAGTCCTGCGCCGAGAAGTCCAATTGCCAAACCGGAATGCTGAAACAAAAATTCCATTTTCTTATCCTCCTGTGTTATTTCTTATGCTTGAACAGATCTAAGTGTTTTCTGAGCATTTAAATCAAACGGCATTTCAGTATTCTGCCGTATCATAATACTTGGGATTTGCGGCCAGCGGTGCAAACGGCCGCCCTCCGTCCTTATAGAACTTGCCAAAGTACTCCAGGCACTGCAGACGCAGGTCGTGCACGTAACATCCAAGCAGGTTCAGCGCAAAGTTCAGCGCATGCCCGATCAAAAAGATGACCAGGAAGAAGATCAGGTTGTTCGCAATCCCGCCAATCGTATTGAAGACTGTTGCAATCACGCTTCCCGCCAGCATCAGGGCCATAATACGGGAGTACGACAGGATGTCTCCAAACCAGCCGGTCAACGTGTTATACAGGGTACCGAAGATGCTGGTGAACTTGCCAAAACCCTTTGCTCCGCGGGTTCCGCCGTATAGGATCATCACACAGCCGATTATCAGGATCACTTTGCCGATTATCCCCGGAACTGCAGGAGCAACCGTCTTATTCAGGGCAAACAGGATAATGCCGACCAGTGTGACCCAGAGAGAGCCTTCTTCCCACAGCGCAGAAGCCGCATCGCCCTTCTTCACTTTTTCCACCGCGCTGATCACCATACCGGTGTTCAGATGGATGACGCCGAGAACCATGGAACCGATCAGAACGAGCATGCTGTCCTTCATCGGATTAAAGAGGCTCGGCAGAACACCCCAGCCTTCTGGCTTTCCGAGAATCTTGCCAATCTGCTCCGGTGCATTGCCGAAAAACCCTCCGGTCAACGCGCCCATGATGAAAGTTGAAATCCCGCCGTAGAGAAGCAGCCTGCAAAATGAAAGGGTTCCCTTTCTGGGCTTGATCCTGGCCATTGCAACCAATGCGGCAACCATCATAATCAGGCCGTACCCCATGTCCGCCATCATCAGCCCGTAAAACAGGATGAAAAACGGAGCCATCAGGGGATTCGGATCCACACCGTCATAAGCAGGAAGCGAATACATATTCGTTACCATGTTCAATGCATCGGTAATGCGGTTGTTCTTGAGCTGAACAGGAACATCCGGGTATTCTTCGGGAAGCGGATCCTCGGTTTCCCAGGCACAGTCATAGTTTTCCAGAATTCTGGAGAGATCCTCTTCCTTTTCGGCAGGAAGCCAGCCCTGCATGACGACCGTGCTGTCCAGCCCCATCAGCCTTCCCTCAGCCTCAGTGCGGGAAATGGACGCAGCAACAACATCCGCCGCAAGCTTCAGCTCAGCACGCTGAGATGCTTTTTCGACAATCTCCTGCCGGACGGCTTCCTTTTCTCCGGCAAGGATTCCCATGCGCTCACGGGCTGCATCAGATGATTCCCGTGCTGTGCCGTGTTCACCGGGAAAAGTGATTGCCGTAAAGCCATAAGGCCGGAGACATTCCTGAACGGCAGCAACATCTTCCCGGATGCAGACAACAAGCACGGCCCGGGAGGACTTGTCCATTGAGATCTGGAACAGTTCCGCTTCATCCGAAGCCTGTTCAATTGCGGATACCACATCCTCCAGGGCTACCCTGGCCGGGATTGAGCCCCACAACACAACGCAGCGTTCCGTAGCCGCCGTATCAAGCGGAAGGTCCAGTTCCATCCACGGCTTCAGAGATTCCAGCAGGCTACTCTGCCTGTTTTCCTCGCCAGTCAGCCGCTTCATCTTTTCTTCCAGACCGTTGATCACTTCCGCTTCGCTTTCAGCATGTGAAAGCCGCGTTTCATCCAACAGGTCATTCAAATCGACCTGAGGTTTGGGACTCAGAAGAGGCTTTTTTTCCGGCGAGTAGCGGTCGAGGAGACTGATGGCATGCAACAGAGTATTCTGCAGGTTTTTCAGTCCGATAGCGTCTCCATTTTCACGGAGGAGTCCGGCTTCCGCTAGGGAGCTGTCCAGTTCGGAAAACTCAATGCAACCGAAGCGTTCCAGTTCTCTGAGCAAACACTCCTTCTCGGAACGGGCGGCCATCAGCCTGAGTTTCTTCATTCTCACGATTGCCATTTTATCCGCCCACTATCCTTTCCACGATCAACGCTGCTGCAGCTTCCAGTTTTTGTTCTGCCGCATTGCGCAGCGCAGCTGCTTCCGCAGCAAACTCCCCGTCCAGAGCGGCAGTTTTACCGGCAGTCTGCTCTTCCGCCTTTCTGAACAGTTCTTTCAGTTCGGTCTCGGCCCGTTTGCCGGCTGCTTCCATGGCAGCTTTTCCTGCTGCCTCGGCATCCTGCAGCATCTGTTTGGCCTGAGCTTCCGCTTCTGATACACGCGCTCTTGCCTGAACTTCAGCATCATTGATGTTCTTGATTGCTTCAAACGACATCGGCACACCTCCTTTATCTTCGATTCCACTAATAAAATGAGCAAATCCGCCTAACGCGGAAGAAAGAGAAAGATTTAACTAATTTATTATACAATAGATGAATTCTTAACGCAAGCATCAGAGCAATTTTGACTGTACATTTTATCTATATATGTATACAAAAATCCTATATCATCTATCTTATTTTGATATCGAAATCATTCAATAATCGTATGAATTCTTTAAAAATCTTTAACCAATCTTATTATAATTTTTTGTTAATTAATTGTCAATACTTTCACAACACTTTCCAGTTCTTTTTCATACAGTCTTTTCATAACATTCATTAATATTTCTCATTAATCCATATGGTTTTGATTTTTATCTTGCGCTATGCCTGAAATCACGGTATAATAACTGCAACCTCGGAAAGAAGGTGTACAGATGTCTCTTACTGCTGACGCATTATGGTTAAACACCGTTTTTGCCGGATATGATATGGCAATTCTGAGTTTTCTGCATAAACTTGCTGAATCCGCCGGAGCCGTGCTGACTCCCCTGTTTAAGCTGATCACACTGCTTGGCGAAAAAGGAATTCTCTTTTTCCTTCTCGGTATTGTGCTGATGCTTTTCCCGCGCTGGAGGCGAACCGGCCTTTGCATCTTCGGCGCCGTGTGCTGCGGAGCTCTGATTACCAACATTCTACTCAAGGACGTCATTGCACGCCCAAGGCCGTTTGAAGCTTCTGACCTTTTCCGCCAATGGTGGCAAGCCGTCGGTTCCCCTGCAGAAGACGGTTTTTCCTTCCCCTCCGGGCACGTGACGGCAGCCGCAGCAGGTGTGACCGGGCTTTGCCTGATGCGCGGCCGGCGCTGGGTTCTTCCGGGCTGTATCTGGGTCCTGCTGATGATGGTTGCACGGAATTACCTGATGGCACACTATCCTTCAGACGTTCTGTTCGCCCTTCTCATCGGCGTGTTTTCCGGTTTTGTTGCTGCAATCATCACCAACCTGATTTACCGATTCCTTGAAGCACGAAGCGGTGACGGCAAGGTTTATGACTATCTTCTTTACGCTGGATTTGACCGCCTGCCTGACTTCAAAAGCCTTAGCAGCAAAAAAACCGGCGATTCCGCCGCCGTCCAAGGCGCCCACCGTCCGGCACACCGCGGTTCAAGGGCTTCATCCCGACATCAGGCCGCAACCCATGCTGCATCCGGCGATGCCAAAAACATCGATACAGGCTATAAGGGAAAACACTGATTCATTTCCCTCCAGGGAATTTGACTGCCCCGGTTTTCTGCATGAGAAAACCGGGGCATATTCATTCAAACTTCTTATGATAAAATCACCAAATTCAGATAATCTGCACAAACCGCATTTGTATTTTTTGTACATTCTTGCGTCTTGCAATCCTGTGTTGTTTCGTGTATGATATTACCAGAAACAAGGAGGTAACTCTTCACTCGCCGAAAAAGTGGGATAAAGGCGGGTACGCCAGGAGCCGTACAAAGGAAACACTCCGACAAACAGGTTGATCTCACCTATGAGATGGATGCATAAGGCATCAAGCAGATGTACGGGAGAGGATTCCGAGTGTAGTGAGCGTCCGGCGTGAGATTGATTCTAAAGAAAGTGAGGTAACCAGGATGTTAGATACTAAGAATTCAGAGAGGTAAGCCCTGATTGTGTTGAGCGTTTAATGCTGCAGTCAGGGCTTACTTCTTTTTTTTTTTTGCATTTTGTGATCTGACGCCGCCGATGGGCGGTTTTTTGTTTGTCATTAAATGAGCGTCCATCCTCGATGATGCGAGTGGACGCTCATGGTATGTTTTATTATATTCTTTTTGCTCAATATCGGGAGTTCGGTTTATGCTGCTTCTTCAACAGCTTCTTCGGGGATATAATCGCTTACATCCACGTTATCGGTAGCTACGCCGGAAATCGCATCGCGCTTTGCGCAGAAAGAACAAAGACGGGTACGGCCTGCCGCAATAGCCTGTTCCACGGTGCCGTAGGTCAACTGCTCGCTCTGGTTCAGGGCCTGGCAGTCTGAATGCGTGTGATAGACCTTACCGAACGGACTCCAGTACACATCATCGGAAATAGCTTTCATCGCGGCCTGCTGCTGCTCCTGAGAAACCGGATTATAGTCCACACTGGTACCGCCGGCAATCAAGAGTGCAATCACAGCAGCAATCGTGGCAATGGTCTTGGTCTTCTTATCCACATCCTTATTGGTCAGGATCAGGATAATCAGTGGAACAAAAGCAAGGCAGGCAACGATCACGCCCATATTATTCCAAAGCCAGAACAGCGTCGGATTCTTTTCAGAAGCGGGCTTAATATGATTTGCTTTTTTCCACAGCTGGGAACCGATAATCACGCAGGCCAGATCCAGTACGATAAAGAGAATCAGCTGATAAAGCTGCGGCATAAAGTTCCACTGAACCTTGCCGAAAAGGACCAGAAGCGCCATGATTTCAAACGCAAATGCAAGGACCCAGAGAATGATCGCCCCGACGCGCAGGCCGGTCGCATTGCCAACAGGGGCAGCTTCCACCATCGCAGGTTTTTTCTTGGAGCCGGCAGAAACCTCTTCCCCGGTCGTAGCGTCAACTATTTTTTTCTTTTTCGGTTCAGCCATTGAGCATCTCTCCTTTTCCTCTCAAAATCGTTAGCGGTCTGAACTATGTGTTATTATAGGGCATTCATTATTCAAATACAAGATATTTTTTCAGAGCTGCGGCGCCATATACTACATATTGTATAGATTGTGTCAACACTTTGTTTCATTTCATCTTCAGGAAAGCGATAAGGCTGTCCTGAAAAACATGATAAAACGGTTTTTCCACAAAAACGACATGAGAGCCGCCTTCAATGATCTTCAGGAAAGACCCTGCCGGCAGGCTCCCCATGCAACACTTTACCAGGCCACAGTTCACATAAGGATCCCGGTCTCCGCAGATCACAAGCGTCGGTACCCGGATTCGCGGTAAGTCAATCAGCATAACAGAGCGATCCACACAGAGATCTCGGCGCCCGCCGTTGGGGCTGAATTCACCGTCGTACCGCCAGCATCCGGAGCAGTACATTTCCACTACAATCGGATCGATCATTTCATAATCCAATGCTCCATCTGCTGTTTTCTGAAAATCTTCGGCCGCGTGTTCCCAGGTGTTATGATGAAACGGTTCTGAGATTTTTTCCTGCCCAAGGCCGCACAGGATCGGTGCATAGAGTACGAGTCTGTTAATCTGTTCCGGATGTCTTACGGCAAAGCGTCCGGCCGTTACGGTACCCCAGCTCCAGCCGAGCAGATCAATCTGTTTTTCTCCGGTTTCGTATAGGATCCGTCCCACCGCCGCAGCGATATTCTCCGCTGCATAATCCGAATCCGGCATAAAGCCGTCTTCCACATCTGCAGATTGTCCATAGCCCATGATATCCAGCCGCCAGACACGGTAGCCCTCCCTGGCCAGTCTGCGAACAAGGCTGTAGTCCTTGTAGTTCATGTCAAATTCGTGGGAAGAATACGTCACCCCGTGCATCAGGAGGATGTTCCTTTGAGGCGACGCATCTCTCAACTCCATGCTGTCCAGATGCAGCATTCCGGAACCGCACCATACAGGATACTCATTATATTGATACATGTTTCCAGCGAATTGATCAGAAATCATTTGTTTCATCACACTGTCCTCCTGACTCAAAGGATCATTTCTTCCATCCAGGTTCTGACCGCTTCCACCGCGCTTTCCAGGTGGAAGTCATAGCAGTGGGTATCTCCCTGAATCATTTTGAAGTCGGCATTCCGATATTGCTCCGAGGCTTTCTCTGAACATTGTACAGGGATGGTTTTATCCGCAGCTCCGTGAACAAGCAAAACCGGACCCGCATAGCGGGCAAAAGCTTCTTCCACATGAATTGTCTGTGCGATGCGGATATAATTGCCGCTGAGAACCCACCCGTCCGGTGAGCGAATCTCTTGCGGTACATGATCCGGGTCAAATAATAATCCAAGAACATTCCCCCTTCTGGCACATTCCGGAATTACAATTGCAGGCGACATCAGAACGATCCCCTTAATGACATCTCTCTTGATCGCTGCTACCAACATCACCGTGAGCCCGCCCTGCGAGTGACCCAAAAGATAGATATCGGAGACAAAGTCCAGTGATTGCGCATAATCAATGACTGTCACTGCATTTGAGATCCATTTGTACAGCGTATGGTTTCTGAACTCTCCCCCACTGCTTCCATGGCCGTACATGTCAACGCGCAGGCTGGCACAGCCGATTTGGTTCAGCATGGAAGATACCGCCGTAATATGCCGTTCTTCCATGTGCCCGGTAAACCCGTGGATGACAATGACCAGAGGGCACTTTCCGGTAAAGTTCTTCGGCATGTCCAGTTTGATATTCAGACGTATCCCGTCGTCCAGTAAATAGTTTGTCATAACACACTCCATACGTCAAATTATTCAAACTAACCTAATTCATGTTAACCTAATTCATGTATTATATGATAACTGATTCATGTAGCTTGTCAACTTATATATCATACTTCTTATTTTGTTTTAGAAATATCAGTCTACTTTTTGTTTATCTTGACAGGAATCCAATACAAAAGTATAGTAACTATCAGATACACTTCTTTGATCCATAAGCATTCAGAATCCGATTCACAAACAATCACAGAAGGAGGAAAAGATAACACTATGAAGACATTCAGAACCTTACTGGCGCTTCTCCTGATGTTCGCTGCAATCCTTAGCCTTGGCGCAACAGCTTTCGCAGAAGATGTAAAAACTGAAACCAAAACCTATAAGGATGAAAATGGCGAAACCGTGATTGAGGTTTATGATGAAGATGGAGAACTGATTCACAAAGAAGAGCCATACTATAAAGATGAGAAAAAGACCGGCACCCTCTGTTACGACTCTGTCATCTGGTGCAGTTGGGGCAAAGGCACGTATACGACTTCTGCTGCAATTACACTTCCAGTCATGGAGCCCGAAATTGAACTTGACCGGTGCCTGTCCTTTACTTTAAACATGGCATATTTTCAGGCCAGCAAGGATCATCTCGGCAAGCAGAGACTATACATTCGCGAAAATGGATCCTTCAAGAGCGCTGGATATCTCAATCTTGATGAATTAGAAGAGTTTGATAAAAAAGATTTTGAATACAGTAAACCCAAAAAAGTTGACGGCTTTGCAATTCAACCATATAAATATATTAGTACAACACGGTTTAGTCTCGCGTGTGCACTAACTGATGTTTATTATCTCAAGTAAAAAAAACATATTCAAAAGGTTCAGTTTATATCTTTGTATTGATCTGTATATAATTCAATACCGTCTTCAATATCTGTAATCACGATTAATTATTCCATCATAAAAGAAGCCAAAACAATAATGTTTTGGCTTCTTTTATTGGTCCGAGTGGAGGGATTTGAACCCCCGGCATCTTGGTCCCAAACCAAGCGCGCTACCAGCTGCGCTACACCCGGATAATCTATTCTCTTGCTGAGCTTGTGTATTATATCTCAAATACTACCCTGATGCAAGAAATATTTTCGCCCATCTGCGCAAGTTGCAGACGGGCGAAAATATTTAAATCTGCTACCCAAAACGGATTATTTGTCTGCCTCATCCTTTAAAGGAGTACGTTTAACCAGAACACGGTCAACTCTTCTCCCGTCCATAGAAAGAACGGTGAGCCTGAGGTTTTCATATTCAAAGGTTTCCCCCGGCTGAGGGAAATGTCCGCCAAAGGATTCGATCACCCATCCGCCAAGCGTATCGCTTTCCGCGTCAAATTCTTCTTCCGGCAGTTCCATCAGTTCCAGAAACTCCGGAATCGGAAGGTCGCCGTCCAGTTCCAGTTCATCCACCGAACGCTGAACGATCTCGTCCTCCACGGGATCCGTTTCATCCCAGATATCACCGACAATCTGTTCAATTACATCTTCCATCGAAAGCACGCCGAGAGTTCCGCCGTATTCGTCGCACACGACAGCAAGATGCTGCTTTGCCCTTCTCAACTGCGTCAGCACATCGGGCAGCTTCATGGTCTTATAGACGTAGCATGGTTCCATCAGCAGGGACCGGATTTCACGTTTTCCATCAGCAACCGCCTTGAGAAAGTGATTCAGATACAGGACCCCGATGATGTGGTCGATACTGTCTTCATAGACAGGGATTCTGGAGAAGGATGATTCCTCGACGAGGGAAAGGACCTCATCCCAATCATCGTCAATATCAATGGCTTCCACGTCCACACGGGCAGTCATGACTTCATAAGCAGAGATTTCCGAGAAGTCAATCGCAGCCTGCACCAGTTCCGAACGCTCTTCATCCAGCACCGACTCATCTTCAGCTGTTTCGATCAGGCTCTGGAGTTCCTCCACGGCCTCATCATCATCTGTCTCCTCTTTCTTCATCCAAAAGGTCAGCAGACGAACCAGTCCGACAACCAGGAGGATCAGGGGCTTCAGGATAATCATCAGAACCCGCACAGGGCGCGCATGCCGTTCAGCTACACGATTAGCATTCTGTTTTGCCGTGATTTTTGGAATCGTTTCTCCAAAGACAATTACCAGCAGAGTCAGAATCAGTGTCGCAACCCAGGTCTTACTGTCATTCCCGGTAAGAAGAATGACAAGAACCGCGGCCAGGGAGGAACTTGCAATATTGACCAGATTGTTTCCGATCAAAATTGCACTGAGGGCATCATCAAAATGCTGTGTAATCTTCAACGCGA
Organism: Oscillospiraceae bacterium; assembly: GCA_017395085.1. Lineage (GTDB taxonomy): Bacteria > Bacillota > Clostridia > Oscillospirales > Oscillospiraceae > Limivicinus. The sequence continues at coordinate 95,896 of JAFPWF010000017.1, read as the reverse complement.
TTCCGGCTCGTTTGGAACCTTCTTCGGCCGCGTTTTCAAGACGCAGCCGGTTGCAGGAAGAATAGGCCATCTCCGATGCGGAAAAAAAGTTAGACAGCAACAGACAAAGCAGGATGCCGACACCAATGAGAAATGCTGTCATCTGCCGTCACCCCCTTCCGGGAGAGCCGGTGTTCTGACTGCTTTCAGCTTCAGTATCCGGTTGTGCTCCATCTCCGTCACGGTGAGGGTCAGGTCATGGTAGTGAAAACTGTCTCCAACGTCAGGAATCTCATCAAACTTCGTATACGCCCATTCGCCAAGCCTGGTATCCACCAACTCGTCATTATTCTCGGGGTCTTCGTAATTCAGATGCTCAAAAAGGTCAGAGACATGTTCATCCGCGTCAACAATGCAGGCATTTTCGGACAGATCCGTGACAGTTTCTTCAACAACATCGTCCTCATCCCAGATTTCTCCGACTATCTCTTCCACAATGTCTTCCACGGTCACAATACCCAGTGTGCCGCCATAGTTGTCCGTCACGACCGCCATATTGATTCGCTGTTTCGACATCATCTGCAGCATTTCCGAGAGTTCCGTACTCTGGTGTACGAAGAACGCCTCATCCAGAAGACTGCGAAGATCGGGATCCGCCCCTCCGCGAAGGAATGCTTTGATATACTTGCGAATCTGAAGAATGCCGATTATGCGGTCGATACTTCCTTCGTAGACCGGAAGCCGGCTATGGTTCTGTGCCTTGATCTGCGCCAGAATCTCCTCAGGATCCGCATCCACGTTCAAGGCAACCACGTCCATACGCGGAGTCAGAACACTTTCAACCGTCAGGTCACCGAACTGCAATGCCGAGGAAATGAGTTCGCCCTGCTCTTCGTCAAGGCTCCCTTCCTCCGTCATATCCTCGATGATATCATACAGTTCATCTTCGGTAACCGATAATTCAGGCTCCCGGCGGGTCAGTTTTGCAGCAGCTTCACCGATGCGGCTGAGAATCCATGAAAGCGGATAAAACAGCGTCATAAACACGCGCAGGCTGGAAGCGCACGCTTTTGCCAGGCGTTCGGGATACTTTTTTGCTATGCTTTTCGGTAGCATTTCGCCAGCAAAAAAGACTGCCAGCGTCGTCAGGATGGTGCTCACCGTAACCGCGGAAAGGCCCCACCTTCTCGTTACAAACATGGTAACAAGCGCTGACAGAAACAAATGGCAAAGATTCGTACCGATTAGCATGGTGCTGATCGCCCGTTCAAAATGATTGAGAATATACAGCGCCTGACCGGCACCTGCTTCACTGCGTTCAGAAGCGGCTTTCAGTTTTGTCTTTGAACTGGAAGCAAAGGCCGTTTCGGCAACAGCAAAGTAAACTGCCCCAAGCAGCAGAATCATTGCAAGAATAATTGGCAATCGACTGCCATCGTCCATTTCGGATCAACAACTCCTCTATTTGCAGAAATTAGCGTGTATCATAACATAATGAGGGCAATTCGTCAATGATTGCCCTCATTTTGTTTGCAGATACTTATAATCTTTTTGTCCGATCACACGGTATTTGGGCAGGCAAGGAACCTTTCCCGCTCATACCCGCACTTACTCACTGTCAAAACAAACCGTTGATATAAGCTGTCAGCGCCTTGCGGTTATAGAAATTCGAAGAGTCATTGATAAAGTAGTCCGGATCCACGCCCTGGTCAATGTCATAGAAGGATCCGTTTTTCAAGAACGACATTCTTCTGGAACTCGAGATCTGGAAAACCGTCCCCCAGGCAGTGGAGAGCGGTTGAACGACGCAGCTCCCGCCGCCGCTTGTCTTGCCAAGCAGCGTTACCTTCTGCGAGGATTTCAGCGCAGCAGGCACAAGATTACCGCAGGAGAAGCTCATCGGAGAAATGAGACAGAAGAGGTTTTTGTCCTCTACTGTATCCTGTGCATCGAAGCGACGATCAAGGTTGACGTCAGCGCGGTATACAGAAGTAGACATTGCACCGGTAGCCATGTCCTTGACACTGAACGGGGCATCCCCGAGGAGCCAGCCGAGTACGAAGATTCCTGCGTCAACTGCGCCTCCAGTGTTGTTGCTCAAGTCCAGCACAACATTCTCGATCGGGCTGCCCTCCCGCGTAATTTGGGAGTGGGCATAGATGATCAGGCCCAGCGTATCGTCAGGGATCTCACCCGATTCCAACCCTGCATAAAAGGCCTCACCCCTGTAATCGGAGTCAAAGCTATCAAAAGTGATGTACGCCGTATTGCCCACTTCCTCATAGTAGGGGCAGCCATCCGGATAAAAGCGGGCTCTGGCCGTGCGGTATGTATCTGAATATTCCATGAACTTGCGGTTGGAGATACCGGTGCTATCCGGGATTGCGTCCATGCCGGCCATCCAGGAGAATTCATTGAATACCGAGTGCAAATCATCCAGATAGTAGTCAATGAATGATTTGAGAGCCTGATCGGCGTCAACAGGATCATTGCCACTGAGCACCTCATCATAGCCGATTTGCCAAAAGAGCTGACGGAAGCTCTGGATATCGTGAGGTTCCTTGAGGCCGTAGAGCTTATCCAGAACCAGGCAAAGCTCGTTGTATCCATACTCGGCAAGCGCATCGCTGCGCTGCGCACGTGGTACATCATAGTAGAATTCTGCCAGAGGCGTATACTCACCTTCCCGGTAATCAAAAAGGTAGTCGTCGTTGGCAAGGATCAGCGCTTTGCCGTTGAAAAGAAAGCTTTCCAGAAGCGGAGCAACCAGAAAGTCGTTCAGCGTCTGCAGCGGAACATAGTGCTTGCCTTCCTGCTCGATCATCTCAATCCCGTACGCCGCAAGATCGATCGTCATCATATCCCCGTAGCGATCAAAGGACGCTTTCGTATCCCGAAGGAAGAGCTGCGCCTCTCCGCTTTCATTGAAACCTGTCTCGCTCAGCAGGTCGAGAAGTGTCGAATCGGTGGAGTTATGAACAAATGCGTTGTAATCCTCAAAGACAATTCTGTCTTTCGCGAAGTCGAACTCCATCGTATAACCGCTTTCGCGCTCAAGCGTGACAGTGTCGCCATTGTCGTTGAACGTCAGTTCATAGTCAGGGTCTTCGTTTTCCTCATGATAGAGAAAATAGAGCAGTTCTGCCCAATCGCGAAGCTCCACATATGGCAGATCATTAACCCCGTCAATGAAGCAGAGAGGGAACGGTTCCGTCAGCTCTGTATCCAGGTCCCGGAGGTAGGTAGGATAACTGCGTTCTTCGATATTATGCCGCACGCTTTTTTCCGTTTTGGAGTCCAAAGCCGGCTGTGCGGCCGGGGCACTGCTATTCTCCGAGGCAGCGGGATCCGCTTCTTTGTTCTGTGCAGTTGTTCCACAGCCGGCCAGCAGGATACCGACCAGCAATATTGCCGTCAGACGAATGAAAACGCTTTTTTTCATTCCTATACCATTCTTCCTTCTCACATAAGTATTACTGTAACCCAGAGTGCCGGTTTTCACCTTCCCGGCGATGGTATTATCCGCTGTAATCATAATATTACTATAAATTAATCTGATTTCAATATTACTTTTCCATCCCTATCGTTTGTAAGGCATCATTTCGCCTGAGGTTTCTTCATTCGTCAAATGAAACATTGTACAGCTTCGTCAGGAGTTCCGGCAGTTCGGAAAGCGCGTCAATCCGCTCATCCGGCACGATATCTGCCCGCGGCAGTTTTCCGCGTAGGTTAAACCAGCATGTGCGAATACCTGCGTTGATGCCGCCGCGGATATCCGACGTCAGGCTGTCACCTACAATCATGCATTGACTCCGGTCAAAATTTGGAATCTTCGCAAAACAGCGTTCAAAGTATTCCCGTTCCGGCTTGTTTGCCCCTAGTTCCTGTGAAATGAATATCTGCTCAAAGAAACCGGAAATCCCTGCACTGGCTAGGCGACCATGCTGTACAACAGCCGTACCGTTTGAAACCAGAAACAGCCTGCATTTACCGTACAGAGTCTTCAGCAGTTCTTCCGCTCCGTCCACAAAAAAATGACCCACTGACAGATTTTTTTCATAGCGGTCACGCAATTCAGCCGGATCTGCATCCGAGCCGATTTCTGACAGAAGATCCACAAAACGCCCCAGAAGCACCTCCTCCCGGGTCAATTCCCCGTTTTCCAGACGTTCCCAATACTGCAGGTTCAACGCATTATAATGCTCAAGAAGCGCCTTGTCGTGCGGGATATCCATTTCCGTCAGAGACTGTGAAAGAGCTCTTGCTTCCGCTTTTTTAAAGTCGAGCAGAGTGTCATCCAGATCCAGCAGCACAATCGGTTCAGCACTCATCCGGATTCTCCCCTGAAGTCACACCGCAAAATGTTTCCTTCTGCTTAGCCAGCTCCCGGACTGCCTGTGCGACAGTCTCATAATGTGAACTCTTCGAAGCTTTTACGAGTACACAGTCCCCTTCCCGAAGGAGAGACGGAATGCTGTGAATCAGTGCTTCCCTGCTTTCAAAGCTCTGCCCGCATTCCTCTGCACCCCGGGCTGTGTATTCCGCAAAGGTCCCGGAACACAACACAAAGTCTGCACCTTTTTCACGGGCATAACGGCCGACTTCTTCATGCATGACGCCGCTGTTGCCGCCCAGTTCCAGCATATCGCCGAGAATACAGATATGCCGTCTGCCTGCCTGCTGCATCAGAGAGTCAATTCCGCTTTTGACGGAATCCGGGTTCGCATTGTAGCTGTCATCTATCAGCGTCACAAACGGGGTTTGGAACAGTTCTCCTCTTCGTCCGACATTCTGGAAACCGGAAATGCCTTCCGCAATTTCCTCGTCCGTGAGGTCGAACTGCAATCCGACAGCGGCAGCCGCAAGCGCAGCATAAACATGGTGGTGCCCGAAGGTGGGAATCCGAACCGGTATCTGTCGATTGCCGCAAACGATTTTGCAGGTAATGGAGTTCCCTTCCGTTTTTACGGCTTCGGCATAGATGTCATTTTCCGGATTCAGCCCGAAGGTGACCTTTCTTTGTCTGCATTGCAGGTTCCGCAGCTTATCATCGTCGCCGTTTACGATAACAGCAGCATCATCCGGAAGATAATCCAGCATTTCTGTCTTTGCGCGCAGCACACCATCCAGGTCATGCAGGAATTCCAGATGCGCATGACCGATCACAGTGAAAACCGCCATCGTCGGCTTTGCAATGTCCGCCAGAAGACTCATTTCACCGAAACCGGAGATCCCGAGTTCAATAACCGCCGCCTGGTAGGTGCTGTTCAGCCGGGAAAGCATCATCGGCACTCCAATCTGATTGTTCAGATTGCCTTCGGTTTTGAGCGTGCGGAATCGCTGCGCAAGTACTGATGAAATCATTTCTTTTGCCGTTGTTTTGCCTACGCTGCCGGTAATGCCCACCAGGGGCAGGCTGAACCCTTCTCTATAGGCTTTCGCCAGCTTTTCCAGCGCGCGCTGTACATCCGGAACCACAATAACCGGTTTTGTAACGCCCTCCGGCACATATTCCGCCAGGCAGCAGGCTGCACCGCGTTCAAAGGCAGACCGGATATAATGATGTCCATCTGTCTTTTCTCCACGATAAGCCGCGAACAAGTCACCACGCATCACAGCACGACTGTCTATGACAATGTTCCGGAGTTCAACATCTTCGGATGCAGAAGCGGACAATTTACCCCCGCAAAGTTCGGCAGCACGTTTTAGCGTCATATTTTCCATGGAATCTCTCCATTATCGTAATAATTACTGAATTCTGAATGCGGTTATCATAGCATGAAGCAGCCGCTTTTTCAATTTATATTTGACCGGTCAAACAATTCTGCAGCTGCGTATTTTTCTCTTGTTTGATTTCAGATCATGGAGTATAATGCCATTCACTGATTTAAATAACGGAGCATGACTGAATGGCTGCACAGAAAATTGACTCCCGCCGAATGGGTGAAATGTCAGAAGGAAAGCTTTTGATGACCATGGCGGTTCCGATGATATTGTCGATGATGGTACAGGCGCTATACAACGTTGTCGACAGCATCTATGTCGCCCGCGTATCGGAAGACTGCCTTTCCGCCCTTTCTCTGGCATTTCCGGCTCAGAATATCATGATCGGACTTGCGACCGGTACCGGTGTAGGCGTCAGCACGCTGGTATCCCGTGCACTCGGGCGACGGGATACGGCTGAGGCATGCCGCGTGACCGGAACGGCAATTTTCCTCTGCTTCTGCTGCTGGCTTCTGGTTGCGCTGTTCGGGATATTCGGCGCCAAAGCATTTATCCATTCTCAGACAAATGTAAGATCGATCAGCCGTTTTGCCGAATCATACCTGCAGATTGTCACGATCGGATCCCTTTTCGTCTATCTGGAAGTCTGTGTGGAGCGTCTGCTTCAGTCCACCGGACTCACAAAACTCTCCATGTGGACACAGATGATCGGAGCCGTCACAAATATCATTCTCGATCCGTTTTTCATTTTCGGCTGGTGCGGATTACCTGCAATGGGAACAGCCGGTGCAGCCATTGCCACAGTAATCGGACAAGCTGTCGGTTCCGCGGTCGGCTTTCTCTTCCATGTCAGGCTTAACCGTGAACTGCCAGTCAAACTGAAGGATATCCGTCCGTACCGAAGTATCATCCGCAATATTTACCGAATCGGTTTCCCGTCTATCCTGATGATGTGCATCGGGTCTCTTACCAACTATCTGATGAACATCATCCTCGGCGCTTTTACATCAACTGCCGTTGCCGTTTACGGAGTCTATTTTAAAATTCAAAGCTTCTTCTTTATGCCTGTCTTTGGCATCAACAACGGGCTGATCCCGATTATCGGTTACAATTACGGGGCCCGGAAAAAAGAACGGATTTACCGTACCATCCGATTCGGAATCCTCTATGCCAGCTGTTTTATGCTGCTTGGTTTTTTTGCTTTCCAGTTTCTTCCTAAGCTTCTGCTTGGTGTTTTCACCCCCTCCGAAGCAATGCTTGCCATCGGTGTGAAAGCTCTCCGGCGCATCAGCCCAAGTTTTCTGTTTGCCGGATTCTGCATTATAGCCGGTTCCACCTGCCAGGCATTGGACCGCAGCCTGTATTCTCTGCTGGTTTCCATTCTCCGCCAGGTAGTCGGTTTAATCCCTGCGGCCTGGCTTCTCAGCATGACAGGCGACGTCAACATGGTCTGGTGGTCATTTCCCATTGCTGAAATCATTTCTTTAGCTGCCAGTCTGTTCTTTCTGCGCTCAGCGCTGAACGGGATGGAACGAACCTTTGCATCCGATCAATGATCAATATAACAAAAACACAGCACCGGAGCAGAACAGCTCCGGTGCTTTCACTATAACCGCAGGAATTAAGAAAAAAGGCTGTCCAGATGCGCTTTGAACTCACGAAGCGCCGGAATATCACCGAATTCTTCGGATAATATGTCATAAATGGAAGTGTAATACCAGGCATGCAGTTTCTTGTCCTTCTGATGAAAACGCTCCCAAATGCGGTCTCCGATCTCCGCATAGTCCTGATCCATATCGCGAAGATTGGACAGTTTGTCACAAATGCTGATCAGCTTGGCGTCGCGTCCTGCCTTTTGCAACTGATCGATCGCCTCCTGTTTTCTGATCAGCCAGGTGCTTTCCGCGGAGCGATCCCGTCGTTTATCCTCGCTTTCAGCCGCGACGAGATTTGCCACACGGAATCCGAACTTCCATTCAATCTCCTCCCGCGTGACAGGAGTATCCTCAACCGTATCATGCAGAACGGCAGCGGCTAGGACTTCCTCATCCTCGGTCAGCGAGGCAGCAATACTCAGCACTTCAAGCGGATGCAGGATAAACGGGCGGCCTTTCCCTTTTCGAACAGCACCCTCATGTGCCCAGGTAGCAAATACAATCGCTTTTTCAATGAGTCTCATGGTATATGATCCTCCATTTCCCTCTGGATTTTTCATATTTCCTTTCCGGTATTGTGGTTATTCAGCTTGAAAACAGCAGGAATTCAGGGCCGTCAGTTCTGTCCGTAATAAGCGTTTTTTCCATGCTTCCGGAGATAGTGCTTATCCAGCAAAGTCTGCTGCATGGGTCCAAGCTCAGGATTCAGAACCATTGCATGCCAATTCATGAACGCCACTTCTTCCATGACTACAGCATTGTGCACAGCGTTCATGGGATCGGTTCCCCAGGCAAAAGGGCCATGGGAACAAACTACCACACCAGGAATATCAGCGGGATTCCGATCCGCAAAAGTTTCCACAATCACGTTGCCGGTCTCTTTTTCATACTCACCCCGGATTTCCCTGTCCGTCATGGGACGGGTGCAGGGAATCGCACCATAGAAATAGTCCGCATGGGTCGTACCCATTGCGGAAATCTCTTTCTTTGCCTGGGCAATAGTCGTCGCCCAGCGGGAGTGTGTGTGGACAATTCCGCCGCATTCCGGAAATGCTTTATACAGCACTACATGAGTCGGCGTATCGCTGGAGGGTTTCCATTTCCCTTCCACCAGTTTTCCATCCAGATCGACCACAACCATATCTTCCGGCTGCATCCCATCATAGGGTACTCCCGACGGTTTGATCACAACCAGGCCTTTATCACGGTCGATCCCGCTTACATTCCCCCATGTGAAAGTCACCAAGCCATGTTTGGGCAACAGAAGATTCGCTTCACAGACTGTTTTTTTCAATTCTTCCAGCATTGCAAAACCTCCATTCAGTACTCCATTACCCTGAGTATATGACGCAATTACTCTGAATCAGAATTTCTTCCTTTTCATCCTGATTAAAATAAAATACCATGTTCCGGTTAAATAATCAATATTCTCCCCGCTTTTCCTTTTCGGCACTTCCTTCGACATTTGAAAAGGATTCTCACAGGATGACATTTTTCTTTAAACTTGATATACTGTACACGCAGGAGTATTCAACTTTCAGGAAGGAGCCATAAAAATGCTGCAGCATACAGTCATTGAACATCCGATCCCGCCGACCTGGAATAACGAATCGGAAATCCTGATTCTAGGCAGTTTTCCATCCGTCAAATCGAGGGAAACCGGATACTTTTACGGTCATCCACAAAACCGATTCTGGCGCGTTCTCTCCTCAATTTACGAGGACGTCTGTCCCGCAACTAAAAAGGAAAAAGAGGCATTTCTTTTTCGCCATCACATTGCCGTCTGGGATGTCATCTCCAGCTGTGAAATAACCGGATCCGCAGACAGCAGCATTCAAAACGTCACTGCAAACGATGTGAATATCCTTCTGGATGGCGCACAAATCGAACGGATTTTCTGTAACGGTCAAACTGCATATAAGCTCTATAACCGTTACCTGTTTCCAGTAACCAACCGTTCCGCAACATGCCTCCCTTCGACCAGCCCGGCTAACGCCTCCTGGACGGTGGACCGGTTAATTAAAGCCTGGATTCAAATCAAACAGCCTGTCTGACGATTCCGCCAGACAGGCTGTTTGATTTGAATAAATATTTGTTTGATCCAGAAGCCGGGAATCAGAAGCTTCCGAAGAAGCCGACCAGACCGGTTATAACAACAACGAGCAGCAGGATCGGGCAGATATAACGAACCAGGAAGAACCACACATCGTAAACTTTCCGATGTCCGAGACGACCCTGGTTGGAGATTGCATTGAGGGCGTTCTTCTTGCCCCAGATCCAGCCGACGATAACGGCCGTGCAGAGTGCAATCAACGGATAGGCAAAGATGCAAATAAAGTTATCGTAGAGACTGAAGATATCCTGACCAAGGATGCGGACATCGCCCCAGATACCGAAGCTCAGGCTGACGGGAATGCCAAGGAGAAGACAGAGAATACCGCCGGTGATGGAGGCCTTTGTGCGGTTGAACTTCTTGGGGAACGTCTCGGTCATGAACGGAACAAAGATCTCAAGAATGGAGACCGACGAGGTCAGGGATGCAAAGAGCAGCAGCACAAAGAACAGGAAGCAGAAGAAGCCGCCCGCCGGGAGCTGTGCAAAGAGGGAAGGCATGGTGACAAAGAGCAGCGAGGGACCGGAACCGACATCAATGCTGAAAGCAAAAGCACTGGGGATAATGATGAGACCTGCAAAGAAAGCAACACCGAAGTCGGTGAAGGCAACCTGCATCGTGGATTTGAACACATCTTCATCATCGCTCAGATAACTGCCATAGTTGACCATGCCGGTGGTACCAACGTTCAAAGAGAAGAAGCACTGACCGACAGCCGCGGCGATAACAGGCAGAGTGATCTTGGAGAGATCGGGCTTCAGATAGTACTTAATGCCTTCGCCCGCACCGGGAAGTGTAACAGCACGGAAGATCAGCACAATCAAAATAATGATCAAGGCCGGCATCATAAACTTACTGGCTGCTTCGATGCCCTTCTTTACACCGCCGCATACAATAATCACAGTCAGAACCAGGAAAATCAGTGTGCCGATAATCGGACCCCAGACTGCACTGACAAACGCACCGAAAAATCCGCCGACGTCAGCGGGATTGATGTGTGCGAGAGTAGTGAAAGAATTAATGATGTAGTGCAGCATCCAGCCGCCAAAGACCGCATAATACGACAGGGCAAGCATGGCGCTGAAAATGCCAAGATAGCCCATCCAGGTAAAATGATTATTTCCCAAAAGCTTGCGGTATGAAGCAACCGCGTTTGCTTTTCCGTTCCTCCCGATGAGAAAGTCGCAGATCAGCATGCCGATGCCGATCACAAGCATGACGACGATGTATGTGAAAAGGAATGCAGCACCGCCATACTGTCCGGTCATCCACGGGAACTTCATGATGTTGCCAAGGCCAACTGCAGAACCCGCCGTAGCGAGAACAAAGCCCAGCCGCCCTGACCATTGTTCGCGGGGTTTTTTCTCCATTGTTTTTTCCTCCTTGCTTTTTCTCTTTTGTTTATCAAAAACGGCTGACCAGGCCGTCAATGAATACAGTATCAGCCTAACACTTCGTGATAGATTTCGGTGTATTCCTCATCATTCAAATCACGCTTGAGTTTGATGGAGAGCGTCTTGACCTTGTCAAGGATGACACGCACAACTTCTTTGTCCTCCACAGGCGGCAGTCCCAAACGCTCATTCACAAGTGCAACGTTCGCGCCGCCGCTCTTTTTGCCGATGTAAATATGCGGTGGATTCATACCGGTCATGGAATACAGATACGGAAGCATAATGAGCGGGTTAATGTCCTTTGCCTTCTGCCAATAGCCGACAGGAAGGCCGGTCTCCCAACCGAAAAGGCGGCTGCCAACGATTGCCTTCGTTGCAGGGATTGGTTTACCGGAGCGAACTTCCACTTCTTTCGCAAGATCAACAAGATTCTCCGTTTTGACGCCGGTGTCCTGACCGTAAAGGCAAAGCAGGCTCATCACCAATGGTTCAATGGGGCAACTGCCGGCACGCTCGCCAATGCCGTTGACCGTGACATGCGCGCAGAAAGCACCGGCCTTCAGGGCTGCAATGGTGGTTGCAACAGACAGGCCGAAGTCTTCATGGAAATGGGCTTCCACCGGTTTGCCGACCCGTTCCAGAATGGCACGGGTGTAGAGTGCCGCACCTTCCGGAGAAAATGCACCGAAAGTATCCACCAGGGCAATAGAGTCCATCCAGCCGCCGCCGTCCAGAATTGCATTGAGAAGGTTAATGAGAAAATCAAGTGAGGCACGGGAAGCATCCGAGGGGAAATACGTTACTTTCAGCCCCAGTTCATGAGCATGACGGGTAGCGGCAATTGCTGCTTCAACAGCCTTCTCCGGAGTCCAGCGCATGCCGCCCGAGAGCATGTGTTCGCTGCCGGGAATCTCGATGAGAACACCGTCCACGCCGCAGGATTTGGCCAGATCCTGATCAGAAAGTACGCCACGTACGAAGCAGTAAATGTCGGCATTCAGACCCGCTGCGCAAATTTCCCGCAGGGCTTCCGCATCTTCTTCCGAGGTTGCCGGGCAGCCGCCTTCAATACGATGAACGCCTGCTGCATCAAGCTTCTTTGCGATTGCCAGCTTATCTTCTTTGGTAAAGATGATACCGGCTTCCTGTTCGCCATCGCGTAATGTGGTGTCAAGAATCTCGATCTTTTCAGGGAAATTGTACTCGCAGGTCACCCGTTCATCATAGTCACCAGGGCTGACCCACCATTTTCCTTCTTCCTTGAAGCCCATTTTTGAGTACCTCCTTATTCCTCAGTATTCCTCATTTGAATGAATTGAATTCAATATACTCATTCATGGTTTCTTCATAAACTATAATACCTGTATTTAACCTTGTCAACTAACTAGGCAAGGTTATGAGAATTGATTCTCCGTTTTATCTAAATTATTCCTTGTTTTTTTGTGCGTTTCGCACAACAGCTTTGATTTATCTTTTCCAAAACTGTATTTTAGACTGAATAATCATGCCGTTTTCCTGTCGCTGCAATTCGTTCCGGCATATTTAATGGTCAGCAATATTATCATAAGCTTATCAAGTTGATTGACAAGTTTTTTGCTCCTTGTTATACTGTTCTCAGCTTAAGATACCGCATTGCCGGCAAACTGAAAGAAAAGGAGTCCTTCCGATGAACTACACATTTTCAGACAACATCTCCAGCGTCAAACCTTCCGCAATTCGCGAGATTCTCAAAATTGTTGCTGCCAATCCCAGTATCATTTCCCTTTCAACCGGCAGCCCCTCCAGCGAAGCGATTCCGGTCGAACAGATCCACGAGATTTCCGAGAAGATTTTCCGGGAACGCGGGATCGAATCCCTGCAGTACAGCGTAACCGAAGGTTATTTTCCCCTTCGTGAGGTTACCAAGCAGCGTCTGCGTGAAGTCTTTCACATAAACACCGACAACGATGACGTGATTATCACAACAGGCGGCCAGCAGGGTCTGTATATCACTCCGGAAGTTCTTATCAACCGCGGCGATACCGTTATCGTGGAAAGCCCTTCCTTTGTAAGCGGAATCATTGCCATGAAAGCCAATGGGGCCAATGTTGTGGGCATTGAGATGGACGACGAAGGCATCCGCATGGATCTGCTGGAAGATGCCGTCCGTACACAGAAGAACGTAAAGCTCCTTTATCTCATCCCCACATTCCAGAATCCACGCGGTTCCACCATGAGCCTTCAGCGCCGTAAAGATGTTTACGAGCTTTGCAAAAAGAACAACATCATCATTCTTGAGGATAACCCATACGGTGAACTGCGATTCCGCGGAAAAGACGTTCCCACCATCAAGTCCATGGATACAGAGGGTATCGTGGTCTATAACGGCTCCTACTCCAAGGTTCTTTCTGCCGGTATGCGTATCGGGTTTATCTGCGCTCCGAAGCCGATTATTCAGAAGTTGATCATCGCCAAGCAGGGCGGCGACTGCCACACCAACATCTTTTTCCAGATGGTGTGTGACGAGTTCTTCCGTCACTACGACGTACCTGCGCACATTGAGAAGATCCGCGGGATTTACCGAGACAAGTGTGACTTTATGCTCGCATGCCTTGACAAGTATGTAGACAAACGCATCACCTGGACGAAACCGGACGGCGGTCTTTTCCTCTGGTGCTCTCTCCCTGAAGGTTATGACAGTCTGGATTTTGCAAACATGGCTGCCGGCAAGGGCGTCGCCTTCGTACCGGGCTGTTCCTTCATGGTGAACGACAGCGACCCCTGCCCCGCTTTTCGTTTGAATTACTCCACGCCTTCCAAAGAGAACATTGAACGCGGAATTCAGATTCTCGCCGAAGCGATCAACGAATACCTGAAGTAAAAGGAATTCATGAGAGGAAGATTGTCATGCTGAAACCGATCCTAAATACAGCCAGAGGAAAGCTGCGGGTGCTCGGCTACTGTTCCGGCTCCGGCAACACTCTTTGGAAAGCGTATGAACTGCAAAAAGAAATGGAAAAAACCGCTGAGGGCTGTCCTTTTGAGATCGTCGGAATTTTTGCGGATAAAACCGACTCCAAAGCGGTTGCCACTGCGCAGGCAAACGGAGTCCCCTGCGTGGCAGTCGATATCCGGCAATACTATGCAGAGCGCAACAAGCCTCTGAAAGACCGCGAGGTCCGGGCGGAATTTGACCGCGAAGTATTGGAAAAAGTGGAGCCCTTCCAGGCGGATATGATCCTGCTCGCCGGTTATGTATGGGCAACTACCGATGCCGTGCTCGACCGTTACACCGTCGTCAATGTGCACCCAGCAGACCTTGCCGTTACCGATGAGAACGGCAGACGGATTCTTGCAGGAGCAAACGGCATCAAATCTGCGTTTTCCTATGATATGGATTATCTGCGGGCGAGTTCTCATATCGCTACGAAGGAACTGGACGCCGGTCCGCTGCTGATCCGTTCCCCGAAAGTTCCGGTTGATTACAGCATTCACCAAGATGAAGAAGAGCGTTTCCGCTATTACCTGAAACTCGTCAACGATCAGGCCCGCCTGGTCGGTGCACGCACCGTGCTGGAATTGGCACTCGGAAACTTCGCCACAGATGAAGAAGGCACCCTGTACTATAAGGGCACACCTGCGCCAAAAGGGCTCTGTTTTGAAAACTGGGAAGAAAACAAACCTTTTTTTGAGCGGGACCGCACGAAGCTGTTTTACCCGGACTCCGTAGCGGTCATCGGTGCAAGCAGTCGTCCGGGTATGGGGAATGCCATCGTTCACAATATGCTGGATCTGGGCTATACCGGCAGGCTCTACGCCGTAAACCGCAAGGGAGAACCGGTTCACGGAGTTCCGGGATACAGCTCAATTCTAAATATTCCCGACACGGTGGACACCGCCGTGCTCGCTGTTCCCTCTGCGGGAGTTCTGAGCGTTGCGGAGGAGTGCGGGAAAAAAGGCGTCAAGGCCATGATCTGCATTACTGCCGGATTCCGTGAAGTCGGCGGTGAAGGTGCCGACCGAGAGCGAAAGCTCCTTGAAATCGTGGACAAATACAATATGTGCATGACGGGTCCCAACTGCATGGGGCTTGCGAATACAAACGACCGTGTCCGCATGAGCGCTACCATTCTCGATAAATCTCCCCGCAAGGGACATGTTGCCTTTCTGACACAGTCGGGAGCGCTCGGAGCAAGCCTGATTGATTTTGCTGACGAACTTGATGTCGGTTTCAGCGTGGTTGTTTCGCTCGGAAACATGGCCAACATCAATCCCTGCGACCTGCTGCCCATGCTGGAGGAAGATGACAATACCAAACTCGTCTGCATGTACATGGAAACTCTCCCGGAGCCTTACCGTTTTGAAAGAGTTATGTCGCGGATGACCAAGCCGGTCATCATGGTAAAATCCGGCCGCACCGCTGCCGGGGCAAAAGCGGCAAGTTCCCATACGGGAAGCATGGCCTGCAACGATGACCTCGCAGATGCCCTGCTTCGGAAATGCGGAGTGATCCGGGCAGATAATCTGGAAGACGCTTTCCTTCTTGCTTCCGCGATGAGCAAGATGCCACACATCAAGGGAAAACGTGTGGGCATCATTTCCAATGCAGGCGGGCTGGGAACACTTACCACAGACGTACTCGTCAAATACGGATTTGAGCTGCCGGAACTCAGCCCGGAAGAGCAGGCCGCACTTGCGCCGCAACTCCTGCCGGAAGCCTCCACCCACAATCCCCTGGATCTGGTTGCTCCGGCTCCCCCTTCGCACTATGCCGCGGCTGCGCAAGCCATGATCGACAGCGGCAAATACGATGCCATTATTGTGGACTGCGTCCCGCCTGCGCTGATCGATACGGGCGAAGTGGCCCAGGCAATGGTCGACATTCTTAAATCCACTGACATTCCGATCTTCTCCTGCTTCTTTGGGCCGAACCTTGGCGCCAAAGGCCGTGCTGTCATGAAGAAGGGCGGTATTCCCACCTTCTCCTTCCCTGACCAGATGGTCCGCACGATGGCATACATGGTCGAAAAACCCCGGCCTGAACCCTGCAGCTTCAGTCCGACGCTCAGGATGGACGCACGCCTGGAAGCAAACGCCATTCTTGCACGCACACCGCGCGGCGCGTATCTCGGTCCGGACAACTGCTTCCGTCTTCTGTCTCTCTACGGAATTCCCGTTGCCGCAAACATGTATCTTGCATGCGGCCGGGATCCTGCGGAAATTAACCTCCCCTATCCCGTTGTCGTCAAGATTGATCACCCGGATATCGTACACAAATCCGACGTCGGCGGCGTACGGCTCGGCATTCGCAATGCAGCGGAACTTCGAGCCCTTGTTGCGGAATGGGAAGTGAAATTCCCCGGTCTGCGCGGCGTTCAGCTGCAGCAACAGGTTTCCGGCACGCTAGAGATGATCATCGGCGCATCGTTTGACCCCGCGCTCGGGCACAGCATTCTGACCGGCATGGGCGGAACACTGGTGGAATTGCTTAAAGATGTTTCGATCGGCCATGTTCCTCTCAGCGCCACAGACGCCGAAGAAATGATCTCCTCCCTGCGCTGTTCCAGACTGCTGGACGGTTACCGCGGCAAGGCAGGTGTGGACAGGGAAGCATTCAAGAGAATTCTTTACTGTGTCAATCAGCTGCTTCTGGATCACCCGGAAATCTGCGAAATGGATATTAACCCCCTGATTTACGATTCTGACCGGCTGGGATTCTTTGCCGTTGATGCCCGTATCCGCCGGGATTGAGCTTAAACCCCCATGCTTCTGCATGGGGGTTTTTCTTGACAAGGCGTTTTCTATCCCTTAAAATCATGCTATTCAAACCGACAGAGGACCAACTGATGGATCAGAATGACAGTTTAACATTTTCCATTAATCAGGTCGCAAAAATGCTGGGCGTGGTGCCCGGTACCATCCGGAACTGGGAAAAGGCCGGCCTGATTACCGTCAAAAGATCTGACAATAACTATCGGATTTTCACCGTAGATGATTTGGCCGTACTGCACAGAGTCAAGGAGTACTCCATTGATAAGCATATGGGCGCACACGCGATCAAGCTTCTGATCGGCGGAAACGGTGAAGGAACCAGCGCCATCGTTGACAGCATCCGGCAGCAGGCTGAAAAGCAGTATTCCAAACAGCTGCTGAGTGAAAAATGGCGGGAAATCCGGAAGCAGAAAGGCTATACGCTGGAAGACGTCAGCCGCATGGTCGGCATCTCGGTGGCGCACCTGAGCAAGCTGGAAAACGGCGGCAATGTTTCACTGGAACTGCTTCGCGACCTGGCTCACTTTTACGGAGAAAGTCCGCTGTACTTTCTGGAATCCGTTCAGGAAGAAAAGCGTCTGGTGCAAAAAAACGACGGCGAACCGCTTGACCTGAACGGCGACCCCGGTATCAGCATGCGTTCTCTTGCCTCCCTGCGGGAGCATGTCATGTACCCTGTTCTGTGTGAAGTACAGCCGGGATCCGGCAACCGTGCGCCTCATACCCATAACGGTGAAGAGTTTATCTACATGTTTTCCGGAGTATTGGAAGTCCATCTCAATGATGAATCTCCATACATTCTGCACCAGGGAGATTCCCTTTACTACCGTGGGTCCGATCTGCACAGCTGGTGGAACCCATCCAACCGGACGGCTGCGAAATTTATCTGGGTTCACTCTTCGGTCGCAAAATAACACTTTTCCGCAGGCTGCAGCGGTATAAAAGGCCCCGGCATCGGTTGAAAGCAACTTCGATGCCGGGCTTTTTTTCGATATTCAACTTCAGTGTTGTTTTCAACCGTGGAACTCGATTGTATAAGAAATCTCCTTCTTCTGACGGATTTCCAAAATTTCCATTCCCGTTTTCTGCTGCAACGACCCCTGAAATCCTTCATCATCCGTCCTGCCGAACCACGGTTCCAGGCAGATAAACGATCCCTTCGGATTTGCCCATACCGCCAGCATCGGAAACTGTCCGCAGTTTATGGTAATATAAGGCGTTCCGTCCGGAAGTGCAATCCCGACCTCCTGGATCTCCTGATTTTCAAAAATCCAGGTATCCGGTATATCCTGCTGATAACATACCTTTCCATCTCTGCAGATCAGATCATGCCGATTCTCCGGAAGGGCAAATCCGGAAGCGTTCACCCCAAAATACCGCAGGGATTCCCTCCCCGGAAAACAGATCAGGCAATCTTCCTTCCTGACGTTCCCTGGTATCAGGAAGCCCGGATGCCCGCCAATGGAATAGTACATTCTTTCATTCCCCGTGTTTTCAACCGCCCAGTCAACGCGAAGTTTCCGGACCTGATTTTCATATAAGCTGTGCCGTACCGTCAGCCGGAAATCAAAAGGATAGATCTCCCTGGTATGGTCTGAGGCCTCCAGAACATGTGTCACAGAACAGGCCGTTTCATCCGCACAAGAAAAATCCAAATCTCTGGCAAAACCGTGCTGGGTCTTCATGCGGTATTCTTTCCCATTCACACGGTATTTTCCGTCTGCAACTTTCCCTACAAATGGGAACAAAATCGGCGCATGCCGGTTCCACACAGCAGGATCGGCTGTCCATATCCGTTCCGAACCGGACTCTTTATCCCAAACACTGACAAGCTCCGCACCGTGGTCGGCAACTATAATCCGCAGGGTTTTATTTTCAAGAATATGCAAACGATCCATTCCATTCTCCCTCTGAAAAGGACATGATCAAGTGACGTATAACGATACTAGTTAAACGTCAAAACTGCCAACACATTTCACAAGCCCATCTTTAACAGCAAGGCTTCCTTCAACGCAAAGAATGATCAATCATCAATTGGGTCAAACAGCAACTCTGTGTTTTCCGGAATCTGATAGAATTCACGGAAGTACAGCATCTGTTCTCCTCCCTTCAGTGGTTCTGTGATGAAATGTTCATACTCATAAGGATAATCAGGCAGATAAAGGCTCGTTGCCTGTGTTTTTTTTGCCTCAGAAATCAACGCTTCCCGTTGCTTTTCGGCTATCCCAAGGCTGGTGTGAATGATCGTCATCCGCGTCATGGAAACCAACAGGACAGAAACAAGAATCACAATTCCAACTTTTTGCATCGTCGGCCGGATTTTTTTTGCCTCCTGATGGAACAGCAACAGACAATACTCAGTCAGGAAGACAATCGTGGGGAGAAAGCACCTTCCAGGTATTGAGGTGACAGCCGCCATAGGTGCAATTGCCAGCGGACTTAAAAGCCAAAGAAGAAGCAGCATACAGCGAGTATTCTTCTGTCGGCGAAACAGGAAAAATGTAAGAAAGAGAACCACCCAGAAAAAGAGAAAATGCAGCCGTTGAGACAGCACATCGCTCCACCGGGAAAAATAGTTTTCAATCGGGCCAACAAAGCGGTTAAAAACAAAAAACAAGAAAAAACACAGGCAAACGAAGTTGACGGCCTTTCTCAAAACCGGCCGAAGTTCCTCTGCAGCTAAAGGCATACACAGAGCGATGACCGAACAGGCAAGCCAGTTGTTTCCCCACAGATTTCCAGGCAACAGATATAACGATCGATAATACAGAAACGGGATCAACTCAATCAGCTTCATATCTACCGGATAGCTCAGGTAGCGTCCGACCCCTTCCGTATGCCCGGTAGTCAGCAGCGAACTGTAAATGTTGCCGGAAAACATGATCAAAGCACCCAAAACAACCCCCAGCAGAAAAGCAATCGTAGTCATGCTGCAGCGCTTATAGGTAAACAGCTGAATCAAAACAGCGAAAACTGCAAGCGCAACCATGAAAATCGTTATATTTTCCAGAACCAGCTGGGTAATCAGACCAACAAACATACTGACCACGAAAAATCCGAGGCCATGCTTTTGGGTTGGATCCTTTCCGTCAAGAAGAATTCCCTGAGACAAAACCAACAGAAACGCTGCAAGCCCATAGTTGGAGAAACCAGCAACCCAGCCATAGGTCTGCGCTCTGATTATCTGCGGAAGTGTCAAATAGACAAGGTTTGCCAGTACCAGCATAAGCACCAGAAAACAATCACTCGCAGCTGCTTCTCCTTCTGTCTCCCGCCAGCGCTGAACCAGTAAGACGCTCAGGAGAGGAATCAGGGTTTCCATGGTACCCATCAACAGGGTTTTCAGCAGGAATGAACGAGAAACTATTACCTCCAAAGCGTTGCCGACGTAGCGACTATTCAGACTTGCAGTTACCAATTCTTCGATACCGAGAGGTATACCCCATTTCCAATCATCGAGGCCATAAGGCGTATTGGCTGCAATCCAGATCCAAAAGATCCAGAAAGCTAGAGCCGATATCCAGAAATACGGTCTCGTTTTCAGAATATGCCGCAGGTTTTGCCACTTATCGGAAGAAGCGCGGCAATTTGCAGCTTTCAAGTTTGATCACCCCCATTCTATGAGAAAGCAGAGTCACAGTATTACTCATAACTTTCACGTTATGGAAATTAAAGCGAACTGTCAGCCCGTTTTCTCAGGATGCACCACGAATAGTACTTCGGTATTATGAAGCGAAAAATACTTATAAAAGCAATAATAGTCAGATCAGCAAAGCCGGAGCAACAACAGGCTTCAAAGGCTAAGAATGCAATTATTCAGAATTATTGTAACAAAATAATAAAGTCCCTGAATCAGGGGCTTTATTAGTATTGAAATCATTCCCACTCGATGGTGCCTGTGGGCTTCGGGGTAAGGTCCCAAAGCACACGATTTACTCCCTTGACCTCATGGGTGATACGGTCGACAATATGGGCCATCATGTTAAAGTCAAGCTCTGCAACATCCGCAGTCACCGCATCGACCGTGTTGACCGCACGGACGACAACGGGCCATTCATAAGTACGCCTGCCGTCCGTCATGCCGGTAGACTTAAAGTCAGGAACAATTGTGAAGTACTGCCAAATTTTTCCGGCAAGGCCGTTTTTGGCAAATTCCTCTCGAAGGATCGCATCCGATTCGCGTACGGCCTCCAGGCGGTCACGGGTAATGGCGCCGACACAGCGCACACCGAGGCCCGGCCCCGGGAAAGGCTGGCGGTAAACCATGCTGTCCGGAAGACCAAGCTGTTTTCCGACAACACGAACTTCATCCTTGAATAGGACGCGTACAGGCTCAACCAGTTCAAAACGATCGGCGATATCATCCGGGAGGCCTCCGGCATTGTGATGTGCCTTGATTCCGGCATCGCTCTCGAGTATATCCGGCCAGATGGTTCCCTGAGCCAGGAACTTGACATCCTCCAGCTTTCTGGCTTCTTCTGCAAAGACATCAATAAATTCTTCTCCGATAATGTGGCGCTTTTTCTCCGGTTCCGCTACGCCGGCCAGCTTATTTAGGAAGCGGTCCACCGCGTCCACATAAATCAGATTCGCCTTCATCTGGTTGCGGAATACTTCTATGACCTGCTCCGGTTCCCCCTTGCGGAGGAGGCCGTGGTTTACATGAACACAGGTCAGCTGCTTACCCACTGCCTGAATCAGAAGCGCTGCAACCACCGAAGAATCCACACCGCCGGAGAGAGCAAGCAGGACCTTCTGTTCGCCGATCTGCTCACGCAGAGCGGCCAACTGTTCATCAATAAATGCCTGCGCCAGTTCAGGCGTGTTAATTCGCTGCATGTTTTCGGGACGTCTGATGTTCTCCATATCAAGCCCTCTTTTCAATTAAAAATCTGCGGTGGATTATATCACAGAATCGGCTTCCGTTTCAACAGTTTTTCGTGTTGGCTCAGAAAGAATCATTGCGCATTATCAAAGAAAATGATAAAATACTTTAAAGTATTACCCTAACATCTGAGGCGAACATTATGCTGATCAACATTCTTGCCGTCGGAGATATCTGCGGCGTCCCCGGGCTCCAGTTTCTCGAGAATCATCTGAAGGACTTCAAAAAAGCACATGATATCGCATTTGCCGTGGTAAACGGCGAAAACGCAAATGTTGTCGGAATCACCCCGAAGCAGGCAGAACAGATTTTCCGGGCCGGTGCGGATGCCATCACTCTGGGCAACCATACCTGGATCCGAACCGAACTGCAGCCATACCTGGAAACGGAGCAGCGAATCCTACGTCCGATTAATTACGCTCCGCAGTGTCCAGGACGAGGCATTGCGGTATTCCCGACAGAGCACGGAGACATCTGTGTTCTGAATCTCCTGGGCCGTTTTACCCTGGACAACAACACCGACAATCCCTTCCCCATCGCAGACGGCTACATGGCAGAAATCCGCGAAAAAATCATTTTGGTGGACTTTCACGCAGAGGGTACCAGTGAAAAACGGGCGATGGGCTACCTGCTGGACGGGAAGGCCAGCGCTGTCTGGGGCACACATACGCATGTTCAGACTTCAGACGCGTGCGTACTGCCGAAAGGCACAGGATATATCACTGACCTCGGCATGACCGGTTCCGTGCATTCCGTGCTGGGAGTAGATCCCACACAGAGTATAGAAAAGTTTATGGGAAACCCGCCCCGTCGCTACGATTCGGGGAAGGGTCCAGCAAAAATGGAAGGCTGCATCTTTACGGTAGATTCTGAAACCGGGAGATGCCAGTCAGCAGAGGCGGTCAGGCTGTTATGAGAACGATAAAAATCATTCACTCCGCAGATTTTCATCTGGACTCCCCGTTTGAAGGGCTTTCCGCGGCCAAGGCCGCTGTTCGCCGCAGCGAACAGCGGGATCTGCTATCCGCGCTGGTCGAACTTGCCTCAGCAGAAGAAGCAGACCTGATGCTTCTGAGCGGCGACCTTCTGGACGGCGGAACGTCATATCGCGAAACCGGTGATGAACTGGTATCGGCACTTCAGAACTCTCCGTGCCCGGTGTTCATTTCCCCCGGGAACCATGACTTCTACAGTGAACGCTCCCCTTATGCGAAACTGAAACTACCGGATCATGTCCGGGTCTTTACCAAAAACGCTCTCCGGTTTTATTCGGTTCCCGGTGCAGATGCACGAGTATACGGCGCCGCTTTTACCGACCGGTCCTGCGCTCCCCTGCTCAAGAGCTTTCACGCGGAGCGAAAGGCCGGAATTTATAATCTGCTCTGCATGCATGGAGAAGTCGGCGTCCCGGGTTCACAATATAATCCGATTTCTGCGGAAGACCTGGCTGCCAGCGGGATGGATTACGCTGCTCTTGGCCATGTGCATAAAGCATGCGGCCTGCTGAAGAGCGGAAACACCTGGTATTCATGGCCGGGTTGTCCGGAAGGCCGCGGTTTCGATGAGACCGGAGAAAAAACCGTAAATATCGTTACCCTGGAAGGCAGCAAGGCTTCTCTGGAAACGCGGAGTATTGCGAAACGCAGATATTACTCTGTTTCAATGGACGTAACCGGGAAAGATCCCCTTCTGCTGATTCACACTTCTCTGCCGGATGATTCCGCCGATGACATCTACCGTATTACTCTGACCGGAACCAGCGAGCGTTCCCCGGATCTCAGACGGCTGCAGCAGAATCTGGACGGAATGTTCTTTTCCCTGCAGCTGCTGGACCGTACCATTCCTCCGGCTGATCTTTGGGAATGTGCCGGCAATGATACGCTGCGCGGGATTTTCCTTGCCAAGCTGAAGGCAAGGTACGACGCCGCGGAGGACGATGCGGCGAAACTGCGTATTGAACAGGCAGTTCGCTGGGGTCTTGCGGCCCTGGATAATGCCGAGGAGGTAGCAGTGCATGATCATTCGTAAACTTCGGGCATCCTTCGGAAAGCTGGAGGGCGAATCGCTGCGCTTTCACGACGGACTGAATGTGATTTATGCTCCGAATGAGAGCGGCAAATCCACCTGGTGCGCATTTATCCGGGCCATGCTCTACGGAATAGACAGCTCGGAACGAGCCCGTGAAGGCTATCTCCCTGACAAGCAGCGCTATGCCCCATGGTCGGGTGCTCCCATGGAGGGCAGCATGGACCTGCGTGCGGAAGGATCGGATATTACTCTGCAACGCAGGACGACGGTGCGTTCCGCCCCGATGCGAGATTTTTCCGCTGTATACACCGGTACAAATACTCCTGTGGAAGGAATGACCGGGCAGAACTGCGGAGAACTGCTGACCGGGGTCAGTAAGGAGGTATTCCGCCGCAGCGCTTTTATCGCGCAGGGCGGAGTAGCCGTATCCGGAAGTCCGGAATTGGAAAAACGGATCCAGCAGATTGTATCCAGCGGTGATGAACAGACTTCGTACTCTGAAGCAGAAAACCGTCTCCGCACCTGGCAGCATCGCCGGCGTTATCACAGAAAGGGCCTGCTTCCCGTACTGGAAGGTGAGATGGATGAAGCGCAGCGCCTGCTGAGTGACATCGGTACCTCTGCCGATTCGGTACGTGAAATGGAAGGCCAGCTGCAGCAGCTGCAGCTGCGCTGCAATGATCTGGAACAGTCCGTCGCTGAGGCCCGTAAACGGCAAAGAAACGATGCACTGCAGAAACTGAGAGATGGCCGTGCCGATGTTCAGCGGCGCAATGATGACCATGATGCGGCACTTGCGGAACTGTCCCGACGGCGGGAAGCGCTGCAGCGCAGCGAATTCGGCGACCGCAGCCGGGAAGAACTGGAAGCCGAAGTGAGCGGCGATATGGATTCACTGGAAGAAATCAGGGAAGATACCGGGCATCGATTCGCGCTCTTTCCTGCGGTTGCATTCTCCATACTTGCAATCCTCCTCGCCGCCCTTTACGGACTTTGGACCAAGCTGCCGTATATTCTGGGCGCCGGCTTCATGTGTGTGGGTGCAATTATTTTTTTCCTCCGATATTCCCGTATTCGGCAGGCTGCTCAGAGGGCATTTGCGGAGCAGGAGCGCATTCTGCGGAAATACAAAGTATCGATCCCCGAAGATGTTCCAGAAGTTTATACCGATTTCTGTGCATTGGAAGACGCCGTTCTGGAGGGTGCAGCCGAGGAAAAGCGCAGCCGTGACCGATATGATCACGCAGTGGAAGAACTCCACCGTCTGGAAGATGCCGCCGTCAACGAACTGGATTTCGCCGGCGGTGATACCGAAGCGGCCCGTCTCAGCCGTATGCTTCATACCGCGCGGCAGGAAGCATCTGCTCTCGCCGCGAAAATATCCGGTCTGAACGGCAGACTCTCCGCCATGGGGGATCCTATGGTAGTGGCAAGCTCCCTGCGTGATAAGCAGACGCAGTATCAGATGATTCAATCCGAATATGACGCCATTACACTCGCTCAGGAGCTTCTGCGTGAAGCTGATCAGGAGATTCAAAGCCGCTTTTCCCCGGCGCTCAGCGGTCTGGCAGCAAAATACATGAACGAAATGACCGGCGGACGCTATGAGGATGTTCTGGTCGGGCAGGATTTTTCGGCCCGTACGCGTGTGCAGGGCGATACGGTTGCCAGGGATGCGGAGTTCCTCAGTGCAGGAACTGCCGACCTGATGTATCTTGCCGTTCGTCTGGCTGTATGTGAGCTGGCGCTTCCAGACGGAGAACCCTGCCCGCTGATACTTGATGATGCCCTGGTCAATCTGGATGAAACCCGTGAAGCCCAGGCAATGAATCTTCTAAAGCGCATCGCTCTGAAACGACAGGTCATACTCTTTACCTGCCGCAAGCCTGCCGGCTTTGAGAAGGAGTGATCAAATGCTTTCCGTACTTGTCAATACCATTGCAGTTCTTGCCGGCAGCCTGATCGGAATTCTTTTCCGGAATCGGCTGAAAGAATCTCTGCGCAACAGCGTGATGAAGGCACTCGGGCTTTGTACCATTCTGATCGGCGTCATGAGCGCAATCCAGACAAAGGAACTGCTCTGCATTATCCTGTGCATGGTTCTGGGAACCATTCTGGGTGAACTGCTGAAAATTGACGACGGCATTGAACATGCCGGAGACGCCATCAAGGCTAAACTCCTCAAAGGGAAAGCATCAAACTCCGGTCTGGAAAGCTTTACAGACGGTTTCGTATCCGCCTGTATTCTCTTCTGCATCGGGTCCATGACCATTGTCGGTTCCCTGGAAGCCGGTATTCGTCATAACTACAGTATTATTTATGCAAAAAGTATGATGGATTTTGTCTCATCCATGGCTTTTGGAGCCGCAATGGGCTTCGGCGTTACCTGCTCGGCAGCTTTTGTATTAGTCTTTCAGGGGGCACTTGTGCTGCTCGCCGGCTGGATCGGCGCGGCACTCAGCGATGCTGTCGTGACGGAGATGTCGGCAGCCGGCGGCGTCATTCTCATCGGGATGGCATTGAATCTATTGGGTTGCACGCGGGAACGCATCCGCGTTGCAAACATGCTGCCGGCAATATTCCTGCCGATCCTGTATCTAGCATTGTTCTGATCATCGGTTCAAAACCCTGTTCTCCCCGGCTTTCAGTTCTGTGCAATTTGTCAATTGACAAAGAACATACCCGCCGATATAATCATGGCAGCTTTAAGGCGATCCGGAGAGGTCGGCAAGGTATTTCGGCAAATATGCAGGGGTTTCCTGCTTTCTGTGTCCTGCCATTCTCCGGCAGGGCACTTATTTTGCCCGCTGATGGAGGGGTTCTGTATGCTGTTTCCTGACGGTATCAGAAGAATAGGGGTTCAAGAACCGGCTTTGGCTGACATTTCCTCTTTTCCTCTCTTCCGTTCCGTTTCCGTGCTGAACCCGGACCAATATGCTGTTTTCCCCGGCTTTTGTGATGTGCATGTGCATTTTCGCGAGCCGGGTTTTTCGTACAAAGAAACCATTCAAACAGGTGCTGCCGCAGCAGCCGCGTCAGGCACCACGGCTGTCTGTACCATGCCAAACCTCAACCCGGTTCCGGACTCTGTTGAACACCTGAAGCCGCAGCTCGACCGAATTGCTCAGGCTCCCATCCGGGTACTCCCCTATGGCTCTGTCACAATCGGTGAAAAAGGCACTCGCCTGTCGGATCTGGAGGATCTCGCACCCTATGTTGTCGCTTTTTCAGATGACGGAGTCGGTATTGCGGATGAAGGCCTGATGCGCGAGGCCATGCAGCGCTGCAAAGTTCTCGGTAAAGTGATCGCAGGGCACTGTGAAGACATGCGATATAACGATCCGCGTGAGCGCGAGTGGCGTGAAGTTGAGCGCAATATCCGTATCGCTTATGATACCGGCTGCCCTTTTCATGTCTGCCATATTTCTACGGTCGAATCAGTACGCCTGATCCGGGAAGCAAAACAGTCTCACCTGGACGTCAGCTGTGAAACCGCACCGCATTATCTGCTGCTGGATGATGCTCAGCTGGAAGACTCAGGGCGTTTTAAAATGAACCCGCCCATTCACGGGAAGGCTGACCGTACGGCTTTGCTGGAAGCGCTTGCTGACGGAACAGTAGATATGATCGCGACGGATCACGCTCCGCATTCTGAAAACGAGAAATCCCGAGGATTTGCAAATAGTCTGAATGGGATCGTTGGGCTGGAAACTGCCTTTCCCGTTCTCTATACGAGGCTTGTTCAGTCCGGGCTCATTACGCTGGAACAGCTAGTCACCCTGATGGCTATTTCCCCGCGGGAGCGCTTCGGCATCCCGATGCAGAATGAATACGCAATCTGGGATTTGAGTACCGAGTATTCTCTGGATTCCTCCCGCTTCCGTTCCCTTGGAAGATCCACTCCTTTTGAAGGCTGGAATGTTCGCGGACGCTGCGTGCTGACCGCATTTAACGGTACCGTTGTCCACTCTGCCGAAACATTCTTTGACTGACACGGCACAGCAATCCTTCTGCTGAAACACAATCCATCTCATTCGGAGGTTTGAACATGGCAAAACGTACTGATGTGAAGAAAGTGATGATTATCGGTTCCGGCCCAATTGTGATCGGCCAGGCTGCCGAATTTGACTATGCCGGAACTCAAGCCTGTCTTGCCCTGAAGGAAGAAGGCTATGAAGTTGTTCTGGTAAATTCCAATCCCGCCACCATTATGACGGACACCGCCATTGCAGACAAGGTTTACATGGAACCGCTGACACTGGATTATGTAGCCAAGATTCTTCGCTATGAGCGACCTGATGCCATTGTTCCCGGAATCGGAGGCCAGACCGGATTAAACCTTGCCATGCAGCTGGATCGAAAAGGCATCCTGAGAGAGTGCGGAACAAAACTGCTCGGAACCAGCGCTCGCTCGATTGAGCGTGCGGAGGATCGCGAACTGTTCAAGGAGATGTGCCAATCCATCGGGGAACCGGTTATTCCCTCTGAAATCACCTATAATCTGGAGGAAGCAAAAACAGCGGCTGAACGGATCGGCTATCCGGTCGTTCTTCGGCCGGCATTTACGCTCGGCGGCACCGGAGGCGGCTTTGCCAACAATGAAGCGGAACTGCTTGATATCGGAAACAACGCCTTTAAACTGTCCCCGGTAAACCAGGTCCTTATCGAAAAAAGTGTCAAAGGATACAAAGAAATCGAATTCGAGGTTATGCGCGATTCCAACGACCATGCCATCACGATCTGCGGGATGGAGAATGTCGACCCTGTCGGCGTGCATACGGGAGATTCCATTGTGGTTGCGCCTATTCTCAGCCTCAGCGCCGCGGATCTGAAGATGCTGAACGACAGCGCGTTAAAGATCATCCGGGAGCTGAAAATTGAAGGCGGCTGCAATGTCCAGTTTGCCCTGAATCCCAATTCAAGCGAGTACTATCTGATCGAAGTGAACCCCAGAGTATCCCGTTCTTCGGCCCTGGCTTCCAAAGCATCAGGGTACCCGATCGCTCGGGTCACCGCGAAAATTGCCATGGGAATGGCTTTGGAAGAGATTCCCGTTGCCGGAGGGACCGCCGCCATGGAACCCTCGCTGGACTATATCGTCGCAAAGTTTCCGCGTTTCCCCTTTGATAAATTTCCGGATGCGCCAAACACCCTCGGCACGCAGATGAAAGCTACGGGCGAGGTCATGGGGATCGGCTCCAATCTCGAAGAATGCATGCTGAAGAGCGTGCGGTCTCTGGAAACGGGCGTATTCCATCTCCGAAACGCCAAGTTTGATGACTTTAAAACTGAAGCGTTGGAAGATTACCTGAAGGAATTCCGAGACGACGGTATTTTTGCCGTAGCGGAATTGCTTCGCCGCGGTGAAAGCATTGACCACCTGCATGAACTGACCATGATCACGAAACTCTTTTTGGAATCTATTCTAAAGATTGTCAAAATGGAGGAAAAACTGCACGTCCATCTTGGGGATGCTTCCGTACTTGCTGAGGCCAAGAAGATGGGCTTCAGCGACAGGGAGATCGCAAGACAGTGGCGCACATCGGAGTCCTTTGTCCGGGCACAGCGGCTGCAGAACGGTATCCACCCGGTATTCCGGATGGTTGATACACTGCATACCGGAAAGTACATCGCCTATCTTTACTCCAGTTACACCGGCAAAAACGACAGCCGACTTTCGGATCAGAAAAAAATCGTTGTGCTCGGCGCCGGACCGATCCGGATCGGTCAGGGCGTGGAGTTCGACTACTCCACCGTGCACGCTGTTCAGACGATCGGGCGGAACGGATACGAGAGCATTATTATCAACAACAATCCAGAAACTGTTTCCACCGATTATACCACTGCCGACAAATTATACTTTGAGCCCCTTACTCCGGAAGACGTCATGGAGATCATTTACTTTGAACAGCCGGAAGGCGTTGTTGCCTCCCTTGGCGGGCAAACCGCAATCAACCTTGCACAGCCGCTGGCAGATATGGGAGTCAATCTGATCGGAACGGACTGTGATGCCATTGCACGGGCGGAAGACCGTGATCAGTTTGAAAAGATTCTTGAGGAACTGAACATTCCTCAGCCCAAAGGCTGTGCGGTAACCAGCGTGGAGGACGGTGTCCGGGCAGCGGAAGAGATCGGGTATCCTGTGCTCGTACGTCCGAGCTTTGTGCTCGGCGGACGGGCCATGGTGATTGTTGCCGATGAGGAGATGCTGCGGCATTATCTGAAAACAGCTGTGGAAATTGACGCGGACAAGCCCGTCCTCGTAGATAAATACATTCAGGGCAAGGAAGTTGAAGTCGACGCCATCTGTGACGGCCGCGATGTGTTTGTGCCCGGGATTATGGAACTGGTGGAACGTACCGGCGTACACAGCGGTGATTCGATCAGCGTTTATCCGGCCTTTTCCATCTCAGATAAAGTGAAAGGGATTATTCTACAATATGCAAAGAAGCTGGGTCCCGGTATCGGCATCGTAGGCCTGTACAACATCCAGTTTATTGTTGATCGCGACGATAACGTCTATATCATTGAGGTAAACCCACGTTCTTCGCGGACGGTTCCTTTCCTGTCGAAAAGCACCGGCTGGGCACTGCCGGACATTGCAACAGAGGTTATTCTGGGTAAGAGTCTGAAGGAGCAGGGCATCTTTGATCTTTACCCGGAGGAGCGGAAACGGCACTATGTGAAAGTTCCTGTCTTCAGCTGGAACAAGATTCGCGGGCTTGACGCCTATCTTTCACCGGAAATGAAATCGACAGGGGAAGCCATCGGCTACGATGATAAGCTGCCGAGGGCAATGTATAAAGCGCTTCAGGCCTCCGGCATGAAGCTGCAGAACTACGGAACCGTATTCGTGACTCTCGCCGATGAAGACAAGGAAGAGGCCCTGCCGCTGGTGAGAAGATTCTACGACATGGGCTTCAACGTGGAGGCTACTGCCGGAACAGCCAGGTTCCTGAAAGAACACGGTATCAGGACCCGTGCGAAAAAGAAGATCTCGGAAGGAAGTGAAGAAATCCTGGAAAGCATCCGTGCCGGTTATGTAAGCTATATCATCAATACACGCGGAATCCGGCGCGGACCGCACCTCGAGGACGGTGTCGCAATCCGGCGTTGCGCCACTGAAAACAATGTGACCATCTTTACTTCACTGGATACTGTGCGGGTTCTGCTGGATGTACTGGAGGAAACAACCATCACTGTCAGCACGATCGATGCAAAATGACGTGCCTATATTAAACAGAAATATAAACAACAAAACCACCGGTCTAACCGGTGGTTTTAATTCTTGTTCTTTTTCTGAACCTATTTGCCAAGCAGACAGTCACGGAAGAATTCCTCCAGGCCTTCTTTGGTTGAGAAAGTCGCAAGATAAACCTGATCGCCCATAGCGTCCGAGAGTGCTTCGGGCATCCGTTCAACCATGCGGAGGTTTCGGTCGTAGCGTTCCAGAATGTCTTCATGGCTATAGGCATACTCTCTCTCATCCCGCCGGCCGATGAATGCGCAGAAGGCATGCTCCCCTTCCGGAATGTTGGTACGGTCATACGCAACCATGTCCGCCCAGATCTTATAAACGTCTGTGCTGTGGGCGAAGTTGATCATATCCGGCGTAAATCCGCCGCTGGGGCGCATGTTGACTTCCAGCGCAACCAGTTCGCCCTTTTGCCCAATGTGCTGGTCTCGATTCAGGCGGAAGAACTCAAAATGCACAAACCTACTGGTTACGCCGAAGCTTTTCACCGCAGCACGGCCGAATCTGCGCGTGTCCTCGGGCAGTTCCTTCAGAATGTAATATACCGCTTCATCGTTATAATTCACACTGTCCATGATGGAGCAAACCGTGACGTTGCCGGTTTCAAAGATCGGCTCTCCCCGTGAGTTGATGATCGCATCATAGGAGTTTACCGTGGCATCGATAAATTCCTCCATGATATACAGGATGCTTCCATCCAGATCGGCAAGGAAACGAAGGAGTTCATCCTCATTTTCCAGCTTATAGGTGCTGCTGGCTCCAACGCCGTTATCCGGCTTTACGATGACGGGATAACCAACTTCCTCTATAAAAGCACGGCAGCCATCCAGATCGTCGACGATATGCCAGCGGGCAGTCGGAATCCCGGCCTGGCGGTAGTACTCCTTCATCCCGGATTTGTAGCGGATACGGTGCAGATCTTCCACCTTAAATCCGGGAATGTTGAAATCGGTCCTCAAATGCGCGTTCTGGTCCAGCCAGTACTCATTGTTTGACTCCAGGAAGTCGATCCTGCCGTATTTGAAAGTAAAGAAGGCTACTGCGCGGAAGACTTCATCATAATTTTCGAGGGAATCTACTTTATAGTACTCCGTCAGACTGTTTCGCTGATCCCAGCTCAATTCATGGTATGGCTGATCTCCGATCCCGAGTACATTTACCCCGTCATTCTTCAGTTCCTGGCAGAAATGCCAATAGTTAGTCGGAAAATTCGGAGAAATAAATACAACGTTTTTCATCTAATCTCTCTTTTCTTTATCTGCCCTCTGCCTCGAGCAGCTGCGGGACAAAGTACTGGACCTGCTTAAACCACCAATCCCAGTCATGCGCCACATCATACCCCCAATAATCCACCCAGACTTCGATGCCCCGGTCGCTGAGCGCCTGGTGAAGAGCGCGGGTAGAATCAGGAATCTCCCATGGTCCCTGGCCTGTGCAGACCACACCGTGATGCTGATTATACAGGGAGATATACTCGTGGTTCAGCGGCATATTCGGCAGATAGTGCAGCGGTGAGTTCAAGTAAACCAGATCGTCCATATAACCGTCAAATCCGTAGTCGGCATTGTATAGTCCGCTGAGGGCAAGAAGCGAATCAAACAGCTTCGGAAAACGGAAGAACAGATTGACCGCGTGTGTGGCACCGAGACTTGCGCCGAATGCCATCACGCCCGGGTCGGTTTCCCAGCCGCGCTCCCGGCAAACCGTACGGATATAGGGAACCACTTCATCCGTGATATAGCGGATCCACTGCTCATGCCGCCGAATACGCAAGTACGGATTCCCCGACTTGGCAGACCAGGTCTCGGAATCCATGGTATCAATCGCAAAAACGGTTACTCGGCCGCTGTCAATAAACGGCGCCCAGACATCCGCCATACCGAAGTTTTCAAAGTCATAATAATGCCCGTCCTGGCAGGGAATGTAAAGCACCGGCCTGCCGCCGTGACCCCACGATTTGCACGCCATATCCCGACCGAGAGCCGGGCTGTACCACAAAGTGTATCGGGTTTCCAAAGTCGATTCCTCCAGTTCTGCACCCGCATCTTTACGGATTTGTTACAGTGTAGCATGGAAAGGTTGAAAAAGCAAGTTTACCGACAGTTCAGACTGCAGCAAGCACATGCATGTTGCGCAGTTCGCCGTCCTGGATTCCGTCATTTACCGAATACGCCAACCGTTCCAGATCATCTCCGCGGCGTGCAGTCAGGTCCTGGTCGTTCAGCATGGAACTGATGGATGCGGAAAGATTTTCAATGGTTTCGGCCTTCTGCTTTGCCTCTGTTTCTGTATTGCCTGTGGTTAAAAGTTCTTCCAGAATCTTCGCATACTTTTCACCTTCCGGGAGTTCCCTCAGTGCCCGGAACACCCATTTGTAATAAGGCTGATACCTGCGGTTTAACAAAAACAGCACTGAGAGCGTGCTTTTGACATATTCCACCGCTGCAAGCTGCGCAGCGGCAGTCTCTCCGTGTTTCAGGCAGCGGGTATAGTTGTATTGCCCGGCCTGCGCCATCAGCAGTAAATGACCTGCCAAGCGTTTTCGCCTGATACCTTCCGGAAAACAGCGGAGTTTCTCGCGGATATCTGACACTTCTCCATACCGGTCGAAGAAGAGTTTCCCGTTTGTGGCCTCCGCCAAGGCCTGCTCCGGCAGCGAAAGCCACTGCATCAGGTCCAGAGTTCCATCAACTGAACCGACTGTGCGGTTAAAGAACTCTGCAGTCCTCAGTACACCGTGGCGGTTGCCTCCCACCGGAGAGAGAACACTGCGTTTATAACCCATGAAACTACGGGGCAGCTTTGCATATGCGCGTTCCAGAAGAAAAGCGTCCCGCCGGCTCACCACGTCTTCTCCCGGGAGGAAGATACAGAAACCAGGCTCAAAGTCATGATCCTGAGAAGTCACATCGTCATAACCGAAGCATTCGGATCCGCTTCCAAACAGCCCAACCGCGAGAAAAGGCAGAAGCTCCGGAAACTGTGTCTCCAGCATCGGTCTTCCATGCTCCTCGAAAAAAGCCTGTGAAAGTTCAAGCCCTTTCATAGATCTCTTTAGCCTCACGCTGCAGTTCCTCCGCCACGGCGAAGTATCCGTAGTAGGAGAAAGTGGGCGAGCATTTTTCACAGACGAACGCATAATACCCGTTATGAGGCGCAGATTTGTCGTGAAGCAGCTCATCAGCACGATCCAATAGTTCAAAAATGCGCGCTTCTCCCTCTTCCTGGCCAAACTGTGCCGCAACGGCGTCCGCCATATTCAAGCAGGTAATCGCCTGTTCCAGTACGCCACCGGGAACTGTCTCCATCGTTTTCATGGCTTTGTTATAAAGCTCAAACGCTTCCGGGAATCTGCCCAGCGTCTGCAGGACAAGGGCCATGTTGTTATATAACCCGCCCAACAGATGCGCCTGGGTATGCGGTGTGGATTCATATAGTGCTTTTGCACGTTCGAACAGTTCTAATGCGCGCTGGTTGTCACCAAAAGCGCTGTATGCTGTCGCGGCGTTTACATATGTTGTGCCGGCACTGATGCTGCCTTCAAAATCCATCTCTTCCAAAAGCGAAAGTGCCAGTTCCGCATAGCAGAAAGCATTCTCCCTGCTGCCTGTCTTTCGATAATGCCCAATCAGCTCATTGCATACCAGCAGCTGCCCGCGAAGATCTCTTCCCTGTTCCGCTTCTTTCAGCCAGTAGAGCAGATGTCGCTCCGCGCCATCGTAATCCCGGCGGCTCATATAGTCATCCAGTTTGTTCAGAATCCGCTGCTGAGGAACCGGTCTTACCGGATGTTGAGATTCATAGGGATTTCCGCAAAGAGGACAATCGGGCTCCAGATACTCTTCAGGTCTCAGTGGGCCTTGGTTACTCATGTCATTTCCTTTCTGTCATGCAACTGCCACACAAGTTTACATCATTTAGTTATATCTGCGGCTTCATGCTGCCGTCGGTCAGTTCACTGACCTTTTCTTCCAGTTCTGCATCCGAAAGAGAAGCCGTGCGCCCGTCCTCATACTGCGTGTCGACCCATGCCTTTAAATCCTGAACCAGGGAGCTGTGTTTTGTCAACTGTTTTTTCCCTTTCAGGCCGTATGTACGGTTCATCCAGTAAGCGATTCCAGCCAGGCCGGAATTTTTGCTGACGGCTACACCCGCGGGGCGATGCAAAAGTTTATCCGTATTGAAGATGTTGTAAATTTCCTCATCCTTCAGAAGACCGTCGGCATGAATACCGGCCCTCGTCACATTAAAGTTCCTGCCTACAAAGGGAGTCATCGGCGGAACGTTATATCCGATTTCCTTCTGGTAGTACTCCGCAATTTCGGTGATGACAGTTGTATCCATGCCATCCAGAGAACCGCGAAGCGAGGCGTATTCCAATACCATCGCTTCCAGCGGTACATTTCCCGTACGTTCCCCGATTCCGAGAAGCGTGCAGTTGACTCCACTGGCACCGTACAGCCAGGCGGTTGCCGCATTGGCAACTGCTTTATAGAAATCGTTGTGGCCATGCCATTCCAGATTCTCACTCTCAACACCGGAATAATGCTGAAGGCCGTAAATAATTCCAGGAACACTTCGCGGC
This sequence comes from Oscillospiraceae bacterium, assembly GCA_017395085.1. Taxonomy (GTDB): domain Bacteria; phylum Bacillota; class Clostridia; order Oscillospirales; family Oscillospiraceae; genus Limivicinus. Next base: position 60,527 of record JAFPWF010000017.1, on the reverse strand, counting down.
AGAGCAACCTCAGTATACGGAACACCGTATCCCATAGTATCGCAGGCACGGATGCGTACCGGAATCCCGGCTTCATCGGAAAGTTTCATGAGTTCATTCACGAAAGGAACTACAAAACCGTAGAAGTCCGCGCGGGTGATATCCTCCAGATGGCAGCGCGGCATCACTCCAGCTTCAAATGCATCCTTTACCGTTGCAAGATACATGTCCATTGCCTGTCTTCGAGTCATCTGCAGCTTTTTAAAAATGTGGTAATCGCTGCAGGAAACCAGAATGCCTGTCTCCCGGATGCCAAGATCCCGAACCATGCGAAAGTCTTCGCGACTAGCCCGAATCCAGGTCGTAATCTCCGGAAAACGAAGCCCCAACGACATGCAGCGTTCAATCGCTTCGCGGTCGCGTTTGGAGTAGATGAAGAATTCCGTTTGCCGGATGAGTCCATAAGGCCCCCCCAGGCGCGACATCAGTTTGAACAATGTTTCAATCTGTTCGGGCGTGTACGGGCGAAATGCCTGCTGCCCGTCACGGAAGGAAGTATCGGTTATCCAAATATCCTCAGGCATGCTCATCGGCACACGCCGATGGTTGAACGCAACCTTCGGTATCTCATCATAGTTATAGACATCCCGGTAAAGAACCGGGTTTTTAACATCCTGAAGTGAATAGCGGTAGTCGTTCTCTTCCAACAGATTGGTTTTCGGTGACAGTTCCAACATAACGGTTTCTCCTTTGATTCTTAACAAACAGCATAACAGTAGTACGCAGATAATAGCTGTGTGATTGTATGCAATTATACAGCTATGCTTTCTGATTGTAAAGTGATTTTTCGTAAAGGCAGCAGATTCCTCTGGCTTCTTAGCGCTAACGAAAACCGAATTTTTATCGCAAATAACGGTTTGTTGTATTCTGAATATAAATACACACAAGGCATAAAACCACCTTCTTAGGTGGTTTTATGCCTTGAATATCTTCCAGATTTCACTATTAAGTATAACTTATCAACGGCAGATCTGAATCAGTACAGTTTTGCCCCTGCCGGGATGTGAGGATCGACCATCAGCAGGTGAAGTTTTTCCTCTTCGCCCTCATGGTGCACTGCGCTGATCAGCATACCGCAGGAGTCGATGCCCATCATCTTGCGCGGAGGAAGATTCGTGATGGCAATGCATGTCTTTCCGATCAGTTCTTCCGGTTCATAGTAGGGGTGAATTCCACTCAGGATGGTCCTATCTTCGCCGCTTCCGTCGTCCAAAGTAAACTGCAGAAGCTTCTTGGATTTCGGAACCGCTTTACAGGCAAGCACTTTGACTGCACGGAAGTCAGACCTGGAGAAGGTCTCAAAATCAACCTGATCCCGGAACAGAGGTTCAATTACGACGCTGGAAAAGTCGATCTTTTCTTCCGCCACAGATTCTTGCGGAACTGCAGTTGAAGACGCCGCAGCTTTTGCAACAGTTTCCTGCGCATCCTTTTTCGGCAGATCCAACGGCTTCATGGTCGGGATTTCCAATTGCCCAATTTACAGAACTTTTTAGGCCTTTAAAAGTCTTTATTGGGCACTATTGGAGAAATCCGAAACTTATTCAGCCTTTGCAACTCTTTGCTGCTCTACATAAAACAGCGTTTTTTGTGGTACGATTGTGGTATGCTTGTGGTAATTCTGTCGTAAAGATATCGGTCAGCAAACCCCTGTTTTTACCGGCTGTCTCTTCTGGAAGTAATCTGCAAAATGGATGAGCTCAGCCTGCTTCAGGTGATCCGTTGCATCCGCATAAATATCCAAAGTTGTCACTGCGTCTGCGTGGCCGAGAATCGCCTGCATGGCTTTTACGTTGACATTTGCCTCACACATCCTTGTGGTAAAGGTATGCCGCAGGGAGTGATTGGAGAAGTGAGGGAGCAGAAGAACATTCTCCTTTCCCTGATGGCTGTCCAGCTGCTCATAGTTGCAGTCACGGATAATCCGCGCAAGTGCCTTGTTCAGTGTCCCCTGATGCTGAACGCCGCCGTAACGGTTGACAAAAATGAAGTCCGTATAAGCATCAACGGTTACCTTGCAACAGATCCCGGACTCTGCCTGATTTTTTCTTTCCTGTTCCAGGGCTTCCCTGACGATGGGCAGCATGGGGATTGTGCGCTGACCTGCCTTTGATTTCGGTGTGTTGATTGCAAATGTCATACCGGCTTTTTTGCCCTTATCGTAATATACAAGTGTATGATTGACATGGATGATGCCGGCATCAAAATCAACGTCAGACCATCTCAGACCGGTGATTTCCCCGACACGCATGCCCGTCCAGAGCATGACTGTGAAGATGGGCCACCATTTGCCGTACTCCTCACTGTTCTTCAGAAACGACTCAAAAAGTTCCTGCTCCTCAACGGTCAGCGACCGCTTTTTTTCCGAAACATCGGCGTGAGCCTTTTTCAGTTCCTTAAGCGCCTTGTCTGCAGGATTGTACCGGAGATATTCATCCTCGACCGCAAGCTCCAGGACCTGATGAAGAACCGAGTGTATACTGTCAATCGTGGCTGGCTTCAGGCCTTTTTCATCCGCAAGAGTGTTGTAGAACGCCCGGACATCCGTCCTTTTGAGGTTCCAGATTTTACGTTTACCGAAACCGTCCTGTACAAACTGTGTGTACATGTACTTGTAGTTCTGAAACGTATTATCTTTCAGACCCCGTTTGATTCTGATCCAGAGCTCATAAAGATCGTTTATGGTAAGATCTTTTCTGCAAACCTCAAGGCCTTCCACACTGTCATGGATCTGCTGATCTTCCAGCACCCGGAGCTCTTTGAGCGTCTTGGCATAAAGGGAATGCCGCACCCCTTTGTAATCAGTCCACCTGTATTCGTAAGTGCCGTTTGCCCTCTGGTATTCACCCTCCTTCAATACTTTACGACTGTTGTCTTTGCGTCTCTCTACTGCCATAAGATAAGTCTCCTTTCTTATGGGCAAAGAGTTATGCTGCACAATATTATTATACCACAGAATGAACTCTTCGTCCATGTTTTTTATGAAAAAATGTCTGTTTTCTGTTAAATTGAGTACAATCGGGACAGATATTCTTCCATGTTTTTTCTTTTGATCAGTCTCTTGGAACCTACCCAGAGAACACAGGGGCAGTGGTCGCTTTCCGTAATCTCCCGCAGCTTGTTGATACCGATCCCGAAGTAGGCTGCGGCCTCTTCGAGTGTCAGGTTGGCTTTCAGCCAGATGGGAACTTCATACTTCATACGAAAACTCCTTTCTCACTCCCCCGCGCCGAAACGCAGGCGGACGAGCTTGCTGATGGCGCGGGCGCGGAGGCGGTAGATGCGTGTGGTCTCGCATTTGAAATCTGACGCAAGATCAAAGACCGCTTCCGGATACGGACAGATGAGCGTCTTCACCAGCACCTCACGCTCCTCCGGCGCGAGAAGGGCCAACAGCCGTTCCACGCGACGGATGTGATTCTCCGTGGCAACCATACAGGAGAGCAGCTCCAACCTTTCTTTTTCCAGAGCTTCCCGCTGCAGGGCGGGGAGCCCTTCCCTTTTCTGGTCCTCCGCGATACGGGCAATATCTTCCTGCATCAGCGTGACTGCCGTGCGGTCCAGTTCCAGATTCCTCAGGATGCTGAGAATTTCATCCTTTTTATTCACGGACATTCCTCCTCTCCTTCCGGGTCGAGCCGGATCAGATATACCTGCTTTCCGGCCAGACGGACGGCAACCTGGCCGTCCAGATGGTAATACTTGATGGTCTTGGCAAATGTGGAGCGGCAGCTTGCCGCGTCCTTATATTCATAACGGGTAAAGCAGATCTCCATGACTTTCCTGTCCCGGCGGAGAAACTCCATCAGGATCAGCAGGGGCTTCTGCGGGCGGCCGCGGAAGGCGCTCTGCTCCGGGACATAGTCGGTATCGATTAAGTACAAGGCGTCAACTCCTTTGTTCATATGGGACATGACTCTATGACGGCAATACTGCGCGGACGGCGTAGATGAGCGCGTTCTGTGTGCTTGACTTTGCGGCAAGGGCTGAGAGGATGTGCTCGTCAATTGTTCCCTCCGCTATGATGTGCGTGATGATGACGGTACGGGACTGCTGCCCCTGCCGCCACAGACGCGCATTCACCTGCTCATAGAGCTCCAATGACCATGACAGGCTGTACCAGATGAGATGATGACCCCCCTGCTGAAGGTTCAGGCCGTGGCCGGCGGATGCCGGGTGGATCAGGCCGACCTGCAGATTCCCTGCATTCCATTCACGGATTGCAGCAGGTGTGGTCAGCTCGGCAAAGCTGATCCCAAGTGAGGAAAGACGCTCCCTGATGCGGGCAAGGTCATGCCGGTACCAGTAAGCCACCAGAACCGGTGACGTCGCGGATTCAAGGAGATCCTCCAATATGTCCAGTTTCCGGGAGTGGAACGCAACCGCTTTCCCGTCATCGGAATAGACACAGCCGTTGGCAAGCTGACAGAGTTTATTTGAAAGCGCTGCGGCATTTGCCGCAGTCACTACACTGGTATTATCACGGCAAAGCCCAGCGGAGCGGGTTTGACGTGAAGAGGACGAGCAGTGGAGCGACTGAGCTTTCGGCACTCCAGTGGCGGAAGCGAATGGATGCGGAACTTGTGAGGACGAGGCGGCGGTGATCATGTGTCTGCCGGACTCATCGGTTTGCAGGGGAACAAGCAGGTCCGCGCGCAGGGTGTTGTACTGTTCCCGCTCGGAAGCGGAGAACCGGACGGGACAGGTGTTGAAAATCAGCTCAGGCATGGGAAGATGATCCATTGCCCTCATGGATACGGTAATATCCCGGATCCTGTTGTAGATCTGTTCCTGTGCACCCGGACGGGGCCGGTAGGAATAGATGATGTTCCCGTTCCGGCGGTCCGGGGTAAAGTACAGCTCCCGGTACTGCCCGATAAACCTCCCGAGACGCTGACCCATGTCCAGGCAGCGGTACTCTGCGAACAGATCCATGAGGCCGTTCGAGGACGGCGTACCGGTGAGGCCGACCACCCGGGCGGCATGCGGCCTGAGCTTCATGAAGGCCTTGAAGCGCTGGGACTGATGGTTTTTGAAACTGCTGAGCTCGTCAATGACCAGCATGTCATAGTCGAGGGAAAGGCCGGAGGAGACAAGCCAAGACAGATTCTCACGGTTGATGATGGTGATATCCGAGCGCTCCAGAATGGCCGCACGGCGCTCCGACGGAGTTCCAGTGGCAACAGAAAATGTGAGCGAAGATAAGTGAACCCATTTGCGGAGCTCATTCGGCCACGTCATGGTCGCCACACGCAGCGGCGCGACAACCAGCACATGATTCACTTCAAACCGGTCATAGATGAGCTGCTCAATAGCGGTCAGGCAAATCACCGATTTGCCAAGGCCCATATCCAAAAGAACTGCGGAAACAGGATGAGACAGGATGAAGTCAATGGCAAACTGCTGATAAGCGTGAGGAATGAATTCTATCGGTTTTTGTGCCGGTGATGCGACCCGAGTGCCCGAAGGGTGCGAGATGCGCTGAACCGGAATACTCATGGACGGGCTTCCGAATTGGGCTCGGCAGCTGTTTTTTTGCGGCGGTTTTTCGCTGTGAGCAGGGCTATCACATCAGAGATCTGCGCGGGATCGTCCACGACAAATACGGAGAAGCCAAGATCCCTCAGCTGTGCGTGACGCTGCAGCTGCAGCGGACGTGGCTTTACACCCGTAGCCTTGAGTTCGACAAAGGCAATCTTTCCGCCGGGCATCAATACCAGACGATCCGGCCAGCCGTCTGAGCCGGGGCTGACAAACTTGGGGCAAAGCCCGCCTTCGCGCCGAACACGGGCGACTAGCTTCTGTTCAATAAATCTTTCGAGCATAAATACAATCTCCTTTCGGTTTACATAGTATTAAAGCGGAAGGTCATCTTCAGCATTCCGCAGGCGCAGGCCGTACACGGTAACGCCGTTTTTCTTGCGGCTGCGGTCGAAACCGCGCTGATCCAGCGCCTTGTAGAAATCGGTCGTGGAACGGGTATACTCCCCTGTTCTTGCGCAGAAAGCACGGTACGCAGCATAGAGTTCTCCGGACTTCTCGCTGAACGGCTCACCGGTGTCACAGCATTCATCCAGGAAGTGGGAGAGCCAGTCATTCTCACCGCGGTACGCCTCTATCGCCTCCCGGACGCAGGGCGGTGCTGCGGGCACATAATTTGCCTCAATGACCGCTTTCGCTCCGTCAATGATCCACTGAACGATTGCGGGACCGGCATGCTCCAGCAGATGCTTGCTGTAGTTCTTGATATCCCCCTTCCCTGTGATGACGGCGTCAAATGGGATGACGATCAGGCGGCGCCAGATCCCGCGATCGGACGCACCGACCTTCGGCAGATGATTCGTATACAGCACCAGCGTGTGGGTCGGACGGAAGCGGAACGGATCCCGGTACTTCTTTTCCGCGGAAATCTCATCGGTGCTGCACAGCTGCTTCACCACGGAAGTGGAGAGGCGGGTCCCCTCTTCCAGCTCTGAGGCGATGAGCAGACGCTTGCCCATGACTTCCGCGAGTTCCGGACGCACATTGCGCCGGCAGCCGACGGTAAGGGCATCGGCGGAGATCAGGCCGGAATAATTCCCCAGTGCGGCGGAGACCGTGTTCCAGAAGGTGGACTTGCCGTTGCTGCCGTCCCCGTATGCGATGATCATCGCTTCCTGGTACACCGCTCCGATTGCGGCCAGACCGACAATCTGCTGGACATAGCGGATGAGATCCGCGTCATTGCGGAAGAAGGTGTTCAGGGCAGCCTGCCAGACCGCACTGCCTTCCTCGCCGGGGGCGAAGGCGGTCATGCGGGTGAGGTAATCCGAAGGATCGTGATCATGGCGTTCCCCTGTCCGCAGATTCCATGTGCCTTCGGGGGTGTTGAGTAGATTTTCATCGGCGTCGAAGTCGGTGGGCGCCATCTCCAGCATGGGCTTCGCGGCGTCCAGGGCAGACTTGACGTACTTCATATTGCGGCGCTGCAGCACGAATTTGTGGTACTCCAGGGCGGAACCGAAAGCGTTGTACAGAGGAAGCTGGGAGAGGCCGATCTGCCGCTCCAGCGTCTTGCCTCCGGAACGGATGGCAAGCTCGCTGACGCCGGAAGCCAGGAGGGCTTCCCGGGTGGCGGAAAGGTTCGCGGCAGCATCCTCCAGCTGGCGGTCCAGGAAGCGCATGGCGAGGCCGTCGGCCTTGACGTCGGATTCCTCCCAGTACCTGCCGTTATAGCAGAGGAACCCGGAGGCCGCGGTGTAGGCCAGTTCCCCTGCCGCATCCATGCAGAGGACTTTCGCCTGGCCCATATCCGTATAGTCCGCGGGGCGGAGCGACTCCTGGGCCGCAGGGCTGTAAGCCTCCGGCGGGATGTACCCCGGCTGGGCCTGCACTTTCGCCGCAAAGCGGCGGGCGCTGCCCCAGATGGTGGAGAGCTCCGCATCATTGAGGGGCGGACTGCAGCGCTCCGCCTGCTCCAGGAACAGCCTGTAGGAATCCTCTGTCACGCCGTAACGCTTCACCAGCCTGCCGGCGATACGGGAAAGCGTGGCATTCCGGCGGCCCTCCTGAATGGAATCGGAGGCGGAGGCAGTCATGGCGGCAAGGACCTCGTCAATGGTCGAGGGACCAGAATGAAAGAGGATCTGCTCCGCTGCGGCAGGCGCACCGAAGAGAAAGCGGCCTGCATCCAGGCAGTTGGGATCGAAGAAGGCATACTGCTTCCGGATCTCCCGCTTGACGGCGGCATAGGCCGTCGCGTCGGTACAGGGGCGGATGGGAAAATACACATGGAAACGCGGGCGGGCGGACCTGCCCGCTTTTTCTTTCATATGATTGCGGGAAGGTACGATGGCATAGCAGATGTCCGAAAACTCCTGGAAGAGATCTTCCGGCGAAACCCAGACTGACGGATCATCCGTGCCCTCGTTGTCCACATCCATGACGACGACATCGGAGGACAGAAAGTTCTGGACGCTGCGGTAATTGCCGGCGTAGGCGGCAGCCACATGATCTGACGCCGCGGCTGCGGCAAGATCCTCCGCGGAGTGGATCGGGGTCTTATGGGGATACAGGCAGTTCCTGCGGTCGCCGGTACAGTCGGCGGTGTAAAGGGTAAAGTTCATGGAAACTCCTTTCAAAGATAGGGCTCCCGGCAAAACCCGATAGAGCCTGTGAGGATGAATGTCGGTGTACCTCGCTGCAGGGACTTTCCACTGGAAGAAAATCACGATGCATTGGGCAAATACCGGAAACGCCCTTCACCGAGCTGCACCGTGCCGGATGCCGCGGCTTTTCCGCGCACACGGATGAAAAAGAAACGCGCGTGCGACCGGCGGGAGCATAAAAACTCCTCCTACTTATAGAACCCCAGACAGAGGGCAGATTTTTCGGTGGACATTCAAAATGTTTTTCACCGCGCAGCGAAAAAAACGGGCCGTAATTGGGGTTCTATAAGTAGAGGGACAAATTCCACCGAAGGCCGGCGGACCCGCGCCGCATTGACTGCAGCAATGCGAAACCGGATACGAAGGCCGACGGTGAGACTCACCTCGGAAAGGAACAATCTTTATATGAGCGTTATGAGTGAAACCGCGGTTACGCTGAGCGATCTGATCACGATGGGATACAAAATGATCGCAAGCACGCGGGAAGCCCTGAACGACCTGGAAGCATTCTTTTATTTACTAGAACGCCGGAGCGGTCAGAAGGGCGAAAGAGAGCCGCTGCAGGATCCGAGTGCCGTACCGCCGGAACTAAAGAAGGAAGACGGAGACGAGCCGGAACAGCCTGAGCGGCAGGAGGCCCCGACACGGGAGCCGGAACCTGTGCACGTTGTTACCACGGTGGAAGTCCGGCAGCGAATGGCAGCGCTGAAATCCATGGGTTACCGGGAGGAAATGCGGGACATGATCGTAAAGCGCGGCGCCACTGCCCTGACGCAGCTGACTGATCCCGCCGTCCTGGCTGAACTGGATGCCGAAGTGGAAGAGTTCATACGGAAAAACGGCATTGAGCTGAACATGCCGGAGGAGAAAAGCTGATGGCAAAACACGCCTACCTGAGCGCCAGTGCCAGCCACCGCTGGCTGCTCTGTCCGCCGAGCGCGAGGCTCTGCGCCGAGGAACCGGACTACGGCAGCGAATACGCCATGCAGGGCACCTGCGCCCATGAGCTGGCGCAGTACCTGCTGGAGAAAGCGCTCGGCCGGCCCTGTCAGGATCCCACGGAGAACCTCTCCTACTACGACGGGGAGATGCAGGAAGCCGCCGAGGGCTACCGGGACTTTGTACTGGAACAGATCGCGGAAGCGAAGAAAACCTGCAAAGACCCGCTGGTCTGCGTGGAACAGACGCTGGACTTCTCGAAATGGGTGGAGCACGGATTCGGCACCGGCGACTGCGTCATTGTGGCCGACGGCACGCTGCACATCATCGACCTGAAATACGGGATCGGGGTTCTGGTACAGGCGGAAGAAAACAGCCAGCTGATGTGCTACGCCCTGGGAGCCCTGGACACCTTCGGCGACCTGTACGAGATCCGCAGAGTGAAGATGAGCATCTATCAGCCCAGAAGGGACAACGTGGACACCTGGGAAACCGGGGTGGACGAGCTGCTGAAATGGGCGGAAGAAGTGCTGAAACCCGCTGCAAAACTGGCCTACGCCGGAGACGGCGAATTCCACGCCGGTGCGCACTGTGTGTTCTGCAAGGTAAAGGCCAGCTGCCGGGCGCGTTCGGAGTATGCACTGGAACTGGCGAAAGAGGAACTGAAGGAACCGGCGAAGCTGACGCCGGAGGAAATCAGCGAACTGCTGCCCAGGGTGGAAACCCTTGTCAGCTGGGCGGATGACCTGAAAGCTTTCGCCCTGAAGCAGGCGCTGAAAGGCGTCACCTACCCCGGATGGAAGCTCGCGGAAGGGCGAAGTACCAGACGGTTCCGGAATGAACCGACGGTTGCCGCCATCGTGGCGGAAGCCGGCTACGACCCGTATGAAAAAAAGCTGCGCGGCATCACCGCGCTGACCAGGCAGCTCGGCAGGAAGAAGTTTGAAGAACTGCTGAGCGACTATGTGGTGAAACCACCCGGAAAGCCGGTACTTGTACCGGAGAGCGACAAACGCCCCGGTTGGAACGCGGCGGCGGAAGATTTTAAAGATTATGAACTGGAGGATTTAGAAAATGCCTAAAAAAGAAATTGAAGTAGTAGTTACCGGACCCGACACGGTTTTCGCTTACCCTCACCTCTTTGAGCCGTATGCTCCCGTCTCCGGCGGCAAGCCGAAATACAGAGCCTGCCTGATCGTCCCGAAGAGCGACACGCAGACCGTCCAGAAACTCCGCGAAGCGATCCGGCACTGCTACGAGGAAAACGCCGGATTCCTGAAGGCGGATTTCAAGGACGTAAACAACCCCCTGAAAGACGGCGATACCCGGAAGGATCAGGATCCTGCCTACAGGAACGCCTACTACCTGGACGCTTCCAGCGTTGCCAGGCCCAGGCTCATTGGACGGGACAAACAGGAAATTATCGACCCGGCGGACTTCTACCCCGGTGTGATCGGGAGAGCGAGCGTCAACTTTTACGCGTACAACATGGGCGTAAACAAAGGAATCGGCTGCGGCCTGCGCTGCCTGAAGAAGCTGCGCGACGGTACCCCGCTCGGCTTCAGCGCCTCCCCCGACGTTGATTTTGCCGGGTACGACGATGACGAGGACGACTTTCTCGGATGACGTCCTCACAAGCTGCGTATCCATTCGCTTCCCCGGCGTAACGGGAAAGCTCAGTCACTACGCTGCTCGTCCTTTTTCGATGAAGACCCACTGCGTTGGGCTCTTCTTCGAGGGGACGAGGGATACGGATTTAACCGGACGGGGCAAGGGGCTTTCTCCTTTCTCCCCCGCCCCGATAACGTCTGAAACGCCGAAAGCTCCTGCCGCCTGTGTGCGGCAGGAGTGAGTAGGAGAATCTTTTATTTGGGAGAACATGATGGAACCTGAAACATGGAAAGATGTTCCCGGTTACGAAGGCATCCTGCAGGCCAGTACGGCGGGAAGAATCCGCTGCCATGACTGCGGACGCCGCAGGAGACTGGATGAAAACAACATCATCCGGCCCCGGGTGCGCGACCGGAGCGGACATCTGTCATTTTACATTCACCACAACAAAGAGGAGCAGGTGCACCGCATGGTCGCCGCCGCTTTTCTCGGCCCCTGCCCGGAAGGCATGATGGTGCTGCACAACAACGGAGATCCCACGGACAACCGGCCCGAAAACCTGCGCTTTGGCAATGCCGCGGAAAACAACCACGACATCTACCTTCAGGGCGGGAAGCGCTGCAAACTGGACCTTGCGGATGTAGAAGGCATCCGCTTCGGCATGCTCGCAGGGCACACGGACAGGCAGCTTGCCTGGAACTTTGACGTGGATATCAGCATGATCAACCGCATCCGGAACGGGAAGAGATACGGATGGTGCACGGCATGAAAACCCTGAGCATTGACCTGGAAACCCGCAGCGGGGCGGACATCTCCAAATGCGGCGTGTACCGCTACGCAGAAGACCCGGATTTCGACATCCTGCTCTTCGGCGTCAGCGTGGACGGCGCGGAGCCGCTTGTATACGACGTGGCCGGCGGACAGCTGCCGCCGGAAGAGATCCTGGAAGCGCTGAATGACGGACGCGTGCTGAAATGGGCTTACAACGCAGGCTTCGAGCGCGTCTGCCTGAGCCGCTGGCTGAACAGAATCAAACCGGAACTGGTACCGGGCTACCACGGTCTCCCCTTCCTCGACCCCGCCGGTTGGCGATGCAGCATGGTGCTGAGCGCCTACAACGGGCTGCCCCCGGGGCTGGCAATGACCGGCGCCGTGCTCGGGCTGGAAAAGCAGAAACTGAGCGAAGGGAAAGAGCTGATCCGGAAGTTCTGCGTACCGACCATGACGAAGGAGGCTGAAGGCAATGACAGCCAGCAGACGCTGTTTGCGGAACGGCGTTTTACGCGTCCGGCGGATGCGCCGCTGGAATGGGAGCGCTTCCTTGCCTACAACAGGCGGGACGTGGATGCGGAACTGCAGATACAGGAAAAGCTGAAGAACTTCCCCGTTCCCGACCGGGTCTGGGAGGAATATGCCCTCGATCAGGAAATTAACGACCGGGGCATCCGGATCGACACGGACTTCGTGCAGCAGGCCGTGAAGATGGACGCCGGCGCCAGGGCGAAACTCACGAGATGCATGAGGGACCTGACGGGGCTGGAAAACCCGAACTCAGTCCTTCAACTGAAAGAGTGGCTGCAGGGCCGCGGACTGAAAGCGGACAGCCTCGGCAGGAAGGAAGCCAAAGCCCTGATGAAAGAAAGCACAGACCCTCTGATACAGGAAGTCCTCTCGCTGCGGCTGCAGGCAGCCAAAAGCAGCGTACGGAAATACGAGGCGATGCTGAACTGCGTCTGCAGCGACGGCAGATGCCGCGGCATGTTCCAATTCTACGGAGCAAGCAGAAGCGGCCGCTGGGCCGGGCGGATGGTCCAGCTGCAAAACCTGCCGCAGAACAAACTCCCGGATCTGGATGTGGCGAGGGCGCTGGTAAAGGCCGGCGATGAGGAAACCGTAGCGCTCCTCTACGGCGAAGTACCTGCCGTACTCTCCGAACTGGTGAGAACCGCATTCATTCCCAGCAGTGGGAAGAAATTCACAGTGGCGGATTTCAGCGCCATTGAAGCCAGAGTGCTCGCGCACCTTGCCGGTGAACGCTGGAGGGAACGGGTATTCGATGAGGGCGGAGACATATACGCCGCAAGCGCCAGCAAAATGTTTGGCGTACCCGTGGTAAAGCACGGCATCAACGGAGAGCTCCGCCAGAAAGGCAAGATCGCCGAACTGGCGCTGGGTTACGGCGGCAGCACCGGGGCGCTGAAAAGCATGGGCGCTCTCGAGATGGGCGCGCCGGAAGAGGAACTGGACGAACTGGTCAGTTCCTGGCGGGAGGCAAACCCCAGGATCGTGAAATTCTGGTGGGACGTGGACCGCGCCGCAAAACAGGCCGTCACCGAGAGGATGACTGCCGTGGCCGGACCGCTTAGCTTTGAGTATAAGAATCAGATGCTGCGGGTTGCCATTCCCTCCGGACGGGAGCTCTGCTATCTGAGAGCCAAAATCGAGGAAGGCCGTTACGGCAGCGAGGTCATCACCTATGACGGTCTCGACGCCGCCAGGCACTGGAGCCGCATCGAAACCTACGGGCCGAAGCTGACGGAAAACATTGTCCAGGCCATCAGCCGCGACCTGCTGGCGGATGCCATGAAACGCCTGTGGCGGTACCCGGTCGTCGGGCATGTGCATGACGAAGTGATCATCGAATCGGACGACGTGGAGGAAATCTGTCGGCTGATGGGGCAGACGCCGGACTGGCTGCCCGGGCTGAAGCTGCGCGCCGACGGTTACACCTGCCGGACGTACCGGAAGGAATAGCAAGGAGGAAACCGTGATGTTTGACCCGGTTCTCCGGTATGACGCGGAGATCTACCCGGAAGAGGGAGACGAAATTCCGGACCAAGAGCCCGATGACTCCCCTGCCGATGACAGTCTAAACCGGTACCTGAAAGAAATCGGGGAATACTCCCTGCTTTCGCCGGAGGAAGAAAAAGAGCTGGCGGAAGCCGCAGCCGGCGGAGACGAGCAGGCAAAGCGTAAAATGGCCGAAGCAAACCTGCGCCTCGTGGTCTACGTCGCCAAGCGCTTCCAGAGGGTTGATCTCCCTCTGGAGGACCTGATCCAGGAGGGCAACCTCGGGCTGATGAGAGCCGTGGAAAAGTATGACCCCGGCCGCGGTACCCGCTTTTCCACCTACGCAGTCTGGTGGATCCGGCAGGCTGTCCAGCGGGCCGCCGCCGAACAGAGCCGCGTGATCAGGCTCCCGGAGCATATTGCGGAACACTGCAGGCGGCTGATCCGAACCACAGACGAGCTGCGGCAGAAGCTCGGACGCGAGCCCGGCGAGGAGGAAATTGCCGCGGCAGCTGCATTGCCTTTAAAGACCGTGCGGGAACTCCGGATGTACACTCTGGAGCCGCTGAGCCTGGACGCGGCGCTCTGCCCGGAAGACGACAGCAGCACCCTGCTTGACGTGATCCCTGACGAAAATGCCGCCGACCCGGAAGAGATCACCATGGAAGCCCGGATGAAAGAAGAGATCCGCAGGGCTCTGGATACCCTGGCGCCGCGCGAGCGGAAGATCCTGGAACTGCGCTACGGGTTTGACGACGGCGTACCGAAAACACTCGAGGAAGTCGGGCAGGCGTATGGCCTGACGCGTGAACGCATCCGCCAGATTGAGGCGACAGCCATCCGGAAACTGCGTCATCCCAGCCGGAGCGATGCCCTGCGAGAATTCCTGTAAATACCATAAAGGAAGGGAGGAGCCCTGCGCCGGCTCCTCCTTTTGTTATTGCTGACCTTTCATTTTTGCGCCAGATAATCCTCGAAAAACGCCCGTGCCTTCTCAATCAGGCGGTTAACTGCCGCAACCGATTTGCCCATGCTGTCCGCAATCTCACGAAGGGTGAAGCCGGCTATCTTCAGCTTTATCGCCCGAACTGCCTCAGGGCTCACTTCTTCCAGCGCGTTGAACATCTCCCTCCATTCCATGATCCTTTCCACGGAAAACCCCGGATCCGGGACGTCCTCCTCCGCTTCGAACATTCCCTCAAGACTTACGAGTCCCGGGTCGTACTGCTCCGGTTCCCTGCCGTATGGACAGGAAGCGCAGTGATTGGTTTCCGGGCAACGAATCCAGTCCTTGCGAACCCCGGGCACCAGGCAGCGATGCTGCCGATAAAAACTGTTGTACTTTTTCTTCAGATCCGCCAGCATCAGGCTGCAGACCTCGGGTTCAGCCTCAACCAGCAAGACCTTCACCCATCGTTTGCCAACCAGAATCCTGGTCACAAAGCCCTGGTCAATCGGCATGAACTCCATATCTTCGACGCTTTCAATTTCCATGGGAGCCAAGGAAATGCCGACTTTTGCAATAATCTCCTGATAATTCATTGAAATCCCTCCAAAAATGTTCGGAGGAACCCCAACGAAAAAGGGCGCAGCTGACCATCGAGATCCCTCCGTCTCGGTGTTGGTCAGCGCACCCTAAGCGCTGCCGTCTTATGAATTTGTCATCTTCGGGAACCGTAGGGTCGGCAGGAGCGGCCTGCCGCAGCAACCGAAGATTATGATCAACCGGCCGTTATCGCCGGGTGATGCAAAAGGAAAAGGCCGGAACAGTGCAGGTATGGTTCATACCCGCATTGCTCCGGCCTTAGTGGTGGCTGTACACAGCCCCGGTGGTCAGTCAGCAGTGGTTACGGACGTCCCCGCCTGCGCTGCGGCAGGGCGCGCCTGGTGATTAAACTGTCCAGATCCGCCAGATAAAACTGGTGGCACTTTTCGCAGCGGACCGAGAGGGTGACTTTTGCCCTCCCGTCCGACAGCGTCTCCCCTTTCCTGCAGCAGGGACACTTCAGGTGGTACTTCATCTCATTCATACAACAGTCCTCCTTGTTTCCGCAAATTCCGCAAAATTGCGTAATTTCACATGATAAAAATACGGCGGTCCGCACCTGTAGCCGGGCAGGCCGCCGGTGAATACCAAATCAGAATGATACCGCAAGCTGGTCCTTATAATCCAGATACTGAGGGAGATTCATCAGCAGGCCCAATTCCCGGAGGTGAATCTTCACCGCGGTGAAGGACATGCCGTAGACTCCGGCAAGCTCATTGCAGATCTTCTCCAGATAAGACTCGCACTCCCAGTCTGTCTCCACATCCACGAAGATGCCGTCCCTGTATCCGGCCTTCCGGATGAGCTCCCCGGCGAGCGGGATAAAGGTCTGCCTGGGCATGGCGGTGAATGCGGCGAAGGTGTTCGCCTGGTGCTCCCGGTACTGCTCGGGGGTCAGTTTGCCGCACCAGCGTTTGCTCAGAGAACTCCTGCGGCAGCAGACCGCGCCCGATCCGTCTTTCTGCGGTTCAAATAGACAGAACTGATTCGGGTTCAGCTGATACACTTCGGGATGCATGGTAAAGTGCCCGCCTTCGTGCAAACCGGTAAACGCCGCGAACCCTCTGTTTCCGGCTGCCACAGTTGAGTTGTCGATGATGATGGTGTTGGCCGACACTTCGATGACCCGTGTACACTGGCCCTCGCGGTCGAACACCCGTATCCTCTCATCGTTAAAAACCGTCGCGCCGGCAATGGGCTGCGCGCCCCGTTCAAAGTAAATATCCTGGTAGTCCAGAGACGCGCCGAGATAGCTCTCCAGAAAATGCTCCACGGGAATGGGGCCCGGCTCCCGCAGCAGGGACGGCCGGTAGTCCCCGACCAGCATCTCGGCATATTCCCAGATGTCTTCATTGCGAATGATCGGCGTGCGGGTCTTATCCCGTATGCGCCAGCGGAAAGGAATCAATCCGGTTTCCCCCGTTTTTCCTCAATTTGGCGGATAAAGGCCCGCCAGTCCTCTTCCCCGATCACACCGGCATTTGACAGGCGCAGGGCGTGCCGCGCCATGTCCCCGATATCGGAGTACATAAAGGTGTCGTCAATATCCGAAGGAACTTCACCGGTCTCCCGCGCGGCAAGGTCGTACATGCGGCTGCGGTCGGCGTCTGACAGTTCCAGAAAAGCGCAGAAAGCTTCAATCTTCTCACTGTCAAAGGGCTTTCTGCGGTTCTTCTCAATATCACTGAGAAGGGTCAGCGAGATCCCCAACCGGTCGGCGACGTCCTTCTGTGTCAGCTCCCGCCGGTCGGCAAGGCGTTTGGCGCGGATGAACTGGCCAAAACGCATATTCTCTTCTCTCATACAAATACCTCCATACGGCCCGCACGAGGCCGGCAACAGGCTTCCTTCCGCAAAATCCGCATATTACGCCGTTCTGCGTAATAAGATAACAGAAAGATCGCCGGATGTCAAGAGGCAATTGTAAAAAGAAACAATTCAGGTGAGATCCTTGATCACCTTGACGGCCACACCCTGAATGGCACAGGAATCCACAATGATATCCTCAAACTCCGGATTCTCCGCATGCAGGATGACCCGGTCCGCCTCAGGACGGTACCGCTTCAGGGTGGCCTCGTCCTCAATGAGCGCCACCACAATCTGATTATAGTCCGCTGTGTTCTGCTGCCTTACCACAACCAGGTCCCTGTCGTCAATGCCGGCGTCGATCATCGAGTCGCCCTTCGCCCGGAGAACATAGAACTCCCCTTTCCCGAAGAGCGACACGGGGAGCTGCACATACTCCTCGATGTTCTCTTCCGCGAGAATCGGGAGCCCGCAGGCGATCGTGCCGACGACGGGCGCCTGGAAGGACCCCTGCGCGTCACCCCGCGACCGGCGGGTCGTGATGTGCCTGTGGCCCTCGCACTCGACAATCCCCTTCTCCCGCATCACCTTGAGATACTTGCACACGGTGCCTTCCGAAAGGCCGACGCCCCGGGCGATCACCTTCATGGACGGGGAGGCTCCCCCGTTCATATCCTTGTATTCATCGATGAAACGCTCGATCCCGGCAAAATACTCCGGCTTCTTGTACTGCATACAGACACCTCTGCTTCTCAAAAAGAAATAATTATTTCTGTTTGACTGCATTATAAACGCGCCCGGTCTCCCCGTCAAGAGGGAAAAACGGGACGCGCTTTAACTGTCGATTTTTATGCGATGTTAACCAGATCGCCGAACTGCGCAAGCCAGCCACGGAACACCGGGCTGTCCTGCACGGTGACCGTAATGCTGCAGAGCTTCTCCCCGACCCGCCGGACTTCGACCTCTTCCCCAAACCGGTCATAAACCGCTCCGAGCAGGGACTCGTCAAACACGATGGTAAACTCCTTCGCTTCGCCGTTGAACATCTTGAAGACCTGCGAAGTGTAGCCGTGGATGTCCCTTTCCACAATTGCCTGCGGGCAGACATCCTCCTCTTCCACGCAAACCCGTTCCATCCGATCTACCCTGTAGGTGGTCACGTTTTCGTGCTTCAGATTGTAGCACAGGAGATAATAATTGTCCTCGTCGTACACGAGCGCCATGGGATCCACCACGTACCTCGCGCCGTCCCTGCGGTATACCCGCTCCCGCTTCTCATTCAGGTCGAAGTACAGAAACGAAGCCTTTTTCCGCTCCCGGATCGCATCCTCCAACGCCTGAACATTATAGAAAATCATCTCGTTGGTGTGCTTGCGCGTGTTGAAACAGACGATGTTGCTCTTCAGGATCTCCGCCTGATGGCTGCCGCCCAGTGCGGCGAGTTTTGAAACCAGCGCATCACTCTTTCCCGGCGTGATGAACTTTGCCGCCTGCACCGCGTCCATGAGAATCTTGATCTCCGGTACGGAAAAACTGCGGTCGTCCACATAGTAGGCCTTTTCATGCCCGACCGTGCAGGACATGACCTCGTATCCGAAATCATTCAGCACCTTCATATCCATGCCGACGGTGCGCCGCTCGCAGGTGATGCCCTTCACCCCCAGCCGCCTGCAGATCTCACTGGTAGTCAGCGGGTGCTGCTCGTCCGTATCCTGCCGCAGCATCTCCATGAGATACAAAAGCTTAATCTTCTGTCTGTTGTCCTTCGCCACAAAAGCACCCCCCGGCACTTACGATAACGGTTCTTTAATCACGCATGTAGATTTTTACCATGATACGGTAATAATCATCCGTTATCATATCTACACTTCTAATCACGCCAAACAGCAGTTTTCCAGCATCCATCAGGCGGGCAAACACTTTATTTGTCGCCCGCGGAATATAACCCATCTTCCTAGTCAGATTGTTTTTATCCCCTTCACCCGGACCAATGCCCGGAACGCCATCCAGATCCACATCCATTCTGATGGCAAATTCATCGTATGGATTCTCCGGCTCACGGATCAGCGTTACCAGATCTCCTTCTGACAGATGCTCTGCCAGCTCGCCGATATTCTCTTTATAACTTGTACCTGCAACCGGAACAGCTAAAAGATAAATATCGCGTTCATAAGGCATTGGCATGCTCAAAGCTTTCCAGCTGTCGAGCATTGAAACCAGTTCGGCATCTGCAGGTTTCAGAATTAAATCATCCATTTTGCTGCCTTTCAATCTCGATAATACGCTCATTGTAGGCTCTTGCCTTTTCTTTTGCCTTTATCAAACGATCCTCCAGTTTTTCACGCTCTAACTTCAATCTTGCGGGGTCATTTAACAGCTCTCGTTTTGTAAAGGGGAAACGACCAAGAATCATAAAAATCTGAGCACGGATGCTCTGAATCATTTGCAGGAGTCGTTGCTTTTCTACTAGAAGCGCACCATATGGATTTCCGCTTTCTTCCGGAACAAATCCGTTGATTATGCTGTCTATTTCTTCAAGCGTCTGAAGATCGCCCGTCTCGTAGGCATGAATCACTCTCTTAAACAGTTCTTTCGTTTTATCATCCTGATCGGGATGCAGGTCCGGATGCATTGCCTTAACGAGTTTCCGGTAGAGTTGCTTCAGGCGCTTCTCTCCCTCTGGCGGCTCTTCCTCAGATCTTTGATCTTTGACGTTGCTTACATCATCAGCCTCAACAGCATCCTCATTCCTTTTTTCTTCCTGTCCGTTTTTATTGGCAGCATTTTTCACGTTTTCGCGACGCTGCCGAACCGTATCGTTGGTCTCCTGCGCGTGACGCATATATTCCTCATAAGCTTTACGGAAGGTTTCTGCCTGTTCCTTGAGTTTGTTCTCTACCTCTTCCCTGGATATCTTCTCGCTGCGATTAACCGCCGCCACCAGAAGCTCATATTTCCGCTGCAAATATCTGGCATTGCTTTCTTCATAAAAGACCTCAATCTCAAGATTGCCGAGTTCCCTCAGATACCACGCTTCCAATTCCTTGCTTTCTACCAGCAGAAGATGGTCGCGTTTCAGAAGCAAAGAAGAAAGGATCTCTCGCAAAGACTTTACTTCGCGTCTCAGCCGCTCTTCTTCATTTACATTATTCAAGGGAACAGCAATTGAAGAACCGGCCGAAAACACACCATTACCATCATCTTGCGGAGATGCCATTGGTTGCGCACGGGTAATCACAGAATCATTAGAGGGCTTCCCCTCTACAACACCACTATCCACAAACAACGGCTCAGGCAGACCGAGCAGCTGTAAAACACTGTTACTGTGTTTCCCTATCAGCTTGAAATGATAACGCAACTCATCAAGCTTACAGCCCTGCTGGATATCAATAAAATGGAGTGCCATCTGCCATAGAGCAGTCGCAACCTCTCTTTGAACCAGACGGTCTTCAACAGCACCTGCAACCTCAAGTTCATCTGAGGCTGCCATTGCCAGCAGCGCCAGTCTCGTGCATGTGTGTGCGATCTGATTAATTACAGACTCCTGCAATACCTGTTTCTCAGTCAGGATCTTCTCTATTTTGCGGACTGTTACAACTATTTCGGATATATTCTCTTTTAACTTCTCATTAAACCTCATCATTACTCTAATGCTTCATTCTCTTGATAATCACCCATTCGAAGATACATCAACTCATGAAACAGCGCCGTTGGATCAATGTTCCCTTCGTCATCAAGAATTGAAGTATCTGCAGATACATTGATTATTCTGGCTTCCAACAGCCATGGGTCCTGTTTTTCAACTCTGCATTCCACAGTTAAGGGATGCGACGGCAGAAAAGGGGCATTGACTTTTTTCGCTTTTCTCTCAACATCTCTTTCTAATAATAACTCAACCGTCTCCGAAGGTTGTACATAATAAACGCCTCGCTTCCTTCCCACGCAAAGGCAGGGCGAAATAGTAAACTCTGAAACATTCTTAAAAACACTATCCAGAGCAGAAGATTTCTTGATCAAAACTATATCGTCTTTGAAATCTGCATCCATGTTCCGATCAGATACAAAAAAAGCATTTCCTTGAGCATCATAATAACCGATGACATTTGCAATATATAGAGAGACAAAAGGCAACGAGTTAAAACAAACCCTGTTGCCTTTCCTCAGGTGAATGTTTTCGACCACATTCGACTCTAATTCAAGCTGGATATCAAAAGCATTTCTCACTTCATCAGCGAGCAGATCAGGCTGATTCGTCGTCGCAATCATCGTGAAATGTGGCAGTTCAAGATGAATAGTACTATCCATAATATCCAAATCAATTTCGAAACGCTTCAGAGGCTGGCTGAAATACTTCATTTTCACGATATTCAACTTGTGGATATCTTTAACTATCAGCACATCGCCTTCATTGATAGTGGTCAATGCCTTAACAAGAGCAGCATCGGAGGAGATGGAACTGCCTGAAAACTCTCTTAAAACGGCATCCATCTCACCTGCTATTGCTTCAGCAAGCACTGTTTTTCCTAAACCGCTAGAACCGGATAGCAATATATGCTCCAGAGGAATATTCTTTTCTTTTGCTTCACGACAGTATGATTTCAATAAGTCAACTGCCTTAGACTGTCCTTGAATAGCATCAAGCGCAAAAGCACTTCTTCTACCGGAATTATCTTTAGAAGCAGTGGAAACTACAGGTTCAGAACTTTCCTCAAAAATGATGGACATAGCAAAACCAACTTTCCGGTACTTACTTTACGATTCTGATCAGCGACTCAGAAATCCTAGCAGCATCTTCAACTGTATTGAACTTGCCCAGCGAGATTCGAACTGTCCCCGTTGCCAGGGAGTCTTCCAGATTAATGGCCCTCAGTACATGAGAAATCTCCGTATTTACACTGTCGCAAGCCGACCCGGTTGATATGCAAATCCCCATCAAATCCATCCTGTGAAGAATCGCTTCACCTGAAAACCCGGGGAATGACAAACTCATCAACCCCGGCAGAGTATAATCCCCGCCGTTGCGTTGAAACCGAACGCCGGCAGCTGAGAGGGCATTAAGGATCATGGTTTCCAGACCGCGTATGTGTTCCTCATTCTGCTCCATGTACTCACAATTTCCCTTTAATGCTTCCGCCATACCCGATATTGCAGCAATGTTTTCTGTCCCTGCACGATGCTTCTTTTCCTGCGCACCGCCGTCCATGTAGGGCAGTAAATCAGCGCCGTTGCGAATATAGAGAAAACCTATTCCCTTCGGGCCATTGAATTTATGAGCGGAAGAAGAGAGAAAATCAACTCCCAGTTCTTTGACATCAATCTTCACATGCCCTACAGCCTGCACCGCATCGGTATGGAACAACGCGCCATGCTCATGCGCCACGGAACACAACTCGCGAATCGGTTGAATGCTCCCGATCTCATTATTCGCGAACATGACGGAAACAAGTCTGGTCCTGTCTGTGATTTTAGCCCTGAGAGCCTCCGGCAACACCTTGCCACTTTCATCTGGCATAAGATAAGAAACCGGATACCCCAGCCGCTCAATCACCGCGCACGAATTCAAAACAGCATGATGCTCGAAAGCTGTCGTTATTGTCTCACGATGATCCGGATCAGAGAAAGCCGAACTTTTAATCACCCAGTTATCGCTTTCCGTTCCACCGGAAGTGAAATATATCTCATCCGGTTGAGCGTTGATACAAGCCGCTATGATCTCCCGTGCATTTGCAAGCGCCTGTTTCGGTTTCCGGGCATAAGAATACGGCTGCGATGCATTCCCGTATTCTACCTGAAGCCAGGACTGCATAGCATGATAAGCGGCAAGATCCATTCTTGTTGTGGCCGCGTTGTCAGCATAAATCAAAATGAACTCCCCTTAAACAATCACACACAAACAACTTCAGGTATCTGCTTGCTTTTCACATTATATTCTTTCGGATCGATAATGCAGAGCTGCCTGTAGATAACCGACCGCATCTCTATAGCGGGATTCAGACAATACTTGATAAAGTCCTGCTTATCAATATCCTCTACCGATTGAACATGCGGGAACAAAAGCTTCATAAAAGCAGTGCACAGACGTTTAATTGCGGTCATATGGCGTTTATCTGCGTTTGAGGGATAATCAATCAGCTCATCCACAATAGCCGCGTAACTCAGATCATCCCGAAGCGCATGCATCACTTCTGCGAAATATTCCGTATTAATCGCCCAGCCTTTGGCGATCATCCCCGTAGTCATTCTCGGGATCTCCCATCCAGGGATAAACCCGTGGAAACGGTCCAAGGTTGCAGATTCACCAAACACATCACTGATATGCTCAACCATGTTTTTATTGATATCAAAGCGATCTGCGTTAATGTTGCCAAGAACAATAACGCCCGCATCCGCCGTTAGCATGGCATCGAAGCCTTTAATCTCGCCAAATTCCATATAGTGTTTCAACGCCTGTTGGATCTGACCTGGCTGCTCAAATGTGATGGACTGCACTTCATCAAAGCCGACATAATCAAATCGTGTCAGCAACCCGCCGGTTTTCTTGGCATTATCATAAATGAGAGACGCCCTTGATACAGTACCACCGCTGATCAGCCAGCCGCGTTTGCTGATTTTTTCAAAAACGTAGCTTTTGCCTGTGCCTTTTGGAGCAAGCTCAATCAAGTTAACCCGTTTCTCAACAAACGGCAGAAGCCTTCTCAGAAAGAAGAGCTTTGTCTCCTCGCTCACATTGCCATCCTTGTCGCAGTAACCGTCCGGATTATAATCCACAGCCCGGATTACCGTATCAATCCACTCATGAATGTCAAATTCACGCCGGGCTTCGCGATAAACTTCCAGATCAACTGAATACGGGCAGAACGGCCTGTAATCTACCATGCTGATAACGCCCTTTGGATTGGATGGTGTCCCCTCCATAACCCAGGATAATGTGACAATACCCCAGTTTTCGCTCTCGCGGAGCAGCGTTTCCTGCCACTCTTCAGCCACATCATAAGCAACGACACCGGCAGCACCGCCTCTTGAACCGCCGAAATCCGGCAGTTCAAACATTGTCTTACCACGCTTAACATCGACAGAAACACGAACACGGGCAAGAAACTGAACAATTTCACCATTTACCATCTGGAACTTGTACTGCTCGAAGTCCTCACGACTCGGAATGTACCGCTTGATATAACGACGAACGCTGTCGTAGTCAATCGAACCGTCTTCATCCGAAAACTTCATGACCAGCCAATCGCGCATATATGAGGGAATACTGAGATTTGAAAAATACTCGCTGCGTTGCGGGTCTTTCAAAACAATCATATCAGCAAATACTTCCCTGACTTTATCTTCCAGCATATTAGCCCTCCGTCACAGGAACAGGGTGCAACCCTGCTCTTTGAATTCCTGAATTTTTTCTTTCAGATCCTGAACCGAACAACCGATAAAATCGGCCATACAATCCAAGCAATAGAATTCTTCCGAATCGATATCAATCAGCTTCTTCGTCAGCGCAACTTCATCTTTTTTTAACGACCTGCCGCAATCACAGCATACCTTTTTCCTGCTCATGGGAGATCTCCTTCTCCGCCACCCAACGCCGGTTTAATCGTCAGCATCTCAACCTGAACAAGAGCTCCGTTTGCTGCAACAGTGACATTATGCGTTTTGGGTTCAACCCCCCGGAACTCAACAGTCCATACCCTGCTGTCGGCTGTCTGCGAACTTGTACCCAAGACAGCGCCGATCCTAACATTCAGACTGTTTACCGGGCGATTAAACTTCAGCGTCGCTTTCGCCTTTTTTGCCATGATCTTGACCATGCTGCTTTGCCATTCAGCCTTTAGAGGAATCTCCTGATTGCTGTCAAACACGATAAGCGGAACCAGCATCTCCTCCGGCGTTGCGCCACCATGAACTTCACCGTAAATCGCATTATCATCATCGGCACCAGCTGCAAAACCAGACTGGATAAAATGATCATAATTATTGAAAACAGCATACTGATTTCCCGCTTTATCCTTAACCAGGACTATATCAGGCTGAGTGAGAACGGTCTGTGGCTGTATCTGGCAGTAGCGACCATGACTGCAAACCTTTGCACCATGAGGCACACTTGCACCGCTCCTTTTATGGAAGAAGCGTGCTGCCAACCGGCTTGTCCCGTGATCGCCGGTAATGATGACACGGTGGTATTCTTTCAGGAGCTCATCGACTTTCCTCTGAATACCGGACACAAACGAAAGCTGCTCCTCGATACAGGTATAATAATCGGGCTCATCGATCACGCCTTTATGTGCCAACTTGTCCAGAAGATCCAGTTTTTTATACGGTGCATCAATCTGATTCCACTGATCATTGAAGCAGGTTTCCGTAGGCAGGGTCGCCTGTACCACCTCGTACTTCTTAATCTTTCCTTTTTTATCCTGTTTCAGCTTTGAAAGAAGCAGCGGCAACCATTCTGCGCCCAATGCATCGACCCAGAGAATAACGCAATCATCTGTCAGTTCGCTGCTCAGCTGAGCATATCGGAAATCATAATCCTCTGGCTGTATACCGCTGAAATACAAATCTTCATCTTCTGGAAGGGAATTCTCAAGCTTATGGGCCTTATAAAGCGAGAAATATCTGCTCAGATCGCTGTCATAAGCGGACTCATCAAGATAGGCAAAAAGAGCCGGATACATACTGGCCAGTTCCTTTGATGCAAACACCTGATCAGAATCCAAGCGGAGCCATTTGCCGACAAGTCTGAGCAAATATATCCTGTCGTTCCTGTCCTTCCCAGAAAGAAACTGAAGTCTGTCTTCATATGCCGGTATTTCATCCAGGGCTTTGAAGTAATCCTCATCTCTTTCAAGGCCCATGGCATTGACGAGTTCCTGGCTCTCGGCGATCCATTTCGGATATGTGCGATACATACCAAAAACATCATGCAGGATATGTTCCGGGATATCATCTACATTTTTTGCTTTTGAAACACAATGGCAAAGATAATCGTCTTTTTCGTGCAATTTCAGCCAAAGAACTACCAGATACTTTTCTCCATGGCCCATGATGCTCCATTTGCTCATAACTTCTTTGCCCACGAACTTGTTGGCATTCAGGATTGCCAGAATCGCATCATCCAGCGTGCAGTCATGAAGTGCGTAATCAAACAGCAAATCCTGCGCCTGTTTTGGACACACTTCATCATCCAGCATCTCTGCACCAGGCATATTTTCACGAATAAACGAGAGGCTGTCGCTGATTACCCGGATCCGAATACTCCCGCTTGTAGGCTGGATCGTTGCATACCGTTTCGTCAGCAAAATCTGCTCTTCACGAATCCTGTCCGCTTCCGCCCAATAATCGTACCAATCCTGCAAACCAAAACAAATACTGCTGTTTCTGGCAGAAAGCTGGAAAACATACTGTTCGAATTCGCCGGACAACACGGTAAGATTGAGATGCTGTTCCTCTGAGTTTTCGTTTATGCAATCATAGTAATAGTCCAGCTGACGTTCATCTTCACAAAGATGAAGCGCTTTATCATACCACTGAGCTTCGCAGCCCCATAACGGAATCAGAATTCTCCCTTTACTGGTTGCCGGCACCTGGCCATTCCACAGTTTCGCAAAGCGCTGCGTATCCGCTTCGCTTTTATTGAACAGGCGCAGATACTCACTGACACCAGGCAGAATCAACCACTGATCGCGATATTTTTCATCCCTCAGTTTTTCAAAGCGCGGCATAACATCTGCAGAAGGAAACAGATCGGCGGAAAGGACAAATGAAACATCCGGGATTCTGTTCAGTTTGGAAAGCAACTCAGAATAATCCTCTATGTTCTTGACCATGATGGCCCGACAAGGGAAACGTGAAGGAACACCGAGCTGTTTTTCCTTCATCAAATCTTGAATTACCTGATCAACTGTCATGCTCAAACGCCCCTCGTAATATGGAATAAGAATTACCGCTCTTTTGTAAAGTCGTCACAATACTCCGGATGATTCTCCATGAAGGCAACAACACGATTGCGCAACAGGGACGCATCCATTTCCTCCGCGTAGCTTTTTGCCTTTGCCAGTTTTTCTTTCTTGGCCTTTTCCTGCTGCGCCTGTTTCAGCATTTTCTGAAGAACCGCAAGATCACTGATATTCCAGGCGCTCATATCATTGCCAAACTTCATTTTCGCCTGTGCAATCAGGACATCACGCTCTTCCTCGTAAATACTCCTATACTCTTCACCGACAGTTTCTATAAACGCTTTTTCAATCCGGGCGTTATCTGTAAGAATCGAAGTATCCATTGTGCCCAAAGTTTCGAGAGCGAACTGCACGTTCTGATCCAGAGTTCTTTCCCCGTTCTGCACTTCTATCAATGTTCTGACCGCCTTCTGCTGATCGCGTTCTAAAATCCAGAGAAGCGGGACGCTGTGAGTTTTACACCAGTTTTTGACACTGTCTTCACCTGTAAGAATAAACCAGCGTTCTTTCAGAAGTACCCTATTTCTCGCGTGACTGATCTTACTAATCTGAGACTTCAGTTCCTTCTCAAACTGAGAAAGGCTTGCATCACAGGGCATGTCCTTCAAATTGGCATAAATCGAGTCAAGTTCCGGTTTTGTGCACTCGATCCCCTCGGACTCCAGCACTTCCGCAAGAACGGGCTTGGCATCTTTCAGGCAATCATATGCTTTTTGCCCATGCTGCTTCAGCACTTCGACCTCTGCAGACCGCTCTTCGGCTGTCATCTGTGCAGTGCCTTTCTGGGACACTCTGTGCAGGATTTCCAACGCCGGATACCACGCAACATTTGTCTTCTTAATCGCTGCCAACGATATGCGCAGGAATTTGAACACATTGACAAGATCTCTCTTGGCACTATCCGTGCTGTGATAAACCTTGCCCATCACTCCATTAAGTGTATCCAGATAACTGTAATCGCTTACGACATCGGGTAGTTTTTCTTTGACCTGGTCTTCTGTCCATGTGTAGATCGCATTCTGCATGACCATATGCAGCTTATCGCTCAACTCTTCCGGCTGTACTGAAAGCCTTGTGGCAATCTCATTCAGTTCGGGAGATACCGTGAACAGGAATGTCCGGAATGCAGTGTTCATGACATTCTTGTCGTGAAACGCTTTTTCAAGCGATGATCTCAATTTACCCCGGCCGTTAAACTCCTGCAAAACGCTGTTCATGGCAGCTTCGCGATCACCTTCCTGGGCAATAAACTGCTGCATGCTGTCGATAATCTTCATTGCAGCATCTTTATAGTTAGCCCCGCCGTAACCCATGTCCGGCAAATACTTCAGTGTCCAAAGCGGAGCGCCTGCTTTAGTCACCGCTTCACGCATATTATGCCAGCACTCCGTTTCATTTGCGACCTGTGCATCCGTTAAATGAAGGATTCTTTTCACATATTCGCGGAACTTCTGGAACGTGACGGAACCGGCAGACAGATAATCCGTGGTCATGGTCCCTTTGCACATATTCAGGACCATTGTTTTCAGTGTATTCTCGCCCAAAACATGCGTACTCTGGGCATTGTCCGTCCAACTGTAAGCGCTGTCTTTGTAACATGAGAACACATACCCGAGGAGCACACCGCAGGCAATGGTGTTGTAATAACCAAACGGCGGCTTCTGCAGGTTTTCCCAGAGGTCGCCCAAAACGACCCTCTGACCGGACTGCATTGAATCGCGAATCATGCGCGCAAGCTGGCTGACAGAATCTGCCGCTTTACTCCCGGAAGCTTCAGCCATCTTATCTATTGAAACAAGATCAAGGAGCCCCGCCGTCTTCAGGCTGTTCAGCACGCTCTTCAACTGGGCATTATTCGTCTGACGGGTAATACCTGCCGCGGGTGCCGAATCGTTGCAGGGCTTATACGCGGTATTCGTAACTACTACGCTCTCTGGCGCATACGGGAAAAGCGTTTCAAGAACCGCCGTATGGACCGTCTTGCGAAGATGTGCCATGCCATACAGGTTGTTGAACACCTGTTCGCCATGCCATGCAATAATCTTACTGCCGCTAACTGCACTACCAACCCACCTGGCAATACCAGATGCCGCTTCCTGTTTATACTGACCGCCAGAGGCTGTCTGCCCTCTTGCATAAGCAATTTCCTGCTTTGTCAGGCTCTTAAGCCAGTTCTTCCGAGCCTCCTCCGTAAACGGCTGCTTGACAAGAGCAATCATGAGACGGGGTTCATTCATTTCACGCGAACGCTGCGCCAGATCGCTCTGAATTGACATGTACTGTGCTTCATCCCGAACGGTAACGATGAGAAGCCCAAGTTTATACTGGAACTTGGCCAGGTCCTTTTGAATTTCGTCCAGCCTCGTCTTGATGGAATTAGTCTCTGCACAGCAGGCACAGATCTTCATGCGCTTATACGCCGCATCATTTTCATCCCAGGACTTTTTCTCAATCTCCTGGGCAAAAACGCCGTCCTTAGAAAACATCTGATACCGTGTATACTTCTTATCATTGGCATCATAGCGCACTTTGTATTCATCATCGCTGCCGCCGCGGAACGGAAGCTGCAGCCGCACCACTCCATTTGCGGCCTCATCCTGCAGAATGAGCTTGCTCTCGCTCAACGTATCCAGAAGATCTTTCACCTGACCTTTAGACATGACGCCTGCAAGACAGTTAACAAGGCAGTCAACGGTTGAGGAAATGCCGCCCTGTGTTTTCGTGCCGCCATAAACACCCTTTGTCGATGACATTACCGCCAAAAGAAGCATGGATACCTTAAAAACTCTGAGAGCATTCTCATCATTTTGAACCAAATGCCGGTTCTCTTCATAATGATGGATGAATTCTGCCGCTTTGGTATCCTTGTCGTTGAAATCGCTTTCTCTGGTAAAGAAATAATCCCAGAGCCAATCCGGCGTCAGCCAGCACGCTTGATCGTCGGGCCCATATTTGTTGATATAGCCCAGGAAGCCATGCTCATTACTCGAACGGTCCTTCATGAAACGGAACATTGTTCTCTGCGCCGCGGCAAAACTCTCCGCCACACGCGACAACAAACGAATTGTCATTGGGTGCATCGGGCAAAGCGTATCTATTTGTTCACTGATTTTGTCATCCAGTCCGGACATATCCGGCAGGAAGGGCTTGATCGTCTTAATGACCAGTTTTCTATCTTCCTTCCATGCCTCTTCCATTCCGTTTCTCGTGGTAATAGAACCGGCAATCAGATCAAATGCCGCATCCGAACTGACATGGAATTCAACCTGATGGAAGCGATGCGTAATCATCTGATAACGATCATTCCCCATGCTATCCAGCATTTCCTGAGAGCGATGGACAACAAAGAACATAAATAACGGCTTTTCTTTGCAGAACTCAGACAACTGCTGCATGACTGTATGATCATCGCTATGCGCTACATACTCCGTGAATTCATCCCAGATAAAGAAGATACCGCTCTTTGAAAGATTGTTGGCATCAATGACATCGCTGACCCAGGCTTTGAAGGTCTCAAGATTGTTGACCAGTCCCATACCTTTCTGTCTGATGACGGATGCAGTTGCCTTCAACGCAGACAAATCCCCTACTTCAACCAGATGCCGGAGTTCTTCCACGCTGGAATAATCCTCTCCCAACACCGTTGTCTCAAGAAGGACGTCCCAATTGATCGTACGGTCAGAAAGCTTTGCTTTAACGGCATCCATCAAAGAACTGCTGCCCAGATTCGCATCCTCACCGAACTTCTCGAGAAGAGCATCCTGAATTGCCTTTTCGGCTTCCAGCAACATCATATCCCCGGAACGGATCCCAGTGCAGCCTGTTTTCCAAACGACAAGATAATCCCCGTTACGACGGCATTTTGCAAACCTGTTTTTATACTGTGACAAGCGGCTGGAACCGGCAAGAAAAGCATCAATCACTTCAGGCTTTTCTTCTATCAGATGCTTCACGAACACGGCGGCATAGCTTTTACCTGTACCATATGAACCATGGATCCAGAACGAGCGGCGCAGATCCGGCGCTTCATTACCTAATGACTGGCAAAGGAAATCCACCAGCGTAACCATATCATCGCCAACGATATACTCCCGCCACAAATTGACATTACGCTTATCTGCATCAATATCAACGACAGACTCAAATGCCGGATTGATTTCCAGATAACTGTTGTATTTTTCAGTAGGCATTTTATGAGCTCCTTCCGATTTACTCTTCCGCCAGATCCAGTATCTCTAATGAGCTATATTTTTCAAGAATGATATTATCCAGATTTGCCACAAATGAAACTCTGATATACTGCGGAAACTGTAGCGCCAGGCCTTGCACAATCTCCCGGAACTTTTTCACATCAATCGCATAAATATCTGCCGGCGAGATACCGGGCGCATCGAAGTTCTTCTTCGCATTCACCAGTTCAGTAAATGTAAAGCTCCTGCGCCCTGTATGCTCCGCATAGAGATACGACGCATAAAGCAAAGCCACCGCATGCGGATACTCCCAACCAGCGCGAAGATACAAGTTCTTATCAATACTAATTCCCTGATTTATCGCTCCACCAATTGGGGAATCTCTAAATGTGGACAACAAGGAATTAACCGCTTGTTTTCTATACTTTTCATCGACATCCTTATCCAGACAATTTACAAGAAAACCGCTATCAAAGGTCTCTCCAACATCTACGTTAAGGCAAAAACTACGAGAAACAATAGAATTATAAGCAAGATTAGCCCACATAATTGACCACGGGAACGGATTATACGGACCAAAACTAATGAGTTTATCGCCTAATTCTGTCAATTCAGCATTGATAATCTCTTTATTCCCTTTTTGTGTTCTCTTCAATACACCTGCTTCAGCAAGCCATTGTTTGAGTGCTTTATACTGATCTTTACCCAACACTTCCATTTCGAAACATTGGATGCCATTATCACAAAAATGACTGTAAAATGCCTGTCTAAATCCGAAATTGCGGTATTTATCTGGATTAGCCACATTATCACCCTTTACATGTAGACTCTTTGCAACCATGCACCCACGATCTATTGCATAACAACAATTATAACAATGGATACATGCGGACTCTCTTATTTTTATTCTTCCGTCGATTATTTGAAATGCACCTACTGGGCATTGCGGAATACAAGAATTACAGCCGATACAATATGCGGTTTTATTTGTAAGCGAACGTAATGCCCCAATGGCATATCGATCTAGCTTTGAAAACGGTGATATTATTATTGTCTGTGTTCCCTCAATATCACTATACTCCATTTCAAATACGCCGTGTTTTGTATGAAGCATATACTCATTTTCTTTTTTCTCGACAACATTCCCAAAAACAGGAAGAACATCCAACCAGTTCTGTCTTGAATGAACTAAGTTGAAGATAAGCTTTTCTCCATCAATCTCCTCTTGTACCCTGTTTTCGCCTTGTTTTAGTATTTTTCCTCCTACCCTGGACTGCCAACCACCATCTTCTATGTATTTTTTATCAAGACGACCTTTAGCATAAACCGTAATCTCTTCCAACTGTTGAATTGAATCTGCAACTTCATCTGGATAATTAGCAGCGATTAGAGCATCTTGCCATTTAGAAGACATTGGGCAGATTTTGCAACCAACCCTATAAATACCACGTCTATAAGCATCATTAAAAAGTAATTGATTCTTTAACAGATAAATAAATACTTCAGCTGAAGACCACTTTAAAATTGCATGGCAATTGATTTGGATTGAATTCTTAACGCCTTCCCCGACTTCTTCATATCTTGAACGCCGAATACTCTCTTCACCACGTACCCCGTCAAAAACAACTACTTTACTGTTTCTGCCCACCAGATTTTGAATCAGCAGCACAGTTGGTACGGATTTATGAACAGAACAACACCAACGCAAATGGCTTGCAGGCGGACCTATTTCTTTCCATGTTTCGGTCGGTTCCATATGGCATTTTGCCTCTTCAAAGCGCAACTCTGACCAATGGATTCGCGCTCTTCGAATTGCTTCTAATGTATCGCTAAGCTCCATTCCTGTATTGCTGAAAACCACATAGAAGTCGCTTGGCGCTAACGCTTTTGAAATCAGATCTAATAGTAATATGGAATCTTTACCACCTGAGAAAGCACATATAAAAGCATATTGCTTTAGTCTATACTTTTCATATTGCTCCTGAATAAAATGAATTGCTTTCTGTTCAAGGCTAACCATAAACGGCTCGTTGATCTCATAAAGTCTATTGACATCAACTGGCTTTAACTGCAGCCTTTCCTCTGTATAACGGACTATCTTAGGCTTATTATATATTCCGCCTCCCTGTGCCTCCGCTACACATTCTCCATTATAAATATATCTACGAACACCTTCTGCCCATAACAAAGGAGCAGCTGTGTCTTTTGGATAATTCCAAAATTGATCCATGCCAAAGAAATCTAGTTCCTCATGGAAGACAGGTCTTATCTCTTTCTGAACTTTGGCATTTATTGTTAAACGGAATATTCCGTACTCTTCAGTCCACTCATATCCGTACACAGGTTATCACTCCTTTATCTGCGGAGTATTATTGAACAATCATTTTTCTTTAACCAAGGTCTATACTTATGTAATGCAGCGTGGCATGTTGGGCATACTGTAATAAAGCAACGCGCTGAATACTTTTTTGAGACTACTATATCACAGGGATCTACTATCAGATGAGCTTCAAGAATTCTATCTCCCTTCTGGTACATTACATCTGGTTCAATCTGGCAAATTGAACACCTTTGTTCAAGCTTACACTTTTTCCCATCTCTTCTTTCAATCACACGATATGCATGACCAAGTAGAACACCTTCCGGAAAACCCTCATCTTCAGAGTCGGAACCAAACAGGTTGTTAAAACAGGTCACGTTTTTACGAATACCATTAGCAATTCGATGTAATTCTTCCAAATTGTTCTCGAATTCGATCGCTATTGAATAAAAGACAGCTCCAACGTTAGGATCCTTTTCTCCTTTTTTAAAACTTTTTTTGAAAAGAGCTAATTGATTTCTCACACCACTCTCATTCCTAAAATCAACTCTCCGATTCTCTTTCGGATGAATAGGAAGTTCTTGTAATACTCCGCAAAGCTCTTTGATCTCTTCTGAATTTGCAGACGGGAGTTGCCCACTAGAACGATATAGCACATCTAATGCAAGAATAGCTTCATCTCTTGTAAAACTAGCATTAGCCATAGATCACACCTTCACAACCACACGCTGACCAGCGGCATCCCATGCAAAACGGCCGTCATCAGCCAACGCCTTGGGCATCGTATATAGCAGTTCGTTCCCTGCTACCATACCACGCTTGATCAGAATCTGACGCAATTCTTCCGTCTCAAAATCCCTCTGCTGAATTCCCTCATCAACTATAACTGCCACTACCGCATCCGGGAAAGTCTGTATTTCGCTATCCTTGCTGACCAACATCGCATGAATCGTGTCACCGCTCTGGCCACTTAAACCTTTAATTGTCCGCGCCCCACCGACCTTGTCGCCGAAGAAGTACAATACACTCTGGAGCAAAACCGGAGTCCATTGTTTTCCCCCGGGAAGCCCAGGCAACTGATAAAACCACCAGGGCTGGATATCACGGATTACAATGTGATCGCCAAGATCATTAAACAAATTATCTAACGCCGACTTCACCTCTGAAAACCAGGCATCGTCCATCCTGATGCACTTTGCTTCCAGAAATACACCTTCATCATAGAACAAAAAACTCGGTTCTGTGTATACCTTCATCAAACCGCCGCGCAGATTACCTGTTTTTACACCCACGCTCTGCAGGTACTCAATCAATTCAGATTCGCGGAAAAAGCCACCATCCGGCTGTGCAAAGTTATGGATCAAATCTACAACGCTTGTAACTGCAGCTTCATTGCGGGAAATATGAGTCTTAGATTGAAAGACCAGCTTTTTCCCATGATAGCCGACTTTTTCAAAAAGATGCCGGGCCAATTCATAAACTGACCCTTCATCGTCCATGTCGTTATCGTTCAGGAACATATACATCTCGGAGCGCGCATATTCATATAGTTTCGCCGCTGATATATAACCGTCATTTCTGTCCAGCAGCTTCTCCAGTATCTCTTCCAGCTTGTCCGCGCCATCTTCCCAATCGACAAATGCATTTTCATGCACCAGCTTGTCGCCAAGTTGAACGATCTTCGGATCCGCAGCGACTATTCTTCTCGTTGCAGCAACTGAAAACTGAGTTTTCTCACTCAGTTTTTCAACTGTGATACCGGACAGATCAGCTTTTAAAACAGCACGATCCACCTTGGTAATATCGGCTTTGCTTACCGTTTGAGTTCCCTGATCGGATGAAGCGACAGCTGAAGCTGCTGAGCCCGTCGCTTTTGTTTTTTGAGCAGAACTGCTCACAGAACCGGCACGCTGTTCGGTCTTTTGCTTTGAGGCTGCCGAACTCTGTTTTACGGCATCCCGATTCACATCATTGTACTGCGGGATGACCCGAGGTTTTTTTACTTCTACCGGATAGTCTTTATCCCCACACATTTCACTGAGCCACTTGCCATAATGGAAAGCAGCCTGCTCAGTCAAATCAGAATTTACGTACGCTACCGGATTTGTCAATCTCGGCGAATTGCCTTTTTGGTCTTCCCTGTAAAGGACAACGGAACCCTGACCGTTATACTGTGCGCCGATTAAGGTGCGGATTTTCAAAGGGTATTTTTGCGCAAGATACTCGCAGAAACTTACGAAAGCTTCCGCTGGCGTATTGCCATAATATCTGGCATTTGTAGTTTTAATGCAGTATTGTGTCGAGGTATCAACCGGCGCAGGATTACAAAGCCGCTTGTTGATGCGCTTTATAATATCCTGCCGCTTACTGATACTATAATTCGTATATCGGTTTAAGAAAGGCCAGAGAGAAACGGTCTTAAACTGATCCATCGTGATGACGCCCTGCCGAGCCAGTTCCTCCCGCAATTCGGCCATATCATCATCGGCAAGCAATTTACAGAGGTTCGGAGACATCACCTTAGCCGGAGCAGCCTGTTTCGCCTGCTCAGCAACTTGCGGTTTTATCGCCTTACCCTGTCCGGCAGCAACCGATGCCGCAGCACTTTTACCTTGTTTTTTTGCTGCTTCTTTTTTCCCCACCTCGGGCTTAGAACCAGTTTTTGAACCACTCGATTTTTCTACGAGAAACCAGCCGCTTTGATATTCAGTAGCTGCGGTACCGGCAACACTGTAGTAGAAAGAATAGCCCTCATCACGAAGATTTCTTATTACATCCTGAAGTTCTAATCCCCCTATGAGCCAAACCGGACCGCCGTTCGTTCGGTCGTCAATAAATTTGAGTCCTTTGCTCTTCAGCAGTTCAATCAGAACATCTTTTTTTTGCTTCTTTTCCGCCGTTTTTTCTACTGCGGGCTTCTGTAATTTGGATGCTTCCTTTTTCTTCCTTTCATCACCGGAAGCTTTAGCCTTTGTTTTCTTATACATGCTCCCAGGCTTTACATCCACATACCATGCACTGCGAAAACCAGTCGTCTTGCACCCTCTCTCTATATAAAACGAACGATAGCCCTTTTCCTGTATTTCTAATATTTTATCACGCAGAGAAAGATCTCCGATTAACCAGAGGCGACCGCCTTTACCCCGATTATCTATATACTCAATTCCCTTGCTAATCACTAAAGCCAGCAGTGGATCTTCCATTTGCTCTTGCCCCTCTGCTACTTTCGATGCTGCAGGCATATTTCCCTTACTCTCTTTACTGTTATTGAACGCACGAAGAATCCCAAGAGCTATGAAATATCTTCCCTTACGCTCATCATTCTTCCTTTTAAAGTTCGGATCCTGAGACAGCAAATCTATTGTCTTATTGACAACATCAGGATCATCAGAAAACAGTGCCAGTCCCTCGGAAATGTTTTCCTGCGCAAACAGTTCCGCGACTCTCAGTGCCGACACTAATGATTTGCATTCAGTAGCAGAAAGAGAATCATTCCTGCTGAGCCAGGAATAGAACTCTTCGACATCTTCATGAACGTAGGTTCTCTCCCGCCGTACAACTTGCTCGGCAGGAGTGTCAACCTTTACCGCCTTCTCTTTTTCACTTGCCGGATTCTTCTCACTTATATACTTGTGGAAAAGAGTGGCAACATCCTTAACCGTTCTTTTACTCTCACTATGCATTAAGGATAAATATCCATCTTCCAGAATCGTATAAAACAGCTTTCTTGATATCTCGGGATCTTTAATATCATAAATATTTCCCTGGAAAACATGCTTCTTATGCCCTATTTCCTGGATCAGATCCATAGCGCTCAAACAGGCGGGCACACGGGAAGATGAAACTATTTCGGACAGCCAATCGGCAAAAAGCTCTTTGTTTGTCTTCACTTGCTTCCACCCGCCTCTCCAGGATTTATTCACATTATCCAGTCTCAAAAACACTAATTGAATATTATATCAAACACAGAACTGTTTAACAAGTTTTATCATGAGATATACCTATAAAAACAGTGGGATTGCAACAAAACTTCTAGTCTTTCAACGCTCTCCACAACATGTCCCGGTATTGATCTCTAACCTTGTTGGGTCCCAGTATCTTTATCATGCCGCCAAACTCAAAAATCCAAGAGAAAAATGTCGGGCTTGCAGACACTTCGACGTTTACCTGGAAGTGATCCTCATCTACGGCTTTGGGTTTCACCTTTGTGCCAAAGTGATCTATCACAGTATTCATCGCACTGTTCTCACAAAGAAGCGATACCATTACATGGTCGCTGTCGAACATCCGAAAGGCCTTCACTGTAAACGCACCGATATTATATCCCTTAGGCTTTTTTACTGCTGGCTCATCCAGAAGTACCGGAGTATCATCTATACGATCCACACGGAAAACTGCCACTTTGCCGTGTTTATCAGACCAGCCCACTACATAATAGAAATCACCATTCCAGGTCAGCGTATACGGACTGAGAATGTACGGATCCCCATCATTCTTTAATTTACGCCGCTTTGTACCACTAAACTCATAATAATGAAAACTAACTTTGACGCCGGCATTGATAGCCGTGTTCAGCGCATCCATAATCTCATAGCCGGCCTCATTTTCCGTTTTTACGCGATCTGTCAGACTGATATTGCGCTTCAAAGCACCAGCTTGATGGACGCTTGTCATCGATGTTAACTTTACCGTCAACACTTGGCTCTTCTTCTGAGTTATAAACTTGCCCGAGGCAACAGCGTCAACCAAGAGTTTCAATTCCGGCAACGAGAAATGATGTTCCTGGATAAAGTATTTATTCTGTGTAGACCTGATAACGCCAATCGGATAACCGGCCTCCACAAGCGCTTCGATATCATTCTGGACAGTGATGCGATATGCCTCAATTCCCCAGCGTTCCTGGAGCTGTGTGATAATCTCTACTATCGTGACCGGATGCTCCTGATCGGAACCCTCTTGGAGGATTTGCAGAATATACAAGATTCTCGAACGGTTCATATTCGCCATCTTTTTTCTCCTAAAAGACCATGTTATTCTTAGTTTTTTATTATATCATTGCATTAATAATGCCCGCAACAGAAAAAAGCCCAGGTGTTGTCGCTGTTTAAGAACACCTAAGGTATTATTTGATCATTTTTATGATGTTGACGATTCGTATTGCAGCATTTTCTAGCCCTTCTGATGAACCTGTCGTATTATAATGACAATATTCGGAGTATAATGAGGGCACAAGAAAAGATATGAAGCAATCGATTGTGCCTTGACCAACACCTCATTCCATCTGGTATAATCGATACGATTTTAAACAAATATCTGCAGAACACATTTTCGGGGGCTCGTAATGAAAACAAACAAAGAAATCCCAGCAATTACAGAACAGCTCATGACAAGAATCCGCGCTCTGCCTAACGGAGCGGTTGCCCGCACCGATGACCTCATAAATGAACTGGGGCTTCTATTCTTCGAGCAGGAAGACATTAATTGGATTCACTATGCACTGCTTGACGCGGCAAGAAAAGAAAATATATATCTGGAAACAGCATGCATCGACAGTATCGATATGCCAGTTTTATCCAGTTTAGCTTTCACAATCTTTCACGAAACGCCCTGTTACTGGTGCTGCGATGTAGGCTTCGAAGATATCATGTCAGTATATCCCTATATCAGCAATATGGGGCACATACCCTCCTGCACCTATGTCGAAGTTCCTTTTGGGAGCAGAGACATGCCTATTATCGGGCAGGTTCAATCCTGTGGGATTTACAGAGCACAAGGTTTGCCAGGCCTAGCAACGCCAACCAGATATATTACACGCATTGCAACAAAAGAAGAATATGACGCCCAGCCTAATCTCGAGTCGGAGATGATTGCCCTTATTGAAGCAGAAAACACTTAACCGCGAAAAGACGGCCACAAACAAAAACAATAGAAAACCGCTCCAACTGACACAGCTGGAGCGGTTTGTTACAACACTCTATTTCCTAATCTCAAGTATTATATCATTTTAATAACCAAATTCCCGCTCATGCATCATATCCCAATAATCATCTTCATAATATAGTTCTCCAGAACCTTCATCCCAGATATACTCCCCATCCTCAACGCAGTTCTCACAGATATAATATCCGCCTAATTCCCACATCTCATCTTTGCTGTATATTCTGCCACAATCTTTACATTCAGCATATTCTGATTCGATGCTCTTGCTTGAAGATCTTGAATAGCCATAGTCCGACGAGCTGTACGATTGTGCGGTCGAACTCACATGTTCCATAACTATTTTATCGCCGTTTTTGCCGTTATAGTCATTGATCCAATAAGACTTATTCCCTTTGAAATGACTATCGTAGAATGCATCAGATGAGGAAGCTTCCTTGAAGGATTTCCAGAGAGACGAACTGACATTTGCAAATACATATTCTTTTCCGTTGAAATTGATAATCAGGTGATCCGATTCCTCATAATATGTCATGCTCTTGATGGAACTGCTTTTTTTCGCTTTCACAGTCTCCCCGCTGCCTACCAGGTATACATGGATCTTCCCATCGGATTTCAAACCATCTTTTTCAATTTGTTTTTCTACTTTTTTCTCGATGCTATAGGAACTGACCGGTGGAGTCACAACCTCAATTTGATTCTCAATTTGATTCGTTGTCTCTGTGTTTTGATTCTTCCATGGAGTATATGTACCAAGATATAACAAAAATGTAATTAATAATACGCCACCGCCATTTATGATTATCATTCCTGCGTTACTTGTTGCAAACTTATTCTCACTTATTCCTGCAATGAAATTTATAATTCCAAGCGGGATGATACTAATTATAACTGCTGGAATAAGTAGTGAAATAAAGTTTCCTATTGTTAATCCTGGCAAAGCTTTACACACCTCTTTCTTCTTTCAATTAAAATACCTTTTCTCTCAGATTCTGCTACAAACAGGTGCAAAAATACCAGTCGCGGGACTGGATTATACCTATCGTTCAAGCTTTGGCACCTTTCTCTCCGGGAGGTTGCCGTGCGGTCAACGGGCTTGTCCCTCGCGCATCTCGTATAGGCTGGCTGTTTACTTACCGCTCTCTTTCGAGAGTTCGGGCATATTATACCACGCGTGTCAAGTGGGACTAATTCTAATCAAAATGCTTGTTGACAAGATAGTAGACTATTATTTATACTCTTACTGTATTAAACGCCAAATATGCAGCAAATAACGCTTTTTATAACACAATGAGCTTCACAAACAGAGAAATAAAACAAATTGTCGATTCCGTTTATACCGGCCCATATAATGAGAAGAAATCCAAGATGACAACCAAAGGAAAACACCCTCTCCCCTAGGGTGCTTACTTTCCAAAAAACTCTAAAAAAAAAGGAGTAGATCAAAAAATGTCCGTCTTTAAGAAAAGCTATTTGCTCACAAAAGAGAATTGTGATTTTTTTAAAGGTTTTGTGTCTGGTAAAGTAGAAATATATGATGACCAAGTTACGATTACAAAAGTCTGGTTGGAGGGTGTCATCAACAAAAAAGAAGTACCATACAATACAACATTTTGGTATAGAGATATTAAAAAGTTTTACCTATTTGATTATACTTCCAATCTTGTTAGACAATGTATACTATGTGCAAATGGGATCTCACCAAGTTCAAATTTTTTTGATTTTCCTTACACAAGCAAAAACATGAGAACACTTGGTGAAATTCTTGATACATTAACTAACTGCCTCAACGAGTACAAAGAAAGAGGAACGAGAATATACGATGATACAAAATCTTCGGTATTATCAGAAGGTAAAAAGTATTGCCGACATTGCGGTAAAACAATTGAAGCGGATAGCACATTTTGCAAATATTGTGGTGGCAAGCAATAAGAAACAACCGAGAGGGATTAACCTCTCGGTTTTGTTATCTAATCTATCAACCGGTTTATTATCGACAAAATACAGTTTTATTTATTCAGCTTGCACATGCGGTTGCGGTCGGCAAGGATGGTGGATGCTTTGGTGCAGAGCGATTGAGCGGCGGAGTAATCCTTGTCAAGAACGGCATTGCCCAGTTCTTCCACCAAGCCGGTGAGGTTTTCCTCTATGTCGGCAAGAGCATCGCTGCTGACCGGATCAGAGAAACGCAGTGCTTCCGCAAAGGCATCAAGTGCCTTCTTGGTAGATGCATCCTCACACTGGTTGGTTATAAACACGGCTTTTGACTGCAGCGCACGCATGGTGCCTACATTGGCTTTGTGCACCACATCCTGCCGCTCCACTTCATCGCGCATTCCTTCGGCAGCAATGAAACCGACCGCGGCAGCCCCCAACATCACCACAGACAGGATCAGCGGAATCCAGACCGGCACCCACTTCCCTGCCAGCATGCAAATCAGGCTGAGAACAAGCTGGGCGATAAGATAGATTGTGGTGATCCGAGCGATCGGGAACCCGTAGAATTTGCTCTTAACGCTCTCTCCCTCAAACGCCTTGGGATAGGCATAAATCTGCACTGCCAGGGCAATCACAGCGAAGATGTAGCTGATCCAAAAAGTGGCTGTTTTTGCAAGTGGCAATGCAAATGCGATCACGGTAAGAACCACAAAAATGATCGCTATGGCGACATAGAAACGCAACTTGTTTTTACTCATGGTTTTTCCTCTCTTTCCTATCCTGCTCACAGATACTTCAGGGCATCGCGATTTGTAGGATCAATATCCAGTATCAGATTCGCATACTTTCGTGCGTTCTTCGGATCTTTTCTGCACTTATCAAGGAGTCTTTCCACATCGCTGTTCAGAGCAATTTCCGATTTCTTTTTCGGCAGTTCCTCTTTGGGAATCTGAAACTGTGTACCACAATAGAGGCAGGTCCGGACCCCCTTGTTTTCCTCAAATTCTTTCCCGCCGCAGATCGGGCATTTTATTGCATTTGCCAGCATGTTTAATCCTCGATTTTCTCGATCACCACAGCGTTGCCGTTTGCGGTAACGCAGATGACATACGGTTCGTAGACAGTTCCGCCTGTCAGTGACGCCGTTTCCGGATCCAGCGTAAGATAGTCAAAGTCTACGCCGATTACCGCATTGCAGCCGAGATCATACGCAGCTTCTTTTAATTCGATCAGCGCTCTTCTCCTGATCTTAACAAGAGCATCCGTCAGGTTTTCGCCATTCCTTCCCCGATCAAATATACCACTTCGGGGAATCTGAATGGCATCGTCACCCGAAATATAACCCGAATATTTTACGATACGATATCCTTCAAAATTGAACCCGGAAGAGATCAGCATCTTGGACAGAGCGATTCTTTTTTCCAAGTCTTCCTCTTTTCTTTTAAGTTCTTCCTCCTCTAACTTTTCCTCATCTTCTTCATCTTCCGCCCCATCCGGATTGTTTTTTTGGATGTAGTCAGCATACGAAAGCAGAAACTCAATACCTGAATCATTTA
The DNA here is from genome assembly GCA_017395085.1 of Oscillospiraceae bacterium. Classification (GTDB taxonomy): domain Bacteria; phylum Bacillota; class Clostridia; order Oscillospirales; family Oscillospiraceae; genus Limivicinus. The sequence goes on along the minus strand of JAFPWF010000017.1, from coordinate 17,755 downwards.
ATCTGAGTCTGTCTTTATTCTGTCTAATAAATCTTCTTGTGATACCTACACTGTTCCAACCCATTTTATTATCCATCAGCAACGAATTAAAAGTGTCCGAACAGTTCTGACACAACGTTTGGTCGCTGAAATTAAAGTGAGGATCAGAGTTAAAAGCTGTAATTCTTCTTCCGCAATTAGCGCAGTTCGCCATGCTCAACCATCCCTTCTCTTATTATCAATTCCCCTGCAAGTTTATTCATCCTTTTTTCTGCCGCAGTTGGGGCAGAATTTGCTCCTGATATCCGCAGTGCCGCAGTCCGGGCAGGTCCAGGTCAGAGAAGGCCTTCTGGCACCGCACTCGGGGCAAAACTTACTCGTGATGCCCTTAGTTCCACAGGAGGGGCAATCCCAAAAGTCCGTTGCGGGTGCTGCCGCAGGCGACGGTTTCTTTGCGCCGCATTCCGGACAGAAGCGGCTCTGGATATTCCTGGTACCGCAGCCCGGGCAGTCCCAGCCGCCTGACGCGGCAACAGGTGCTGCTGCCCCGGGAGCCCGAAAGCCCTGCATCATCTCTCCGATCTGCGGCGCGACAGTGCTTGCCGCAGCCATGCCGACCCCGAGGCCGAGCATATCCCCAAGGATACCGCTTCCGCCGCCGCCGGAGATGGCCGGTCCCATGTTGCCGATGCCTTCGGCATAGGCTTTCTGCACTTCGGCCTGCAGTACATCCTTCTGGCTGTAACCCTTGGCGGCCATGATTTCCGCTTCGGTCAGACCGGCCATGCGCTGCGCCTGTGCATCCGCCTGGGCGGCAATAACCCTCCGCTCCGCTTCACGGCGGGCAATCTCGGTCTCGGTCGTCTGCTGCTCCAGCACGGCGCCGCGGCGGGCAGCCTCGATGGCTGCCTTGCTCTGCTCCTGTGCCGTGCGGTACTGCGCCTCGCTCTGCGCCTTCGCCGTCAGGACGGTCGCTTCTGCCTGGTACGCTCTCGCCTGCAGGGTGATGGTGTGCAGTTCGCGGATGCGCTTGAAGTTGGGATCGTTCTCTGGCAGGACGATGCTCGTCACATAAAACTGCGGGATCGTAAGACCGTATTCCTCAAAGCCGGGAAGCAGTTTCTCACGCAAGTGTTCGGAGATCATCTCCAGCTTCTCGTCCACTTCCAACAGGTCGATGGCGTTGTCCTTGATGACGCTGGAGAGGTTTGCCTTGACCGCCGTGGTGATCAGGGGGCGAAAAGAGGCCTGTACGGACTTGGTGAAACCCTCACTGTCGCCCCAGGCAATGCCCTTCATGGTTCCGACCAGCTTCAGGAGCAGCCTGCGGGAGTCGGAGACCATCAGGTTCAGTTCCCCGGACGCGCCGAGTTCCAGCGGAACGCCGGTCAGCGGATCGATGAAGCGCACCTTTTCGGGCGTGCCCCACTTGATGGCCATCTGCACGGCCTTGTTGATAAAGTATACTTCGCTGTGGAAGGTGCCCTCGGTGTCGGTGGGAAGCTTATAAACCTTCTCCAGGAGCGGGAGCTGCTGCGTCTCCAGCGTGTAGCGGCCCGGTCCGAAAAGATCAAGCGCCTGGCCGTCCCGGAAGAAGATCGCCTCCTGGCTCTCATGGACGATGAGCTGCGAGCCGTAGTTGAAGTCCTCGATGGGATGCTTCCAGACCAGGGTGTCGTTATCGCCCTCGTACTTGATGATGCTGGCGAGACCGTCCTTCTTGATCTGCTCGCTCATGAGCCGCTCGGGAATGAAATTCTCAAAGTCGCAGACCGGGCAGACGTACTTCTCCGCGCTCTTATTCGTGCGCAGGCGCACGCCGCACTGGGCGCAGGAAAACTCTGCCATCTTGTCCTGCTCGGTCATGGTGTTGATCGGCTCACCGCAAACGGGACATTTTGCCCTTTCACCTTCACTTTGGTCGAAAACGACCATGTTGCCACAGTGCGGACACTCCCGACCAGTAAGCTTATCTGTGCGGACATTGATGGTGTAACCGCAGGAACAGTCGAGCTTCTTGCGGGCGAAAAAGCCGGTTCGCGCTTCCGCATATTTCCCACAATTGGGACATTCGATTACAAATTTAGACATGGGCTAACTCCTTTTCTTTCTGCACAATGAGTTCGGCTTCAACTTGCTTGATGATTGACTCTAGTTCATCCATATTTAGTCCAGAAACGACCTCCGGAAAATGCTCCACTATACTCTGCCGATTTCGGCTAAGCAAATCCATTTTGGCTTTTATCTTACTTGTTGAAATGTGCTTAGCCGGTAAACCCATTTTGGCTTTTATCATTTCCATATCTGCCTCACTAATCCTTGGCGATAGTGTCACTTTCAATCCATCATCTGCCATCATCTTCTTTTTATTTAGCACGAGTGCTATTTGCTCTGGTAAGGTGCGATTTAGTTTAAATACGATACGAAATTCTTTTTCATAACTCCATTCACTGTCTTTGACAAAAAAATTGCCTTTTTCAAATGAATGCATTGAGTCACGTATAATACACTTGTCTCCTTTATACTTGATAGAATTGTCCTCTTTATTGCGATAGAATACCCAACCATACTCAACAGCGTAGTCATCGTCGATGTGTAACGATTTGGAAGTATCTATCTGCCTCCGATAGACAGGGTATACTTCAATAGCGCTTTCAAGAATATCTCTCATTCTTGCTGGCGTGAATCCTATTCGTGATCCCTCTCCTGTTATCCCACTATACAAATACCACATGGGAATGCTTTCAGTTTGTATATGCGAAAAGCAAAGTATATAGGTGCAATTTTGTTCTCTTTCGTGAAGAATTATTTCGTTTTCATCATTCATGTTGCTTATCGGGCTGATAAAAAACACTATTTCTTCCCCAGAAAGAATCTTTATAGCCGTCTCTAATCGTGTGTGATAATAGAAGCTTGCTGTCCTAGCGGCCAATTTGTAAAATTCATCTGGAGTACTTGGATTGTATTTTCTTAATTCAACTGATGACAACGCCATAGTATCCATGGCACGCACTCCTTTTCTTTCCCATTCCTGTAAGAATCAAGATTCAAAATCTACCAATAAAATCGGTCTCACCACAGCCCCTTCAGCATTGGCTATCGCTCCTGCAACACCTACTTCGCCGTCATACGTGGACCATATAATCCACACCGAGTCGATACCTCGTATTCGCAGCCACCAGTCGCTCTACCACACAAGAGTCCTACAGCCCATCTCTTCAGCGTATTTAGTCGGCTCGCACCTTCGTTCATAGTCAGAAGAAAAGTATTTCTCTGCCTCAAGTTGACTCAGAAGGAACACCTTATCCTACATAACAATTTCGTTCAGAAGTCAGAAAACTGGAACATTATGTCGTCAAATCTATCCACATCGCAGGACGGACGGCTACATCTTTGAGAGTGACTCCATAACCGCTGGAATATAAAGAGCCATCCCCGTTAATATCCGAGGTGGAATAGATGGAGCCGTCACTACGAACGATCGCAGCGTGTTCGGTATCAAATCCAGGGGTCCGCAACCACCACCAACAATTACCACTGTTGTCTTTATAGGCCCCCTGTGCAAAGCAGTAAGGAGTTCCCTGACACTGCCGTGCATTATTTGTATTGAAATAGTTATTCGCTTCTCTAATGCTAAACAGGAACATCTGATCCGTCGTGCTTTTTCCTGGACTTATGCTGTAGTCAGGGTTATTGTCCGCAGTGACAATCATATTGGGAATCATGGCACGCTCTTCCTCGGAAAAAGCGTTGTTCAGAAATGTTTCATTTAGCCATTTACGCACTGAACAGGTTTCCCATGTAACACTTGTCGCTGAAGTGTTGAATCGCTGGCAGTCTAGAGCATATCTGCTAATGACTAGGATTCTATCATCTTTCTTTGCTAGCACAAGCCACTCTATGTCTTCTTTCCCGTTTTCGGAATCGTTATCCTGTTCATAAGAACCAAAAGGAACATATGAACGGACCTGCGCTTCAGAAATGCATTCTTTTTCGTATTGCAATTTTATGCTTTCCTGAAGCTCCTTGCTATTTTTATAATCCATACCATCTAGAAGAAGGTATGCCGCCTTGTAATCGCCAGCATCAATCATTGCCACTGATTTATTGAGTCTCTGGTTAGGAATGATCACGAACTTCAACACGGTTACAAACACAATGCAGGCAACAATGATCAGCGTGTTAGTTGCGATCGTTTTTTTACGTTTCTTATCTGCCTTTTCTGCTGCAATACGCTTCTGCTCCTCCTGACGCTCAGCTTCTTCCGCGACGGCTTTTGCTTCGACTTCCTTGCGCAGGCGTTCCGCTTCCGCTTCTTCTGCAGCCTCTTTTTCCAACCTTGCAATTCCTTCTTCTATGCGCTTGTACTGCTCCGCACTGTCCTTATAGTCATTGAAGTAGGGGAAAAGCTTATATTTTGCAACGTCAAATTCTTTTATCGTTTTCGCTTCTGAAATACGGCGGCAAAGTGCCTGATAATCTTCTTCTTTCCTCGCCTGTGCCTGCTCGTTTTTCTCCTGTGCAAGATTTTCCGCATTGTCCAGGAACACCTCGTATGCAGCTTTCTTCTCTTCTCTAGCTGCTTCTTCCTGTTCCTCTGCTTGTGTGACGTTACGGTCCAACCCGGCAAACAACTGCGTTTTGAATGCGTTCAGTCTCGCTGCCACATCGCCCTTTGCATAGCGAAATGCCCGGTTGAGATTCCTATCATTCTGAAAGCTTGCTTTTTCCTGCTCTGCGACAAGCTTTTGCGTCCGGAGTGTGGTTGGATATTGTAAATCATAATCGAACAGTTTTCGAATGTCGCCATCGAATAGGTAATGGTCGAGCTTGTACTTTGCAGCATTCTCATTGATGCGGTCAGCCGCGGACGGAACATTCAGGGTCTCTGTCGCGCCTTTCTTCGTGCAGGCCCTCTCTATATAAGCGTTCTCTTCTTCACACTTTTCGCCTGCCAGGAACAGACCGAGGAACGCCTCTGCGTTCTCAGCATCCATGTTGAGAACCTGATCATAGTATTCTCTGGCCTTGTCCCATTCGCTGTCCTCAAGCGCCTGCTGGCCGCGTTTGAGAAGCGCCGTAACATTCGGCCCGCCGCCGGGCTGCTGGACGACAACGGTTTCTTTCACCGTCTCTTTAACCGGCTCCTTCTTCTCCGCGGTCAACACTTTATCCACGCCGCGGATCAGATCCTGCACAAAACCGATCTTCCCCATGTCATAGCTCATCAGCACCGCGAGCTGCTCCGGAAGATCATAAGGATCCATGTCGCGGTAGCAGGGAATCAGGAGTTTCGAGCGATCCTTGCGCATCATGGATAGGAAGCGGCTCCACTCGTTCTTGACCCACACCGCATTGAGATTTTCTGCGCTGGTTCCAACAACAATCATCACCTTTGCACTATTCAGAGCAGCAAAGATGTACGGCTCATACTGCGTGCCGGGCACGTCCTCCAGGGATATGCGTGAGAAGAACACCCGCCAGCCCTTTTCCGTCAGCCGGTAGTAGATTTCCTGCGCCAAAATACTGTCGCGGGTACGGCTGCCGTTTTCATCCAGTTCCTTGTAGCTGATAAATACGTCATACGGCTCCGTGTTCTGGGAGGTCGCCAGAATGCCGCGCTGCACCTCTGCAATCTTCGCGGCATCCTTCTGGTACTGACGGCGCGTTATACCGTCTGAATTCTCTATCGCGGCAAGGTAGTCCACATCCTCCAGGAAGCTGTCGAAGCTTGCACGGTGGCAGGTCGGCATCCATTCATAGGTGGCGGGATCCTCCACATACTCGATGCCGAAGCGGCAGAGGGCGCAGCACCAGTGCGCCTCCGCATCGGTGTCGTCCTCCGCGACGATGCGCTCATAGACGGCAAGAGCTTTGTCAAACTCGCCGATCCTCCGGAAGTGGTTGCCGCGGTTGAATGCGGCCGCCTTCTGTTCGTCCGACACCTTTGGCAGCGTCATGGTGGAGCCGCAGTATTCGCAGGTTCCAAAAGTCTTATCCGCAGCGAGGTCTATATCGCCGCCGCACATTTTGCATTTGATGATGGGCATGATACTCAACTCCCCGTGTTATTTCTCTTCAATCTCAAGATGATCCAAGGCAAATTCCAAGCTCATCAGCATAAACTCGTTCCTCGTACGCCCTGTTTTTGCCGCAATCTCATCAATGTCCCGCAGCATGTCCTTCGGCATGCGCAGGGAAACCACTGACGATTCTCCAATGTATTTTTTCGGTGTGATCTGAAACTTTGATTCAGCCATAGACAGCTCCTAATTCATTTACTATTGTATTACATATGTAGTTGTTTCGTCAAGATCCATTAAACCAATGTTATACTACTACAAATGTATTCAACACGCAACAAGAAGTCTTTGCTTTCATCCGGAGTTTTCGTCAGAAAACACAAGATGTGGGATGTGGAAAAACGAAACGACAGTGTCCCTGTGAGTATCATTTCAAGAATGCATCAAAGGGGCATGCTGATGAAAGTCATATGCTTATTTGCCAAAAATTGTAATATTGCACGAACGCGATACAGAACAAAAACACCCGCAGCTCTGTACAGTTGCAAAAGCATTTGCACTGGAGTTGCGGGTTGCACGACGCTGCAGCGGCGTGATCTCTATTCAGTTATCAGCGCTGTCCAGCTATCTGCCCCGATTTTGCCGTCAGGCTCCAGACTTTTCAGGGTCTGGAAGTCCCTGACGGCTTTTTCGGTTGCGGGGCCGAAGTCGCCGTCTGGCGTCTCGCGGCCGAGGAGGTTCTTACGACCTCCACAGTAATAGCCGCGGTGGATCAGGAGGACCTGGGCGGACTCGACGGCGGTGCCGGTGGCACCGCGTTTGAGGAGAGGAAGAAGAACAGAACAGGTTTGCTCTATGGGAGCCGATAGCGTCTCAATTTCTTCTTCTGCCGGAACGTTCTCTTTGTACCAAGGGTGCCCGTATCCGGCAATGACGGAACTGCTGCGGGGGTAGCTCAGCTTCTGCACCCGGTCGGAGCTGTTGCCCTCGACCACGGTGATACTGCTTTCGGATACCTCAACCACGATGCCGGTGTGGCCGACGGTGCCGCCGCCATAAAAGAAGACCTGATCCCCCTCTTTGGGATTCTGATCGCATCTCCCCTGCTGCCGGTAATACTGCATGGAGTAGATGCAGGCAGCACCCAGGTCGCCGGTCTGGCACTGGATGCGCTGACCGTCCGGACCGAAAGCCTTCCAGAAGCACCAGTCTGTAAAAATTTCGCACCAAGGACACGCGCTCTTGTCACCATTGTAGTAGCCGGCGGCTGCAAGATCCCTCGCGTACTTGGTCCAGTTGCCGCTGCCGGCGTTGGCCAGCGGATCGTCGAGAGCAGCGTTGGAAGCCTTCTCCCGGTAGCCGACCTCGTCCAATGCGATGGCAATAACCTTTTGGGCTGCTTCACTCATGGGATTCGTGTTCTCCTACATAATCAGCAATAACCGTTTCCGGCTCACCGGATTTCTCCGCTCGGTTGTGCAGCTGCTCCAGCACATCCTTCAGCGCCTGCGGGATGGGTAGGCCTAGGTGCGCGGCGTTCTCCAGGATGCTCAGCCCGTCGTTGGACAGGAAGAAAAAGATGACGGCGGTGCGGAGAATGCCGGTTTCATGCAGGATCTGCGTATCCAGAATATGCGCAAGTCCGACCAGCAGGAAGATGAGCACCTTGCGGCAGATGCCTTTGAAGCCCACCGCGGAGCTGAGCTTCTTGTCCGCCACGGCGCACATCACGCCGGTGACGTAGTCGACGGCGACAAAGATCACCAAGGCATAGAGCAGGCCGTCGCAGCCGCCGAGGAAATAGCCGAGCCATGCGCCCAGGCCGAAAAACGCGGTTTGAATCATCGTCCAGAATTCTTTCATTTTGTCCTCCAAAAAGATTATGCGGGCATCAGCCGGATCACCGTAGTTCCCGTTCCCGCGTCCTCACAAGCTTCGTATCCATTCGCTTCCCTGAAGCGTCAGGAAAGCTCAGTCGCTACGCTGCTCGTCCTTTTTCGAATAAGACCCGTTACACTGGGCTCTTATTCGATTAACCAGGAAGAAGACGGATTACAATGGCGCCTCCGGCCATTTTTTCTATGCCTTTGAAGGCGGTAAAGCCGGAGAAGGTCTTTTCGTCTTCATCGAAGATGCGGGTCAGGGCGGATGTGTGCGAAGGATCGCTGAAGACAGAGAACAGGGTCGCAAGGTCCGTCTCCGGGGTCTCGAAGCGGAGGGATCCGTCAAAGTCGCTGACTCCGATCCATGTAATAGGCAGGGTGAAACCCTGCGCGGTTTTTAATTGAAGCATAATTATACCCACCCCAAATATTGTAGAGTTCTTCCGCTGATGGTTGCGGTGGCGATGCCTATTGTTTTGCCCCCGTAGTAGAAGCCGTTGTCGATCTCCAGCTGGCTGAAGTGCGCGTAGCCCGTGAAGTAACCGTACAGCACGTCGATGTTCGCCTTGTTGGTACCCACCTGGTCCAGCGTGGTCTGGAAGCTCGTCTTGCCGTAGGAAACGGAGCTCGAGCCCAGTACCCGGTTCACCACGGAGCCGTCGTCCAGGTTATATGACTCGATGGTCTCGTCGGCGATCTTCCCGCCGGTGATCGAGCCGGTGCCGATGCGGTCCACGTTCAGGGTTCCCGCGGTGATCTTGGAGGCGTTCAGGTTCTCGATGTTGGCGTTCGCGATCTTCAGGGTGCCGTTTTCGATGTCGCAGCCGCCGATACAGCCGGCGTCGGCTGTGATCGTACCCCGGACTGTGAGCCCCTCATCATCCACATGCATCACTTCAACCGTGTCGGAGTAGAGAGAGAAGCGGTCGGCGTCCAGGTACCAGCCGAAGCTGCGGGAATCCCCGCCCGTGCGGCTGACCTTGGCGGAGATGGCCTGCGCCTGGACGTTGAGCTCCGACTGCATATTCTGCAGTTTCCTCTCGTATACCCTGTCCGCAGTCGACTCATACGGGTACTCGTGGTCGAGCTCCTCGTCCTCCGGGGCGGAGCAATCCGCCGGGAAGAGCGAGTCGAAGCTGCGGGAGAGGGTGAAGAGGGACGAGAGCGCAGTGGTATTGCCGGAGGGGATCAGCACCGTATCCCCCGGCTCGGCGGCCGGGTTGAGGATTGCACCCTCCGCGGAATACGGCCGGTAGACAAAGCCCTGCATGCGGTTTAAGAGCGCATTGGCCGCGGCCTGCGTGGCAAAGGGCGAAGCGATCTCATATACGTAGCCCGTCTCGCTGCCGGCAAAGAACTCCGCATTGTCCTCCGTCAGGAAGCGGATGCCCGTGCAGGCCGGGAAGGCCGGGCTGACGGAGACGGACTGCACGGAGGCCGTCAGGTCGTGATTGGCAGAACTCCCCCGCTGCCACAGAGGCAGCAGGCGCAGCGTGTTGGAGGCCGTGAGGACAAAGCTGCCGCCGTAGAGCGCCGCAATATACTTCAGCGTCTCCCGCATGGTGTACTGAGACGGAAGATTAATACGGAACCCGGAAGTCATAATCGCCGTGGTCCTCGCGTCCACGGAAAAGCCGAGGATGCTGCAGATCTCGGCGACCACATCCATGTCCAGCGCGGGCCACTGCAGGGTGGAATACGGCGCGGGGCGCTCGGCCTTCAGCATGCCGTCGTAGCCGTGCAGGGTCAGGAGTCCCGATTCATCCTGCTGCCGGGTGTCAACATAGAACAGGCCCTGCGGCAGCCATTCGGACTGCTGGGTGTCGTTGACCAGCCGCACATAAGGCCTTAAGGCCGCCATGCGTGGCACATTGGACGAGGCCAGGTACAGCGAGGCCGTGATCTCCGCCGCAGGAGCGAGGCCGATCGTTGGCGAGCCGCTCCCAAAGGGCGCGAGCGAAGTGCGCAGGGACGTCAGCACGTCCATGCCGTAATCGGCCCCGGCGATGTTGATTTTGACCTCTTTGGCGTGCGGGCCGGAGAGGATCTGGTTATAAAGGGCAGAAGTAGAAATCATACGGATTCACGAATTGTTCATGGAAGATTCAGTTCCCCTTCATCTTTCTCTGGTAGGATCAGCGCTCGATCAATGGGAAAGCCAGCCCCTCCCAGCGGGCGGTGCCGTCAGGATAGACGGTGGCGCAGAGAGCCGGGATATTGTTGGAGTACATCGTCCTGGTGACGGATCCAAACATCGGGTCCTCGTAGCGGACAGTGACGAACTCCGGCGCGATGGCGTTCAGGACGGTGGCTGTCTCCGCGGCCGTGAGGGGGCGGCAGGTCACGTCCAGCCGGACCTTGACGGCCACCCTGCCCCGGTGCATCACTCCGTCCAGCGTACGCCCGGTGTCCGGCGCCTCGACGTCGAAGCGGGTCCATTTGAGCCCGTCCTCGACGATATACGGCAGAAGATTGACGTTATTCACGGTGAAAACAAAGTTTGCCATAATACCTCACAGACTGGAGACCAAAGATGAAAGAACTTGACTATAAACTGAAGCCCAGCACCAGAGTGCTATACTATCTGGTAGACCGGGAGGAATACATCCTGACGAATCAGGACGGCAGAACGGAAAACACGCTGCGTATCTTTACCGTCGACAGGGACGGATCCGTCACGATGCAAGGCTGCAGACTTGGAAGCTATTTTGCAAGCGACCCGTACCTGCTGTTTGAGCTGAAAGACATCCACAGCACTTACGGAGAAGTGAACCCGGGATACTTCGGCAGACGATCAGCCTGATGCTCTCGCGTCCCGGCGCTGGTACCTGGTGACCGCGTCGGAGAGCTGCTTTCCGTCGAGGTAGACGCGGATCACGGGCTCGGGAGAAACCGCCTGCAGCGTGGAGATTGCGCTGACAATCGCATCGGCAAGGCCGTCCAGAGATGGGCGGCTTTCGCTTTGCAGGGCGGAAGGCGGAATGAGGGAACCGGTTGCGGCCGCCGGCAGAGGATAGAGCGCCCAGGTGTGCGAGGGGCCGAGGGCCTCCAGCTGCGCGCGGAGCTCGCTCGCCACCAGGCGGATCCACTCGGTATGCCTTTCCAGCGGGATGACGGCCTCCTTCCCCTGTTCCCCCGCGCCGATGAGGGTGGCGCCGTTCACGATGCCGCCTCTCGCGTACCACTGCACGCTGAGGTGCGGCACGGCGCTGATGCCGAGGAAGCGGGCCAGCGCGGAATTGGCGTTCAACATCTCCCACTGTACATGCAGGTGCGGCAGGCTGAGGTGGAAGCCCCGGAAGCTGAGGTTTGACCACCAGGTTTTGAGGCCGTCGATGCTCTCATGGAAGAACCTGCTGACGCTCTGAAAGCGCAGGTCGAAGAAGTCGTGCAGGTCGGTGAAGAACTGCGTAAGCTGCCGCTCGGCTTCGCTCCAGTCGAGCCCGATGAGCTTCAGGCTCAGGAAGGTGCCGACCGCAAGCCCGATGAGCGCACCGGCGGGCCCGCCGGCGATGAGGCCGACCCCCGCCCCCGCCACGGGCAGCAGCGCGTAGAGCGCCTTGCGCAGTTCCTCCGGCTGGACCTTTCCGTCAAAGTTGAAGATGGTGGCGTCCGCAAGGATGCTGAACAGGAGCCCCGCCGTGAGGCCGAGGGCAAGGCCTGCGGGCCCCGCTGCGACCAGGCCGATCACCCCGAGGCCGATGGCGTTCACGCCGGCAATCAGCTTCATGAGGATGACCTCCCAGTTGAGGTCGCCCCACTCGAAGAAGATGTCCTTGATGGCGAGGTGCAGCGGCAGCGAGGCGGAAGTGTCACGCGTGGAGGGCATGTAGGGCTTTTTCTCCCCGGAGCCGGTGCCGGTTGTCGTCTTGGGCGTGGTAGTCTTTGAGGCTGACTTGGAGGAACTGCTGCGACCGGAGGACGTCCTGCCGGCTGAGGCGGGTTTGTCGGCATAAGCGACGAGGCGGTTGATCTCGTCGAACTTCAAAAGCTGCTTCTCGGTCTGCACGATGACCCGGTTGAGCTTGGTGTATTCCTTTGTCAGCGAGCGGAGGGCGATGGCGGAAGCCTCGTAATTTGCGGCTTCAGTTTCAAAAGTAATAGATGGCATGGGGTTTTCACCAGATTGATGTAATGGTATAATCTGAACTAGAAGAAGAATTAGGTGATGTATTATGAAGAAATTCAGATGTTTTAACCCACCGGAAAACTCGCCAATTGTTTTTGACGTATTATACGAATGTGCGCCTTGTCTCGATGGTTGGGTAATTTATCAAGATGGGAAACAGATTTGGATTACAGATGAATTTGAGTTTTACAAGTATTTTCATCCTATTAGAGATTCTGAACCAATCCAAGCAGAGCAGTGAGTGCTGCTCTGTTTTTTTATGCCCAGTCTTTGAGGATTTCCTTCTCGGCGTCGGTCAGTTTAACGGGCGGGTTGACCAGATCGGGGTTGCGCCTGAAAAACTCCCTCTCCCACTTCTCGAGTTTTTTGCCGGATCGGAGCTTTTCGCGGATGCGGAGCGTCTGAGAGAAGACGCTGTCCGGCGAGATTTCCATGTATGCCGCGAGGAAGGTGTGCCAGTGCAGGTACGGCATGCTGCGGCACTCGGCGCCCAGCACGTGGTTGACCGGCCCGACCAGCAGCGGGAAGTCATGGGCCCAGTTCACGAGAGACGGGCCGGAGGACTTCTGCGACGGGGAGCCGGGATCTACAAAACTCCGGAAGGCCTGCAGGGCCGTGGGGATATCCGCGGGGCGCTCCTCATAGAACATCCTCAGCAGGGCCTCGGTCTTGTCGGCATCGGAGAGGGAGGGATCGGAGAGCATCACAAAGATCTCCAGGATCACCCGGAAGTCCGTGCGGACGGGGTATTCGGTGCCGGAGACGGTGACGGTGGTTGGTAGAGAAAACATGATTCTTTCTTTTCAATATGCGGAGCAGATGGTATAATCACGCTGACAAATCGGTATTTGCGGAGGTGCATAGATGGTTATCAAAGAAATCGAAGTCAAGGATATCATGACAAAGACGAATCTGCCGGTGTCGGATTACGCTGTCAATCCCTATGTGGGCTGCACACATGCCTGCAAATACTGCTACGCATCGTTCATGAAGCGCTTTACCAACCACCCGGAGCCCTGGGGAGAGTTCGTGGATGTCAAGGTCTGGCCGGAGATCCATAAGCCTGGGAAGTATGCCGGGAAGGAAGCTTTTTTCTGCTCGGTCACCGACCCCTATCAGCCGCTGGAGGCAAAGTACGGCCGAACCCGCGCCCTGCTGGAACAGTTGCTGGACACCGGGATCAGCATCAGCATCTCCACGAAGTCCGACCTGATCCTGCGGGATCTCGACCTGATCAGGCAGTTTCCCAGCGCCCACGTATCCTGGTCCATCAACACGCTGGACGAGGGCTTCCGAAAAGAGATGGACCGGGCGGTCAGCATTGAGCGGAGGCTGGAGGCCATGCGTCAGTTCTATGAAGCGGGTATCCAGTCCACATGCTTCATCTCGCCGATCTTCCCCGGCATCACGGACCCGATCGAGATCATCGAGCGGGCAAAGGGTCAGTGCAACCTCGTATGGCTGGAGAACCTGAACCTGCGCGGGGACTACAGGAAGCGCATCCTCGATTGGATTCACAAGCATCATCCGGAATTGGACGAGCTGTACCGTGAGATCTACACGAAGAAAAGCCGCGCCTACTGGACGGATCTGGATCAGAAGATCAGGGAGTACACAGCAAAGGAAGGCATGCTGTATATCCGCGACGACGACCAGCATCGTGCGCACTTCGGTGAGCCGCCTGTGGTGTGCAATTACTTCTATCATGAGGAGATCACTAAGTCAGCGAAGAGGGGAAAAGAAACATGAAACATGAATGCAGGATAACCGTACTGGAGACAAAGTGTTTTCCGGATCTGCAGGAGAAATACCTGGCCGATCCGAAATCCGGCCCCTGCCCGTTCTTCAAGCCGGGCGACACCTTCCTGCTGAAGCGTACTCCGACGCAGGATGATTTCTATCATCTGATGAATGGAAAGTTCTGCGGGGAAGCCTGGGATGCCGTCAGCAGATATGTATACACGGCTCTTCAGGGCGGATCCATCATGCAGGGCTGGACCAACGACGACCGGATGATGATCGCCTGCTGCAATGACGGCACAAGGCCGGTCATTTTCAAAATCGAGCGCATCGACATCCCCGAAAACGAAGAGGAGCGGGAGTGGCTGGCGAGGCAAAATTTCACAAACACGGCAGAGGACGCCTACACAGGCTGACAGGAAAAGCGTTACGTCCGCAGAGGAGAACTTTCCTCCTCTGCTATTTTTTATACTTCTCCGTGTACTTTGCGATGCGGGCCTCGCGGGCTGAAAGCTCTCCCTGCATGGCGGACTCGACCTCCTCGGTGAGGGCAAGGAGCAGGTTTGCCCACACGGGGAGTCCCCCCGCCGAGGCAAAGAGGTTCATGGAATCGAAGAGCTGTTCGCACACCGGCTGGCCGAAGAAGCCGTCCAGCAGGTCCCGCATGCGGGCGTCCAGGGACCTGGCCAACGGGAAGACCTTCTCTTCCGGCGTGGTTTCCTGCAGGGCTGCGACCTCCTCCTGCAGGGCGTCGAGCCGGGAAAAGAGCTCGGCAAGCCGCTCGAGGAAGCTTGCGTCGGTGGGGTTGAAGCGGACGGTGACGCGGTCGTTGAGGGAGTACTCCTCAAGGCCGTCGGAGAAAGATAGGTTTTTCATGCGTCACGCTCCTCACTGCGGCGTGAAGGTAATCGCCCCGGTGGTGGCATCCTTCGTGGCGGTGCCGAGGGTGCGGGTTCCGCCGAAGGTGACGGTGATCGGCATGCCGATGTTGCCGCCGCCCTCGCCCCCGAGGCCCGTGACCTCGACCATGCAGGAGGCGTAGCGCTCGGCAAAGGGCGCGGAGACGTCCCCGGCATAGAAATGGACAATCAGCATGTCCTGCGCAGAGAGGGCCTGCGGATCCTGCCGGTTCACGGCGAGGTTCCAGACCTTCAGCTGGGCGTCGTCGCCGCCGTCAAGGTCCCACGGGTCGAAGGTCTGGGTGATCTTCGGCTTCTTCATAATGCCGTAGGTGTTGCCGAGGATGTCGCGCACGGTGTCGCTCTCCCAGTCCAGTTCGGTGGAGCTGTCCTGGACGCGGCGGCCGAGCGGATCCCAGATGGGGTTGGAAGTCGTGCCGGTGTTGAGATAGGCAACGACCTGCTCGCGGGCGATGGTACGGCCGGAAATGGTATTGAAAGTGCAATCAGGCATGGGTTCCTCCCAAACTCCATATCACTCGCTTCCCTGTGGCAACAGGAAAGCTCGACCATTCCGTTGCTCGTCACCTTTCGAAGAAGACCCGCTTTGCTGGGCTCTCCTTCGATGAAGCGAGGGAATATGGAAAAGGTATTTTAAATTTACTCGT
This sequence comes from Oscillospiraceae bacterium, assembly GCA_017395085.1. Classification (GTDB taxonomy): domain Bacteria; phylum Bacillota; class Clostridia; order Oscillospirales; family Oscillospiraceae; genus Limivicinus. The sequence goes on along the minus strand of JAFPWF010000017.1, from coordinate 2,434 downwards.
CAGAGACGAGGGTGAGATAAACGATGAAATCTTCCGTGCCGGAAGAGGCGCGGGACTGGAACTCAGGCAAGCCGGTCATGCGGATGCTGCCGTCCGCGGGCGGGTTCTCCCGCGCCCAGGCGGCAAGATCCTCCAGCTGCTCCAGCACGGCGAGGCGTGTATCCGCGTCCGGAACTGTGACGCGCCGGGTAATCTTCACCCTGCGCTGGGTGATGCGGTTCCCGAGGATGTCCGTGCGGACGGACTGCCTGTCCGTGCTGATGCTCCACCCCTTATGGGATGGGAGGAAGTTCGGGACGAGAGCCTCGCCGGCAAAGACGGGGCAGGCGGAAAGCCAGGTAATAATGTCTCTTAGCGTCATAGGAATAGAAACGGATTGCCACACCAGCCTGCGGGCTGGCTCGCAATGACAGGTTTAAGAATACTGGTAGTAACGGGCTACTATGGTGAAGACTTCGTAGTGCCGCATCTGCTCCTCACAAGCTCTATATCGTTCGCTTCCGTGTAAACACGAAAGCTCATTCATTCCGAGACAAGCTTGGTACGTCGCACGCTTCCCGCGCGTCGGGATGCTCGTCGCTGTTTCGACGAAGACCCGTTGCACTGGGCTCTTCGTCGAGTAACGAAAGAACAAGGAAAACTATCTATCCTGATAGTAGCGAGACGCTACTTTAGTTACGACTTCAAAGTGTTGAAGTCGTTCAGAGCCGTAGTCGTGCACGGTGAAGCCGGCGATGGTATAGACGAAGTCATACCGGTCGTAGGCTTCCTCCAGGGAAATCGGTTCAGAAAGCTCGCCTTTGACAAAGAAACCGCAGCGTCCCGCGCTCTCCCCCTCCGGCTGCAGCGTCCAATGCTTTTCCGGATCTATGCCGTCAGCATAGTTTTTGGGAGAAAGGAAGGACGCAGCTTCGCCGGAAGGGGTTTCGGCACGGACGGAGAACGGGATATACAGGGTGATGTTGTCCGAGACCTGCTCACCCCGCTGCAGCACCGCCCTGCCGTCCGGCCCCTGCAGCATCACGCCGCGGAGGATGGTGAGGTAAGGCGTACCGGAGTGATAAGAGATGAGGGAAACGGTGTGAGGCGTGTACATAGCTTCCTCGCAAACTCCATATCACTCGCTTCCCTGTAGCGTCAGGAAAGCTCGACCATTCCGTTGCTCGTCGCCGTTTCGGCGAAGACCCGCTGCGCTGGGCTCTCCGTCGAGGAAGCGAGGGAATATGGAAAGTGATTTAATCTAGAATTCGGCAGGCCCGGTTCAGCAGGCCGGTGGTGAGGAGATAGGCCGAGGCAAGGCTTCGGATCTGGGATGAAAGAGCCTGAGAGGCGGAGATCGCGTCGTTGTACTTGACGGAATGGGAGCCGACCTTTTCCTCCGAGATGGTTGCGGCCGCTATGGGTGCTGCGGATGCGGAGTCGAAGGAAAAGAGCGTGTCGGCGATGGCGCACTCCGCAAGGGAGACCCGCGTCTGTACGGCAGCCGGGAGATCCTCATGGAAACAGTGACCGTAGGTCAGCTCCTCCAGTTTGGCGTCGGCCTTGCCGAGCCAGAACGGGAAATCCTCCTCCGGGATGAGGGATCCGTGGTAGGTATCGGTGTAAAAAGAATAATCAGTCATTATGAACAGGACGGATTGCCACAGCGGCGGAGCCGCTTCGCAATGACAGTGTTGTTAGTGGTTAGGAAGGCGGGGTGAACCGCCTTCCTTTTTCCGTGTGTCAGGGTTCCTCGGGCAGCAGCACCGCAAAGGGGCTGTAGTCCGTGAGGTTCGCGCGGTAGGCGCTGACGGGGTTCGGGATCTCCCAGCCCAGGCGCATGACCGCGCGCAGGGCGACCATGTCCTGCTGGGCGAGGGAGTAAACAACCTCGCGGCTGGTGGGGTCCACGATGGTGGCCTCGGTCAGGACCTTGTAGGTCACATCCTGCCGGATGGAATATACCAGCTGGCTGAAGTCGCCCGCGATCATCAGGCAGCTGTCCGCGTCCCAGGCCCCGTTCATCGGGAAGTCCATGGGGATGCCGTCAAGGGTATACCTCGCACCGTCCTGCATGTTCGACAGGAAGATGGGCTGGCCGTTCTGGTCCGTGAGACCGCGGAGCTTCGCCCGCATGGTGACGGCGCTCATGATGCCGGTGGGCAGGTACCCGCTCTCCTCTGCCTTGGCAATGAGGCCGTTCTCCCCCATGATGTCCTGGAAGAGATCGGTGCCGAGGGTGACGCTGCAGCCGGCGTTCACGGCGGTGTCGACAATGCTGTCGCGCCAGGTACTCGGCGCGCCGTTGCCGAATAGCACGGCGTCGTCGATGCGGCGGCCCATGGCCTCGACGATGCGGGGCTTCACCTCGCCCCAGATGTCGTAGTTCGAGTCGTCGAGCACGGCCTCGGGGATGGGGATGATGACGGCGAGCTCCTCGGCGTAGAGCTTTTTC
>JAFPWF010000016.1 GCA_017395085.1 Oscillospiraceae bacterium | reverse complement strand
TTCTGCCGGAGCCTGCGGAGGCTGTACCCCGAAGTGGCACGGAGCAGCCGGAGGCCGGGGCAGGCGCGGCGAGCAACCGCTGAAGCGGAGCGGACTGAAAGGGAATCTGCCGGAGTGGAGCTCCGCCGGAGCCTGCGGAGGGGGTGCGTAACGCAGGCAGGTTCCCTGGAAGGGAGCGGAGCGGAATAAAGGGTTCCCGGAAAAGCCCAGCGAAGCGGGTTTGACGGGACAAAGGACGAGCGGCGGAATGGAAGAGCTTTCGGCACGAATGAGACGGAAGCGATGGAGATGAAGCCCGCGAGGACGTAGCGGAGGCGACGAAGGACGTCCGGGACGAAGCGGAGCCAGGGGGCTGATCCTGAGCCTGCGAAGGGTCGGCACCCAGGCGGAGCGGGACCGGGCGGACGAAGGAGCCGGAGCAAAAGAAAGCGAAGGTCGGCTGAGGCCGGCGCAGTGACGGAGCCGGAACGAGCGGGTTCTGCCGGAGCCTGCGGAGGCTGAATCCGCGAAGTGGAAGGCGGAGGAACGTAGCCGTGCCGGGCCGGGCGAGCGTACCGCTCTCCCCTGTCACCCGAAGGGTTTGAGGCGCGGAGCGGACTGGAGGGAAATCTGCCGGAGATGAGCTCCGCCGAGACGGACGGGAAGCTGAACCTGCGGAGGGACGGAGCATGGGCAGCTGCCCGGACGGAGAGGCGGAGCGAAGCGGAGGCAGGTTGACCGCAAGGGAGCGACAAGCGCCGGAGAAAAGGAGCGCAGCGACTACCGCTCTGACGATCCCCCCGCAGGGAGAATTGAGGCGCCCCGGCGCCGGAGGAAAGGGAGCGGAGGTCGAAGTGGACGGAAGGCGGAGAACCACAGCGGGTTCAGCGGAGGTGAGGAACGAGCCGGAGGTGAATCCGCTGTGGGGCGGAGCCGATTGACGCTGAGGTCGGAGCGACCACCGCTTCCTATATAACAGCAGCCCCGGTTCCCGGTTGGGAATCAGGGCTGTACTGCTGTCCGGACTATTTCGAAGATCACGAATCAGCGGTCTTGTTCGAATCTTCTGTTTTGGGTTTTCCTGAATGAGTCAGATCCGGAAGAGTCGCCAGGGCTTTCACCTTTTGCTCCTTGATGACGTGGATATACGTGTTGTACGTGGTCGAAATATCGGCATGACCCAGCAGGACGCTCACGGTCTTGACATCCACATTGTTGTTCAGAAGTAGCGTTGCAAAGGTATGACGCAATGAATGAAGGCCGTACACTTTTTCTTTCGGCAAACCGGATGCCTCCACGATACGACGGAACATATGATCCAGATTGGTCGGATCCATCATGTTTCCGGTTTTGGTGGACATTACATAGGTATGATTACCGGTTACCGTCTGCAGATCTTCCAGAGCCGCTTTGGCCGCGGCGTTCAACGGGATCGGCCGTTCCCCTGAGTCGGTCTTTGCAGAATTCTGTTCTACCAACTTTCTTTTCTTTTTCGCCTCGGCATCGGCGCTGGCCTCATCATCCGTGTCTCTGTCCTTAATCCGGACGACATTCCCGCGGACCGTCAGCATATTCTCTTTAAGATTGATATCCCTTTCCCACTGGAGTGCCGTAAGCTCACCGGCACGAAGCCCGGTGTTGATCAGAAGAGGGACAAACGAGCCAAGAGGATACCGGCGCTTGCCTTTGCTCCAGCAGGACAACGCCTGCTTACAGATGATCTCAGCCTCCTCCTGGGTGTAAAACTGAATCCCCTTCTTCTTGAACAGCTTCGCATTCGGAATTGAAACACCCGCACAGGGATTGACCGCTACCGTTTTCTTGTTCAGTCCGTACTTGAAACAGGCGTTGACCGCCTGGTAGGCCTTTTGAACCGTGGAGTGTGCGCTGCCGCGTTGCCGCAGTTTTGTCAGCATCTCCTCTATATCATCACTCTTCAGTGCCCTCAGCTGGATGTGGCCGATAAACGGATACACATCATACTTCAGGGTTTCTTCCAGATGATCATAACTTTTAGGCTTCAGCTCATTGGCCTTCACGTTCTTCAGCCAATGCTCCATGTAGGCCTTTACCGTATTCTTTTCAACATAGACGTAATCGGTTTTTTTCAGTTCTTCCCGCAGCGCACGAAGTTTTCTTTTGCACTCCGCTTCCGTTTTTGCATAGACATACCTGACATCTTTTTTGTTGTCAGGCTTAATTCCCGCAACATATGACCCCTGAAAAGTACCGTCTTTGCGCTGCGTGATGCCGCCGGTACCCTTTTCTCTGCGTTTTTCCACGGGTTTTTCCTTTTTCTCTGTCTTTTTCTTTTCCATGCCACACCTCCTGAGGTCTAAAAAAGCCCGGAAAACAAGCCTTTTTCTGCTGTTCAACTACACATTATTTTACACACTAAATTGTCTGTAAACAGTATACAGCAGCTTCATAAATAAAGCAATAGCTGCTACAAAACTGCGTAAAATTATACATAATGCACAAAAGACCCGCCGTAAAGACGAGTCTTTTGTGTAAACTTTGGCACCCACGAGGGGATTCGAACCTCCGACCTACCGCTTAGGAGGCGGTCGCTCTATCCTGCTGAGCTACGTGGGCATATTCTTTTTGACGCCCGGGTATTGTAACGCAGAATCAGCCGCTTGTCAACCGCGAAACCAGCGCCCGCAGTTCCTCCTCGGTCAGGAGGAAGCTCACACATTTCCGGAGGTCCGCCTGACTGATGTTCTTCGGGAGATTCAGGCTCTCCGCAAGCTTTGAGCGCAGTTCTGCGGAGCCTTCCCGGCCCGTCAGACCGAGTGCATAAAAGTCTGCCGCAGTCACCGTCTGTTTCTGTGCAGGCGCTTCTTCCGTTGCACCGGCATTGCGCAGGGCTGTCAGAAGGATTTCCGGCGTCATCCCTTCAACGCCCAGCAGGCCCTGTCTGGAGGATTTCTGTTTTCGCCTTTCCTTCCCCTCCACGCAGGGGATAAAGGCCTGGCGGATCTGTTCCGGAGGAAGCAGGCTTTTCAGGCGGTTGCGGATGACAAAACCCGCATCGTCGGAGTCAGTCAGGAGGATCAGGCCTCTTTTTTCGGCGAGCATGCGCAGTGCCTGCAGCTTTTCGTTGTTCTGAAACACGGAAAATCCGCCCGTTTCAAAGATCAGCGCGTCCACCACCTGGCTCAGCGTGTTCCGATCATAGCGGCCCTCCACCACGATGACCTCGCGGATCACCGGTTTTGAGGCAGGACTCATGCGATAGCCCCGCTTCCCTGCTGCCCTTCGCCGCACTCCAGGGCGATGCGCATAACGGTTTCCTTCAGCAGCTGCTTTTCGTCGGCACTCTCAGACTTCAGGCGGTAATCAGCCTGCGCACAGAGTTCAATGGCACGCTGCAGCTGGTCTTTCCGAAATCCCCGCGCAGAGTTTCGCAGAAGCTTTGCAGGATAATCGCTCTTCAGGCTGCAGAGTTCCATCACGGTCTGTGCGTCTTTTGCATCACTCGCAATCAGGATCCGGCGGAACTGGTTGGACAGCATGGACAGGATTGCCGGGACACTGACATCCCGCTGCTCCAGCAGATCGGCAAGAATGCCAGCGGCCGTCCGAAAGCGGCGGTCGGCTAGGGCATTTGTCAGGTCAAACACATCCGACTCGGGGATGCGGTTCGCCACGGCATTTACATCGGCGGCGGTTACCTTTTCCCCCGGTGCAAAGGCGGCAATCTTTTCGATCTCCGGGATCAGGGCCTTCATCTGGTCGCCGCTGAGGTAGATGAGTCTCTGCGCGGCTTCGATCTCCAGGCCTTTCCCGTAATAGGCAAAACGCCTCGTAATCCAGCGGACCAGCATGTTCTGATCCTGTACCGTAAAGCGGATCTCTTCTCCGTTTTCCCGGAGGAACCGGATCAATTTGCTGCGTCCGTCCGGTTCTTCACCGTGCCCCAGCCGGAAAGCCACTGTGCAGTAATCCGGAATATCCGAGAGCACCTGAATCAGACGGTCGGTCACATCGCTTTTGGAATAGTCCAAATCCCGGATTTCGATGAGACTCCGCTCGCTGAAGAACGGGAGCGTATCGATGGCATAGCGCAGTTCATCCGGATCCGGGCGCGCTTCGGCAAACACCCGGGCCTGAAACGAGTCGTCCCCGGGCGCGCAGATATCGCGCAGTTCCTGCAGAAAGCTGTCCCGCAGGTAGTCTTCCTCACCCCACAGGAGATACAGCCGCGCAGGCCCCGCGTCCTTCAGTTTTTTCAGTTCCGCACTGTAGTTCAGTGCGGGCTCTTTTTTGCGTTTTTTCATCCGTTTTTCCAAGCGCGTTGTTTCGATTTTGTTTATGCACCGGCGGAAAGGACAGCCGCCGCAACGGGCCTTCCGTTCCGGGTATCAATGAGCACCTGCAGGGTTTCCTGCTTCTCTACAGGTCCCTCCGGTCCGTACCAGGAAGCCGAGCCTTTTACTTTTGCCAGGGTAAAGCCGTCATTCAGGGTAAGAAGCTCCTGCACCTCGTTGCCGTAGAAGACAAAGCCGTAATTTGCGGGATAGCTTTCATCGTTCAGTTCGGATTGAATCAGCATATCCAGTTCACTGCCTGACTCTATATACGGCTGCAGCAGGTTGCGGCTGAAAAAGCCCTGCATAATCCCGGCGTGTGCGCTCATCCATGTATTGACGAAGCCATCCAGAAAAGCGCGGAGCGGTTCGGCTTCCGCAGATTCCGCTTTCGGGAATGCCGAAAGATCCGAGAGCTGATTCAGCTTCTCCAGCGCTTCGGCATAGGAGCCGGCCCGGATCAGGTTCCGGACTCCGAGTACCGTAGTGCTCTCCGTCTGTGCTTCGGCATCCCGATAGTCCCCCAGTTCGCTAAAGGCGCTCACGGCCGCTTCATAGTCTCCCTGTTCGCGCAGGTCAAGGGCATGCTGATAAGCCTGCTCGTATGCGGAAGCCGCCCTCTCGTCTGCGTCGAGAACTCCCGGGATATCCGTGAACAGTTCTGCCGCAGACGCATAGGATCCACTGTTTTCAAGCGCTGAAGCCCTGCAGTAGGTTTCCAGCCCCGCACTGTCCTGCCAGCCGCCGAGAGCGGAAAATGCGGAAGCAGCGTCCTCATAACGCCCGAGACTCATCCATTCCGATGCTTTGGAATAGAGCAGTTCCCGGCAGTTTGCAGCACGGTCGTCACAGTCCCGGAAGAGTGAAAGATCCGTATAAAGCCGGTATGCTTCCGCACAGGCGCTGACCGCAGCGTCCGCGTCCGCGGTGGAGAAGGCCGTCTCTTCGCATTCTCTGGCTTTGCAGTAGGAACTCATCAGGACGCAGTCCTTGAAGTCGCCCAGGGTCAGGAAAGCAGCCTCCGCTTCAGAGTAATTTCTGTTTTCAAGATTCTGAGCCGCCTCTGCATAGGCCAGAAGCTGCTCCGCATCCTGCCGGGAGCCGGCCTGTGCAAAAGCGGCGGCCGCTTCGCTGAAGTTCTCTTCCGCCAGGGCCTTCTGTCCTTTCTGCCTGGCGCGTTCTTCCGGTCCGGAACAGCCGCTGAGCGGAACGGAAAGCAGCAGGGAGAGAAGCAGCGTGAAAGAAATCGCTTTTTTCATATTCCCGCTCCTCTCATTTCCTGATCAGGAAGGCATTTGGAAGGTATCGTGAGGTTCCGCTGGCGGAGGAAGGTCTGTTCAGATACTCGCCGTTATAATACATGACAGTGGAGGAACCTCCGTCCAGGCTGCACGCGTTGACGGCACCGAAGTCCAACATGATATCCCGGAGGTCGCCGAAACTTGCCCCGATGCTGCAGAGCTGGCGCCCGTCGATGACCAGCATCAGGACGGCTCCGTCCTCCCTCTGCCCGATTGCGGTACGCGGGTTGATTCCGCTTTCCATATACGGCCCGTATTCCGGGACACCGTCGGAAATCAGAGCAGGACCGAAGCTGACGCAGTCGCGGATATGATCCTCCGCGGCGGTTTCTATGGTATAGTATTTGACATGCAGAACATTGTTCTCGTCAAAAGCCGCGGAAGCGCCGGAAGGCGCCCAGAGATAAGCCTGCCCGTCCACGATGGTGAGGCCCTCCGGCAGGCCGCCGGAACCGCCCCCGTCCTCGTCGATGAACCCGCCTGCGTTAATGCCGCCCAGCGCGTCATAGCGGCGTACGAGTTCCTCCAGAAGCATGCCGTTGCCGCCGTAGAAGCCCGGCCCGCCGGCAAAGACACGGGAGGGATCCAGAACGATGATCATGATCCCGTTGAAGCCTTTTTTCATGATATCGACAATGATGATCCCGTCGCCGTCCTCGTCCGGAGGAAGTTCGCCGTTGGGAAGCGGCCCCGTAATCACCGGGCGCCCGGTCGGGTTCTCCGTTCCGTACAGGCAGTCCTCAATCGATCCGGCGGTCAGGCCGTTCTCGGAATCCCGCAGCATGATGCGGAAAGTTCTGTTCGCTTCGACCGCCCCGATCGGCTGAAGCACCGACGCGGAAGAACGGTAATAGGCGAGATAGCAATCCCCGTCCACACGGAAAAGGTCCAGGAGCTCGCCGCCGTAGAAGTTGAAATTGGAATTGTGGCTGAAGTTTCCGATCATCAGGAACTGGCGCAGGCGCTTTTCCAGCATGCCGTTCTGTTCCACAAACGGGACAACGCCGTAGTATCCGGAAACCGCATCCTCAGAAGTGTTGGCGCTGAAGTAGAGATAGGCATAGACGAACTGATCGAGAAAGTTCTCAAAGCGCTGATGGTCCGCCGGATCCACAGGCTGAAGAGAAAACGCTTCCGGCGCGGCATCCATCAGGAAGAGAACCCCCTCGTAATCCCCGCGCTGCAGCCGTTCCTGAACCAGGAGCTTTGTTTTCCCGACACTCTGGTCTTTCGCATCCCGGTAGGAACCCAGCGCCGAGAAAAGGGTGATCGCCCCTTCCTGGTCTCCCTGCTCGGACAGATTCAGAGCTTTTTGGTAAACCGTTTCCCGGTTTGAGTCCGCGCGGGCGGCGGCGTCCAAAACGTCGGGAATCCTGGAAAACTGCTCCGCAGCCTCGAGATTCGCACCTTTCTTCTCCGAAAGGCAGGCTTCGCTGTAGTCCTTCAGTAGTGCGCTGTCCTGAAAACTGCCCAGCATGGCAAACACATCGTATGCGTCAGAGTAGCGGGCATCGTCCAAAAGCGTCTGCCCCAGGCCGTAAAGCGTGTCGAGGCAATCCGCCTCCCGGGCATCCGCATCGAGGAATCCCGGGAGGTTTGCATAAATCTCCGAGGCATTCTTCAAGTGCTCCCATCCTGCGCCGCCGGCTGCGGAATCGAGGGCGCTTCTCCCTGCCGCTTCCGCTTCCCGCGCTTCATAATAGCGCAGCATCTCCGGCACATTCCGGAACCCGCCCAGAGCGGAAAACGCCTTGCGTGCGGCTTCGTAATTGCCGTTTTCCGCCGCAAGCGCCGCCCGGCTGAGCATCAGCAGGCGGCTTGAGTCCTCATAGCTGCCCAAGGCCTGAAACTTTTCCGCAGCTTTCTCAAACTCACCCTGCTCCAGGAGCTTTTCAGCAGCAAGATAATCCTTCTCAACGGAGGATGTGCAGCCCGTCAGCAGGAGCGATGCTGTCAGCGCCAGCAGGAGAACGATTCTGTTCCAATTTTGTTTTTTACGCTTCATCCGCAAATCCTTCAGCCGGCTCTCCGGCACAGTCAATCATGATCCGGTTCCAACCGGGTTCTTTTTATCATACCAGTTCAGCCGCAAGAATTCAAATCCCTTTTTCAGCGGCCGTTCTGCTGTTCTCTCAAAGCAAGAGGCAGCCCATGCCGTGGGGCATGGGCTGTTGTTGAATGACGGGATCAGAAGTCCTCGCCCAGATCGAACTCGTCGATACCGGGAACGCTTTCCTCGTCAACGGGTTCATCCGGAACCAGGGAGACGAATTCAGACATCCAGGCATCCTCCGGCAATCCGGCAAGAACACCCGGGATGTTGACGACAACGCCGTCCATACTGTAGGGAAGCTTGAAGCGATGGGTGGAAACCACTTCGCTTCCTCCCTTTTCCCGCATGACCTCAAGGGTCATCTCAAAGTTCTGGCCGATGTTGGTGGCAGAGCCTCTTTCCTTGTCGTAAAGCTTGGCGGCCTGCTCGCCATTGACAGTCACTGTGACTTTGTAGGGGGCTTCGTAGGTGCTGCCGTTATACTCCAGCGTTTTGTTGTCCAGGTACACGGTATGGCCGCGGCCGACCAGCATCATCAGCGCGGCAATCAGGATCAGAACCGCAACCGCCAGGATGCGGAACAGAAGGCGCCTCTTGTTACTCATGTTCCGCCTCCTTCTCCTGCTCAAGCCGGAGCTGCTGCCCGGACTGGCTCTTGAGCTTGCGCTTCTTGGTCTCGTACATAATCAGCGCTACGGTAATGACGCCATAGGAGACAAAGACGCGGAAGTATTCGCCGATCATGGAGTCGCCGGTGATCTTGGCGCCGGCGGACGGGGCGACGATAAACATCGTGTGGAACAGAATGACTCCGAGGAACACATTGCCGATGGAGGCTTTATCCACCGAAGCACCGCCGACCAGCAGCGCCGCAATGCAGAACATGCCGATCTGGGAATGGGAGCTGTAGGTGGCAATATTGCCCATGTTCTGGAGATAGATGACCATGCCGAAGCCCGCAAGGACGGTGGACATGATGATGGAGATGATCCTCGTACGCTCCACATTGATGCCTGCGTCGCGGGCTACATTCATATCCTGGCCGACCGCGCGCATATCCTGGCCCAGTTTGGTCTTGCGGAACCAGATGATAAACAGGCAGAGCAGCCCGATCAGAAGGAAGGTCAGCACGGGGATCTTTACGCCGCCGATCCGGACCGCCAGGAGGTTATCCAGGCACTGGCGCATGTGGATCAGGTCGACCGAGTTGCGGATGCCGTAGCCGCGGGGCAGTTTGACGTTGCTGTGCTTGATGGGGATGATGGGACCCATCATGTACAGCACGACCAGCTGGTAGATACCGTTGATGAAGAAGCTGATGATGTAGCTTGTGATCATCTCGCGGCCCTTGGCCATATTCAGGATCTTGCCGCACAGGGTGCCGAGCATAATGGAGAACGGGATGGAGAGAATCATGGCGAGCACGACTCCCGGAATCCCCCAGATCTGCCAGTCGGAGACCAGAATCAGAGCGATCTCCGCCGCCATGGCGCCCAGCGTCATGCCGAAGTTCAGGCCCATGCCGGCCATAATCGGGATCAGCAGGCAGAGAATCAGGAAGATGTTTCTGCCCATTCTTGTCACGATTTCATTGATCAGGTAGCTCGGCGAGAAACCGGAAACCGGAATGCAGAACACGCAGATCAGGACGAACAGGATCGGCACGGAGTTGTTGCCGAGGAAGGTCAGGAATTTCTTTCCGGGACTGTTGTTTTTCATTTCGCAGCCTCCGTTTTCCTTGTCAGTGCATACAGGATCATACCCTGCGAGACAACAACACGAATAACCTCGCTCATGTCCATGTGGATCATGGAGTTCATGACCGTCGGTGTCATGGTAACGATTCCCTGGAAGAGGAAGGTCCCGATAATGACGTTGGGAATCGTGGCCTTGTTGACCGTAGCGCCGCCGATCAGAATCGCGGACACCGCGGGAAGCGCCATATAGAAGGGCGCCATATAAAGCTGAACAAAACCGAAGCCCTGTTCATAAACCAGAATGCCGATTGCGGCAAGCCATGTGGAGATAATCACGGAGAGCATCCGGATCCGGTCCACATTGACGCCAGCCGCCCGGGCAAAGGTCGGGTTGGAGCCGACGGCGGTCATTGCCGTGCCGGTTTTGGAATGCAGGAAAGCCCACATGCCGAAGGCCAGCAGTGCAAAGAACAGAAGGCTGCCCGTGGGGATGGAGAGATTGCCGATGTTGATCTGCAGGAAGTTCGCAAGGACCTTGTCGTAGAAGCCTTCCAGCGAAATCGTGGTACGCAGGCCCTTGCCGGAAAGCCCCCAGACCATGGTGGGGCTCTTATACGGCAGAAGCAGCCACATCATGCACATAAAGGAGACCGAAGAGAAACCGACATAGGTCGCAATCATCATTTCGCCGCCCTTGATCTTGTTGAGCAGCCAGCCGTAAAGGCTGCCCAGAACCACCGCGAAAACCGTGGCGATCAGGATTGCCATGACGAAGCTCATCGGCCCGGTGAAGCCGAATTCGATGGAGAGCGTGGCGCCCAGCAGGCCGGAGATGATGCCGAGGGGCAGGCCGAAGTTCAGCCCGCAGCCGGAGTGGATCATCGGAACCATGGCCAGAACCAGCACCGCGTTCCAGCTGAAGCGGTTGATGGTGTTGCTGATCTGCGTCCAGAAATCGGCGCCGACAAAAGGAGCCGCAATAAACAGCATCAGCAGAAACGCCGCGATGATCAGGCGGGGCAGGCCGAAGCTCTTTACAAACGCGCTCAGGCGGTCGCGGACAGTCTGACTGCTTTTATCTAAAGTTTCATTCATTCTGTCCACCTCACTTAACCATGCTGATCATCAGCATGCCGAATTCTTCCGAAGGTGCGGACGCCGGACGGATTCCGGCAACTCTGCCTCCGGAAACGATCGCAATCCGGTCGCAAATCTGCCGCAGCTCTTCCAGCTCGGAAGAGATCATGACGACCGTTACGCCGCTTTCACGGTTGAACTTCTTCAGAGCGTTCAGAACCAGTGCCTTGGCGCCGACATCGATGCCGCGGGTCGGTTCCGAAACAAAAAGGAACTTGGGCTCCAGGGCAAAGGCTTTGGCCAGGCAGATCTTCTGCTGGTTTCCGCCGGAGAGCTCCCTTGCTTTCTGTTTGGTGCCGGTGCACTTGATGGCCAGTTCGTCGATGTACTTTTCCGTGACTTCACGGATAGCCTTTTCATCGCGCCAGCTGACCAGGCCGCCGAGATACTTCTTCAGGAACTTGTTCTGCACCTGCATGGCGGGGAACGCAACGTTCCATTCCAGGCTCTCGTCCAGAAGGAGGCCGACGCCGCGGCGGTCTTCCGAGACAAAGGCAAGGGAGGCGTCCAGGCACCTGCGGGGGTTGTTGAGTGCGATCGGCTTCCCGTCAAATTCGACCGTTCCGCCCGCCTCATAGAGGCCCATGATTCCGTTGGGAATCCCCAGTTTCCCCTGGCCGGCCAGGCCGCCGATTCCGAGGATCTCGCCTTCCTTGACATCCAGGCTGACATCCCGGACCGTTTCACCGGGCATGTCCACCCAGAGCCTGCGGATCGACATGATGGTTTTTGCGTCGCTGTGGTCGCGTATATTCATGCTGGCGGCAGTGTCCACGTTTCTGCCGACCATCCACTTAGAAATCTCGTTTACATTGGTCTCGCCCGCCGGAACGTCCTTCACGATGTATCCGTCGCGCATGACCACCACTTTGTTGCACACAGAGAGAATCTCATGCAGTCTGTGCGTGATAAAAATGACGGCGATTCCCTTTGCCGACATGGACCGGATCGAATCCAGAAGCGCTTCCGCTTCCCTCTCGGTCAGAACGGCGGTGGGCTCGTCGAGAATCAGGAGCTTCAGCTGGTCTTTGCTGAGCTCGCGCGCAATTTCGGTGAACTGTTTGTGTCCAACCGGCATATTGCTGATGACCATGTCCTTGTCAATGTGAAAGCCCATCTTATCGATGGCAGCTTCCGCACGCCCGGTCATCTCGTTATAATCCAGCGTGTCCATTCTGTCCCCGAAGACTTCGGAGATGACATTTTTCTTTTTCGGCTCGCGGTTCAGCAGGATATTCTCGGTTGCCGTAAAGCCGGGAATCAGGGAGAATTCCTGGTGCACCATGCCGATTCCGCCTGCCAGCGCATCAAAAGGCGTGGAAAAACTGACCTTCTCACCGTTGATGAGAATGTCCCCTTCGTAACCGCCGGTTTCACGGATTACGTCCATACCGAAAAGGATTTTCATCAGAGTGCTCTTCCCTGCGCCGTTTTCGCCGCAGAGGCCGAGGACCTCGCCCTCGTGCAGGGTAAGGTTAATATCGGTCAGAACCTGGTTTCCGAAGAAGTCCTTCTTGATATTTCGCATCTCCAGCAAGGGATGGTTGTTATTCTGCATATTCATGTCCCTACCTGAAATCATTGGGGAGGATTATAAGCATCCTCCCCTTTTTCATTGCGGATAAAACTGTGCGAAGATTACTTCACGGTGAAGTACTTCTCGGGAACCTCGATCGAGGTGGAGCCCATGTAGTGGCCCGGGTTGCCCATGATGTAGGTATCCTGATAGATCAGGAAGAACTTCTCGGACTTGACGCCGGTCTCGGCATTGGTGAATGCGGAGCCGTTCCACTCAGCACCGGGAGAGTACACGGAGAAGGCGCTGGAGATGTCGTCAAGGTCGCAGAGCTCGCTCTTGCCGTTGATGACGTTCAGAGCATGCTCCGCAAGGCCGGCAGAAAGGGTGTAGCCATAGGAGTAGGCCCAGGTGCCGAAACGGTCGGCGCCGCCCTTTTCGCAGACAGCGGACTCAACCTTCTTGAGGATGGCGGGGAAATCGCCGGCCTCAGCGGTCAGGTCGATACCCAGTGCGCCGGGATAGCCCATCAGAGGAGAGGGCAGGTCAGCTTCCACGAAGCATCCGCCGTAGGCAAGCAGCTGCTTGAGCAGAGGCTCGGTGTGAGCGTCGTTGGTGCAGAAGTAAGCGGAGTTCTTGCCGTACTTCTCAATCCATTCGGGAGCCTTCTCAAGGATGTAAGCCTGAGCACCGGCAACACCGACATCGGTGGTGGGGTCTGGAGCGGTCTCAAGAACAAACTCCATGCCGAACTCTTCGCATGCGGCCTTCATAACGGCAACACGGCGGCTCATGGTCTCATAGGACATGTGGCGCGGGAAGGAGATGTGAACAAAGGTGTCGCAGCCCATCTCGTGCGCGGTGCGGATCATCAGATAGCCACGGGCAACGAAGTCGTTGTTGGTGGTCAGGTCGGC
This sequence comes from Oscillospiraceae bacterium, assembly GCA_017395085.1. Lineage (GTDB taxonomy): Bacteria > Bacillota > Clostridia > Oscillospirales > Oscillospiraceae > Limivicinus. The sequence continues at coordinate 81,918 of JAFPWF010000016.1, read as the reverse complement.
AGCGCTCTCAATGAGGGCGATGTCTTCGTGAGACTCACCGGCGATGCAGAGGATGTCAGGGCGCTTCTCTTTGATCTGACGGAAAGCCTCAGCGGTACCGGGAACAGCCTGGTTGACGATGATGGCCTTCATCTGAGGATCATCAGAGAGGTTGACGATGGTCTGAATGGTGGTCTCGAGTTCTTCGGTGAAGTTGTCGGGATAGATGGCCAGCTTGACCATATCCTCGCCGTACTTCGCCTGGAAAGCCTCCGCACCGCGGCGGTCGTCCTCAGACTGAGAAACGGAACCGGTCACGATACCGATATGGGGGCCTTCATCTTTCTTTGCAGTCTGACCGCAGGCGCAAAGGGCGACTACCATGGTCAGAGCAAGCAGCAGGGCAAGAAGCTTTTTCATTTTTTCCTCCTTAAAGTTTTGGCTGCATCTCCTGTCCGTTCCGGCTCCGGTACGTTCTCAAAAAGAAAACGTGATCCGTTGCCCTTCGCGAACACGATCTGCAATCGCTTCTTTGCTGTTTGGTGTTTTCCAAACAGACTCGGACAATATATCACATTTCTTCCGATATTACAAGGATTATTTCCCGAAAACACGCCTGTTTTGGCCAAAATAATCCCTGTTTTTCCGTGTTTTCGGTCATTTCGGAGTATATTCGCTTTTTTCGCTTCCGTTTGCCCTGTTTTTTCCGGTCAGGGAGCGTTTACCCGCACTTCCACGGTGCCGTTGCGGTCTGTCCGGTAGATTTCCATCCCGCGGCTCTGCAGCCTTGCCAGCACCTGTCTGGACGGATGCCCGTAGGAATTGTTTCTGCCCACGCTGATGACCGCCTGCTCCGCCCGGACGGCATCCAGAAAGACCGGATCGGTCGAGGTGTCGGACCCGTGATGCCCGACGACCAGCAGCTCCGTATCCGGCAGCGAATGGGTTTGGATCAGCTGCAGTTCTGCCCGCTTCGGCGAGTCGCCCGTATAGAGGAGATCATAATCATCACCGACGGAAACCAGGCTGATGATGCAGCGTTCGTTCTCTTCACCCGAATCCGGCGGTGAGAAGAGCTGCACCGTGATGTTCCCTTCCCGGAATGTGCTGTCGGCCCTCAGAAGGATCAGTTCGGTTCCGTGCGCCTCGGCAGCCTGCTGAATTTCAGGCAGAAGCTCCGCGTCGGCGTCGGCGTCCGGGGACAGAATGATCCGCCTTACCGGCAGCATCTCAAGCAGCATGGAAACGCCGTTTGCGTGGTCCTCGTGCAGGTGGGACAGCACAAGGGTATCGACCCGGTTCCGCCCCGCTCCCTCCAGCCAGACGGCAGCGGTTTCGCCGGCGTTCTCCAGCGTGTTCTGCCCGCCGCAGTCAAACATCAGGGTCGTATCGCCGGAGAGAACGCAGACGCAGGCCCCCTGCCCGACGTCAAGCGCGGCGACCACCGCATCGGCGCTGCGGTACCACTGCCTGACCGCGGTCAGCGCGGCAGCCAGGCTCAGAATGCACAGGGCAAGCGGGAGCACAATCCGCATGCGTCCGCCGGTCTTCCAGCGCCAGGCGAAGAACGCCAGCAGGTAGCACAGCAGCAGCCACAGCAGCATCTCGGTGCCGCGCATCGCAACCAAGTGGTGCGGCAGCCTGCAGATGAGGCGGGCCAGTGTCATCAGATACCGGGCCAGCATCTCCGCTGGAAAAGCCAGAAGCCGGCCCAGCGGCAGGAACAGCATTCCCGAAAGGCAGCTCAGATACCCGAAGCAGAAGCAGAGCGAGACAGCCCAAAGCCCCAGCAGGTTCGTCAGGGGCGAATACACTGCCAGCGTGCCGAAGTGCAGCACCGTCACCGGCGCTGACGTCGCCAGCACCGCGAGGGAAGCCGCAATCACCGCAACGGGAGCGCGGAGCCTGCTCTGCTCGTTCAGCCGGAAAGCTGCCAGCATGGCATCGGTCAGCGGCTCCGCCAGCAGAATCATCCCCGCCATGGCGGAGAAGGACATCTGCAGGCTCACGCTGGCGCAGCTGAAAGGATTCATCAGCAGAATCAGCGCCAGCGCCGCGGCAAGCGAAGTCGGCCCGTCGTTTTCCCTCCGGAAAACGGGCGCCATCAGCAGGATGGTCTGCATCGTGCCGGCACGTACTGCCGAGGGAGACGCGCCTGTCATGAAGACGAAAAACCAGACCAGAAGGATCCCGAAAACGGAAGACGCCGGTCTTGCGCCGAACAGCAGCTGAATCATCCCGACCAGAAAGGCGATGTGCATGCCGGACACCGCCACAATGTGCATGAACCCCGCGCCGCGCATGGAGGCGTAGAGCGGGAGGTCACGGTAGAAGTCGGTCTTGTCGCCCAGCATCAGAGAGCGCATAAACACCCCGGTATCCGGGCTGAAAAACGCATCCGCGAACTTCGAGATCCTCCTGCTGCAGAGCGCCGCAAGTGTTCTCAGCGTCACGGAGCGGTCCGGTTGTTCCGTGATCTCGTGCAGAGTGCCGGTCAGGTAAATATCCTTTGAGACGTAACTGTCGCTGCGCTCGCCGTAACGCAGATCCGCACGCCGCAGTTTTGCCGTAACCGAGAGCAGCCGGCCGGGCTCCAGGTCCGGGTCGATGCTCCCCCGGTAGTCGTACAGCATCAGATCCAGCTTCGGCTTCTCCGTACGCTGCACATGGAGGCGGGTATAGTAGTCAAATTCCGCCGGCGCCTCCATCACGCGCACCTGCAGCGTCTGTTCCGTCCCGTCCCAGGCTTCCGCATACCGCAGGGTACCGGACCAGTGCAGCGTGTAGGCCGCAAAACCGACCGCCGCACCAACCGCAATCAGAAAGGCGCGGCGACAGAGGTCCCCCCGGCTTCGGAAAAAGGACAGCAAAACCGCCGCCGCGCAAAAGACAGCGGCGGCGGATATGCATCCCTTCAGCGGGAGAAGATAATATGAGGCAAAGACCGCCCCTGCAAGCGCGCAGGACGACGTACAGAGTTTCCGCATCGCCCGGTCGTGATCAGACGATCTTTTCTCCGAGTTCGCAGCCTCCGATCAGGTGAAAATGGAGATGCATGACCGTCTGGCCGGCAGCTTTCCCGCAGTTGTTGATGACACGGTATCCGTCGCTCAGGCCTTCGGCGGCCGCAATGGCCGGAATTGCCCGGAAGCAGGCGGCAACGCTGTCCAGGTTTTCCGCAGAAATGTCGTTGGCGGAGTCAATGTGCTGCTTCGGTACCACCAGCACATGAACCGGCGCCTGGGGATTGATGTCGCGGAACGCAAAGACCTTTTCATCTTCGTAAACCTTGCTGCTCGGGATTTCCCCGGCAATGATTTTGCAGAACAGGCAATCGTTCATCTTGTTTCTCCTTTCGTTATCCGATAACTTCCTTTACAAAGGGCAGGAAGCTGTTGATCGCTTCATCCAGTTTGGCAACGTTCGTGCCGCCGCCCATTGCGGAATCGGGCCTGCCGCCGCCCTTGCCGTCGGCAACGGCGGAAACCTTACGAATCAGGTCGCCAGCCTTGACGCCGGCGGCCACGGCATCCTTGCCGCAAACGCAGAGGAAGCTGAGCTTCTCGCCGTTTACGGCAGCCAGCAGCGCCACAATTTTCGGCTCCTTGTCGCGCAGGATGTCGCCCTGCTTCCGAAGGGCGTTTGCGTCGCCTTCGGTCTTCATGGTCAGCACCTTTACGGGCCCGACCTCAACCGAGCCTCCGAGCGTCGCATCGACGCCCCTGGCGGAGGCCTGATCCTGAAGCTGCTGCAGGCTGCGGCGCAGTTCCTTCAGCTCGTTTGCCTGCTGGTCCAGCTTTTTCGGCAGTTCGGCAGGCACGGTTTTGAAGCGGGCCGCCGCCTCGTGCAGCAGCTGCTCCAGCTCGCTGTTGTGCTTCAGGGCTTCCAGACCGGTGAGCGCTTCGATCCGGCGGACACCGGAAGCAACGGAGCCTTCGGAAAGCAGCAGGAACTGGCCGATCCTTGCGGTATTGGCAACATGCGTACCGCCGCAGAGTTCCAGGCTGTAGCCGCCCATGTCGACCACGCGCACCACATCGCCGTATTTCTCGCCGAAGAGCGCCGCAGCATGCGTCTTCTTGGCGTCTTCCAGGCTCATCTCCTTTGTGACGACGGGATAGTCCTGCAGGACGGCGCGGTTTACCGCGTCGCAGACGGCTTTCAGTTCCTCGGCGCTCGGCGCGGAGAAATGCGTAAAGTCAAAGCGCAGCAGATCCATGTCGACCAGGGAACCAGCCTGGTGCACATGATCGCCCAGGATCTCGCGCAGGGCTTTGTGCAGCAGATGGGTCGCGCTGTGGGCGCGGCAGAGCGCGGCACGGCGTTCGGCGTCGCGGCTCACCGTGACGCAGTCGCCGACGGAAGCAAAGCCCTTCACAACTTTGCCGACGTGCATGAATTTGCCGCCCTTGTTTTTCTGGACGTTGCGCACCTCGAATACGAAACCGTCCTTTTCAATCCGGCCCGTATCCGAAAGCTGGCCGCCCATTTCGGCGTAGAGCACGCTCTGGTCCAGAACCAGGGTGGCTTCCGCGCCTTCGGGCACGATGTCGCAGTTCTCGCCGTCGCTAACGATGGCAAGGATCCTGGCTTCGCAGGTATCCCGGTCGTAGCCGACAAACGCGGTTTCGGGAATCTCCTTGCCGAATGTGATGCCGGCCCAGCCCAGGTCGCCCAGGGCTTTGCGCGCTTCGCGGGCGCGGACGCGCTGTTCTTCCATCAGGCCGTGAAAGCCTGCTTCATCCACCGTCATGCCCTCATCGGCGCTCATTTCAATGGTCAGATCCAGCGGGAAGCCGTAGGTGTCGTACAGCCGGAAGGCATCGGCACCGGAGAACACCGTCTCGCCTTTCTGCTTGTGTGCTTCCAGCAGTTCATTGAAGATCCGCAGGCCGGCGTCGATGGTCTTGCCGAACTTTTCTTCCTCGCTCAGGACAACCGCGGTGATATAACTCTGTTTTTCCTTCAGTTCCGGATACTGCCCGCAGCTGATGTCGACCACGGTCCCGACGATTTTGTGCAGGAAGGGCTCGTTCACGCCGAGCAGCTTCCCATGGCGGGATGCGCGGCGCAGAAGCCTGCGCAGCACATAGCCGCGGCCCTCGTTGGAGGGCAGGATGCCGTCGCTGATCATGAAGACAGCACTGCGGATATGGTCGGTGATCACACGGAGCGAGACGTCGGTGCGGTGGCTTTCGCCGTAATAGGCGCCGGTAATTTCGCTGACTTTGTGCGTCACGTGCATGACGGTATCCACATCGAACAGGGAGTTCACGCCCTGGCAAACCACGGCAAGGCGCTCCAACCCCATGCCGGTGTCGATGTTTTTCTGCTTCAGTTCGGTGTAGTGGTCGTGTCCGTCGTTGTCGAACTGGCTGAACACGTTGTTCCAGACTTCGATGTAGCGGTCGCAGTCGCAGCCGACGGTGCAGGTCGGCTTGCCGCAGCCGAACTGTTCGCCGCGGTCGTAGTAGATCTCCGAGCAGGGGCCGCAGGGGCCGGCGCCGTGCTCCCAGAAGTTGTCTTCCTTGCCGAAGCGGAAGATGCGTTCGGGCGCGATGCCGATGTCGTTCTGCCAGATGCCGAACGCCTCGTCATCGTCCACATAAACGGACGGATACAGGCGGTCGGGATCCAGGCCGACCCAATCCGGCGAAGTCAGGAATTCCCAGCTCCAGGCGATGGCTTCCTTCTTAAAGTAATCGCCGAAGGAGAAGTTGCCCAGCATCTCAAAGAAAGTGCCGTGCCGGTCGGTCTTGCCGATGTTTTCAATGTCGCCGGTGCGGATGCACTTCTGGCAGGTGCAGACCCTGTGCCGGGGCGGCTCCTGCTCGCCTTTGAACCAAGGCTTCATCGGCGCCATGCCGGAGTTGATGATCAGAAGACTCGCGTCGTTCTGCGGGATCAGCGAAAAACTCGGCAGGCGCAGATGTCCCTTGGTCTCAAAAAAGCTGAGAAACATCTCGCGCAGTTCATTCAGTCCGTACTGTTTCATGTTCCATACCCTCTTCTGTCTTGCGAATGTGTGACATGCGTCACGGGGACGGCCGAAGGAGCAGTGCCTTCAGCATTGTTTTCAGTTGCCTGTTGTGATTTCAGCCTGCGATGCGCCGCTGTAATCCTGGGTTGCCACAAAGGCGTCAAATTCCTCCTGGTTGGTGAAGAAGCGGTGTCTGCCCGCTCCGACATCCAGCGCGTAGTACAGATACTCCGTCTGGCTCGGCCGCAGGGCAGCCTGCAGACTGCTGAGCCCGGGGTTGCAGATCGGCGTGGGCGGGAGCCCTGCGGAGCGTCTGGTGTTGTAGGGGCTCTTTTCCTTCAGCATCTCCGCCGTCGGGGCGCCCTCATGCTCCGGATGCACATACAGGATGGTCGCGTCAATTCCAAGAACCATTCCGCTGTTCAAGCGGTTGTAGATGACCGACGCGATGTTGGCGCGTTCTTCGTCGTCTGCGGCTTCCTTCTCGATCATGCTGGCAATGGTCACAATGTCACGCAGCGAATAGCCGCTCTCTTCCAGCTGCTTCTGGACCTCGTCGGTGAGAAAATCGTTAAACTGCTCCAGGAACTTGTTGATCGCACTGGAGGCCTGCATGTTCGCATAGAAGTTGTAGGTGTCCGGGAAGAGGTACCCTTCCAGGCGCACGGCGTCCTTCCCTTCGGTGCCGTCCAGGAAGCTGTAATTGAAGCTGTAGTCTTTCGCAGCCTCCATCAGTTCCTCATAGCTGCTGACGCCTCTCCGCTCGAGCATGACGAACATCTCATGCATGGTCATGCCTTCAATGAGCGTGACGTTCACGGTGACCGCGCCGCCGCCGTTCGGGCGCATGTTCTGCACCAGCGCACGATAGTCATAGGTCGACTTGAGCTCGTACTCGCCGGGCTTAACCTTGGTATCCGCCTTGGCGATCCTGCAGTATGACTCAAACAGCCAGCGGTATTCGATAAGGCCCGCCTGCTTCAGGGTGTTGCTGAGATATGAAATGTCCGCCCGCTTGACGGTCTTCTGGCCGGTCACATTCCCGTCGTCATCGGTAACATCGACCAATTCGCTCCTGAAGACGCTTTCCGGGAGCACCACGGTTGCCGTAAACGAATCCTTGTTCAGGGCAAGCATGTCGCTGGCAGCCATCCAGGCGAGGCAGGCGAAAATGATGCTGATACACAGGATGAAAACCGTGTACATCAAGCCGCCGAGACAGCCGGTCTGGTTGTCGTCGCGCTGCTGGATCGGATGATAGTGGAGATTCGGCACCTCCTGCTCCTCCGCAGCCTGCTCGCTCGCCCAGGCACGCTCTTCCGGCGTCAGCTTCCCGGTCGGAATATGGATCTCGCCGATTTTGCGCGAGGTCTCGTTCTTTTCCGTCCCGGTACGCACGATATTGAGCTTCCGGGATGCGCTCTTGCTTTCCTCTTCGTGAAGCTGAAAGATCTGGTCGATGGATTCGCTGTCTTTTGACACGGTTTCACCCCCTTTGCGTTAAATCTTTCGGATGGTAAGAAGTCTGTTCCGTTACGAAACCTCAATCTGAGAGAAGACGTCGCCGATCTTTTCGTGGATGACGAGATCGGCATAGCCGTCGTACGGCGTCTCACCCCGGTTGACCAGCACCAGCTTGCTGCCCCGGTAATACCGGATCAGCCCCGCTGCGGGGTACACGCTCAGGCTGGTGCCGCCGATGATGAGGATCTCGGCGTTCCGGATGTAGCGCACGGCCTCTTCCATCACGTCCTGGTCCAGAGGCTCCTCGTACAGCACGATGTCCGGGCGGATGACCCCGCCGCAGCTGCAGCGCGGCACGCCCTCGCCGTGATTGATGACCTCCTGCGGGTAGGGCTTGCGGCAGCGGGAGCAGTACGCGCGCAGAATGCTGCCGTGCAGTTCCAGCACGTTTTTGCTGCCGGCTTCCTGATGGAGCCCGTCGATGTTCTGTGTGATCACAGCGCGGAGTTTCCCCGCCGCCTCCAGTTCCGCCAGCTTCCGGTGTGCGCGGTTCGGCTGCACCCCTTCAATGACCAGCTTCTCCCGGTGGAAACGGTAGTACTCCTCGGGATTCCGCTCGAAGAAGGAGTGGCTCAGGATCTGTTCCGGCGGATACTTCCACTTCTGGTTGTATAGTCCGTCGACACTGCGGAAATCCGGAATGCCGCTTTCGGTACTGACCCCGGCTCCGCCGAAGAACACGATGTTGTCGCTGGGCTGTATCCAGTCGTTCAGTTTTCTGATTCCTTCCAGATCCATGATCGGTCTCCTTCCCTGTTTGATGTTTTCCGATGGTTCTGTTTCTTATTCAATCAGCGCCACGGCGTGGGCCGCAATCCCAAGCCCTTCGCCGGTAAAGCCCAGCTTTTCCTCTGTGGTTGCCTTCACGTTCACATCTTCCGGGCGCAGGCCCATGACCGCGGCAAGGTTTTCGCGCATGGCCGGGATGAAGCCAGCCAGCTTCGGCCGCTGCGCAATCACCGTCACGTCCACATTGCCGATGCGGTATCCGCGCTCTGACAGCATCCCGCAGACCTGCCGCAGCAGTTCGAGGCTGTCCGCGCCGAGGAAGCGGTCATCGCTGTCCGGGAAATGCTGCCCGATGTCGCCGAGGCCGGCCGCGCCCAGCAGCGCGTCCATCACGGCGTGGGTCAGCACGTCCGCATCCGAATGGCCCAGAAGCCCCTTTTCATAAGGAACTTCCGCGCCGCCGAGAATCAGCTTCCGTCCTTCCACCAGGCGGTGGACGTCGTAACCGTGCCCGATTCTCATGCTTTCGCTTCCTTCTGTTCCGCGCGGCGCGCCAGAATCCCGCGGGCCAGCACAAAGTCCTGCGGCGTGGTCATCTTGATGTTCTCCTCGTCGCCCTCCACCGTCTGGATGGGAACGCCCATGCGTTCCACCGCGGTTGCGTCGTCGGTAAAGCTGATGCCCCGCTGCACGGCGTCGGTCAGGGCGCCCTTCAGCAGGTCCGCCAGGAACACCTGCGGCGTCTGCACCCGGACCACATGGTCGCGGTCGCAGGTTCCGGACAGGGTTCCCTCGTCATCCACTTCGCGCAGGGTGTCGGTGCTCTTCAGCACCGGGACGGCGGCGTACTGTTTGCTGGCGCTCATCACGCAGCGCTCAATGACTCCCTGGCTGACAAAAGGCCTTGCCCCGTCGTGGATGGCAATCAGGCCGCAGTCGCTCTTCACCGCCATGACGCCCGCCAGAGAGGACTCCGTGCGGGTCTTTCCGCCGGCAACCACGCCGGACACCTTTTTCAGATTGTAGCGGTCGCAGAGCTCGGCGATTTCCTCCAGCCGGTCCGCCCTGGTAACCACAACGATCTCGCTGATCAGCGGGGAGAGTTCAAAGGGCATGATCGCCCGCACCAGGACGGGCTGCCCTTCGAGCATTACGCCCAGCTTGTCAAAGCCCATGCGCTGCGCGCTGCCCGCCGCAACGACGACGGCCGCGCAGGACAGGGGTTTGTCTTCTTTTCTTACTTTCTGATACAGTTCAACCAAATCCATTTTCTCTTCCCTTATCGCAGCTGCCGCATCCGGTAGAAGTTCATCATGCCGTCCTTCATCTCGTCCAGATGCTTCAGCATCTTGCCTGCGCCGTAGGTCGCGCAGGAAATCGGATCGTCCACCGGCATGGTGCGGATTCCGGTGCTGCGTTCAATCAGGCGGTCCATGCCGTAAACCAGGCTGCCGCCGCCCGAAATGATGATGCCGTTCTGTTCAAGGTCACCGACCAGCTGCGGCGGCGTGCGCTCGAGGACGGCGTGGATTGCCTCGAGGATGTCGTTCATCGGTTCCACAAAGGCTTCGATGAGTTCGTTGGAGCTGACGTTGACCGTTTTCGGCAGGCCGTTTGCAAGGTTCCGGCCGCGGACTTCCTCGATTCCCATATCCGGGCGCTGCATCACGCAGCCGATGTTCTTCTTCAGTTCCTCCGCGGCGGTCAGGCCGATGAGCATGTTGTACTTTTTGCGGATATACTTCACAATCGACTCGTCGAAGCTGCCGCCGGCGGTTTTGATGGATTCGCACTCCACCACGCCGCCCGCGGAGATCATGGCGATCTCCGTCGTGCCGCCGCCGATATCGATGACCATATGCCCGTCCGGCTTGGAAATATCCACGCCGGCACCAAGGGCGGTCGCGACGCCGGTTTCCAGCAGGAAGACCTTGCGGGCACCGGCTTCAATCGCCGCGTCGATGACGGCGCGCTCTTCGACGCCGCTGATGCTGCTGGGCACGCAGCACAGCACGCACGGCTTAAACAGGCTGAAGGAAGTGATCCGGCTGACCAGTTCCTTTTCCATCTGCGCGGCCATTTCATAGTCTGAAATCACCCCGGCGCTGATGGGTCGGATCGCAACGATATTGGCCGGCGTCCTGCCGAGCATCCGCTGCGCGTCCATGCCGACCTTCTGGATCTTTCCGCTGAATTTATCGACGGCAACCACGGTCGGCTCGCGGGCGACGATCCCCTTGCCCTGCTCAAACAGCAGCGTGGTGGAAGTCCCCATGTCGATCGCTATGTCTTTTTCAAAAATCTGCATATCAGCTGTCTCCGTTCCAATCAGTTGTATGTCCGTGACCCTGTTTTTCGTTTCGCGCAAGAGTCAGGCCGACGACTTCTTTCGCCCCCGCTGACAGAAGCACGCCTGCGGCTTCGCTCAGGGTAGCGCCCGTAGTCACAATGTCGTCAACCAGCAGGATCCGCTTTCCGGCAGCATCTCCCGTGCAGCGGTATACGCCCCGCACATTTTTGATCCGCTCTTCCGGGCTGCCGGTCCCGGACTGGGCGCGGTTGTGAACCTGTTTTTCCAGCAGCCGGCGGTATTCCGTACCGGTTTGCCGGGCCACTTCTTCGGTCAGGAGTCTTGCCTGGTCGTATCCCCTCTTCCGCAGGCGTCTGCCGCTCAGGGGGACCCATGTGATGACATCGGCTTCGACGGCATGCGCCCTCAGGCACTTCGCCATCAGTTCGCCGTAGATGCCGCAGTAGGCCGCAGCGCTGTGAAACTTGTACCGCTGCAGCGATTTTTTCACGTCTCCTGTATAATACAGCGGAGAGACGCAAAGTGCAAGATGTGGAAACTGCTGAACCTGAAGCTCTTTTTCGGGAGCCGGCAGGTTCTTTTCACAGTCCGGGCAAAGCATTCTGCCATCCCGGACCAGTTTCCTGCAGAAGGCGCACTTTGGCGGATAGAGGAGGTCCAGCAGCCGTCCGATCAGCGCGTTCATACTCCGCAGGCCTCCCGGATCCGGACCCGCAGTGCGTTATACCGCCGGGTCGGCGCCACGTTGTCGATCATCCGGAACGCCGTTTCATCGTTGCCGACGAGGATCAGGAGATCTCTCGCGCGCGTCACCGCGGTATACAGCACCATGCGCGTCAGCAGCCTGCGGGAAGTGTCGGACAGGGCCAGGATCACGGCGCGGTACTCGCAGCCCTGCGCCTTGTGAACCGTCAGCGCCCAGGCGTGCTCGAGGTCCTCGAGCATCTCCGTTTCATAACGTGCCAGACGCCCGTCAAAATCCACGGTCAGCGTCTGCTCTTCCCGGTTGATTTCCTTCAGGATCCCGATATCCCCGTTGAAGATCCCGGTGCCCTCGCTGCCGTCCGGGCGCTGCCACAGAATGTCGTAGTTGTTGCGGGTCTGGATCAATCGGTCGCCCTCCCGGAATATCACACTGCCCAGCGGGCGCTCTTTCTTCTCCGGAGAAGGCGGATTCAGCGCCGCCTGCAGCTGGCGGTTCAGCGCAAGCGTGCCGCAGTCTCCCTTTCGGGTTGGGGAAAGCACCTGGATCTCTTCCGGCGGAATCTGCAGCTTCTGCGGCAGGCGCACACTGCAGAGCTCCACAACCGTCTCGGCAAGGGTGCCGGCCTGCATCCGCTTCAGTCGGAAGAAGTCTCCGGCGTTCTCCGAGAGATCCGGGTGTTCGCCGCGGTTAATCATATGGGCGTTGCGCACGATGCGGCTTCCGCCCTGCTGGCGGAAGATCTCCGTCAGGGACACCGACGGCACCACGCCGCTGCGCAGAATGGCCGAGAACACATCCCCCGGGCCTACCGAGGGCAACTGTGACGCGTCGCCCACCAGAATCAGCCGCGCGCTTTGGGGCAGGGCCTCCAGCATGGCATGCATCAGGCGGATGTCGATCATGGAACACTCGTCCACGATCAGGGCGTCGCACTCCAGCCTGTCGTTCCTGTTTTTGGTAAAAACCGGTTTCCCGCTCTCTTCCGAGAGTTTGGCGCCCAGCATCCTGTGAATGGTGGCCGCCTCCACGCCGGTCAGGTCCGCCATGCGTTTGGCCGCACGGCCGGTCGGGGCGGCCAGCAGGGTCTCGAGCTTCATCCGGTCAAAGAGTTTGACCACCGCGCGCAGCGAGGTCGTTTTCCCGGTTCCCGGGCCGCCCGTAACCGCAACGATGCGGTGCCTGGCCGCGTAGTTCAGGATCTCCCTCTGCTGCAGGGCAAGCGTCAGGCCCTGTTCCGCCTCGAACTCCGCAATCAGCTTCTCCAGATTCGGAATTCTTTCCTTGCGTGCGGTTTCCTGCGCCATTGCGGCAATCCGCCGCGCCGTCTCACACTCGGCTTCATACAGGTCCGGCAGATAGCAGGCGTCCTGCCCCGCGACAGCTTCCCGGATCAGTTCTCTCCGCTCCGTCATTTCTTCCAGCGCCGCTGAGACGGATTCCTCACCGAGGTTCAGCTGCTGTGCTGCTGCGGCGCAGAGTTTGGCGCAGGGAATGAAGCAGTGGCCGTTGCGCTCGTTGTGTTCCAGCACAAAGCGGATCCCGGCGCGGATGCGGTTCGGGTCGGACTCGGAGATGCCAAGTTCCGCTGCAAGCATGTCGGCCGCGCCGAAGGGCGCGCCGATGCCCGGGGCAGTCAGCAGATAGGGGTTTTCGCGCACCAGATCCGGTGACTTATCGCCGAAGGTGCGATACACGCGCACCGCGTATTCCGGCGCCACGCCGCAGGATGCGAGCAGCAGAACCAGCTGCTTCAGGCCCTCCTGCCGGCGGTATTCTTTGGAGAACTGCTCCGCCTTCTTCAGGCTGATCCCGGGAACCCCGGCCAAGAGCCGCGGCTCCTTTTCCAGCACGTGAAGAGCACGGCTTCCGAAGCGGTTGACGATCTGCCCTGCCGTTGCGGGGCCGATTCCACGGACCGTGCCGGCAGCCAGATAACTGAAGATCGCGCGCTCATCCGTCGGCGCGCTGCGCTCGGAGGATTCCGCAACGAACTGCCTGCCGTAGCTGGCGTGCGTCGCCCAGTGCCCGTAGGCCGTGATATTCTCACCCGGCCATGCGTAAGGGAAGGTTCCGACCACGGTCTGTTCCTGTCCGTCCGTGTCCGTCACGCTCAGCACGGCATACCCGTTTTCCTCGTTGCTAAAGACAACGCTCTTCACCGACGCCGTCAGCGACTGGGCCTCGTCTTCCGGCCATGCCGCCTGCTCGGCGCGGTTCTGTAAATTGTCAGCGGTTTCCCTCTCGTACACGTTCCGGCTTCCTTTTGCTTTAATTCTCCGTCCCGGCGGTTTCCAGCACCTTTTTCAGGTACTGCCCGGTATAGCTCTCCTCACAGGCGGCGCAGTCTTCCGGCGTACCGGCAAAGACCAGTTCGCCGCCGGCGTCGCCGCCTTCGGGACCGAGGTCGATAATATAGTCTGCAACCTTGATCACATCAAGATTATGCTCAATGACAACCACCGTGTTTCCGGCGTCCGTCAGGCGGGAAAGGATGTCCGTCAGGCGGTGGACATCCGCCACATGCAGGCCGGTGGTCGGTTCGTCCAGAATATACACCGTGCGCCCGGTCGCCCTCCGGGAAAGCTCGGTCGCAAGCTTCACGCGCTGCGCTTCGCCGCCGGACAGCGTCGTACTGGACTGGCCCAACTTGATATAGCCCAGGCCCACGTCAAAGAGCGTCTGGAGTTTTTCATGGATCCTCGGCTGGTTTGCGAAGAAGCTGCAGGCCTCCTCGACCGTCATGTCCAGCACTTCGGCGATGTTCTTCCCTTTGTAGCGCACTTCCAGCGTTTCACGGTTGTAGCGCTTCCCGCCGCAGACCTCGCAGGGCACATACACGTCGGGGAGAAAATGCATCTCAATGCATACCAGCCCGTCGCCGGCGCAGGCCTCGCAGCGGCCGCCCTTGGTGTTGAAGGAAAAGCGCCCGGGGTTGTAGCCGCGCATGCGCGCGTCCTGTGTGGTGGAAAACAGGGTGCGGATCTCGTCGAACACGCCCGTATAAGTGGCCGGGTTGGAGCGCGGCGTCCGCCCGATCGGGCTCTGATCCAGCGCGATGACCTTGTCCACATGCTCCAGACCGTCGATGCCGGCATGCCTGCCGGGCCGGGTTTTGGCGCGGTTCTTCTCGGCGGCCAGCGCTTTGTAGAGGATCTCCTGGATGAGGGACGACTTCCCGCTTCCGGACACGCCCGTCACGCAGATCATGGTGCCCAGCGGAAACGCGACGTCGATTTCCTTCAGGTTATGCTCCGCCGCTCCCCGGATCACCAGCTGCTTTCCGGTTCCCTTCCGTCTGAAAGCCGGGACGGGAATTTTCTTTCTGCCGCTCAGATACTGGCCGGTAATCGACTCCGGGCAGGCGCAGAGGTCTTCGACTTTTCCTTCGCAGACGACCCTGCCGCCGTTGATCCCGGCGCCGGGCCCGATATCTATGATATGGTCGGCGGCGCGCATGGTTTCCTCATCGTGCTCCACAACGACCAGCGTATTGCCGAGATCCCGCAGCCGGTACAGGGTCTGCAGAAGCTTTGCGTTGTCCCGCTGGTGCAGGCCGATGCTCGGCTCGTCCAGAATATACAGGACGCCCATCAGGCTGGAACCGATCTGCGTCGCCAACCGGATGCGCTGGCTTTCGCCCCCGGAGAGCGTCCCCGAGGTGCGCGAAAGCGTCAGATACTGAAGCCCCACACTGCTCAGGAAGTCCAGCCGGCTGCGGATTTCCTTGACGATCTGCGCAGCGATCAGCTGCTCACGCGGGGTCAGGGTCAGGTTCTGGAAAAAGCTCACCGCATCCCGCACCGAGAAATCCGTCAGGTCCGAAATATTCATCCCGCCGACCGTGACGGCAAGCGCGGTCTTCTTCAGCCGCCTGCCGCCGCAGGCCGGGCACGGCGTTTCGGACATGCTGGCTTCAATCTCAGCCCGGATGGCCGGGCTCTGGGTCTCATGATAGCGCCGTTCCAGATTCGGGATCACGCCCTCGAACTCGCGGCTGATGAGGCCGTAGCCGTCCGCCTTCTCATAGCGCAGCTGCAGTTTCTCGCCTTTGGTGCCGTAAAGGATGGCATCCACGGCTTCGGGAGGAAGGGTTTCAATCGGATCGGAAAGCTTAAAGTGATAGCGCTCCGCAATGGCTTCAAAGTACATGCGGGCAATGCCGTCGGCCCTGCCGTTACCCCAGCCGGACGCGTTCAGTCCGCCGTTTTCCAGGCTGAGCTTTCGGTTCTGCAGAACAATGTCAGGGTCGATCCGCATCTGGATGCCCAGGCCGGAGCAGGTCGGGCAGGCGCCGTGCGGATTGTTGAAGGAAAACAGCCTGGGAGTGATCTCCTCCAGGGAGATGCCGCAGTCCGGGCAGGCATAATTCTGGGAAAAGGACAGCTCTTCTCCCCTGTCGTGGAGTTCCGCGGTCAGCAGTCCGCCGGAAAGGCTGAGGGCCGTTTCGGCCGAGTCGGTCATGCGGCGCCGCGTGCTTTCCCGCACGGCGATGCGGTCGACGATGATTTCAATCGTGTGCTTTTTGTTTTTATCCAGCGGGATCTCGTCCCCGAGGTCATACACCAGTCCGTCCACTCTCGCGCGCACATAACCGGAGCGCTTCGCATCCTCCAGGATCTTCCGGTGTTCGCCCTTCTTCCCGCGGACGACGGGCGCCAACAGAGAAAGCCTGGTTCCCTCCGGCAGAACCATCAGGCGGTCTATCATCTGGTCGACCGTCTGCTGCCGGATTTCGCGGCCGCAGTTCGGGCAGTGCGGAACGCCGATGCGCGCATATAGCAGGCGCAGATAGTCGTAAATCTCGGTTACCGTGCCCACGGTCGAACGCGGATTCTTCGAGGTTGTCTTCTGGTCGATGGAAATCGCCGGGGAAAGCCCGTCGATGGAATCGACATCGGGCTTGTCCATCTGGCCGAGGAACATCCGCGCATAGGAGCTCAGGCTTTCCACATAGCGCCGCTGCCCTTCGGCATACACGGTGTCGAAGGCAAGGCTGGACTTGCCGCTCCCGGAAAGCCCCGTGACGACGGTCAGTTTGTCGCGCGGGATGACCACGTCGATATTCTTCAGATTATTCTCTCTCGCACCCTTGATGCTGATGTTTTCCTGCATAGATTCCTGTCCCTTTGGCATGCCTGTTCTGCAGCGATTACTCGCTTTGTCGCTCGTTTGAAGGCATATTTTCTGCATAGTCATTAACTTTTTTATTATACTCTTTTCACAGAGGAAGTTCAATAAAGAGTCTGTGAATTCTCCCTTAAAATAGAAACGAACCCGGCAGCCACCCTGAAAAGCTTAGGGCAGCGGCCGGGTTGTTATGCTGATAAACAGGTGTTATTTTGTCAGACAGACGATCATATCGCCGCAGATTCGTCTCCATACAGAACCAGGGACTTTTGTCCTTTTTGTCACGTGTCACAGGGTATCGAGCACGAACAGCAGCAGAATTCATAAGGCTAAATTTGGTTCTATATCCCTTATGTCAAAAAGGACCGTTTCCATGCCGTACCGGTGCCATACTTCTGGCGTTTGTTTTCCGAACCTGAAAAGCTCGTGACAAAAAGGACAAAATACAGCGCTCCGAAATCGGGTTTCCGGTTTCGGAGCGCTGCTGTTATTCTTTTATGCTTTTTTCAGCCCTTAACTGTGGTCAGGAAGAGTTCGTAATCGACGTTGTCGCCGGGATATTCATACTCGCCGATATAATCCGTATTGTTGTAGACGGTGTAGTCGCCCCAGCGGCCTTCATAGGGCAGGTACTCCCAGTCGGCCGGGATGCTGACAGTTTCCGTAAACAGAATCTGTTCCCCGTTGTCGTAGTCTTCCCATGTCACGGTTACATCGCGGAGGGTTTCGTCCCAGCCGTCGAGGAACGCGAACTCGGGTTCCTGGGCGGAATAGTCGTAGCGGTTGCTGCCGAACACTTCACCCTCTTCCGAGAGTGCGACCAGTTCCCGCAGCACTAGGGTCCCGCGGTCGAAGGCCAGCTTCTGACGGAAGCCGCCGCGATACAGGCAGTCAGCCCAGATCAGATCCTTCTCAATGCGGTCCAGACGCAGGGCGCTTGCATCCCGGAAGCCCTCGAGCAGGGTTGCGTTCAGGCTGTCCCAGGTGCCCGCATCCGGATCCATGCCGCCAATCCTGGCCCGGACAACGCCGTCTTCATCCGCTTCATAGTCAAACCAGCAGCCCATATACTGACCGCTGCAGTAGTCACCGTTCTCCACAAGCAGGGCGGGATTGCCGTTTCGCTGGAAGATCCAGGTATTGCCGCCCTCCGGATACTCCACGCTGTAGATGCGAACGGCCGGATAAAGCGCAAGGACATTCTCCAGCTTGTTCGCTTCCGCCACATCGGCCCAGGTGAAGGTCAGGGCAGGATCAACTTCCGGTGCAAACTCCGGCAGCGTCACGCTCTGAAGCAGCCAGCTGAACTCGCTGTCCGGCAGGTCGTTCACGCCGTAGGTCAGGGTATAGGTCTTTTCGGCATCCAGACCGCCGTCGAAATGCTGCGTCACGACGGCATCCACTGTCTGTGCGCCGGCCGGCTTTACGGAAAACTCCGCCTCAACGCCGAGCACTTCGTCGATGTGGTCCTTATACCATCCGAAATCATAATAAACGCCGTCTCTGCCCCGCAGCGCTCTCGGTGCGCCGTAGTCCATAACGTCCGCCGGGGCCGAATCCATGTCGGTGCAGCTCAGCGACTTCAGGAAAGCATCCACCGTTTCTTGCGGCAGAAGGTCGAGGCCCTCGGTCCGGTACAGCCAGGCGGCATACCAGCCCAGCGCTTCCCATGCGAAGTTCGGGTCGGAGGGAGAGGTTTCGACGCCGTAGCCGGAATCCCAGTAAGCCATTGCCACGGCAAAGGACTGCGCCGTCACTTCATCGGCAAACTGCAGGTCTTCTTCGGCAGGCTCATAAACCTCTTCGGCAAGCGGCTCAGCGTCTGCCGTCAGCTCTCCGAAGAACGGGGCTTCCTGTTCCGCCGTGCCGTCATCCGGCGCATCGGAGAACAGCGCCTCTTCCGCATCCAGCCATTCGGCCTCTTCCGCAGGGCTGGAGAAGCGCTGCACATCGTCCTCCCCGTTCAGGGCATAGGGCTGCGTCACTTCCTCGCCGGCAGGCCCCGCTTCCTCTTCGGAGGCAGGTGCGGCAAAGACATCCGGAGCGGGTTCCTCATCCGGGGCAATGTCAGAAGGGGCTTCCGCAGGCTCCTCTGCCAGTTCCGCATCCGAGAGCGGAAGAACGGCTTCCGCCGTATCCGCGGGGACTTCAGCAGGAGCATCCTCCGGGATCTCGGCCGGGGTCTCCGGCTCCGGTTCCGCAGGGGCTTCCTGCGCAGCAGTCACCGAAGTCACATTCTGTACCGGTTCCGACTCCTGAAACGAGTACGGAACTGAGACGTCGTACTTCTCCGTCCCGCAGCCGGCCAGCATACTGACCGCAAGGAGCAGGCAGAGAATCATGGCAATACTCTTTTTCATAGTTTCCCTCCGGGTTATGAGATCAGTTCTTCCGGTATCTTTCTGGTCTGAAGATTATTTTACATGTCACGGGTTACTTTTTCAAGCTTTCCGCAGAAAGTTCACCATTTTTCTTCCTTCAGCCGTCGCCGCACATAGCGGAAAGCCGCCTCTTCCCCCTCGTCTTTCAGGGTCAGCAGCATCTTTTCGAGTTCCGCGGCGGTTTCCGGGTGGATGGGGATGTCGTTCTTTCCTCTCTGAAAGTATTCCCAGGGAGACGCGTCGGTATACTTTTCCCCCATATAGACCCTGCAGGCGGCGATACGGTCGCAGAACATCTCGGCGACATAGCGGATGGGCATTTTGTGCCCCTTGAAGTCTATATGGCCGTCCGGCAGGCGGACATAGTCGACCCAGTATTCAAAATGGTGCCTGTTCCGTCCCTTGTGATGCAGCCACGCCTGGGAAACTCCGGTTTCGATGCGTTCGGCGTCGTTGGGGCTGCGGTCGCCCTGGTAGTACCGCGCTCCTGCAAGGAACTCCGAAGTGCTGTACTTGCTGAGGTCATGCAGCAGCCCCTGCCGGTAAAGGCCGAGGCGGAAACAGTATCTGCAGACGAGGTGCCGGTGAACCGTGATGGTTTTCAGGTGCGCAACCGGTTGCGCCTTCCGGAAATTTTTCTTTTTCCTGTCCGCCAAATAGCACACTCCTTTCCATGAGATCCGGTTTCTGAAGAACGCCGGCCGTTTGGGCGATTATCCCGCCACGGCAGAAGCCGTGCCGCTGCCGCTGCGCAGTTCATAGTTCTCTCCCCGGTTCAGGGCCGGCGACGAGTAATGCACCGTACGCGCAGGTGCATTCAGGCCAAGCGTGTCCAAAACCGTTCCCTCCGGCGTGCATACCGTAATCTGCCCTTCCGCCGCTTCCGCCAGTTCCGCACAGAGCGAAGCCTGTGTGCTGTCCGGCGAGAAGCTCTTCAGCCGGTAGGAACTGCCAGCCGCAAAAAGGCAGCCGCCGCTGACGCTCATGCCGATTTTCGCATCCAGGGCATCGTTTGCAGCGCTAACATAGACCATCCCGCCTTCCATGCGGAAGAATCCCCTCCCGGTTCCGCTGTCGCCGGCACGCAGGCCGTCGCCGCCGGAAGTGACACGGAGATTCCCGCCGCTGACAATCAGGTCCGTATCGGTCTCGATTCCGTTTCCTGCCGCAGCAACATCCAGTTCCGCATCTCCTTCAAGCCGCAGCGATCCACCCGCCATCATGCCCTTTCCGCTATCCGAGCGAAGCTTCAGGCTGCCGCCAGAGACAAGCAGATCCCCTTTGGAGTGAACTGCGTTGTCCCGGCTTGTTACCGTGAGCTCCCCGCCGGTGATCACGGCGTCTTTCTGGGCTTTGACGCCCTTTGAGCTGACGATTTCCGGGTCCCCTTCGGTGCTGATATCCAGGCGGCCGCCGGAGATGGTGAGAGTGCCTTCGGCGGCAATACCGTCACCGGCAGTCTGCAGCTTCAGGTTCCCCCCGGAGATGCTGATATCGCCCTTGCCCGCCACCTTGTCGGAATGGGTGCGAAGGCCGTCGTTCCCGGCGGTAATCTGAATGTTCCCGTCAAGGATTTCAACATACTTGGCCACGCTGACGCCGCAGTTCGACGCATGGATCTGCAGCGCACCGCCGAAAATGCTCAGCTCCTTCTTTCCGGCAATGCCGTTATTCAGGAAGCCTTCCACCTTCAGGCTACCGGTTCCTTGCAGCGTCAGGGCATCCTCCGCGAGGATCGCCGCACCGACGGCATCCGGATCCGGCGCAGGAGCTTTCTCCCCGCCGGAGTGAACCGAGTTTTCCGTTCCCTCCTGCAATACTATAATTAGTTTTCCTCCTTCGAGTTCCTCAATGGCCGGACCATCTGGGCAACTAACTTGCACACCATTCAGGATCAGCTTGACATCCCCGTTGTTTTTCCCTGTCAGAACTTGAATCTTTCCGTTTTTCAGATTTCCGCTGAGTTCGTATTCTCCTGGTTCTCTGATGATAATTGTACCGCCAGAAATACTGACTCCGTTCCCCTCAAAGGTTGCGCTTTTGCCCCGCAGGTAAATCTGTGTTTTTTCTTCCGTCAATTCAGCTTCAGAGGGTCTCTCCGCATCATCACGATTTGTCTTCGTGATACACCCGCTCAGGCAAAACAATAGTGATATAAATAAACAAAGGAGCAGATAAGGTTTTCCTGTTTTTTTTCTCACTTTGCCGTTCTTCCTCTCGTTTCAGCTTTCTGCTTTGCCTGCTGTAAACACATAGGGTGCACTATACAAGGTTACCGTTTCCTGAGCAACCAGCTTTGTCTGGCCTTTTTCTTTGTAATCGCCATTGTTTTTCAAAACCGGGTTATATGCAACGTTCTTCCCTATGGCAGCCACGACATAGATGCCATCTTCTTGTGGTTTAAACAAGTTATCTGATGCATCAGATATTTCCTGCAACCGCCAGCCTGATCCAGTGTCTACCTGATACCATCGGATTTTCTGTGCGCTGCCAATTACCAGCGCTCCCAGTCCATCTTCCTTCGGAACAATCTGCACACCCAACAGTCGATCATCCTTCCAGACAGCATCATACCAGACTGTATAACGGTTCTGCAGCGCTTTTGCATAGACAGGCGCATTAGCAGCGAAGTCATTTCCCCACAGCACCTGATTGAGTTTCTGTGAGTTGCGGAGTTCCGCTGTCTTTTCCTCCAGTCCGCCTTCGTTCAAATTCTGCCACAGCGGACGCAGAATAGTCCTGCAGACATACTGAAACTCTTTCAGGAAGTCCCCCTTAGTCAGAAACTGGAGCATCCATACTTCGGGATAGCCGTCCGTTTGTCCGGCACGCCGATTCAGCAATGCTTTGTCTGAAAGATTTGCATAGTCAAAGTCCCATGCGGGGCCGAAACAAAGCGGGGTCAGTTCTCCGTGTTCACCGCGGTCTGTATGAAAGAAAGCGCTTGCAAGAAACGCATCTGTATTCGAAGAAAACGCATCCACTGCGTATCGGATCGCCAGAGAAGGCAGTTCAATATATTCGCTGTAATGCCGCCCAAGTCGGTTATACCCAGAGTTGGCATAGAGTCCGTCCTCCATCTGTTGAACAAACAGGGCGATTTCTTTTACCTGCTCATATGACGGATACTCTGGCTCCCGGATAACCACCTGCGCACCCTTTCGCGTGATAAACCAGCATCTTGTAGTATAGAAACGGAAATCGAGTTCCAGCAGGAAACCACCGGCGCCGCCTGGCTTCAATTCTGAGCCTGTCGCATACTGATAGGCCTGAATGCCCGCCTGAAGCAGCTCATCCTTTGTATTGTTTCCTTCTCTCTTAAGTGTTACATTTGTGCCGCCGCCCATGATTTCACTCACACGCGACATCTCTCCTGTTGCGCTGATGCCCTGCTTTACAATCCTGGTAACCCGAGCTGTATCTTCTTTCGCATAGGCCGACTTTCTAATGTCCACACGGTTCTCCTGGATCTCCACTTTTTCTGTCAGCAAATAAGTTCCGCGATATTCCCTGTTGATATAAAGATCCACATTTTCAACTGACAACGCAGCGGAACCATTCATGTCCTGAAACATCTGCATAGCTATCAGGTTGTACAGGCCGGTGCGGTCATGTCCGCCAGCATTTACATTGTTAGAAAGCAGGCACCAGTGCTTTGCTACTCCTGCTCCGTCAATCAGTTGGGCGGCCTCCTTTAGGCCAATGTTATAGGGTTTTTTCTCTCCGGAGTGTGTCCAGCTGGCGTTTCCACGTCCTCCCAATTTCTCCAATTCCTCTTCCGCAATCACCCTGCCTTCGGTATCAAGCTTGACCAGATAACCACTGCCGCTGACTGACTGAAACACGCTGGCATTGATCTCAGCAATCGGTCGATTCAGAGTGATATGCAGGGAATTCAGCGCTGCGGACTTCATCAGAACCACAGTGGAAGTCTTCTTTTCACCACTAGAGTTTTTCCAGCGAACAGTCAGCGGATACTGGTTTCCCGCCTTCATCTCACCGAAGAGGAGCGTCATGTTCAAATTATCGCCTACTCCGTTCTGGTCCAGCGTCAGTTTTACTCCTGAAACTGTTCCCTCCAGCACCGCATCAGGTGGCCCTTCCAGTGTAAGCCTCTCATACTCTGCCGAAGAAGGCAGCATAAGAAAACTGCGGCCGTTTACTGACTGCACACTCACTCTGCATTCCGGGCACACCGGGTTCGCTAAATAACTCAGTGCGTAGCTCACCCTATCCGCAGCATATGCCTTTTCTGAAAGCAGAAATGCAAACAGCACCACAGAAAATATCGCAAATACTTCAGTGGCAAACCAAGTGATTTTCAAGTGGCGCAGCTTTATCGACATTGACATTCTTATCCTCCGCGGTAACAAGAACCGATTATTTCACACATTAGATATTTATTTTACTGAATCGGGCACATGATGTCAAGAAAGCGGGTTTATCATCCTGCGGCAGGCAGCAGCCGGGTGAGGTTTTTGTTCTGCGATTATTGACAAAACAGGCCCGGAAACATAAGATGAAAACAACACTTCAGATACGGAGTTGAGAGCAGTATGACCGACCGGATTGAACACGATTCCATGGGTGAGATCCGCGTCCCCGCCGACAGATACTGGGGCGCGCAGACACAGCGAAGCCGGGATAACTTCCCCATCGGCGTGGGCATCGAAACCATGCCGCGGGAGATCACCCACGCCTTCGGCATTCTGAAGCAGGCAGCCGCCCGGGCAAACCATAAGCTGCTGCCGGAAAAGATGACGGCGGAAAAACTGGCTGTGATCGAAACCGCAGCCCGTGAGGTGTCGTCCGGGACGCTCGACGGCCATTTCCCGCTGGTGGTCTGGCAGACGGGGTCGGGCACCCAGTCCAACATGAACGCCAACGAGGTGATCGCCAACCGGGCAAACGAACTGGCCGGGCGGAAGCTCTGCCATCCGAACGACGATGTGAACATGAGCCAGTCCTCCAACGACACCTTCCCGGCCGCCATGCATATCGCCGCAGTCCTCTCGCTGGAAGACCGGCTTCTGCCGGCTGCGGAGGAACTGATCTCCGCCCTGAAGGAATTGGAAGAACGGCACGCCGGGATCGTCAAGAGCGGCCGGACCCATCTCCAGGACGCCGTGCCGATTGCCTTCTCACAGGAAATCAGCGGATGGCGCAGTTCCCTGGAGCGTGACCGCGAGCTGATCCGGTTCTCCCTCGGCCCCCTGCACGAACTCGCCCTCGGCGGTACCGCGGTCGGCACGGGGCTGAATGCGCCCGAGGGATTTGCGGAACTTGCGGCACAGGAAATCGCAGCGCTCACGGGAAAACCGTTTATCACGGCTGCAAACAAATTCCACGCGCTCACCTCGCGCGACGAGCTGGTCTTTGCGCACGGGGCGGTCAAGGCGCTGGCCGCCGACATGATGAAAATTGCAAACGACGTGCGCTGGCTGGCTTCCGGCCCCCGCTGCGGTCTGGGTGAGATCCGCATTCCGGAAAACGAGCCCGGCAGTTCCATCATGCCGGGCAAGGTGAACCCGACCCAGTGCGAGCAGGTCACCATGGTGGCAGTTCAGGTCATGGGCAACGACGCGGCGATCGGTTTTGCCGCATCGCAGGGGAACTTTGAGCTGAATGTCTTTCTGCCGGTTATCGCATACAACTTCCTGCAGTCCGTCCGCCTGCTGTCCGAGTCCATCCTCGCGTTTACAAAGAACTGTGCCAGCGGCATTCAGGCAAATGAGGAAACCATGCGCCGCAACCTGCACAGCTCGCTGATGCTGGTCACGGCGCTGAACCCGGTGATCGGTTATGAAAACGCGGCCAGAACGGCAAAGCTCGCCTATTCGGAAAACATCTCTCTGAAGGAAGCCTGCGTGAGGCTGGGATTTCTGACTGCGGAACGCTTTGACGAAGTACTCCGCCCGGAAGACATGGTTTGACAGGAGGCGCGAAGTCCTATGGATTATTCGAAATCATCCCTCGAAAAGCACTACGAATGGAAGGGCAAGCTGGAAGTGGTCTCACGCGCTTCCGTCAACGATGCGGAATCGCTGAGCCTTGCCTACACCCCCGGCGTGGCCGCCCCCTGCCTGGAAATCCAGAAGGATCCCTCCAGGAGTTTTGAGCTCACGCGCCGCTGGAACATGGTCGCCGTCATCACGGACGGGACAGCCGTTCTCGGGCTCGGTGACATCGGCCCGGAGGCAGGAATGCCCGTGATGGAAGGCAAATGCGTCCTGTTCAAGGCTTTCGGCGATGTGGACGCCGTTCCCCTCTGCATCGACAGCAAGGATGTGGACGAGATTGTCAGCACGGTACGGCTCATTTCAAAATCCTTCGGCGGCATCAACCTCGAAGACATCTCCGCACCGCGCTGTTTTGAAATCGAGCGGCGGCTCAAGGAATGCTGCGATATCCCCGTCTTCCATGACGACCAGCACGGGACGGCCGTCATCACCCTTGCAGGGCTGACAAACGCGCTGAAGCTGGTTGGGAAAAAGCTGCCGGAAGTGCGCATTGTCCTCAACGGCGCCGGCGCCGCGGCGACGGCCATCACGAAGCTTCTGATCACCGCGGGCGCTGTTGACGTCACGCTCTGCGACCGGAACGGCGCCATCTGGAACGGCAGGACGGAGCATATGAACTCCGCCAAGCAGGAAATCGCCGGGATTACAAACCTCCTGCTTCGGAAGGGCAGCCTTGCCGAAGTGCTGGCAGGGGCGGACGTGTTCATCGGTGTTTCGGCTCCCGGCATCCTGACCACGGAAATGGTGCGGACGATGAACCGAGACGCGATCATTTTCGCCTGCGCCAACCCGACTCCGGAAATCTTCCCCGAAGACGCCAGGGCGGGCGGCGCAGCGGTCGTTTCGACCGGGCGCTCGGATTACCCGAACCAGGTCAACAACGTGCTGTGCTTCCCGGGGATCTTCCGCGGGGCACTGGACGTGCGGGCCAGCGACATCAACGATGAAATGAAGCTTGCCGCGGCGGAAGCGATTGCAGGCCTGGTTTCCGACGAAGAACTTACGGCCGACTATATTCTGCCGAAAGCCTTTGACCCCCGGGTGAAGGACGCCGTTGCGGCCGCTGCGGCCAAAGCCGCCCGCGAAAGCGGCGTCGCCAGAATCTGAGCCGGATCAAACGATAAAAACCTCTGACGGTACAAAACCCGTCAGAGGTTTTTTCATGGAAGGCAGGCTGATCCGTTCTGAAGATTACTGCCGGCTCCAGTCCAGAAGAAAGTAGCTGACTGCCAGCAGATCGGCACAGCCCCCGGGTGAGAGATTCCGCCGGATAAACCGCCTGTCCCATTCTTCGACGAGGCCCAGCTCCGGATAAGGATCCGCCTCCAGAGAAGCCCGGATTTCCGCTGCGGCGTCTTCCGCCAGCTTCATCCCCCCGCGTTTGATCATGTTGGTGTCCCCGCCCCGGGCGATGAGCTGCAGCAGGGCATACACGCCGGCATCGTTGCGGCTTTTGCCCATGCCGAGGGCGGCTTTCAGTGCGGGAAGTGAAGCCTCCAGCACGGCAGGAAGCCCGTCCGCGAGTTCTCCCCGGACGCCCCGGTGTCCGAACTCCAGATACAGCCTCTCCCCGGCGGAGCGCGCCTCCCCCCTCTGCCGCAGCAGGCGGAAATCTTCTTCCACCGCCTGTGAACACAAGGCGGCACATTCCGCGGCAATCCGCTCCGGATCACGGCAGGGATCCTCCGGGCTCCAGAGGCGGCCGATCGCGGCGCACACCGTGCCCAGCGTAAAAACAGCCCCTTTGTGGGTGTTCACTCCGTCCGTCGCGTTCAGCATCTTCTGCTCGGCGTCCCGCCCCATCGCGCGAAGAAGCGCAAAGGCGTCCGCCGCAGGCATCGCTGCCGTTTCCGCGCCGGTCAGGAAGAATTCCCGCCAGGTTCCCCGAAGCGCCCGGGCACTGCAGCGGAAGAGCTCCGGCGTCATGTCCCGGTGGGAGCCGTTGTTGCTGCGGTCTACAAGGCCCGGCTTGGGCGTCGTCTCCAGTTCTTCGAGAAGCGCCGCGGTTGCCAGTTCGTCAAGCCGCTCCGCATCGGCCTGAAGGAGGCCGTCACGGAGCAGCTTCCGTACCGCGGCAGACAGTTCTTCCAGAGTATGCAGGCGGCGGGAAGCGCAGCTGCGCCCCGCGGCGCCGCAGACAAAGCACCGGCGCTCCACGGAGCGTTCCAGCTTACGGCCGTCAACGTCGATCACATCCAGATCGAACAGACGGCCGAGGGGATGGCCCTCCTCGATGCCGACACAGATCGACTTCAGTTCCGCGGCTGCGGCGTCGAGCGCGCCGAGCCACTCGCAGCCGGTAACCTCCCGGATCTCCGTGCAGGAAAGAATCGGGATTTCCGCGTCTTTCAGGGTGCCGTCAAGCAGCCGCAGGCCTTCTTCAAAGCCCCTGCGAATCAGCGCGCTGTCCTTGACCGGGCCGGGAATGTTCATGGTAAAGGACAGGACCGGCCGTTCATACTGCTTCAGCAGTTTCCACTGTGCTTCAGCCCGCTGTTCGCGGGCTGCCAGCACTTCCGACAATGTCACTTCCCGCATCAGTAGTGTCTCGCTTCCTCCATTGCGCGGATGGCCGATAAAACCGGCGCGGCTTCGGCACCGGCAAAATACCGCTTTGTGCTCTCCGGCAGCATGAACGCAATCCGTTCCGGATGCCCGTCGTGAATTGCCTGCCGAACCGTACTTGCGCTGACCGTCTCGCCGCCGATGGTCAAACGGGGAACCTCCTGAAAGCGGATTCCCTGCTTCGGGAGCAGTTCGGCCATGCTCTCGTTGTAAAGTGCGGTGACATGGCTGCTCTTTTCCTCGCCGGCATAGCGGGCCGTAACGCCGAGGACTGCGGCGATTTTTCCGAATACCGCCAGGTCCAGCTTCGCATGCGCGAAAATGGCAGCGTCCTCATCGCGCAGGAAATAACTGGGGAAAGTTGCCGAGGAGATGATATACGGGCCGGTCTCATGAAGAATCACGTTTTTCAGATCGGCGATTCCCTCTCGAACCAGTTTTTTCCGAACCGAAAACGGGATCGGTCCCGCCTCTTCGCTGAGGAGGAAGAGATGGAGCCAGTCGTTTTCCGAAGCCGCCTGTTCCACCAGATACCGATGGCCGAGCGTAAAGGGATTCGCGTTCATCACAACGGCGGCACAGCGCCCGTCCCGCCGGGTCTGTTCCAGCCGTTTCAGATACCGGGCGAAGCCGTCGCGCCGGTTTTCGAGAAAGACCAGTTCGTTTTCAACCCGCGCAATCTCATAGAAGCCGAGATCCTGAAAAATCGCGGCGTTTTTCTCTTTTGTATAGAGAAAAACATGGCTGTATCCCTGCTGGATTTCCCGTTCCAGCAGGTGACTGACGACCTGGTTCATCAATCCTTCCCCGCGGTGTTCCGAGGAAACCGCCAGGCAGCGAAGCGTGTTCTTAAAACTGCTTCCGGCCGCGATCAGCGACCCGTCGTCATCAAACACGCCGCAGCTGTAGTCCAGATTTTTGTCCCGGCGGATGCCCTCGGCGCGCAGCAGTGCATCCATCTGCGCATTGGTACGGAGGTCATTCGGATAGATTTCGCCGACAAATCCCATTCTCAATCCCTTCCAAAAAAGGTTCCCCCTGATAGCAAAGAGTACCAGGGGGAATGATTCTGTTTCAGTTTGAACGCTGGTTCAAACGCAGGCCTTAGAGCGGCATGATGCCGATGAGGACGGCAAACAGCATGCAGAGGATCGAGAAGATCCACACATAGAAGAAGCTGTTCTTGATGTGGTCCTTGATATCCACATCCGCAAGGCCGGTACCGAGCAGAGTCGCGGGAACCATCGGGCTGATGAAGGTCGCACAGTTGCGGCAGACCACCATTGCAACCGCGATGGGCAGCGCCTCGACGCCGAAGGCCTGGCCGATGCCGATGATAACGGGCATAAGGCCATAGAAGTAGGAGTCGGTATCGAAGGCCAGAGCCAGAGGCACAGACAGGAAGCCGATGACCAGAGGCAGGTTCTGACCGAGGACCGGAGGCAGCACGCCGGAGACCAGGCCGGCCAGGCAGCGCACCACAGAGGGGATGGCGTCATCGGGCAGTTCCATGACCTTTGCGGAAATGACCTTGCCGTCGGCACCGATGCTGGAGGTCAGCACGCCCATGAGGATGGCGGCGCCCATCAGGGTGGAGCACATCATCAGAGCGGGGCCGGCGTGGAGGTTGATGATCTTCTTATGCATCTTGGCGGTGAAGCCGTAGTTCACAAAGAGTGCGATGGCGCAGCCGCACATGAACGGGAAGTAAGTGGGCAGATCGAAACCGTCGCCCCAGATCAGCAGGAAAATGACGCCGATGGTCAGAATCACGTTGAAGAGGAACAGCTTGGGGCGCGCCAGATCGTTCTGCGCCTGCTCCGCGGCCTCCTCGATGTCCACGGTGCCTTCAATCTCAGCGAGCTTGCCGTTGAGGCCGGCGCCGCGTCTCTTTTCCTGGAAGCCGGTGAACACGGCGTGGGCCAGGGCCAGGACGATACCGAAGATCTGGATGGGCAGAATGGTCTGCCAGAGGCTGCCGGCCTCAATGCCGAGGACGGAGGCAGCACGCATGGTGGGGCCGGCCCAGGGCATAAGGTTCAGCACGCCCATCGCCAGCACCGCGATGCGCAGCAGCGAGGTCTTGCGCATATGCATGCGCTTGAAGACGGGCAGCATGGCGGGAACAACGATGCAGAAGGTGGAGGCGCCGCCGCCGTCCAGGTGGCCGATCAGCGCGATGACGGCAGTCATCACGCAGACGCCGACTACGCTGTCGCCCACCAGCTTCATGAGTTTGTTGATGATGACGTCGAACATACCCGCATCCGTCATGATGCCGAAGTACAGGACGGAGAACACGAACAGCGCCGCGGTGGGGCCTGTGCTGGAGAAACCGGACTTGATCATGGCAGAGAAGTTCTCGCCGTTGATCCAGCCGGAGATGATCAGGATCAGAGCCAGGATGGTCGGCCACACGATAAAGGCGATGGCCGGCTGGGTCTTGCTCTTGAACAGGGTGACAACGATGGCAACAATGGTCAGAAGACCAAGAATACCAACAATCGTAGTGTTCATAACATCATTCCTTTTTTATCAGTTTGAGTATTGAGTCAGGCGCCGGTTTGATCAGTCGTCAAATTTATACGGTTTTGCCTGGCGCACCACATCCATGATGGTGCCGTCGCGGGCTTCGATGATGCCGACGATGCGGTCTTCAAACTCTACGGGTTCCGGCTCGCCGACGATGCTGTAGGCAATGTCGCGCAGTTCCTCGATGGTCTTCAGGGGGACACAGTCCGCCTTCTCCAGCGCTTCCAGCAGATCGTGGCGGTTGGGGTTCACGGCCACGCCGTAATCGGTGACCACAATGTCGACGCTCTCGCCCGGGGTCGTCACGGTGGTGACGTTGGTGCAGATCGCCGGGATTCTTCCCTGCAGCAGCGGGCAGATGACGATGGTGCATTTTGCCCCCTGTGCGGTATCCGGGTGGCCGCCCTGGGCACCGGTGATGACGCCGTCGGAGCCCACCACGACGTTGCAGTTGAAGTTCACGTCAACTTCGAGGGAGGCCAGAATCACGTAGTCCAGCTTGTTTACAAAGGCGCCCTTGTTGAAGGGGTTGGCATACGCCCCGGCGGTAATGCGGTGATGCGCTGGGTTGATGACATTCGAAACGGCATCCAGGTCAAAGGCCTGGGTGTCCATCAGGACGCGCACCATGCCGCGGTCGAGCAGGTCGCACATGGGTTTGGTCAGCCCGCCGACGCCGAAGCCCATCTTGATGCCGCGCTCTTCCATGATTTTTGTCAGGGAGATCGTGGATGCGATGGACGCGCCGCCGACGCCGGTCTGATAGGAGAAGCCGTCCTTAAAGTACGGCGTGTTCACAACCACCTGCGTGCAGTATTCTGCCATCATCAGTTTGCGCTGGTCGGTCGTGGGTTTAGCCGCGCCTGTTGCGATCTTTTCCGGAATACCGATCGCATCCACCACGCACACATAGTCCACCTTGGTCATGGAGATATGCGCCGGGAAGTTCGGGAACGGCACCAGGCAGTCTGTGATTGCCACAACGTATTCGGCGCAGTCGCCGTCCACGTGGCTGTAGCTCAGCACGCCGCAGTTGGTCTTGCCGCCGATGCCGCGCAGATTGCCGTAATCATCGGAGGTGGGCGCGCCGATAAAGGCGATATCAACCTTGGTCTCGCCGGTCACCAGGGACCTGACGCGGCCGCCGTGGGAACGCATGATGGCAAGGCCTTTGAGTTTGCCGTCAGAGATGGCCTGGCCGATCTTGCCGCGGACGCCGGAGGCTTCAATCCGGGTAATGGTCCCGTCCTCGATCATGGGGACGAGCGGGTCGTGCGCCTTGCCGAGGGAGGTGGCTGCCAGGGTGATGTTCTTCAGGCCCATCTTGTGGATTTCTTCCATCACCATGTTGACGATCAGGTCGCCCTCGCGGAAATGGTGGTGGAAGCTGACGGTCATGCCGCTGTGCGCCTTGCACTTGACAAGCGCTTCGTGGATGTCCTTGACCAGTTTGGAATGCTCGTTGTCCATGACCGGGCGAATGATGGGCGCAACACGTCTGAACGGAACCCCGTTCTTGTAGTTGTTCCCCTGGAACGGTTCTTTTCCGGTTAGCTTGAGGATTTCATCAGGGATATCTCTGCCGACTGCATTTTTCATATTACAGTTCCCCCTTGTATACACCGGATGCCCTTGCCAGGGCCAGAGTCCGCTTCGCGCCGTCATAGAAGGCGATGTCGATCATTTTCCCGTCTACCGTAAAGACGCCGATTCCCTGCGCCTTCTTGGTGTCGATTTCACGAACCACTTTTTCGGCAAAAATGATCTCTTTCTGCGTCGGAGTAAAGATTTCGTGGACGATCGGGATCTGACGCGGGTTGATGATGGACTTTCCGTCAAAGCCCATGGTGTGGATGGTTTCCACATCGCGGCGGAAGCCTTCCATGTCGTTGAGGTTTGTGTAGACCGTGTCAAAGCACTGCACGCCGGCCGCCCGCGCAGCAATGATCATATGCTGGCGTGCGCCCATGAGTTCCACACCGGTGCCGGAAATCGTGGTCTGCAGGTCCTTGGTATAGTCGCCGCCGGAGAGCGCAATGCCGAACAGGCGCGGGGAAGCCTCGCAGATTTCCAGCGCGTTCATCACGCCCCTGGCCGACTCGAGCGCAGCCATGATCAGGGTCCTGCCGGGTTCAATGCCGAATTCCTTTTCGGCTGCGGCAACGGCTTCTTCCACCAGCTTGACGTCTTTCGCTGTCTCCGTCTTGGGAATCCGGATGGCGTCGCAGCCGCCGGCAACCGAGCAGCGGATATCCTCGCGCCAGAGGTCGGTATCCAGGCCGTTGATGCGGACGACACGTTCCACCCCGCGGTAATCGATCTCCTGCAGTGCATGGTACAGGGAATAGCGGGCCGCATCCTTTTCCTTTTCGGCTACCGCATCTTCCAGATCCAGCATGATGGAATCGGGTCCGTAAACGTACGGATCCTTGATGAGGCCCGGCTTCTGGCAGTTCAGGAACATCATGCTCCTGCGAAGGCGCTTCATATTCGGATGACTCATACGATCGCACCTCCCCACGGCAGTTGGTCCTTCACACCGTTGGACCGGTAGACCGCGCATTCCACACGCGCTTTGATGGTGCAGTCCAAAGCTCCCTTGTCCACCACCGTAATTTTGGCATCCGTAACATCCAGACGCTGCAGGGTTTCCAGGATCACCTTGCGGATCTGCTTTCCGTACTGCCGGATCACGGCGCTGTCCAAATCCAGATCGATCTTCCCTTCTCCCGGTTCCACGGTGACCATGCAGTCACTGGATTCGAGAGTTCCGGCTATCGCCGGTTTCTGAATTACCAAATAGCACTCCTCCCTTTCTGTATATTTTGTGCAATAGTAACCTATCATGAATATAACACATGTCTAAACATTTGACAAACCGTTTTTTATACTCCTGCACAGTTTTTTCGGGTGCTGCGGTGAATAAAAAAGGCTCCTGCAAAACCGATGTTTGCAGGAGCCGGGAAATATCCGCGAAATATTAATGGTTGCGGTAGTAATTGATGAGGCATCCGTCGGTGATGATCTGCCGTTCCGGATCGGTCAGCGCGCCGACCGAGCACCTGAATTCCGTGACGGTGCCGTCCGGCTTTACGGCGTAGGCGGTGATGTCGTCGTTCTTCTCGAGGATTGCCCTGCGAAGCCCGGGAACGAAGATGTAATCGCCCAGTTCAAAGACTTCCGGATTCCGCACCAGGAAGGGCGTCATGCCCCAGTTGATGCAGTTGGAGCGGTAGCGCTTGGTGGCGTAGGCTTTGGCAAAGTTCGCGGAAGCGCCCATGACGCGCTGGCAGGAAGCCGCCTGCTCGCGCGCGGAGCCGTCGCCCGGCATGTTGGCGAAGATCGTGGAGCCGATGTCGGTCCCCTCGGGGTCGACCCTGAGACCCGCTTTTTCGAGGGCGGCGTAGACGGCAAGGATCTCCTCGCTGAGGCCTTTGCCCGCACGGCGGTCGCGCTCGGCCTGGCGCAGCACCTTGCTGCGGGAAACATACTGCGGGTCGCGGCGGGAGAGGGCAAACTCGCTCAGCCTCTCGGGATTTGAGCGGTAGGAGCTCGTCTCGCCGGAGGGAATCAGTTCGTCGGTGGTGGTGACGGGGTCGGTGATGTAGGAGCAGACCTTTACCAGCAGATCGTCCGTCAGGGCGGGCATCTCGGGCCAGTCCTTGATGTTGGGGCCGAATTTGAGCTCGTGCTCCGGTTCGGGCCTGCCCCAGCCGTTGTACACACGCTTGGCATAGATGCCGGCGTCATACTCGTACACAGGATTGGTGTACTCCACATCGAGGTCGGTGGCAGCGGTCAGCCTGCCGCCGTTTGCAGCGGTGGCGGCGATGGAGCGCGCATCCATCAGGGCAACGGCGGAGAGCTGGCCTTCGCCGGGCTTGGAGCCTTCGCGGTTCGGGAAGTTCCGGGTGGTGTGGCGGATGGAGAACTCGCCGTTTGCAGGGGTGTCGCCCGCACCGAAGCAGGGACCGCAGAAGCACTCGCGCATGACGGCGCCGGCGGAGATGAGGTCAAAGGCGCGGCCGTTCTTCACCAGGGCGGACATGGCGGGCATGGAGCCGGGATACACGTTCAGGCTGAAAGCGCCGTTGCCGCAACTCTTTCCGCGGAGAATATCCGCCGCTGCGCAGATGTTGTCGAAGGTGCCGCCGGAGCAGCCGGCGATCTCGCCCTGCTCAACCCAGATGCCGCCGTCATGGTACTTGGACATGAGATCCATGGTCACGCCCTTGAGCTGCTTGTTGGCCTGCTCCTGAACGGCGTGGAGGATATCCTCCGGATTCTCCAGCAGCTCGTGGATGGTGTAAGTGTAGGACGGGTGCATCGGCATGGCGATGGTGCATTCCACCGTGGAAAGGTCCACATAGACGCAGCCGTCGTAGTATGCGACCTCTGCCGGGTCGAGCTTCTTATAGGCTTCGGGCCTGCCGTGGATGGTGAAATAGCGCTTGGTCTCGTCGTCGGTGACCCAGATGGAGCTCCAGCAGGTGGTCTCGGTGGTCATGACGTCGATGGCGTTGCGGTACTCGATGGGGAGGCTGGCAATGCCGGGGCCGACGAATTCCATGGCCTTGTTCTTCACATAGCCGTTTTTGTACACCGCGCCGATGATGGAAAGCGCCACGTCCTGCGGGCCGACGCCGGGCTTGGGCGCGCCGGTCAGATAGACGGCGACCACGCCGGGATACGCAAAGTCGTAGGTGCGTTTGAGAAGCTGTTTTGCCAGCTCGCCGCCGCCTTCGCCCACAGCCAGGGTCCCGAGCGCGCCGTAGCGGGTGTGGGAGTCGGAGCCGAGGATCATGCGGCCGCAGCCTGACATGGCCTCGCGGTTGTAGGAGTGGATGTTCGCCAGATTGGTGGGCACGTAGATGCCGCCGTACTTGTGGGCGGCGGAGAGGGCGAACTTGTGGTCGTCCTCGTTGATGGTGCCGCCGACGGCGCACAGGGAGTTGTGGCAGTTGGTGAGCACATAGGGCAGCGGGAATTCCGTCATGCCGGAGGCTCTCGCCGTCTGGATGATGCCTACATAGGTGATGTCGTGGCTGGTCATGGAGTCGAACTTCAGGCGGAGCTGATCCATGTCGTCAGACTGGTTATGGGCCTTGATGATGCCGTAGGCCATAGTGCCCTTTTTGGCTTCCGCCTTGTCGGCAGATTTGCCGGTGAGGACACGGACTTTTTCGGATTCGCTTTCAGAGACGATCTCAGCGCCGTTTAACAGGTATACGCCGCCGTCATAAAGCTTGATCATGCAGGTTTCCTCCCAGATGAAACATATTTAAAGATTCTGCCGCTATCATAGCACAAAAAAGGGATTTGTAAAAGGGAACAGATGGAAACCATCTATTCCCTTTTGTGCTCGGTGCAGGTACCAGGTTATTTGAGAATCATTGCAACGGCGAAGTTGTAGACAGCCGCGCAGGCGATGCTGATGGGGACAGCCACAAACAGCAGACGGTTGAAGAGCTTGTTGCGGCCTTCTTCGTCACCGTAGGAGCCGAGGATCAGGCTGCCGCCGGAGGAGAAGGGGCTGATCGCACTGCTCTGCGCGCCGAGGATGGTGCAGGCGAAGAGCGCAATCGGGTTCAGGCCGGTGGCCGCGGCGATGCCGGGGATCAGCGGGAAGAGCGCCGGGCAGACAACGCCGGTGGTGGAGCTGAAGAAGCTCATGAAGGCTGCGATGAAGCTGAAGGCAATCGGTACCAGGAAGGTCGGGACGTTATTGCCGATCCAGTGAGAGAGAGCCTCGATGGTGCCGGCCTTGACGGCGACGCCGATGAGCATGCCCGCGCCGGCAATCATGAGGATGGTGTTCCAGGGAACCTTTGCGATGATGTCCTTCTGGGGAGCGAGATTCAGGAGAAGGCCGATGACCGTGAAGACGAAGGCAACCAGGCCGACGTCGATTTTACCGGCAACCGTGCCAATGAATCCGACATTCGGGAGGATCATCTTAAGGACCGGGAAGATCAGCACAACGACCATCATGATGATGATGAGACGCAGCGTGGTCTTCTGCTTGGCATCATAGGCTTCGGGCTTTTTAAAGGTAACGCCCTTGCCGATCTCACGGTTGGCCTTGAAGCCGTAACGGAAGATGGCGATGAGGACCAGAGAGAAGAGGATGGCAAAACCGAAGACCTTCATCTCGGGGCCGAAGGTGTCGGCAAGCGCCAGCTCGGGGGTGGCTTCGTAAGCGGTGTCCATCAGGCCGC
This sequence comes from Oscillospiraceae bacterium, assembly GCA_017395085.1. GTDB lineage: Bacteria > Bacillota > Clostridia > Oscillospirales > Oscillospiraceae > Limivicinus. The sequence continues at coordinate 45,846 of JAFPWF010000016.1, read as the reverse complement.
GGAACACAACGCCGAGGGCCGCGGTCGGGAAGTTGCCGCCCGCCAGCGCGCCGCAGTTGATGGCGACAGCGCCGGTGAGCTTATCCATCTTGGATTCTTCGCAGATGGCCATCGTGATGGGGGCCAGGAATGCGAGAACCGTGAAGTAGGCAGCGCCCATGACGGAGAGGATCACAGCCACAAAGAACAGGGCGAAGGGCAGCAGGCCGGGGAAGCTGCGGCAGGCGTACAGCAGGTTGCCGGAAAGCTTTTCCAGCGTGCCGTTGATGGCCGCGAAGTTATAAAACAGGGAAACGGAAAGGATCACGAACATGGTGCTGGTGGGCCACATGGCGATGAGTTCCTTGGTCTTGAGGCCTACCAGGAAGCAGCCAATGATATAGGCAAAGGCAATGCAGAAGAAGCCGGTGTTGATCTTGGTCTTATAGCCGAGATAGACGGCGAGAACGATCGCAAGGATAATCAGAACGCTATTCATTGTGTTTTACCCTCTCTTTCAGTCTTTCAGGTTCAGCAGACCCGCCTGGATGGTGTGGGTCATGTAGCGGAGCTGGTTCTCGGGAACGCCGTGATCGGCCATGTACTGCATGTACTGCTCATAGGCGATCTCCCAGTTCGGGTTCTCGGTCTGGCCGCCGTCGGTCGAAATCATCACGTTTTTGTAGCCGACTGTCCGGATCACTTCGAGGTTGTCGGGCAGGTTGCTCTTGTACTTGCCGCCGCCCATGTTCTGCGCAAAGCAGCGTTCCAGCAGCACATCATAGTCTTTGACCATGCGGAGCTGGTCTTCCAGGCTCATGTCCACGATCCACCATTCGGGGTGTGTCACCACGACCTTCTTCAGGCCCATGGCGCGTGCCGCCTCGACAACGATGAAGCACTCTTCGGGAGAGACATGCCCGGTGCCGAGCACCACGTCAAAGTCCTTGATGAGCTGGAACACATCTTTGAGTTCCGGAACGATCTTGCCGTCGCGGACGCAGTCAACACCCGCGGAGGGGTCCTTCCCCATCTTCCTGAGGTGATTGGTGGCGGAAGCTGTGGGAAGCCACACGACCTTGCCGCCGAGTTTGAGACCGCTTTCCACTGCTGCGGGGTTGATGCCGCCCATCTGGCGGTTGAGGGTAATGCTGCCGAACATCTGGAAGTCGTTGTCGCCCTGATGGACGATTTCGTTGTGGCGGTTGCACAGATAGGCGCGGTCAACCGTGATTCCCTGGTGGGTTTTGATGACGATTGCCCTCGCGCCGACCCGGATGCCGGCCTCCATCAGCTGAAAATCATCGTAGGCGCGAACGCGGATGTCGGGGTTGGAATGGACGTGCATGTCAATGACGCCCTTCATGGATACCTTGGCCATACCGTTTCTCCTTTCACATCGCTGTTTTCCGATTCCTTCTTGCCTTTTGGCTGATTCTATTATATAGTGCATGTGAAATAATTCGCAATGCAGGAATCTTAATGCAATGTATCGGAAAAAGTGATAGCAAATGGAAAGGAGCGCCGGTTATGGACCTGAAAGACTTTCAGTATCTGATCGCGCTGGCGGAAGAAGGCAGTGTTTCAAAGGCAGCGGACCGGCTCTACATGTCCCAGTCCAGTCTCAGCCAGTTTCTCACGCAGTATGAAAACGAGCTCGGCGTCAAACTCTTTCTCCGTACCTCCAAGGGCATCCGCCCGACTGCCAACGGTGAAGTCTTCATCGACCATCTGCGGCATCTTCTGTACGATTATAAGCAGGCCAAACGCGAGCTTTGGGACTGCGAGGGGATGAAAGGCGGCCGCGTTACCCTGGGCATCAGTTCCTTCCGCGGCCAGCAGACCCTTCCGAAGATTCTGCGGCTGTTTGCCGAACAGTATCCTGATGTGCACGTGAATGTGGTAGAGGCGCACAGCCTGAAGCTGGAGGACCTTCTGCTGGAAGGAAAGCTCGACGTGGCCGTTGTCGCCCTTCCTGCTGCAAAACTCAAAAAAGAAGCCATCCCCCTGACGAAAGACGAGGTCTACCTCGTCGCAGGCGCAGATCATCCCCTCGGCAAAAGGGCGAATCCGCGTCCGGACGGAGTCCCCTGGGTCAGCCTGAAGGATGCGGTGCAGTATCCCTTTGTACTGAGCTACCATGACACGATGCTCGGCACCATCGCGCGGAACCTGTTCCAGAAGCACAAGCTGAAGTACGAATCGGAGTATGACAACATTTCAGCTGCCATGGCGGTGGAAATGGCAAAGGCCGGAGTCGGGCTGGCATTCACGTACGCTTCCTGTGTCGACCCGGACGATCATCTTCAGCTGTTCCGGATCGGAGAGAAGGGCGTATTCCTGGATCTCGGCGTTGCGCGGCCTTCGCGGGAGTTCCACTCCAAGGCGACCGAGGCGCTGGAAGCCGTGGTCCGCGAAGTCTACCAAAAGCAGACAGGCTGAATTTGCGTTTTAAAAGACCGTGCCCCGGCAAACCGCAGTTTGCCGGGGCACAGTCTTTTTATCTTCTTTTTAGCTCCGCTGCAATTCAGACCGTTTCGATCCGGATGACATTGGTGTTGCCGCTCTCCCCGCTGGTATTACCGCCGGTCATGACGACAGTATCGCCCTTCTGGAGACCGAGTACATCCCTCGCGGCGTGCAGCGCATAGTAATTCAGCACTTCCATGTTGGGGAACTGTTCCGTCAGCAAGGGCAGCACGCCCCATGAAAGCCCCAGTTTGTACCAGGCACGCTTCCCGGTGGCGAGACCGAGAATCGTGATCGGCGCCCGGAAGCGGGAAACCATCCGCACGGTCAGGCCGCTGATGGATGTGACGACAATCGCCTTGGCGCCAAGGTCGATCGCCATGGTGCAGGCCGCGTGCGAAATTGCGTCGACCCGGTTATGAATGACAAATTCCCTGGTGCGGAACTGCTCCACATAGTCGATGTGCCGCTCGGTTTCCTCGGCGATTTCGCCCATGACGCGCAGCGCTTCCACCGGGTACTTCCCTGCCGCCGACTCACCGGAGAGCATCACGGCGCTCGTTCCGTCGTAAACCGCATTCGCCACGTCGCTGATCTCGGCACGGGTCGGGCGCGGATTGGTGATCATGCTCTCGAGCATTTCCGTCGCCGTGATGACCCGCTTTCCGAGCATCCTGCACTTGGTGATCAGATGCTTCTGGATGGCCGGCAGCTCGGTAAAGGGAACTTCCACACCCAGGTCGCCGCGGGCAACCATGATGCCTTCGCAGGCATTACAGATGTCATCAATGTTGTCCACGCCGGACTGGTTTTCGATCTTGGCAATGACGTCGATGTCTCCGCCGCCGTTTTCCGCCAGGAAGCCTTTCAGATCCAGCAGATCCTGTTTGCACGACACAAAGGATGCCGCGACAAAATCCACCTCGTTCTGGATTCCGAAGAGCAGGTCCGCCTTGTCCTGTTCGCTGAGGTAGATCTGCCGCATCACTTTCCCTGGGAAACTCATGCTCTTGCGGTCGGAGAGGACGCCGCCGGTCAGCACGTCGCAGCGGATTTCGGTTTCGGCAATCTCTCTGACCCGGAAGATGACCAGCCCGTTGTTCACCAGGATCCGGTCACCCACCTGCAGGTCTTCCGCCAGTCCCTTATAGCTGACGGAAACAATCTGCTCATCCCCGACCACCTCGCGCGTTGTAAAGGTAAAGCTGTCCCCGTCCCGAAGTGTGATTTTCCCGTTTTGGAAAGTCCCGATGCGATACTCCGGGCCCTTGGTGTCCAGCATGATGGCAACCGGCAGTTTGAGTTCCTCCCGGACCGCCTTGATCATGTCGATCTTTTTCTGGTGCTCCTCATGGGTGCCGTGGGAAAAGTTCAGGCGCGCAACATTGAGCCCCTTCAGGCACATTTCCCGGAAGACCTCGGGGTTTTCACTGGCCGGGCCGATCGTGCAGATGATTTTTGTTTTCCTCATGTTACAGACAGTCCTTTCTCCGCCCCGTCATGATCGGGTTTTTATGATGATTTGTTTTCTTTCTTTTCTGTCAGCCGGTGCCCGCATTCCCGCGCAGGTCTTCCGGGATGGCCGTGGCAAAGTAGATGATGTCGCTGACCGGCCGCTCCACGCCGAAGTCCATCCAACTATAGCATGAACCGCAGAAGTAAATTTCCTGCGTCTGACCGCCGTCCAGAGCGTAGGCGGTCTGAACCGGTCTCTCTGCAAAATGCTGAGCAAACTGGTTGATGGTCCAGCGCGCTTCCTGGTTCCCGTGATTCAGCGACATGTAAAGGTAGTGCCGCTCCCCCATCTGGCCGATGCCGGCACGGGAGTAACCCTCGTGCACTTCGCCCATGGGATACCACCGGCATTCCACCGCTTCGCCATCCAGCACCAGCACCGGCCCGAAGGCGAGGGAAAAGAGAATATCATTCTCCTGAATGAATGCGCTGATGCTCTCCAGGGTATTTTCTTCCCCCTGCCGCTTGTACAGGAAGTCCCCCGACGCGGTCACAAACATGGAGTCCACGCAGTTGTAGCGGAGGCAGTTGTTGATCACATAGTCGGTTTCAAACCGGCAGAGTTCCCGGTTGTACACCACAATGCCGTAATGGCGCGGGCGGTAATAATCCGCGTTCATGGTTACGACGGCGTTGACCTGCTCGCCGAGTTCCGAGGCAAGAAACTGCGGGCCCGGGCCGAAGGAATCGTTTGCCAGCTTCCGGCGGAACTGCGAGGCATCGGCGATCTTCACTTCGGCAAAGGAGCAGCACTTGCCTTCCACATTCTCTTTCCAGAGGATGACCATGATCGTATCGTCGAGATAGTATTCAAAATTGCGGCCGTGGTATCCGTGGTAGAAGTTTGCGTCCGGGCGGAAGGCCACGGTCTCGTCCTGCCCCAGCAGGCCGGAATCCCTCGCCCGCTGAATCAGATCCATGACCACTTCCGGGTGATCCATGCTGCAGGTGCCGTAGCATTCCTCGATCGGCTTCGGGGCAACCAGGGCGTCTTCCGGGATGGTGAAATGCCGTGCCTTTTCCGCAACCTCATGCGCGGCCCCGGTGACCATGGCAACGATTTCCGCGATGCTCATGGTTTTTCCGCTGTCCGGCGCCTCTTCCGGCGCTACGGCGGTGCCATCCGCCAGTACGGCCGGCTTCAGTGACAGCAAAACCGCAAGCACCAGCAGAAGACTCAGCAATTTCATTCGGGGGATCAGATTCTTCGGTTTCATGACGTCTCCCTCTCACTCTGCATCCTGTATTTAATGTAACACAGGAACATGGTCTGCGCAACCGAAAAGTGACGCCGGAAGCGGAAGCCTTCATCTTGAACAGGCAGAGCGGATATGGTAAGATACCGGCAGATCACCCTGCAGCATTCAGGCTGCAGGCACGACAGGAGGAAGCCATGCGCTATCCGGAATTTCTGAAGGCCGGCGACACCATCGGTTTTGCGGCGCCGTCCTTCGGGTGCAGTATTGAGCCTTACCGCAGCTGCTTTGACCGCGCGCAGGAAGTGTTCCGCAAAAAAGGATTCGGCATTCTCTGCGGGCCGAATGTCTACGCCGGCGACGGCATCGGCATCAGCACCGCGCCCGAACTCTGCGGCAGGGAATTTACGGAACTGTATGTCTCTGACGCCTGCGAAGCCGTGCTGTCCTGCGGCGGCGGAGAACTGATGTGCGAGATCCTGAAGTATGTGGATTTTGAGGCCATTGCCCGGGCGGAGCCCAAATGGTTTATGGGTTATTCGGACAACACCAACCTCGTTTTCACCCTGACGACGCTGTGCGACACCGCAGCGATCTACGGCCCCTGTGCGCCGGCATTTGGCATGAAGCCATGGCACCCGGCCATCCGTGAGGCATTCCAGCTGCTGTGCGGCAGGAAGTACTCCTTTGCAGGGTATCCCAAGTACGAAGTGGAACCTTTCAAGAGCAAGGAACGACCGCTGGAACCCTACGCCTGTACGGAACCGCGAAAAATCATTGTTTATGACCCGGCCAGAGGGATTCTGCCTGATGGACAGGGAGCGGAACTGGCCTTTTCCGGCAGGCTGGTCGGCGGCTGCCTGGACTGCCTGGTGACTCTCTGCGGAACGCCCTATGACCGGGCCGCCGCTTTCGCCGAGCGGTACCGCGACGACGGAATCGTCTGGTTCCTGGAAGCATGTGACCTGACGGTTTTCGGCATCCGCAGGGCGCTCTGGCAGCTGACGAACGCGGGATGGTTCCGTCACGTCAGCGGTTTTCTGATCGGCCGGCCGCTTGCCGCGCAGGAGGACCTCCTCGGGCTGGACCATATCCATGCCGTGACAGACGCGCTTGCGGAGTTCGGGGTCCCGATTCTGATGGATACGGACATCGGACACCTGCCGCCCATGATCCCGCTGATTTCCGGAAGCTGTGCGCAAATCCGGTACAACCCGGAAGCAGACGACTTTCGGCTGAAGATGCTGCGGAAATGAACAAAAAACTGCGCCCGAGATTTCATCCCAAGCGCAGTTTTTCTTTGCGGCGGTATGTGGCACCGCCGGTGGTCTCATCTTACCAGAGATCCACGCTACCGGTTTCTTCACCGCGAACCCAGTAAGCCTTATTCTCGTCGACTCTCACGTAAACCTTATCCACATTGCCGGTACGGGCAAGGATTTCAGCACTAGTGATCTCTCCGCCGAGAGGAGACTGGATGATGACCTCTGCGGCCTTCTTTGCCGCAGGCTTCTTGGCAGCGGGCTTCTTCTCGACGACCTTCTTTTCGACGGCCTCGACGACCTTTTCAGCCTTCTCAACAGCCTCGGCAACCTTCTTGGCAGCGGGTTTCTTGGCAACGGGCTTCTCCGCGACCTTCTTTTCAGCAGCTTTTTTCTCAGCCATTGGTAAACTCCTCCTTTCTTCGGAATTTCGGGCGGAGTATAGCACCGCTTTCGGCCGATGTATATGGTCAAATTCAACAAAAATTTGAAATTTTCCGCTGAAATCGCCACAAATTCAGCCTTTTTTCCCGTTTTTCAGCGAAAAAAAGTGCCCGGAGCTCTTCTCCGGGCACTGTCGTTTCTGTTCTGTCTGTCAAAACAGAGTTTAAATAATTCCCGCCGGGATCAGGATCACAAGCAGCAGGGCGACCAGGCCCCAGACCGTAATCAGGAAGGTTTTTCTTTTCTTCGGTTCCATATCGGGCACGTAGTTGCTGGCAAGGAAGAAGGGAATATACGTGGTGATAAACACGGGCAGAACCCCCCACCACTTATACACCCAGATAAAGGAATGATTGCTGGTGCCGGCCAGGAAGGATTCAAAGAGGGCGAACAGAAGCGCCATCTCAATTGCGCCGACCAGCTTGCAGCTGACGCCGCCCTTTCCGTTTTTGGCAAAATAGCGTTTCGTCCTATCGTGCGGGAGCATCTTGAATGAGATCATACCCGCAAGCGAAAACATCATGGACAGCTCCCAGCAGACGCCGACCAGCAGGATGAACGTGGTCGACTCATTCGAGACGGACCACAGCGGATAGGCAAAGTGCCCGATGACCGCGTTGCAGATTTCATACAGCCAGTGGACGCCGTAAAGCGCCAGCCCCGCGCAGAGGACTTCGGTATTCTTCTTGTTGAATTCCGACCAGTAGACATAGAACACAACCGCCAGGATGAAGATGAAGGTCCAGTTGAAGTTCTCCGTACTCCTGACCCGGATGCTGTCCACCAGGTTCATGGAAGCCTGCGAGCCGTCTCCCCAGAACACAAATGACATGAATGATCCTCCCTTTCTCACATAATTCTTTCACTCACCCGAAACCGGGTTACTGATCACAAAGCAGCGTACAGAAGCCAAGATCGTATGCAATGACCTGATTGCCGTGCACTTCCACCGGGGAGCCGGCAACTTTACCGTCCAGAACATCCAGTGCGCCGTCATGCAGTTTGCGGATCAGCGCAGGCGAAATGGGGATGTCCGCATGGGAAGGCCAGATCTCGTCGAACTCAGCGGTGAAGGTTTCCAGATGTTCCAGACTCCGGATGTAGTTCTCCATATTGCGGTGCGCACCGAACATGAAGATCCTGCCGTGCTCCTGAACCGGGTCGCCGCTTATGAGCACCCGGTTTCCGACGTCCAGCACGGCGATGCTCCCGGGGGTATGACCTGGCAGGTCGATGATGCGGAGTTCACGCCCGCCGAGATCCAGGATATCTCCCTCGCGGACCGGGATGATGGTGCCGCCCCGGCCGCCGCGGCGGAAATGGGCTTCCTCATCAGGGTGCATATAGAAAGATTCAAACTGTTCGTTGCTGCCGGTATGGTCCCCGTCGGCATGGGTATTCAGCAGCATGACCGGGAGATCCGTCAGGCTTTCGGCGATATCCCGCGCGGTGTGCAGTTCCCTGCCCGAGTCGATGAGCAGTGCCTTCTCCGAGCCTGTCAGCAGAAAGCAGCGTACGCCGCTGTCTTCGATCCGCCACGAGATTTCGTTGATTGGAATGATTTCGCAGTTCATTTTCCGCCTCCTTTTTTACGCCGGTCCGGGATTTCTAAAGATCGTTTCCCGCATCTTTTTTCGGCAGTATCCGGGATTTGTCATCCCTTCGGAAACGCCGTCAAACAGGCGGAAGCCTTTCTGGCGGTCCGACAGGGGGAGCCATTTCGGGTCCCCGGGGGTTCCGGTCCTGCAGAAAGATGCAACCGCGTCGATCATCGCGGCGCTGAGCCGATAATCTCTTTCTTCAAACGGGCGCCAGCTCTGATCCATGTTGCCGAACAGGTACCACAGGTCTGATGCGTGGAACGCCCGGTAGGAATTGCCGGGAAGCTCGCGGTCGAAGAAGTATCCGTAAACCGGCGCGTGTCCTTTGCGGCTGCAGAGCCTGCCGAGCTGCAGGGCCATTTCAAAGATGAAATACGGCATGTAATCCTGTGACGTCACGCTGACCATGAGCGGAATATTCTGAAGCCGGCCGCTGCGGACCGTTTTAGCCTGCGGTTCCCGCAGCACGGTACCGTCCAGGCAGGGCTGCATCAGGCGCATGCCCTTCAGCATCTTTTCCCGTGATTTTACCTGCCTCCACGCACGCCAAAGGGTTTCGGGATCCGCGGTTCCGGCATCCCCTCCCGCGGCGGCATCGACTTTTTTCCAGAACGCCTCTGTTTTCTCCCGGGGCAGCGGAGACACAAAGCCCGGGACGATTCCTGCACCGGATATCATGACTGCTCGGCGGATCTTTCTGCTGAGTTTTCCGGAGCACAGCAGGTCCATCACCGACATGGCGCCGGCCGACTGCCCCATCACCGTGATTTGCTCCGGATCCCCGCCGAAAGCGGCAATGTTATCCCTCACCCAGTCCACCGCCGCGAGCTGATCCTGCAGGCCGAAGTTGCTGCCGCCGTGCAGACCGAAGACGTTCAGCCGGTATCCCGCGCTCACCAGCACGATCCCCCGTTTGGCGTATTCCGTGCTGGTTCCGTAAGGTAGCTCTCCAATGGTGCCGGTTTCAAACGCGCCGCCGTGGAAAAACAGCAGCACGGGACGCCTGCCTTCGCTGGAGGGAGAGACAACATTCAGCGTCATGGGGCTTTCCGCATACCGGAAACTCCGCCCCGCGCGGAACTCCCTGCCGTAGAACGTGCCGCTCTCGTCTTCAAAACAGCTGCGCTGCCAGCAGTCCGTTTCGTCCGCGTTACCGTCGTGCACGCCCTCCCAGTGCCGGATCAGAACGGGGCTTTGGAAGCGTTCCGTCTCGGCATAAGGGAGCCCGCGGAACAGAAAGGCATCTTGCAGTTTTTGTCCCTTCACCTGCCCGCAGGGGCAGGACCAGATCACCTGTTCCGCCATAACGCGCATTCCTCTTTCATGCAGAACTTACTCCTGTTTCCGTTGCGGAATAAAAGTATAAAAAGATTATATCATAACGGAAAACGAACTGTAAACAGTTGCCGCTTCCCGGCTGGCCTGTCTTGTGCGGTTTCCGCTTCTGTGCTAGAATGAGCGTGCGCTTCCGGCGCAGCGAGAATTCTGCAGAGAGGGGGAAGCCCCATGATCCTGAAAAAAAGGCCTGTCGTCATCGCGCTGCTGTTCAGCCTGCTGACAGCGATGATCCTGCCTGTCACCGCATATGCGGAAACAGCGGACGACTGGTTCTCCAAAAGCGACTACAACGACGTGGCAAGTGAGACCGAGGACGCCGTTATCCGGCTGGAGGGCGGCCACGGCACGCTCTCCGACACGACCAGAGGCCGGTCCGGAAATCCCGTGGTCATTAACCGCAAAGGCGTCTACCGCGTTACCGGGCAGTCCAGCGGCGTCACCATCCGCATAGAAGAGCCGAAGCGCTCGGGCAATATCTATCTGATTCTGGACAACGCGCAGATGACGACCGCGTCAGCGCCCTGTATCGAGGTGCTGGCTGCGGAAAAGGTGATTCTCCAGTGCGTGGGTGAAAACAGCCTCACCTCCGAAGCAAAGAAAGGGGCTGCCGTCTCCTCGGTCGACGATCTGACCATCAACGGTAGCGGAAGCCTGCGTATCGAGTCCGGGAAGAACGGCATCCACTGCCGTGAGACGCTGCGCATTACGGGTTCCGGCCTCACGGTGCAGGCTGAAAACGACGGAATCAAAGGCGACCTCGGCGTCTGCATTGACGGCGGCAGCATCACTGTTACAAAGTGCTACGAGGGCCTGGAAGGCGGCCATGTGCTGATCCGCAGCGGCGAACTCAGCATCACTGCCAGCGACGACGGCCTGAACGCTGCGAGCGACCCCGAAACACAGGGCGATGTGGTCATCAGCGGAGGCCGCGTATACCTTAACGCCGCCGGCGACGCCATCGACAGCAACCACTCCATCCTGATTGAAGGCGGTACCACGCTGGTCGACGGGCCCGCAAACAGCCGCAACAGCATCTTTGACAAGGGTGACGCGCCGGACGCCGTTCTGAGCGTCAGCGGGGGCACCGTGCTTGCAGTCGGCAGCGCCGAAAAGGCAAAGAACTTCAAAGCCGGCACCCAGTATTCAAGGCTTGAGCCGGTTTCCGGCCACGCCGGAGACGTCATCTCGACCGACGACGGCAGCGGCGTCACGCTGACAGTCGCAAAGGACTTCGGCTGCGTCATCTACTCAAGCCCCTCCTTTACCGCCGGAAGCCGGATTCTGGTATCCGCCCAGGCGGAAACAGAGGGTCCGGCGGAAGCGAAGCCCGAATGGGACACTTCTGTCCCGGCCGAAATCACGGACGAAGTCCGAACTTTGTTTGACGAGGCCATGAAAGGCCTGCTTGGCATAAACTACGAGCCGCTTGCCGTGCTGGCGCAGCAGGGAGAAACGGTATGCATCCTGTGCAGGGCAAGCGCCGTCGTTCCCGATGCAAAACCGACTTACGCGCTGGTTTTTCTCTCTACAGAAAACGGCAGCCCGGTCTGCGAACAGATCTCCGAACTGCCGCTCGACCTTGCCGCCTGACAGAGCTCCGTATCCCGCAACCGGCAAAAATAAACTGTCTCAAAACGCTCGATTCTGCAGCGGTTTGAGACAGTCTTTTTTTATTCTTTTTCTTTCCCGGACTTCCCTTTGTATTCCAGGCAGAGCATGGTGAGATCGTCAAACTGGTCAGCCGTGCCGACGAACCTGTCCACATCCTTTTTGAGGCCGCTGAGGATGCTCTCCGGGTTCTTCTTGCCGAGGCGGTTGAGCACGGCTTCCATTCTCTCGACGCCGTAGAACTCGCCTTCAGGGTTGTTGGCGTCGGTCACGCCGTCGGTATAAACGAAGATTGCATCGCCGGGACTGAGCGTCAGCTCGTAATCCCGGTATACCGCGTCTTCCATCCCGCCAACCACGAAGCCGTGCTTATCCTTGAGCTGATGGAAGACGCCGTCTTCCCCGCGGAGTTCCGGATATTCATGTCCGGCATTGGCACAGATCATTCTGCCGTCTCGAAGATCCAGAATTCCAAGCCACACCGTCACAAACATCTTGGTCTGGCTGTTCCGGCAGGCGTGGTTGTTGACATCGGAGAGGATCTCGGCCGGGGTACCGCCCTCCTTGGCCCGGTAGTTGATGAGAATCTTGGCCGCCATCATGAACAGCGCAGCCGGCAGACCTTTGTCAGATACGTCCGCAATGACCAGGGCCAGATGATCGTCGTCAATCAGGAAAAAGTCGTAAAAGTCGCCGCCGACCGTCCTGGCAGGATTCATGCTGGCATAAAGTTCAAATTCCGGATGATCGGGAAAGGCGGGGAACGTGTCCGGCAGCATGGAGATCTGCAGGTTTTCCGCCATGTTCATTTCCGTTCGGACGCGCTCACGCTCGGCCGTGATGTGCGCAAGATTCTCCATATAGTCCACGATGCGCCTCTGCATGGACTGAATCTCCCGGTAGAGATCTCCGATCTCGTCGTTGGAACGGATATCCAGTTTGAGGATGTCCTTTTTGGATAGAGCATCATCATCCCTGCCGAATTTCGTTGCGGCTTTTGCCAGTTCTTTCAGCGGGCGGGTCGCAAGATGGCGCATGGCCAGCATGCTGACAATCATGACCGCCGCCGTAATGCCGAGCACGAAGGAGATGCTTTTGTTCAGGAATCTGTTCCGCTCCACGACGACATCGTTCATGTCGATATCCACGCCAAGCGTACCGACCACGCTGCCCGAAGCGGTCACAAGCGGCCTGCAGGTCGTGCGCAGCCAGTTCCCGTCCATGTGGTATGTTGTGGGAGGGATCTCAGCATTGTCGTCATACCCGGCAAATTCTTTCAGTCGCTCCTCAATGGAACCGATATAAAACAGATCCTCGTCCGGGTCGGCGATATTATAGGTCACGTGATTTCTCTCAAATTGAACATAAAGAGATTCCACATGATAGATTTCCTTCACGATCCCGAGAACCGTGTAGATGGTGTCGTAGTCCAGATACAGGGACGGCTCTTCCTCTTCCGCCGTCATGGTCCGGAAGATATTCCGCGGCATATAGATCTCCTCGAGATAATCCGCAGTCTCATACAGGTCCTTGTATTCCCGGGGCACCCCTCCCGCACGGGGAACAGAGTTGCCAACATCGGGATAGAGCGTCATCACGGACGGTTTGCTGTACATCCAGTCGGCAATGATCTGGGGATCGTTCGCTTCGATTGCCTGTTCCCGTACATCGCGGAATTCCTGCGTGTCGATCATCTGCCAGAAATAGTCGGCAAATACCGGCAGCGCTTCCAGCTTCTCGGTACGCAGTGCATCTTCCATCCGTTCATTGTAGACACTGTCCACACGCTGGCTGTAGACCTCGAAGCCAAAGAACAGCAGGACAACTGAAAGCAGCAGGATCACTGCGAAGATCATGGTATTCAGTTTTGCCGTCAGCGCAAAACGCCGTTCTTTCTTCACTTTATTTTCCTCCACCCGCCGCAATTGTGTGTCATTATAACAGAAGTGAATGGCCGTTTCAACACCGTCGGCAGAAGCAGCATCTGCATCCGGTCAGCCGCTTAACTGTACCCGGATCCGTTCGATGACGGACCTGTCCGCCGGGAGCCACGCCACACTGTCCAGGCTCTCCGCATCGAGCCAGCGGGCTGCCTCATGTTCCTTCAGGACCGGCGTCCCTTCCAGAATTTCACACCAGAAGCAGCGCATACTCAGGTGAAACTGCGGATACTCCCAGTCTACGGCAGCTAGCTCTTCCCCGACCGTGATCTCCGTATCCAGTTCTTCCCGGATCTCGCGCCTCAGCGCTTCCTGGGGGCTTTCCCCGGCTTCCACTTTTCCGCCCGGGAATTCCCAGCCGTCCTTGTATTCGCCGTATCCGCGCTGCGTTGCAAACACCCGGTTCCCGTCCCGGATGACGGCGGCCACCACATGCACGGTTTTCATTTCCGGATTCTCAGGCTTTTCAGAAGCGCCTTCCGCTCGTCCGGAATGCGGTAACTCTCGACGGCCTTCTGGATGGTTTTCTGATGGGTCCAGTCGTCCAGGCGCCGGTCCCGGATGTACGGGAGAGCGGCATCGTACTGCTTGGCCAGAGCCGTGGCAAAGTACCAGGCGACCATCATCCTGACGTAGTATTCCTCGGAGCGGATGGCGGCGACCATCTCCGGATACGCAGGGTCAAAATCCTCGTCCAGAAAGTGTTCCATCAGCATGCCAACGGCAAAGCGGACGGTATAGGTTTCGCCCGAGGCGATCCATTCCCGGATATGCTCCAGCAGTTCCGGGCGGTGCTTCCGGAAAACCTTCGGCGACAGCTGGTCGCAGGTTGCCCAGTTGTCCACATGCGGCAGGAAACGGCACACCTCGTCCATGCAGCGGTCATAGTCCTTCAGCTCGGAGAGGATAAAGGCGTGAATCTGGTTTTCATCAAAGTAGCGGTGCGGAAGCAGGCACAGAAACTCCCGGGTTTCCTCCTGCCTGGCCAGCTGTTTTGCCAGGCTGCGCAGCGCCGGGGTTCTGACGCCGATCATCGCCTCCGGCGGGATGTTCGGAATCAGTTTTGCCTGAAAGTCCCGATACTGCACATCCTGCAGGCGGAACAGTTCCTTTTGAATCTCTTCGGGTCGCATAGGCACCTCACGAATCCTGAGCAGCCGGAATGCCGGCTGCAGTCATAACGGTCTTCTTATTATTTTTCCGCAATGACAATCGGCTGATAAAAGCCCGTTTCTTCCGGGAACTTCCAGGTCACTTTGCCGCAGCCGGCAGCCCGGAGCAGACCGGTCAGCTCGTCCCTGCGGGTCGCCCGGTATTCACATTCAAATTTGCTGATCTGCAGCGCTTCTTCATCGTCGATGATGTACTGGATGAAGCTGTAATTCTCACCGGCCCAGTCCCAGGTCTGGAACAGCACACGCTGCCCTTTCTCCGTCTTATGGACATAGGGCGCCGAGTGCGCGGGTTTTTCCTGCAGCATGAGGTCGTAGTCCCGGATGCTGGCAACAAAGATGCCCCCGCTGCGGACCCGGCCGGCAATGCTGTTGACCGCTTTCTCCAGCGCGGCATGGGACAGCATATGGGGCAGCGCGTTGTCCATGGCGATGACAATGTCGAACTGTTCGGTGAACGCGTCGGACAGTGCGCAGAAATCCGCCTGTTTCAGGGTAAGCGAAACATGATTCTCTTCCGCCCGCTTTTTTGCTTCCTCGATTTCACCCGCGCTGATATCCGAAGCCGTCACGGAATACCCGAGCGCCGCAAGGCCGATGGCCTGGGTGCCGATGCCGCAGGCGCAGTCGAGGATACGGGCAGAGCGGTCAAAACCGTACTCCTGAAAGATCCCGCTCAGAAATCTGGCCTCTTCATGGGTCGCGGCCTGCCAGTCGAGATAGAACTTATCGTACTGGGAAGCCATGCTGTCATAAAACTTCTGTGTCACATCTGCGACGACGGGTCTTTCGTTCATTGATCCTGCCTCCGTGTTCAAGGTTCCTGTTCCTGCAGCCGCATGCTGCTCCTCAGAAGCTGCGGGGCTTTCACCCGCATAGTATTTCTCGATTCCGCCGTATCCCATGATCAGTTTGTTGCGGCGTGTTTTTTCCACAAAGCTGTTCAGGCGTTTCCGGAACTCTTCCGGGCGCTTTCTGGCCGCTTCAATATACGCGACCCGGATCCGTTTATAGGGGTCAGAAAACTGCAGGTAATTCTCCCATACGGCCTCGTCCTGTCTGAGCACTTCGATGATATCCGGGGGAAACACAAACGGCGCCTGAAGCACGGGCAGGACTTTGTCCCTGACCTTCGGATGGATCAGGCCGTGCGCATCCAGCCAGATCAGCCGCTCAATATTCGGCCGGGAATACGGACTCCCTTTTCTCCGGGGAGTAAAGCGCTGGGCGCGGTGGAGTTCATCAGTGTGTTTGACGATACTGTCGATCCAGCCGAAGCAGAGCGCTTCCTCCACGGCGTCGTTGTAAGAAAGGCTTTTCTCTCCGGACTCCTTCATCGGAAATATGAACCAGATTTCCGGTAAGGATTCAAAATGCTCTGCGAGGTAAGCCCGCCACTCGCTCCGTTCGCTTGTATAAAAAGTTTCCATGTCCGTTTCACCGTCCGGGCAGAATCGGTCCTGTCTGACTGTCGTACAGAAGAGTATAACATAATGCAGGCTAAAATACCAACAAAAAACCTCTGAAGCCGGAACCGGAGGGCCCTGGCTTCAGAGGACTTGTTCTTTTGGTTATTTCGGCAGGACTGCGGCGTACTCCGTCACGTTCAAAACAGTCTCGCCGTCGATCTGCGCGGCGCAGGGCCGGGAGAAACGGACTTTAACCTCGTTGCCGGTAAAGACCTGCACGATATTGGTCTTCTTCACATGTTCGCCCTTAAAGATGGACGGAAATGCAATCAAAGCCTTCAGCTTGGAGCGGCAGTGGTAAACCACCACGGTCAGCTTGTCGGAAAAGCGGTCCTGCTCCGGGGCCATCTTCATACCGCCGCCGTAATACTTCCCTTTCATGGTCGGCGCAATCCAGACGTTGTCGAACTCGTGCCTTACGCCGTCAACCGTAACCTCGGCATGGCAGGACTTAAAGTGGAACAGAAGGCCCTTGATGGCGATGCCGGTATAGTCGATTTTCTCCTGAGGGTTCTTTTCCTTGATCCGGTCGGCCACTTCGCAGCAGTATCCGTCAATTCCGAAGCCCATGTTGTTGATAAAGAGCTGTTCCATCCCGTTCACGTACACGGTGGGAAGGTTCGAAAGATACGGGTTGATCAGGACTTCTTCCCCGGGCTGCCTGCCGATATCCGTCAGGAAATCGTTGCCGGTTCCGCTTCCCAGAAGGTAGATGTTGTTTTTGACTTCGGTCCCTTTGACCGCGTTGATGAAGTAGTTCAGGGTGCCGTCCCCGCCGATGAGGACCACCTCGTCGTCCGGAGCCAAGCCTTTCAGATACTCCGGATAATCCAGGCCGACCGCATCCACCAGTTCCGTTCCGGGATCCACGTCCGGCTTGATGCCGTTATTCGCCAGGGAATTGTACAGATAGTATTTCATATTTTACCCCCTCTTTCATAATAGACCGCAGACGATCAGAAATTCTCCGATCGAGTAGGTAAGCATCACCAGGAAATGCGTTTTCAGGCGGCTGTCCTTTTTGAAACGAACAAAAAACAGGGATGAATCGGAGACGAAGAACAGGGCCGCGCCGATTGCCGTGGTGAGTGTTGCGGCCGTGGGAAGGCTGACGCAGCGGAAGATCGCAAAGCAGTTCATCGTTCCGTTAATGAGCAGATACAGGAACATCGGATAAAACAGCGCTTTGGGGAGATGCGGCTTCAGTTTTGAGAAAATCACCGCAACGGCTGCCGCGAAAAAGAGCGCCAGGAACACAATCAGGAGAACGGGGATTTTGTGAAAGTCAACATCCTTCCAATATCCGAGGACAAAGAACGCGTGGCTGATCATAAACGCGATGCCGCCGGCGGTAAACCACTTGACGCCTTTCGGCATGAGCAGGACGTCCCCGATCCAGCTGAAAATCAGCGCAAGGACGATCGCAGCGGATACGGACCGGGCCGCCAGAACATAGAAGCCGAGCAGAGACAGCAGGATAAGCGGCTTGGTCAGATTCCTCATTCGGGTGTCTTTCCGGAGTGAGGCGTATAAATGGATGGCAGTGGAAAAGAAAAAGACGGCCAAAAACACGTATTTCATTGACATTCCCCCAGACGAATGAAACGGTATGCGTGATTGCACAGGACGGCGAGGCTCTATTGTTGATACATTTTTATACAGTATATCACAACAAAGCCGCTCAAACAACACAGGCCGTACAAAAAAGCAGGGAAACCGCAAGTTTTTGCCCCGGTTTCCGGCCGCCTTCAAAAATACAGCCGCCCAAAGGACAAAACGCCCCCCGCCGGGAACGACGGAAGGCGTTTTATGAGACGGAAAGATATCGGGAAATATCAAAGACCGCGCTGAACCGGAGCAGACGCCGGGTTTACATGCACCATGATGTGCTTGACCTCCGGGAAGGTCTTCTCAATCGTGTCATGCACCCTTTCGGCGATGTCATGCGCCGCGTACAGTGTCAGATTCCCGTCCGCGGAAATCTCCAGATCCACATAGATTTTGCGGCCGAACACGCGTGTGCGGAGGATGTCCACCTGAAGGACGCCCTCCTGATCTGCGGCGCACTTGCGGATCGCTTCCTCGGTTGCCGCATCGCAGGCGTGGTCCACCATATTGTCGACCGCTTCCCGGAAGATGTCCACCGCGACCTTGAAGATAAACAGGCAGATCACAATGCTCGCAACCGGCTCCATCACCTTGATGCCGATCAGTGCGCCGCCGATACCGATCAGCGCACCGACAGAAGACAGCGCATCGGAACGGTGATGCCAGGCTTCGGCCTTCAGAGCGCCGGAGCGGATCTTTTTGGCGTTGACCATGGTATACCAGAACAGGCCTTCTTTTACGGCAATGGAAACCACGGCGGCAACCAGAGCCAGCATGCCGGGTGCAGCCGCCGTCAGATAACTGCGTCTCCAGACGGACAGGAAAGCCTCTTTGCCGATGGAAAAACCGGCGGCAGCCAGAATGCCGGCCAGAATGAGCGAGGCTACACTCTCCATGCGCTCGTGTCCGTAGGGGTGATCCGTATCCGAAGACTTTTCGGACATTTTGACGCCCACAATGACAATCAGGCTCCCGAGCACGTCGGAAGAAGAGTGCACGGCATCGCTGATCATGGCGCCGGAGTGTCCCAGTGCGCCGGCGACAAATTTAAAAACCGCAAGCAGCAGGTTCACGATGATGCTCACCGTCGAGACACAGGTAGCCACTTTTTCAAACGGTGACGCTTCCATTTGCATCAGTCTCCCTCAGATCCCAAAACTCTGTATAAGTAAACCGCAGGACTGCAGCCAAAAGGTGTAACTGCTGTCCTGCGGATTTTGATCCACTGCCAAGAGGCCCGGCCGCGGATAAGTCACCGCGCCTGCTCAGTCTGTACCCGAACAGTTTATCACCGCGCGGAGAGAATTGTCAAGCTGAAACGGCCTGCGCACGACGCAGAGCGCGTTCCGCAGCGGCGTTGTATTTTGCGTTCTCTTTTTCAGAATTTCCCTTATTCATCCGCAAAGCGCTCACGCGCATGGAAGGTTTTGCAGATGACGGAATAGTTGCCGAACACGGTCAGCTTGTCGTCGACGGCAAACACCGTATCCGCGTTGACCGGAACCGCCTTTTTCCCGGGGCTTTCAATCAGCATTACCAGGATGCCGGTGTTTGTCTTCAGGCCCGTCTGGGAGAGCGGTACTCCCTGATACTCCTCCGGGATATGGTGCAGCGTCACCAGCGCGATGGTTTCCGACCCGATATAGTCCATGAGCATCACGGTATTAAACTTCTCCGTCTGCCCGACGAGCCGGTCTGCGACTTTCTGCAGCAGGCCCTCGCCCCAGGCGCGGACAATGGGCACACGCATAAACACGAAAATGATCGCGATCACGGCAAGCGGGATCAGGATGCCGACGGTAATATGCTCCACCTGGCTCATCTTCAGGGAGAGGAACACATTGACGAAGGCGGATACGATCGTGATATTGAATACATATCCGAACAGCATGGTGATCCGTGCAAGACGCCGTCTGCGCCTGTTGGAAAGGAACATCTCGCTTTCCCGGGTCGTATACCCGCAGCCGGTCAGCAGCGAGATAACCTGAAAGCGCGCCCTCTCGTCCGGAAGCCCGGTAAAGCGAAACAGGATCGTAAACAGTTCCGTGATCACCCAATAGATCAGGATAATCAGGGAAAACAGAAACAGCGCCATATAGACATTCATCCGCGTTTTCTCCTCGTATTACACTTAATCACACAGTCACAGGAATTCGGGAAAGCAGGGTTTCCCCGTGTGATCACTTTTTGAAGATGCTGATGACCGCGATCAGCATGACGATAATCAGCAGAATGTTGAGCAGCAGCTGGTTCATGGAGATGGCAAGCATCACGCCCAAAACTGCCGCAACACTGCCCGCAGTCATCGCGGCAAGGGCCATCTTGCGGTTGTAAAGGCCGCCCTTTACGATGGAAACGCCTCCGCTCATGGGGATAATAGCCCCGAGCACGAGCGTCAGGGTCAGGGTTGCAACAGGCGAAAGCCCCAGCAGGAGAAGCATGGCAGCCGCAACCGGCTTGCACGGAACCCCCATCATGTTGATGAAACCGATCCCCAGGCAGCCCAGGCACATGATGAGGAGCCGCACGCCGTGTAGGCCGACG
This sequence comes from Oscillospiraceae bacterium, assembly GCA_017395085.1. Lineage (GTDB taxonomy): Bacteria > Bacillota > Clostridia > Oscillospirales > Oscillospiraceae > Limivicinus. The sequence goes on along the minus strand of JAFPWF010000016.1, from coordinate 25,701 downwards.
GCGGTCCCGGTCGTGCCGGAACTGACAATCATTTTGACAATCAGCGCGGCCATGGAAAACAGGAGCGCAATGCCCATGATCTTACGGATTGCCGCGCCGTTCATACGGCTGACCGCCCTGCCGCCGAAGACGGCGCCCGCAGCAAGGCAGAGCATAAACAGAATCAGGGTCAGGGCGTCGGCGGAATTCTCCGCCTGCAGATAACTGAAAGACAGGAATGCCCCGGGGACCAGCGTGGAGGCGATGAGGCAGCTTGGGATCTCCTTGTCGTCGGAGAGCCGGAACTTTTTGATCAGCAGCGTGTTGAGCAGAAAATCGGAAACGCCGACGGTGCAGAGAAAGAAGATAAAAAACTCGCAAACGCCAATGATTTTCAGATCCCCGGGCGCCTGTCTGAGTGCCGCCCTGTTTCTGACAAGTTCCCTGCCCAGAACAAAAGCGTAGATCAAACCGCAGCAGAGGAAAATAATGCCTGTGATTCTGGGGATGCTCATATGCAGCCTCTCTTCCCTGTGGTCTTTTTACCGCAAAAGCATCTGGCTGTAGCATAGCACAAATCCTGTGCCATTGCTACAGCCAGTTTTATTCTTGTCCGGGGAGCATATTCCTTTTTCTGGCATTCAGGACGGAGGGCTCCAGAGGAAAAGGCCTTCCGATGTTGTGAGTGAGCGCAGCCTGTCCAGCAGGCGGGATTCCGGATCATAAACGGTCATATAGGTATCGTCGGGTTCGATGTCAATCATGACCCCCTGTGCTTCAAAGATCGCCCGCAGGAAGCTGTTCCCGGACATGCTGACCAGCTTGTCGGCAAATTCCTCCGGGTCCGGATTCCGCTCCCAGCTTTCACAGCTGTCGAAGGAAACCGTCATGTCATCATAGCAGTTCAGGCGAAGAAGAATCTCCGCAAATCTGCGGCGCAATGTGCAGAGCCGAGCCGGCTGAAGATAATAGCGCTCCACCGCGAAGTACTGACCATTGGAATCTCCCGGGACCTGTTCCGGCAGGACATCCGCAATCCAGCAGGGGCCTTCCAGCAGCTTGCCGATCAGATCGTCGTACTGCGGGGGATTGCTGTCCGCTTCCGTGGTAGGCCTGATTGTTTTGCCCTCATACCGTGACAACACAGAACTCCTCCCCTGCTTCAATCCGGCTGCTGACCGTCGTGTGCTTTCCATGCGCATTCGGTGATCTTCATTTCCGTAAAAACGGCTTTAAAACTGGAATTCTCCGGGCTGCAGGCATAGATCCCGAAGCGAATCCTGCCCGCGCCTTCCCACATGTGGCAGACCCGCATCTGGGTAAAGTGCTCGCCGTCCCGGGAGCATTCGATGCAGTAATCATCCTCTCTCCGGCTGAGCCGGTACCACATGGTTTTCACGTCGGCCGGGATGGCGGTGGTCGCCCAGTCAGAATAGCCGTGGTTGGTCACCACGGACCCTAGATGCTGGAACTCCCCGTTTTCGTATTCCACGGAGCCCTTCAGCCAGTTATCGGAATCCAGATACAGCACGATTCCGCACTGGTCAAAGCGGTGATGGCTCTCCGAAAAGTCTGTCTTCACGAGGAAAGAGAAATACTTTTCCTCCGTTTCCATCTGAAGCAGCGGGGCGTTGTCATTCCTGAAATGATAGTAGGTGCGCTGCCACAGGTCCGTATACGGCTCCGAGATGATTTCAATTCTCTCCGGGCTGACCGTGTATGACTGCGGCTCCCTGGTCCATTTCAAGTCCTCGATGTGCATATACCGCCTGTTCTCCTTTCCCGGCGCCGTCTCATTTCCGGTTCTTTTCATAGCTCCAGCGGGCGATCTCCGCGACCAGTTCCAGCGGGAGCTCCTTTTTGTTGGGCAGCTGGATCGCCCCTTTGCTGGTTTTGTATTCCTTCAGCCGGTCTGCGAAGGCCTCCACCGCATCCGGCCCCGGATACAAACCGATATGATGCTTTGCCACGGCAAAGTGAATGATGTTCCGGCCTTTCCAGAAGGTGGGCATACCCCATGAAAGGCGTTCTTCCGCGTCCGGGATCGCCCCGCGGATGGTATCATAGATTGCGTTCAAGCGTGGCTGAACAGCAGGATCCTGCTCTGAAATGTACTCCGGTATAGTCATCTTTTCCCTCCGTATGCAGGAATTCACCGGGAATTGTTATATTCCGGAGGAATTTTATCATAGAATGTCGGCAACAGCAAGAAGGAACCTCTTCTGCCATGACAGGCAAAAGAGGTTCCCGATGATATTGATGAAACGATGCAAATACGCCAATCCCTGCATGCTGAAGATGAAAGCCCAACGGCAATCAGCGTTTTTTGTAAAGAACAAGTTCCGGATTTGCACCCTCCGCCTCGTAGGTGCAGATCAGGATGAAATCCATATTGGCCAGAACGCCGAAGCAGCGTCCTCCGCCCAGTTCGGATTCCAGCTGATTCCCGAGATAAGTTGCCTGATCATTTAGAAACTTTACTTCCATCCCGGACGGGAGCCTGTATGCGAGATTTACATAGCTTCCGACCAGGGCGTTCAGAGATTTCACTTCGGGCAGGCCTTCGACATGAAAATCGTTGATCTCCCGGATCAGCTGCTTTTTGAACGCCTCGAATTCACCGTTGTCGCTGAGCTCCTCATACCGCTTCCAGTAATCCAGCGTGGGCAGCTTCTGCTTCATATATTCGCGGGCCTGATCCTCGGTAAAGCCCTGTTTCACCATCTGCGGGATACATATTTTGATCAGTTCATCCATATTGCTGTAGGTGTACGTCCCATCGGCATAACACCACTGGCAGTACTCCTCGTTAAGAGAACCGTCCCGGTTCCTGCCGAGGATCGAGTCGTCCAGGGGCATCCCGCAGCACTGGCACACCAGCGGATGCGGAGACCCGAGCAGTGTGTTGATGGATACATTAAAAATCTTAGAGAGCAGCTTCAGGGTCTCGGTATTCGGCACGGTCTCACCGTTTTCCCAGCGGGAAACTGCCTGCCGGGTTACGAAGACTTTTTCCGCCAGGTCATCCTGAGACAATCCGCTCCGTGTTCTGAGTTCATGCAAGACATCCTTTGTGTTCATTCCAGCACCTCCTTAAACCCGATTATAGTTTCCGGACAGAAAAAAGGCAAGCAACCGATTGTTGCCTGCCTTTTCAGCGATGTCAATATCTTCCAGGAGGAAGCTGCTTCCGCCCGCAGGACAGAAAGCATTCTCCCCTTTCTCGGCAGCCGCTTCAGAACTTTTCCGCCAGCGCGGCGGCCTGCGCAATTCCGTCGGTCTTATCGACATCCCCGACCGAATACACGCCGGGCACAAGGACTTCGCCCGCAACGGTCCACTTGTTCAGGGCTGCGGTGCGCTCAAAGGGGATTCGGACGCCGTCGAGAATGGCAGGGTTCTCTTCCTCGCAGCAGCAGATCAGCGCGCATTCCTTGCCGAAGAACTGATCTCCCCTGCCGCCGATCACGAAGCTGAACATCTTGTCAATGACCGCCTTAAGCTGCGACGGAACGGAGTACCAGTAAACAGGGCTTGAGAACACAAGCGCATCCGCGGCGAGGATATCGTCGGCAATGAGGTTGAAGTCATCGTCGAAGGAGCAGGGTTTTCCTGTCTTGTAGCAAGTCTCGCAGGCGTGGCAGAAGTTCAGTTTGAGATTTGCGGTATCAATAACTTTTACCGCATGTCCCTTTGCTTCCGCCGCCTCCGCGAAGGCGCGGGCCATACGGTTGCTGTTGCCGTCCTTTCTGGCGCTTCCGGTAAGAACAAGAATCTTCTTAGACATTTAGAAAATCCTCCTGTAGTGAATGATTTAAGAATTGATTTCTCTCGCAGTACATGGTATCATGGCAGTATATCAAAAACAAGTACTGACAAATAAGTTAGGTACTTACTTTGAGGTAAGTATATGAGTAACAGGAAAATATCCGAGGCCTGCTTCAGCGACACCGGTTACAGCTATACCCTGTCGCTGATTGCAGGGAAATACAAGCCCATCGTGCTGTACTGCCTGATGGAGTACGAGCCGGTGCGCTTTAACGAGATGCGCCGCTATGTGGGCAGTGCAGCGGATAAAACGCTGAGCCAGACCCTCAAGGAACTGGAGCACGACGGGTTGATCCACCGGGAAATGTACCCGGAAATCCCGCCGAAGGTGGAATACACGCTTACGGAGCGCGGCCACTCGCTGGTGCAGGTGCTGGATCAGCTCTGCGTATGGGGCGAAAAGAACAGGCAGAACCCGGGCGAGGCCCGTCCCGGTGAAGCAAAAGAAACTGAACGATAGAAAAACAGGACCAACAAACACCGGTGATTTGCTGTCGCACAGCAGGAAAGGAGAAATAATGTCAGTCGTATACGGGAAAGACACGCCGAAGCTCGGCTTTGGCCTGATGCGCCTGCCGAAGAGGGGCTTTATCATCAATGTTGAGCAGGTCAAGGCCATGGTGGATCTGTTTCTGGAAGCCGGTTTTACCTACTTCGACACAGCCTTTGTATACCCCGGGTCAGAGACTGCGATCCGGAAAGCCCTGGTAGAGCGCCATCCGCGGGACAGCTTTACCCTTGCCACCAAACTGAACGCCATGGTGGCGCCGACAGAGAAGGCCGCACGCAAGCAGTTTGCCACCAGCCTGGAGCGGACCGGCGCGGGATACTTCGACTACTACCTGCTGCATGCACTGATGGAAAACAACTACGAGCGTTATGAGAAGCTGCATCTCTGGGACTTTGTGAGAGAGCAGAAGGAAAAGGGACTGATCCGCAACCTGGGCTTTTCCTTCCACGCCGGGCCGGAACTGCTGGACAAACTGCTGACGGAGCATCCAGAGGTGGATTTCATCCAGCTGCAGATCAACTATGCCGACTGGGAGAACCCCAAGGTCACCTCCCGCGCCAACTATGAAACGGCCAGAAAACACGGAAAGCTTATCACCGTTATGGAGCCGGTCAAGGGCGGTAATCTCGCCAATCCGCCGGAAGAGGTGAAAAAACTGTTTCAGGATATCCATCCGGACATGTCCTATGCTTCCTGGGCAATCCGCTTCGTGGCTTCCCTGGACGGGATTCTGACCGTTCTCTCCGGTATGTCCAATGTGGAACAGATGAAAGACAACCTCTCGTACATGAAGGAATTCCGGCCGCTGAATGAGGAGGAACAGGAAGCTATCCGGCAGGCGCAGCGCATTCTGGGGAATGCCGCAACGATCCCCTGCACGGCCTGCCGCTACTGCGTTGAAGGCTGCCCGCAGCAGATCCGCATCCCCGATATCTTCGCAGCCATGAACAGGCAGTTGGGAAACGGCCAGATGGCAGCGGCGAAGGAAGCGTATTTCGCTGTCGCTCCGGAAGGGCATCGCGCCTCTGACTGTATTGAATGCCGCCAGTGCGAGGGAGCCTGCCCGCAGCACCTCCCGATCACGGATCATTTAAAGCGGGCGGCAGAGATGTTCCCCGCCGAGACCAAATAAGGAAGGTGCAGCGGCAGGACAGTCCTGCATCGCCTGAAACACAGAAAGAAAACCTCTTTTGCCCGGGAAGGCAAAAGAGGTTTTTTCGACGGCAAGACTTCCGCGAGCCCCCAGGCTGAGGACCGGAACCTGTCGTTGCGGTCATTCCTGCGCCAGCGCAGACGAAAGTTCATCGAGCAGCACGCTTTTTTTCGATTCTTCCAACTGCCGGAAATATCTGGCATGCGCATCTTCATAAGCCGCATTAAACGCGGCATCATTCCCGTTGTGCAGGCTTTCAAAATAGAGGTGCTCGTGATCGGCCAATTCCGGATGAAGACGCACCACGGTAGCCACCCCTACATTGGAACACACTGCCGCAATGCGGCGGAATTCTACGCCAAGATTGGAATAGCTGCTGTCAGCATACATGTTGCACTGGCCGAGACTCAGCCTGCGCAGATGGTTGCGTCGAAGGACTGTGCTAAGTTCATTGACGATCTGCACTAAGGGTTCAATCTTGCGGGCAGATTCCTCGTCACAGTTTTTAAAAGCATTTTCAGCCAGATCCATGATTTCCGTGAGAGCGCTCTCAACCACATGCAGTTCTTCCACTGCCGCCTGTGAAAAGCTTGTGCCGTTCAGCACCATGTTCACGGCAATTTCCGCTATTCCGACGGCATGGTCCCCGAGACGCTCAAATTCCGCGGTAACCTTGTAATACTGGCTGAGAATAGCGACGTGCTGTTCAAGCTGCAGATGCGGCAGAAGCTGGACCGTGTAGCGGCTGCAGCAGTCGGTAAGGTGGTCAATATTCTCTTCCTCCAAAAGGATTTCCTGGCGGACGGCACCGTCATATTCTTCAAGCAGACGGAAGGCCTTTTCAATATTTGTGCGAGACGCGCGAAGCATTGTCAGCAGCACTTGATAGCAGCTGCGCAGTGCAAGCGCAGGCGTGTCGACAAAGCTGGGATTCAGGGCTTCCAGCTCGTCATGGTACTTTTCGTCCTTGACGGTTTCAGGCTCGTCCTTTACAATCCGGCGGCTCAGCTTTTCATAGATCCCCAGCATCGGGAAGAGGCAGATGGAACAGCTGAGATTGAAAATGGTATTTGTGTTTGCAATGATACCGGAATTCACAGTACGGTCCCACAGGCCGTCCAGCAGGCCAAGGCGATGTGCAACGGTCACGCCGATGAGCACCAGGACTGTCTCGCTCAGGTTAAAAAGGATATTGACGACGCCGACGCGACGAGCCTCGGCATTTGCACCTATGGAGCACACTATGGCGGTTGTAACGCAGTCGCCGAGATAAATACCGACAATAACCGAGTAGATCGCCTTAAACGCCAGCATGCCGGAAGCGGAAAACGCCTGCAGAATACCCACGGTGACCGATGAACTCTGCAGCATGAAAGCTACGCCCGCGCCGGTCAGATAGCCTAAAAAGGGATTTTCACCCAGGCCGGAAAAGATGTGTTCAATCGCGCCGGACTGCGTAATCTTTGCTACCGAACCCGTCATGTCCAGCAGACCGGAAAAGAGAATTCCGAAGCCGATGGCAATGCTGCCGACCGATTTGGCGTTCTTTACAAAATGCCCCATGATCAGGAGCATGCCGATGATCAGCGCAACAGGAGCAAGCGTAGACGGCTGGAAGAATCTCAGCCAGGCAGTTCCGGAGGCGTCGATATCCAGAAGACGAATGATCTGGCCCGTAACCGTTGTGCCGACATTTGCCCCGACAATAATGCCCAGCGACTGGCGCAAGGTCAGAATTCCCGCACCGACAAGACCTGCGGTAATGACGATCATGGCCGTGGAGGACTGAATGAGCGCTGTAACAAAAATGCCGAGGAGAAACGCCTTGAACGGGTTGTTCGTCACCTTTTCCATGGCGCGCTTCAAAGCGCCGGAAGAGTTCTCCTTCAGTGAATCTCCCATCAGGCGCATGCCGTACAGGAACATGGCCAATCCGCCGAGAAGAGAGATCACATCAAATATATCCATAAAAAGCCCCTGTGATCTAAGTCTTTTTCCCTGAGGTTTCTATTGCAGTATATGAGTTTGGAACACATCCGTCAATTCACTTGAATAGACGAAATTCAATATCCGGCTGATCTGATTTTTGTCGGTTTTTTTGCTTAAGGGCACTGTTCCGGCAGAACATAATAGGCAGACGCGGCCTTTTCTCAGGCTGCATGCGGCAAACATGTTGGAGAGATCCAAAAAACCGGAAAAATGACAGGATGCCATATAGCCAATTCTTCCATGTTGTGTTATGATTACACAGTATTGAGATAAACACCCGAATGTACAGACTGCTCCCATGGCAGCAGGACCGATACAGAACAATCGGCCGACAGAAACAAATCGAATCACGGAGGAACACTGAGATGAAGCAACAAAAGGAACGCAGTACCAGGGTTGTCAGCATCATCGCGCTGATCGGCCTGGCTGTTGCCGCCATTGCCCTGATCTGGAGAATCAGGAGCCACCAAAACGCCCTGCTGTTTGCCTGTGTTGGCCTCTTTTACGGCTTTCTGCTGTATTACGGTTTCAAAGGGTATCAAAAGCCCCACGGAAACATGATACAGATCCTGATGCTGATCCTTGCCGTCTATGTCGCCTCAACTACTGTTGTGACGGATAACCGCTGGGCCTTTACGTCCTGGGTCACCCTCCTGGCAAGCAACCTGGCTGCGGTTTTTATGGGCTTTATGGCCGGACGCCTGAACAAGATCGAAGAAAACCGATATACGGCCGTCCTGGTGTCAATTCTGCTCTTCATCCGGTGCCTGTGGTTCCTGGAGAACCTGAACATGGCCGGTGCGGAAATTGTGCTTTTCGTCCTGGATCGTTGCCTGGCTTTGCTGATGTGGATCGCGCTGGCGCTCATCTACTTCTTCCGCTATGAGGAGCACAGGAAAGCTGGCGAATAAAGATCCTCTGTGAGGACAAACTGCTCTTGAGGAGAAGAGCGTCAGGTTTACATAATATCAATCAGCCGCATCCGGATCTGAGATTGGCGGAAAACGTTTGATAACACGAAGGAGTTTCAGCCGGTGAATAAAACTGAGAAAAAACTGATTCGATTTTTTGTCGCGGTCATTTCCCTTGTGGTGATCTTTACAGGGGTTGGAGGACCCGCATTCGCCGACAACGCCACGGGCTGGGATGAGATGAGCTTTGAGGCCCAGAACAATTACAGGATATTCGATATCGACTCAGGCCTGCCGTTTTTGGGCTATATGGCGGTTGCCCAGACGCCGGACGGCTTTATCTACACGGGCGGCTACGGCGGGCTGGTGCGTTATGACGGCAGAAAATTCGAGCGTCTCTCCGGCGTTGAAAGTGTGATCAGCCTCTGTGTCACGAAGGACGGCGGACTGTGGATCGGCACAAACATAGGCGTTCTTGTCCATATGTCTCCCAATGATGAAATGACCTACTACGGGAAAGAAGAGGGGCTGGACGTTGTGTCCATTCGCGCGATCTGCGCGGATGCGGCAGGCAATCTTGTTTTCGGAACGGATCAGGGCGTCTATGTGCTGGACACAGCCGGCACAATTCGCCTCATCGATGACGACCGTCTGAAACAGTGCTATGTCAATCAGATGCGCAGCGATGACGATGGCGTGATTTACGGTTCGGACTATGACGGAAATGTGTTTGTGATCCGAGACCTCAGGGTTGAACATTTTATTGCCGGTGAAACGATCGGCCACTCTGTCCAAACCGTCAGCGGGGATCCCCTGCAGAAGGGATATATCTACATCGGCACTACGGGTTCGGAGATCCTTCACGGCAGTCTTTCCCAGCCCATAGACAGCTTTGAAATCACTCCCACTCCCGGACTGATGAACATCAACGCGATTATCTATAAGGACGACCGGCTGTGGATCTGCTCCGACGGCGGCGTCGGCTTCATCGACAAGCACCAGAATTTCACGAAGCTTTCCGACACAGCATTCAATTCCGGGGTCGCCATGTGCGCCGACTATGAAGGAAACCTCTGGTTCGCTTCCTCCCGAAACGGACTGATTCGAATCAGCACGAGCGACTTTGCAGACCTCAACCAGATGACCAGGGAACTGAACGACCGCGTGGTCAACACCACATGGATGGAGGACGATCTGCTGTACGTGGGAACCGACACAGGTCTTCTGATCCTGAACAGTGATGGGCAGACGGTCGACAAGCCTGTTTCCTCCTATCTGAAGAATGCCCGCATCCGTGTGATCAAAGGGGATAGCCGGGGGAACCTGTGGTTCTGCACGTTCAGCAATAATGGCCTGCTGTGCCGCAAGGCCGACGGAGACATCGTAACTTACACCCAGAACGACGGCATGTTCTCCAACAACATCCGTACCGTGTATGAGATGGATGACGGAACGATCGCGGTTTCCGTGACCGGCGGCGTCCAATTAATGCGGGACGGCAAAATCGTGCAGAGCTTCAGTGAATCCGACGGCATACCGACCAACTCTATTCTGTCTCTCTGCGAGGATTTCGAGGGCCGGCTGATTTTGGGCACCAACGGGAGAGGGATCTACATGATCGAGGGGGAGCGAGCTGTTCCCTACCCGATTCAGGACGAGCTGGACAACAGCGTCATCATGGGCATCAAGCGGGATGACAGCCGACACTGTTTCTGGCTGATCACAGGCGGTTCCCTGAGTATTCTGAAAGACGGCGTTGCACAGCTGCTTGCCTATTACCCTCCTGAGCTGAATTCCAACGGCTGCTATGATGTGCTCTGTGCGGATACCGGCAAGGTTTTCCTGATGTGCAACACGGGTATCCTCGTGATGGATGGCGATGACCTGATCGCCGGGACGGTTAGGGATTATGAACACTATAATTCCAAAAAAGGCCTGCCCCACATGGTTACGCCCAATTCTAGAAGCTACGTCACGGAAAACGGTGACGCCTATGTGGCTTGCAGCGACGGTTTGATCCGGCTGAACCTCAACAACATTCAATCGTCCGGAGTGACGCCGATCCTTGCGATTCCCTTTGTGGAAGTTGATACGGATGCAAAACCGCGGCGTTTGACAGACGGTGAAACCATAACCGTGCCTGCGAGCACCCGACGGCTGAACATTTATCCTTATGTGCTTTCCTACGGACTTGATGATCCGAAGGTTTCCTATTATCTGGAAGGCTTCGACCGTGAGCCTATCATAAGTTCCAAGGAGGACTTGGGCCAGGTCAGCTATACCAACCTCCGGGGCGGCACTTACACCTTCCGCCTGAATCTGGAGGGCCAAGCAGAAGAACCCCGCAGCGCTTCCGTGACCATCGTGAAGCTGAAGGCTTTCCATGAACAGCCGGTATTTTGGATCGCTGTGGTTTTGGCAGTGCTCCTGCTGATCGCATGGATCGTGCGGCAGATGCTCCGGCAGCAGGCCCGGGCGCTGGAACACAAGGCCAAGGAGGAAGAGCGCAGAAAAGAAGAGGAGCGGATCAGCCGTGAACTGAACATGGCGGCCAGCATCCAGGTCGGTGCGCTGCCAAGCATTTTTCCGGCTTTCCCGGACCGGAAGGAATTTGAGATTTATGCTTCCATGACCCCTGCGAAAGAGGTCGGCGGTGATTTTTATGATTTCTTCATGGTGGACGACAATCATCTTGGCATGGTGATCGCCGACGTATCTGACAAGGGTGTGCCTGCCGCACTGTTTATGATGTCCGCCAAGATGATTATCAGCAGTCACGCCAAAATGGGAAAGTCCCCAAAAGATGTGCTGGAAGCCGCAAACGCGGCACTGACCTCCAACAACAATGAAAAAATGTTTGTCACCGTGTGGCTGGGCATCCTGGACCTGAAGACCGGACTGCTGACCGCTGCCAACGCCGGACACGAATTCCCTGTTCTCAGGCAGCCGGACGGTTATTTCGAGGTTATCAAGGACCGGCACGGCTTTATCCTGGGCGGTATGGCGGGAGTCAAATACAGAGAATATGATCTTCAGCTCAGGCCGGGAGCAAAACTGTTTGTCTATACAGACGGCGTTCCCGAGGCCTGTAACGAGCAGCAGGAATTCTTTGGTCTTGAACGGACCGTTTCGGCACTCAACCAGGATGTGAACGAAACACCTCAGGCTATTCTGGAAAACGTGCGCAACGCCGTAAAACAGTTTGTTGCAGGAGCTCCCCAGTTTGATGACCTGACCATGATGTGCCTGCAATACAACGGAACTCCGGAAAGTCAAGAACAGTAAGGGAGAATTGCCGCTGATGTGAGGCGGACAGCCGTTCCCGCCCCGCCGGGGCGGGAACGTTCTCGATATGTCGATGTCGGATCCGTAATGGCGCGCCGGGACAATACCGCCGGCAAAGCCTGACCCCGGGAGAGGACGAGATCACAAAGATGATCTGGGTTTATCATGATTGGTCACGCCACTGCAGCGTTCACTCTGGACGTTTACGGTCATGTTTCAGAGCGAATGAAAGAAGAATCTGCAAGGCGTCAGCAGACATTAATAGAAGCCTTGAGAGCATAGAAAAAACCATGAAGAATACCGCTCACAAGGGGCGGTTTTTTCATGGTTTCTATACAGGTAGCAGGAAAAGTAGCAGGAAAAGAGTTGGACTGCTCCAATGTCAGGAACTATTTCCACGTGATTCTTTGGTAAATAAAAGAAAAATCCTGAACTGATAACAATTCAGGACTTTAATATTGGCAAAGGGCACGTACTTTGATACAATGAATCACTTCCGGGTGAGAGTGATTCACTTTCAAAAATAATAATCATTTGAATCATGCCACAGATAAATACCGTGGCATGACACGCTTTTTCATAAGGGCATGGAAGTGCTCATGGATTGCCTGCGATCAACAATGCCTTGCGAGTCGTTGGTCTTTTACCTCACAGTCAGCTCCACACATTGTTCAGCCATACCGGGCGCGCTGACCTTGACCTGGATTCTTCCCGTGCTGTCCCCCGCACGAATCACGGCCAGCGCCTTCCCGTAATAGGTGGTGTGAGTCTTTTCGGTAAAGCACTCTCCCATGTTCGGCTTAGCGGAGCCGAGAGCCAGCAGGCTGCCCGCACCGTTCACCGTCACGGTAACGGGTACATCCTCCGAGGATTTGGTGATCCCATCCCGGCCGGTTAGGTCGATCGCCAGATAGCAGAGATCCTGCCCGTCGGCGCGCAGCGCGGTCCTGTCCGGACGGAGGCAAAGCTCTGTCTCGCCTTCCGCCGTGTGCGTGGTTTCCCTTGCGATCTCCGCGCCGTTTGCGTCATAGCTGATGGCGGTGATGGATCCCGGCTGGTAGATCACCTTCGGGAAGACAGCCTTGTATTCTTTGGTTTTCTTTCTGCCATAGGTCTTGCCGTTGACGATCAGCTCGGCCGCAGCGCCCGAGGCATAGACCGTGACCTTGGTCTTCTTCCCTTCGCAGCCCTTCCAGGACCAGCTCGCCACCGCGTCCGTATCGCGCCACATGGAGAACGACCCGGTCTCTCCCGCGTGGGTCAGGGGCTCCACGCCGATCCCGGGCTTGTTGCTCAAGCCCCAGACCAGGCGGTTCCACTGCACCTCCGGGCGCAGCTTGCCGCAGATGTCGATGACGCCGCAGCCGCCGGAAATGATGGGGGCGTCTTCGCCCGGCTTCTTGAAGCTTTTATACCGCACGGTGCCGATGCCGGATTCGCCGAGATAGTCCCAGCCGGTCCACATGAAGTCGCCGATCACATAAGGGAGCTTCTTGACAAGCTGCCAGTTATGATAGAGGTTCTTCGGCAGCGTCTCAGAACCGACGATCACGCGGTCCGGGTGCAGCTTCCCGTCCATCTCATAGCGGGAGGCGGCGTAGTTGTAGCCTCCGATGTCCAGATAGGAAAACGCAACTTCTGTGGCCTTATCGGCCGCGGGCTTGGCCGCGGACTTTTCGATGATCCCGCCCAGATGGTTCATCAGCAGGTTGAAGAATGCGCTGGTAGGCAGATTATCCATCGTCTGGCTGCCATTTTTGTTTTCCTTACCGTCCTTTTTTTCGCCGTAGATCCCGCCGCCCTTGGCGGTCATGCTGCAGAGCATCAGATTGACGCCCAGCGTCACGGCCTTGTCCGGATCGAGCGCTCTCGCCAGAACGGCAAGCTTCCTGCACATCTCCTGCCCCTCCGGGATCGCCAGCTCGGAGATCTCGTTGCCAATGGAATTCATCACCACGCAGGGGTGATTATGGTTTTTCAGCACCATAGCCGTCAGATCCCGCTCCCACCATGTCCGGAATTCCTGATCGGCGTAGTCATAGGGGTTTTTGTGCACCAGCCAGTTGTCGCAAAACTCGTCCATCACGTACATGCCCAGCCGGTCGCAGGCCTCCAGCAGCGCTTTGGACGCGGGATTGTGGGCGCTGCGGATTGCGTTGAAGCCCGCTTCCTTCAAAAGCCGCACTCTGCGCTCTTCCGCCGCGGCGAAGGAGCACGCACCTAAAATGCCGTTGTCGTGGTGGATGCACGCGCCGCGAAGCAGGGTCTCCTTTCCGTTGACGAAAAAGCCCTTCCCGTTCCAGGCCAGCGTTCGGAAGCCGAAAGAATCCTCCGCTTCATCCACCGCTTCGCCGTCCTCCAGCAGCTCGACACAGCAGCGATAGAGCTCCGGGTGCTCGGCGTCCCACAGGCGTGGAGCCGTGACATGGAGCGACACCTCCGCCGCACCCTCTAAAACAGGGGCAGCGGACTCGGCTGCAACGGAATCGCCGTCGCAGATCCTCACGCGTATCTCCTCTCCACCGTTGGCACCGACCTTCACATGGACCGTGTCATTGTTCCGGGTGGAGATCAGCAGGCCATCCGGGAGGATATGACTGGAGTGCCCGGAATACAGGCTGACATTGCGATAGATCCCGCTGCCGGAGTACCAGCGGGAGTTGGGAACGGCGGAGTTGTCCGCGATGACGGTGATCTCGTTTTCTTCCCCGAAGCGAAGATACTCATCCAGCGGTACATAGAAATTGGAATACCCATAGGGCCGCTCCGCCGCGAGGCTGCCGTTCAGATACACCTTCGCGTTTTTATAGACTGCCTCGAACTCCAGAATATGCGTCCGGCCGCGCTCCGCTTCCGGGAGAAAAAAACGTTTGGCGTACTCATACTTACCGCCGGGAAAATACCCGCAGGCTCCGGCTGTAGCGGCCTTTCTGTCCCGCTTCTCAAAAAGCATGGCGTCATGGGGCAGCGTGACAGCGTTGGGGTCTGCGCTGTCGCCCTGCTTCTTGCATGTCCAGTGATCGTTAAAGCTGGTTTTCTTCATAGGTATGCCCTCCTTTACATATGACGGAACGCTTCGCTGTTGGTGCAGTAGATAATGTCCGGCTGGCCGGCGATGGCGGCAAAGAGACGCTCCAGGCCGTCCCAGCTTGCCTGTCCCTTCCCGTAGTCCATCTCATAGCCGTGACCCCAGAGATATAACAGCAGATCCCTGCCCGCCGCCTCCGCCTGCTTGAAGCTTTCCACCAACGACATGGCATTGCCGAGGATCACAGAGGAGGAGGGGCGAAAGTTCAGGGGATCAGCCGGGAATTCAAAGCTGCCGGAGGGATAGACCGCTCTGGCATAGAGGTAGCCCTGCTTTTTCAGAAAGGCCTCCGCAGCCGGCGAAACAGAGCCCTGGGCGTAGGCATGGCCGACGATGGGGGCTCCGGTCAGGCGCTCCAGGTTCTCCTTGTCTTTGCCGACCGAATCCCGCAGCCCCTGTTCATCGAGCTTTTTCAGCGGTTCATGGCGAAAGCCGTGGCTGGCGATCTCCATGCCTTCGTATACCTGCAGGATCTCGTCCTCCGGGATGCGGTTATGCGGCACATAGGAGAAGGGCCAGCGATGCCTTACGCCCTCTTCGCAATCCCGAAAGGAGAAGCTGCCGAGCCCCATCACCTCGCCGCGCTGCCCGAACAGGCCGGAGTTGAGATTGAAGGTCCCCTTCAATCCGTATTGCTTCATCAGGGCGATGATCCGCTTGTCCTGCTCGAGACCGTCGTCAAAGCTGAGCGTAAAATACTTCTTTCCCATTTACGCCTCCTCACCGGTAAGCGCTGCCAGATCATAGGCCGCTGCCATCCGCTCGCCGCCCATGGTGTTGGGATGCAGGTGGTCTCCCTGGTGGTATCGCTCATCCACCCGGGACGGGTCCTTCTCGTCCCGCAGCAGCAAATCCGCGTCAAACACGTAATCGAACTGCCCGCAGTCCCGGATCCATTCGTTGATCTTCACGCGCAGGGCTTCCATCTCCGGCGTATAGCCTTTTTTGACAAAGCCCTCCCGCGGCGTGAGCGTCTGCATGACGACGCGGACGCCGCGATCATTCAAGGTTTTGGTCAGGTCCTGAATGGCCGCCGTATAAGCGTCAAAGGAGATTGTCTGCTCCGTTTTCTTTGTGTAATACGCCACATCGTTGACCCCCAGGGCCAGGATCACGGTATGAAGATCGTCAAAGCTCAGAACATCTCTCTCAAAACGGACGACGCCCTTTTCTCCGTAAGAGCTGCCCATGAAGCCGGGCACCTGGTAGAGCAGGCAGTTTCCGCCGATCCCGGCATTCAGCAGGGTATATTTCCCGCCGAAGTGCGCAAACAGCCGTTTCTGCAGCGGTTTGACCCAGCGATTCATGGCTGTGATGCTGTCACCGAAAGCGACGATCAGCTTGCTGCACGCCTCGGATTCCACCTCCACCCGATCCAGAGAGACGACCGCGTCGTAGAGGTTATATTGCTGCTTATAGCTCTCCTTTTTCACTTCCGGCAGAGCTTCGTCCGCCGTATGATCTCCGGGGTAAGCCACAGCTTCCTCCAAGGTCATGTTGCTGTCCTGCGCCTTGGAGGCATAGAAAAGCCGGATCTCCAGAGTCTCACCTGCCGCAACCGGCAGCTCGAGCGGATCGGAGAAGGTATGCCCGCCCGTCGGGATCGTGAAGGCTCTCTTCCCGCCGCAGGTAACAGGGACCGGCTGTCCCTTGCCCCGGACCGTGACCGCGCCGATGACATAGGGTTTCTTTCCGTAGATGTTGGAAA
Organism: Oscillospiraceae bacterium; assembly: GCA_017395085.1. GTDB lineage: Bacteria > Bacillota > Clostridia > Oscillospirales > Oscillospiraceae > Limivicinus. The sequence continues at coordinate 9,249 of JAFPWF010000016.1, read as the reverse complement.
AGCGAAGACGGACCCGCTCACCGGAAACCGGAGAGCTGACCGGGAACACCACGGTTTTTTTCTTCCCCTGCAGCATGCCCATCGCAAAAGAGGGCGCTGCCGCCTGACTCCAGATTGTCGTCCAATTCATGTTTTTAACTCCTCTCTATGTTTATGAAAAAGCGATTTCCAACAGATCCAGCTTGCCCTTCCCCCGATACCGCAGGTAGACGGGGCAGCGCTTCACCGGGCAGTCTGCCGCGGCTGCCAGTTCATCGGGAGAGAAAGGAATGCGGTAGGTCGTCCAGTCTGTCGTAGGAGAGAGGATAAAGGCCGCGATCGCTTTTCCTTCTTCTCCTCCCAGCAGCTCCAGCGTTCCGTTTCCGCCGCGCACCGTCACGGCAAGCCCGGCGGTCTCTGTCAGATCAAAATACTTATAGCCCGCAACACAGCCGTTTCGGATATCGGTGACGAAGGACTTCGGCGCGTTCGCTTCACTGTAGGCGTTAACAGGATGCTCCGTCGGCTCCGGAGGCTCGTAGTCCGGCCCGTCCTGGGTCACAAAAGGGCCGCCCATAGGGTTGCGAAAGCCCAGAACGCTCCCGCCGCGCAGACAGCAGGCGATGGACGCGCTGTAGCTGCCCTTTCCTCTGAGCGGGCCGCCGTTCAAGCCGCAGCTGGTGGCCTCCGCCATGGCGATGCTGCCGTCCTCCTCAATGGTGATCGGCTCCGCGACCGCCTGCCGGTTTTTCCACTTGCCGTTGGTCGTGCGATGATCGAAGACATACCACTGATCTTTTACGCAGATCAGGCCGCCGTGGCTGTTCCCCATGGGATAGGCGGCGTCCATCAGCTTTCGCCCCCGGTATCCGATATCACTGGAGGAGTGGATCGGCCCCTTGTGAATAAAGCCCTTGTCGGGGAAAAGGCTCATGGCATAGTTGAGACCCGTGATGTCCGTTGCGGGGTAAACCAGATAATACCAGCTTCCGATGCGGCGGATGGAGGGACCTTCCCAGTAATTGGGCTTTTTGGCGTTGAAATCCGCCGGAAGAAGGATCGTGGGCTCAGACTTGATGGTCAGCATATCCCTCTCCAGCTCCATCACGAAAAGCCCCACGATTTTATGTCCGAACCGGCCGTTGGAGGGCTGACCGCTCCCCACATAGAGATAGACGCGGCCATCTTCGTCCACCAGGACCGCCGGATCAAATACGAACCAGTCCTCCGCCCGGGAGCCGTAGACCCTGCCGTCCGGGAAACGCACGTCGCCCAGATACGTATATTTTCCAGCCGGGGTATCGCACACGGCAACAGAAGTGACGGAGGAATTGGCAACCGAATAATACAGATAATAGCGCCCATCCGTCCCGCGGACCACGTCCGGCGCGTAATAGGACTTCCGGTCCGTGTTCCACGGGGTCTGTTCTTTTCGGAAAATGACCCCCTCGTAGCGCCAGTCGCTGAGATCGTCTTCCGGGGCTGACCAGGCCACATAGTCGTTGACGCAGTAGTCCTTGCTCCCGAAGCGGTCATGGCTGCCGAAGACATACAGTCTGCCGTCAAAAAGCCGGGGCTCCGCATCCGGGATATACTCCCAGCCGGGGAGATACGGGTTAAAGCATTGTTGTTTCAAAGCATAAATCCTTCCTTTTCATCGAGCTTTCAGTATGATAGAATAGGAAACAAGGGGGTGAAGGCTATGGAAAACGTGGTTCATTTATACTTCCGGGATATCGAGGAGGTCCGGGCGCAGGAGAGCGGCCAAATCGTAAACTATCTGCGCGATCACACCGTCGACCGGGATTACTTTTCCAAGCTCTCCGTTGCGACCAGTGTTCACACCCCGGAGGAATATCTCTTCTCCAACTACATGGACAGGCGTTCCTTCTGCCTGCACACCCCCGCCGAGAGCGGTTTTTTTCAGGAAACCTATATGCACAAGCACAATTTCTTCGAGCTGATGTACATCATGCGCGGAGAGGCCTCGGTCATGATCGAGGAGGAAGAAGTACGCTATTCGGCGGGGAATCTGTGTCTGCTGAACCGAAGCACCATGCACCGGGAAACCGACATGGCCTCCGCCGATATCCTCTATATCGGCATCGACCCCTCGCTCATCACGCAATGGCCGAAAGGGCTTGCTCAACCCTTCGGCTATAAAAGCATCCTCAACCGCTTTTTCAGCGAGAACCTGTCGGAGAGAGCGGCCTGCAAGCGGGACTATGTGGACTTTCAGCTCCTGGGCGAAGATCCGATCCCGCAGATCGCCGATGAGTTGATCCGAGCTTATTCCGAAAAGCGTGTGGGGTATCAGTTTGACATTTACTCGTCGCTGCTTCGGCTGTTTGCGGCACTGGAGAGCCCGGAGCTCTATCGGGCCGAGTACGTTTCCCTTGGCTACGGGAGGGAACTGATTACCCTCGAAAAGGCGAAAAAGCTGATCGAGGAACGCCACGGCAATGTCCGCCGCGCGGAGCTGGCTCAGGAGCTCCATTATTCCTGTGAATACCTCTCCCGCATCATGAAAGAGCACACCGGCTATACGCTGAAGGTCTATTGTCAAAAGATTCAGCTGCGCGAGGCGGCCCGGCTTCTCAAAGCCTCCGAGCTTCCGGTGAGCAGGATCGCCGCTTCCCTGGGCTATGAGAACCGCACACAGTTTTACAAAATATTTGAGCGCGAGTATCAGATGACGCCCACAGAATATCGGGAAAAAGCACACGCCAAGCGCTGATACGAGGCGGGTCGAGTGGATCGACCCGCTTTATTTATACTATTCTTCACTCTGCCTGTCAAAATAGGCTTTCATTTCTCCGCGGACTTCATTGGTGACAGGATACTTCCTGTAGATCAGGACAGAAATGATGCCCAACACAGCGGGGACCAGGCCCATGATCACGATGAACCAGTTGAGCATCGTGGGGATCTGGGAGACGTCCCCGGCAAAGCGGTTTCCTTCCTCCACGGTATAGCCGATCCCGGTCAGCACCAGGCCGACGATCGCCGTGGAAAAAGCCGTCTGCATCTTTGTGATGAAGCCGTCGGTCACCGTGGTCAGGGCGGAGCGGTCTTTCCCGGTTTTGTAGATTCCATAGTCCACGACCTCCATCTGTACAAAGGTCTGCGGCACAAAGTCCGTCCCCACGCCGGTGGCCATGATGAACATGGTCGCAAAGAACAGCCAGGGAGCGTGCTGCAAAAGCCCTGTGATCTGGGCGATGAACAGGATGGCGCCGCCGACCGCCTGAATGAGCAGCAGGGTGCTGGTCATCCTGACCGGATCCTTAAAGAGCTTCAAAAGCGGTCTGCCCAGAATCGCGCCCAGGACCATGGGGACGACGGTGATCATGGCGTTGATGCCGTTGTAGACGGTAAATTGCTCCATGTCCGCGATGCCCGTGCTCAGGTCGGCACAGAAGCCCCATTTGATGTAATAGATGGGCGTGGCGAAGATCAGCGTCCAGATAAAGCCGGCAAACAGGCCTTTGAGCGCAAATATGACCATGGCCTTGTTTTCTTTGAACAAATCAAAGAAATCCTGAAGTTTCAGTTTCTCGGCGCGCTCCTCTTCCACATGATGCTTTTCTTTCACCATGAACCAGCCGACAAGAGAGATCGCCACGGAGGCGACAACAAGGATCATGATGACCCTGGCCGCGGCATCGTGGTAGCTCACGCCGCCTGCGTTGAGAGCAACGATAGCAGCTGTAAACACGACATTGGCAACAACGCCGGTGAGGAAGGACATCAGCCTCGGCCCGACCACCAGCTTTGTCCGCTGGTTTTCATCGGTGGACATGGTACGGTAAAGAAGTAGATCCTTATAGAACGAGCTGCCGATGTCATAGACGAGGTAAAACACAATGACCCAGGCGATGATCAGCGCGGGCGTACTCGCCATGGAGCTGGGAAGCGAAAACAGGGCAATGGCGCCGACCGCCTCCATGATGATGCTGATGAGGAAGAAGGGCTTATACTTGCCGATCCTGGTGCGCTTTGAATTGTCAATAATAAAGCCCTGGATCGGGTCGTCCACCGCGTCGATCACACGAGCCGCCATCAGCAGGATCGTGGCCAGCAGCGCAGCGTAGCTGATGCCGGAATACTCTGTCATATAGACCATCAGCATGGACGACATGAGTACGCCGGTCAGCGCGTTGGTGAAAGAAAGGGTCGTTGTGCCGAAGCATTCCTTAAAGCCGATATGCTCCGGATCTCTGGCTTTTCTCTGTTTTTTCATCGCATTCCCTCCGTATCAGAATAGAGTTTCCCCTGATTTCATCATAGAAAAACGGACGGCCCTTTACAATGTCAAAAGGCCGCCCGTCTGGGCAAAACTGTATCAATTTATTGGTTATGTATCTTCGCGTTTCTACCCGTCAAAAACTGTCACATTTCCACGACGTATTTACCAGATTGTCGGCAGCCGCGATTTGCCTGTATCCTCGAAGGCCGAGAACGGAAGCTGCCAGGATCGCTCCAAAATCCGCTGCCGTGTGAGCCGCTGCAATCCCGGTCAGGCCGAAGAAATCGTGCATCAGATAGAGCGCAGGGATCAGCAGCACGCCCTGCCGCAGAACGGATACCAGCGTCGCCTGAAAGGCTTTTCCCGCAGCCTGCAGAAAATTGCTGCTCAGGTAAAAGAAGCCGAGAAAGGGGCTGGCCAGAATCAACCAAAAGAGGAAACGGCTGCCCAGGGCAAGATTCGCCGCATCCTTCAGGAAAAGCGCGAGCAGATGCTCTCTGCCAAGCCAGCAGCCGGCGGCAGAAAGGAAACCGAAGCCGGCGGTGAGCAGCGCGGTCTTCTGAAGGCTCTCCCGCAGTCTCGCGCTGTCTCTCGCACCGTAGTTGTAAGCCAGCAGCGCCGAGACGACGATCCTGCCGTCCGACACGGACAAATACCGCGTGAACACGGCGGGAAGATTCGTCACGGACGGATCGCTCACGCCCCAACCGAGAAGCATGTCTCCCGTCAAGACCATGAGCGAGGCCAGGATCCCAATTTTCAAAAGATGTCGAATGCGCTGCCAGTCAAGCGTATCGTTCATTCCAAAGCCTCCGCGTTTTTCAGCTCTTCCGCCTTGCTCATTTCCCGCAGCAGGATCAGGCCCAGGAGCAGCACCAGCGCGTGGCCGAAGGATTCCGTACCGTGATCAAGCTGATTAACAGGCCAGGGAAGGAGGGCAAGCAGATTCCCGACGATCCCCGGCATCATCAGCGGATTGCAGAGCGTGGCCAGGATCCGCGCCGCCGTGCTTTTTAGCGGAATGATCTTCTTCCAGACCATCACGGGCATGACGACGGTCAGCCCGAGGTCGCAGAGGATGAAGGCAATCAGCATCGGCGCGGCGTTGGCGTAAAACACCCGGTTGGCGATATCTGCCGCCGTCTGCATGTCGCCGCAGTTTTGATAAACGTACTTGAAGATCAGTGCCACATTCATAAACATGGCGTGGACATAGGCCCAGGCGACCGTCCCGGTAACATAGGAGACCCGAAAAAGTTTCACCCACTTCCGGTCTTTTCCTTTTGTAACGTGGATCTTAAGCAGCCCGTACATACAGTGAAAGCCCATGTAGTACAGGAGTGTTCCGACAAATCCGCAGAGGATGCTGGCTACCATGCGCCAGGTGCCCATCTCCAGATAGACAACTCGCACCATGAAGCCGATGCTCTCGGTCGTCTGTCCTTTGCCGGTCGCTGCAAACAGAAAGTCGCCGATCACATAGAGTAGGCATCCGATAATACCGATAATTAGGAGCCGTTTCGTTTTTTCCTCTATCTTCATAGGTTTTCACCCTTTCGTGATTAGACAATACAACATATCATAGCCCAGTGGTTAGAGGCTGCTAACCACTGGGCAAAAAAGAAATCGAGACTTTGACTATAATACGGTTAGCAATCTCTAACCGTATTATAGTCAAAAAACGCAAAAAATCAAGAGGAGACAACAAGAAACGCTATTCTTTTTTGAGGATCAAACCATCTATATCAAAAAAACGAAACAGCAAACTGACATATTGTATCAATACGTCCATTTAAAAAACTCCTGGGCGTGCCGAATGACGCAGAGTAAGCTGACGGAGACCAGACACAAATGGGACCTTTCTATTCTCGAGCTTTCTTCCTATTATAACAATCCTTACTATTCATACGTTTCCGAACCGCCTGACAATCGGGGTCGTCGCAGTAACGCTGCCGCGGCCCTTTTCTTTTTACATACCTCCCGCAGCTCAGACAGCAGATATAGGAGCTGGAACCGTATAGAGCAAGCGAATCCGGATCTGTGTCCGGAGGTGGCGCATCCGTTGCCACTTCTCTTGCAAAAGCATACCAAGCCAAGTCAAATACAGAGTCTATATCACCATACATCCCTATTGTCCCGCTGATGCGATTCTTGGTCAGCTTCATCCTGTGCTCTGGGAACAGCCCAAGCAACGAGTCTGTCATCGAATCATAATCATCCATCACAGCCTGGATATATTCTGCGTTGTTTTCAATATGCCGGTATCGTTCAAAAAAGGGAAGGCCATCTTCAATCCGTCCCTCATAATACAGACTACGTGCTTTCTGTGTGTCTTTTCGTATTCTTACCGAGATGAGGGCCTTATAGAAATCCATTGTGGCACCCAGGCAGCAAAGATCATGTGTAAAGCTATCCACCCAGAAGGAGGCTTCTTTCTGAAGCAGCGGCCATTCCGGCCATGAATCTTTTCCGTAGCCTTCCATCATGGCTGACAGCATTTTGAGACTATAAGGTTGAACGTGATCTCGGCACCAGACGCAGATTCGGTACGGGATCGGGACGATGCTCTCAGGATCGTTGAGCTCATGATATAAGTTGATAAGACTGTATAGCAGCTCAGCCCCGTTAAGCTCGTAGTCAAAACCTTCTACCGGCTCCATACCCGGGAAAATGACAGGTTGAACAATCTGTTTCCCCTGCTCATCCACATCAGGCGAATAGTTTCTAAAGCGCACGACACGGTAAACAATTTCTCCTGCGCCGCCGATCTCGTTGAACCCTATATGATCTGCCCCGATTCTCTTCATTTTGATTCTGCCTCTTTTCTTACCATTATTCTAACCGTACAGAATTTGATTGCGGTTAGATTCTATTATATAATTGCATCGAAAACAAGAGGCAATCGAAAAAATGTTTTCAACCCCTTCCCCCAGCGCCTGCGGATGTCGATCAGCGGATCGTTTCCCGGAGGTCTGAAGGGAGTAGTCTATCCAAAAGGAGAAGAAAGAATGAAGAGCAGGATTCGGCAAAGGGAGAACCGCAAGAAGAGAGTCAGGGAGGAAAAACTGGACAAGCGCAACGCCTGCGGGGTAAAAGACCTGACTGCATATAACGCAGTTCAGCAGATTCGAACAAACGGGAGAGCAACAATCGCTCTCAGGTAAATATGAAAAGGCCACCATACGAGCAAACGTTCGGCTGGTGGCTTCTTCATGCCCATTTTTGAGAAAGGAGAAAGCATATGGAGAAAGCAACGATGAGCGTACAGGAACTGGCTTCGCAGCTTGGGATCAGCCTGCCAAAGGCATATGAGCTGGTCAAGCGGCCGGGGTTCCCGGTTCTTAAGATTGGGACGAGGATCCTGATCCCCATGGATGCGTTTAAGGCCTGGCTGATCAGCAATGCCTCACACGAATAAGCGCATTCATATTTCCCGGAGGGAAGGTGGAAGACATGGACGATTTCATGCAGGAACTGAAACAGCAGCGGATCTGGATGTTGTGGCGCTTTGAGATCCGGAAAGAAAAGCGAACCAAAGTGCCTAAGTCTGCTGGAGACGGCCGGGCGAGCGGGACGGACGAGAGCTGGGAACAGACCTGGGTCACATACGATGAAGCCGTTTCCGCCAGGGACACATACGGTATGGACGGCGTAGGCTTCAAGATCCCGGACGGGTATTTCTTCCTGGATGTGGATCACAGGGAACTGGACGATCCCCTGGTGCAGAAGCTCCTGAACCGCTTTGACTCCTATGCCGAACGCTCCGTCAGCGGCGGCGGTATCCACATCTACGGTCGCTGCGATACGGCTATGATCCCGACCAGCACAGACGCAAACGGCAAGGTCAGGCTGGGCAAAGCCTACTATATGAAGAATCCGCATAACGGCGTCGAGCTGTACTACGGCGGAATCACTAACCGCTTTGCTGTCTATACCGGTAACGCTGTCTGGGAGAAACCCCTTAAGGACTGCACGTCCGCACTGCTGGCTACGCTGGATGAGGATATGCTGCGTCCGGAAAAAGAACCTGCCAAGAAGCTTGCGAAAAGCCATGATCCGGTATTCGAAGTGGTAGGCAATCTGCTTCGGCAGAGCAACGCGGACAAGTTCCGAAAGCTGTACCAAGATGGAGATTTCTCAGATTACGGCTCCCAGTCCGAGGCCGATTGTGCGCTTTGCGCCATGATCGCGTTCCGCACCGGCCCGGATCCTGATATGATCGACCGGGTCTTCCGAGCCTCCGCCCTGATGCGGGAGAAATGGGAACGGGAGGATTACCGGGAAACCACGATCCAGAAAGCCCTCGAGGCCTGCAACGGCACCTTCCACCGATCCAAGATGGAGCACCCGGACTTCATCCGCTTCAATGAGATCACCGGCGAAGCCTATGTGGTCCCTGCTCTGCTGGCAAAGCATGTCCGGGAGCATGTGAAATATCTGCTCGTCCGGGACAGCGGCAAGCAGGCGCTGCTGAAATATGTCTATGAGGGCGGCGTGTACAAGCTCTATGCCGAGGACATGTTCAAAGGCGTGATCAAGAGCTTCGTGGAGGAGTATGATCCAGAGCTTGTCAAGATGCGCATCATCACAGAGGTATACCAGCAGCTCATTACGGATTTGGATTACATCGGTCAGGAGGAACTGGACGCAAGCGAGACCCTGATCAATTTCAGCAATTGCCTGCTCCGGGTAGACGCGCGCGGCACGAACACAGTTCCCCATACCCCCGCGGTCTACAGCACCATCCAGATCCCTTGTCGCTGGACGGGGAAGCCTTCGCCCACGCCGGTCTTTGACCGGTATCTGCATACCCTGACCAACGGGGACAAAGCTGTCGAACAGCTTCTGCTGGAGTTCATCGGCGCCTGCATCTCCAATGTGAAGGGCTGGCGCATGAAAAAGGCCCTGTTTCTTGTCGGCGCCGGCGACACCGGTAAATCCCAGCTCAAGAGCCTGGTCGAACGGCTGCTTGGGAAGGAGAACTTCATCGGGATCGACCTGAAGGAGATCGAGGCCCGGTT